>JACRTB010000013.1 GCA_014385025.1 Yanshouia hominis | reverse complement strand
CGGCGGCTGTATCCAAGGCGGTATAAAGTTTCAAGCTCTATGCGTTGCTTTTCGGTCAGATGTTTTGCCATGGCACTACCTCCACACCGTTTGACAGCGCCACTACGCGCCTGTTGTACTTCCTTTCAAGGTTTAATAACGTGCCGGGCAGGTACTGCACCCCGGAATGCTGTAGGGCCGTCTGCGCTCGTATGGCTTGCAAACTCTGACTACCTGCGCGGTAAGGGTGGGTAGATACGGGCTGGACAAAGAGAAGGGGGACGGGGCGGGATGCCCCTAATAGTTAAGACTTTTTCGCTTTGGAGGATTGAAAGAAACTATCAGCAGATTCCCAATCAGAGAAGCGGCCAAGAAACTTAACATCTAAAGCATTAGGAGTAATACCATAACAGTAAAGTAATGCGGCAGAAGTGTAAACAGAACCTTTGTAAATGTAAAAATCATAGCACATTTTTATATCTCCTTCTCTTGACGTTTTATCTTGTGTCTGCTAATATTGAGTGTAGCAAGGGGGCTTAACAAGTGGCCTTTGCTTACGGGTTAGAGGTTAAGCGTTGCCGCGCTTGGCCTCTTCTTCTTTTTTCTTGAGATAAGCTTTTTCAGCCAATTTCATTTGATTTGCGATGTACTCATATTTTTGCTTTTTGGTGAGGGATTTGTATTTGACTATCATTTGATATCCTTTCTGCCCCCTTGCTACTGTAATAAGTATAGCATAATGGTACCATTATGTAAATCGGTAAAATAAACAAATATAGTGGTACCATTATATACATTTTATATATTGGTACCTTTATTTATTTATGATATAATTGAAAACTGAAAGGGTGATAAAATGAGCCGAAATTCAAACGAATCAATCTTAAAGTATCAAAAAAAGGCGTATGAAGATATACGCCTAAGAGTTAAACGAGGAGAAAAAGACATTATCAAAGCTCACGCAGAATCAAAGGGAATGAGTCTAAATGCCTATATCAATGATTTAATCGAAAAAGACATGAAGGAAAATGAAAAATGAAAGAAAAAAAGAAAATAGGATTAATAGAAAAAGTATTTATAGGAATATATATATTTGGAATAATTACAACAATAATTAGTGAACCAAAACAAATAGCATTTACAATAATAATTAATGCAATAAGCCTTTTCTTTTTGTACGGAATAATAAAAATAGCATTAATATTATCAGGGAAAATAAAAAGAGCACAAATAAAAAATGAAATGTTGTTAGAAGAAGAAATTAGAGAAGAACTAAGAAAAGAAAAGGACGCTAAATAGCGTCCTTTTTATTTTTAGCTTTTTTAGGAAGATCAAAAGGCGGGAGTAAAGGCAATTCCTTATGCTTGAGTTCTGGGCAGTTGAAAGATTCAAAATATTTGGCGTATTTGGGAATAAATGTAAACTTGCGGCTTCCCCAAGGGGCAAGAAGAATGCTCTCAAATTCCAAATCTTCATCAATTTTCGAGGGGCTTTCGGCAGTAGATTTATTAAGAACTGTCATTTTGAGAATTTTCTTAGCATAGCTGAACACCCGGAATTTATTTTCAACAAGATACATACTATCTGTAAGATCGCGCAATTTTTTGTCTACGTCAAAGGTCTGACTGAACATGAAAACTGTGATTCTGCGATGCCGCTGAAGTTTGAACCAATCTCTAACCTCTGTTTTAAAATTTTTGAAGTTGCGATTATCCCAGATCATACCAACCTCATCAATGAGAAGAACGGAATCAGGTTGAAGTTCGATATAACCAATATCTTCGGGAGTAATGAGATAGCATCCCGGAATACGTTCGGTAGAATATACAGGGACACCGAGAGACTGATATTTAAGGGCAAGCTTAGTTAAAAGAGTAGTTTTACCCGCACCTTTTTTACCAAAAATCATAGTAAGTTTATATGGGTTAAGATAGCGACGAGTGAGAAGATGATAAATATAACCGAGAGAAATAACAGAGAAAAAAAGAATAAAAACCCATTTAGCAAGAGATAACATAGTCATATATTAAAGCCTCCTAGAGAGACGATAGATCATAGACCAAACAAAACACCAAAAAAGTGCAAAAAAAGGAATGAAGAAAAGAAGATTGTCAGAATGATAAAGAGGAACAAGACAAAGATTAACTAATTTACTTACAAAATCAACCATATTTTTACCTCATGCCATAGCAAAGACCGGGCGGCGCTAAAGCTGGCCGCCCGGCCTTTTGCATTTGATTAGCCGCGCGAAAGGAGACGGCCGACAACACCAACTGCACCACCAAGCAGAAGAATGCCAGTAGTAAGCAGGAGGAACGGTTGAGCAACGATTGTCGTGCAGACCTGCGCGACAATATCAAGGACCTGAGTAGAAACGAGAACAAGCTGACCGAGCAAAGCTTCCATGTCCATAATACACACCCTTCAAAATAAAATTAAAATGAAATCTATATCAAAAGCTGTGGCCATCAGCTAATGAACAATGTACTTGAAAAGATTAATAACGAGACGGAGGACGAACAAGCAAAGAGCCACCATAAGAAACGGGAAAGTTACATAAAGATTCCCTATTTTATAAAGGAGAAGCATTATCTCTTCCCAAATTAAGGAAAGGACAGAAACAAAAGAAGCCATAGTCATTAAGGCAACTCCCCTTCCCTACTTTTTACCAGATGCAAAATTAAAAATAGCAGCAAGGATTGAAAACGCGCTTGTGATAATATAAAGAAGAATGACAGCACAGACAATCCAAACAATGATATCATATCCAGCAGGAGGAACACCGATCAAATCTATAACCGCTTGATAAATAGACACAATAAGCAACCTCCTAACAGAAATGTAATAATAATTTGCAACATATTCGAATCAGGGACGGGCGGAAGATCATCATTTGATTCAACAAAAACAATATTTGTATTCAAAATGTCGGTAATATTGACATCTTCATAAGAATAAGAACCACTATTGCGCCGATACTGCAACCGACCAAAAGAGGACCAACGGAACGAATAATCCGCTTGGTCGACCACATAAGCCGTAATAGTTGACGACGTAATATTAATAACCTCTTTGGTGCCAGACTCAAAAGTAAATGCTTTAGACTGATAATTAGATGGTACATAGATTAGCAATTCCCCCAATGCACTTGTAGTAACCTGCATATAGACACCACCAGCCAAAGGAGCACCGGAAGGATAATCGTTATTTTCAGGAGCCGATAACAAAACCTGCTGAGCTTGTACAGTAAGAGAATCGACCTGTACGGAAGAACCAGAATCCAAAAGTTGAGAATTATCAATATAAATTGTGCTGTTGGAAGTATCAGAAGCGGAAACATCTTCGCCGCTACTGATAATTTGGTCGATTTCGTCCTGCGAATAGCCTTGATCGGCTAAATACTCAGCATAAGTGAGAGCGCCAGCAGAAACAGGGAGTAAGCACAGGCAGAACGCCAGAACCAACGAAAGAAAACAACGCACATTTAGCCCTCCCGATGACGGCAAAAAGCATTAAAACCCTTAGCTTGCAAAAAATCACAGAAACAGATAGCATCCGCATATTTAGAAGAAGGAAAAGAACCAGCAAGAGAAGAATGCTCTAAGACATATGCAAAACCCATATGATCAGGACCGTTATAAACCATAACATCAATCATAAAATCACCTATCATTGAGAAGTCATAACAAAAGAACGGATTAACATGCCAAGAATTAAAGAAGAGACAATTATGCCTAAAAGAGAACTAGAACCTATCGGAATACGGGAAAGAAAAGAAAAACAGCCTTGCATAACGGTAATAAAAAAATTATAAAATTCCATTATTTATTCCTCCCAATAATAAAAAACATAAGGGAAAGAAACATTGCGAGAGTTGCAAAGGAAACTAATATAGACGGAAGAAAGCCAAAAAGAGTAGTTAGCCAAGGCATCCAATAAAAAATTAAAGAAAAAAGATTAACAATAGCTTCCAAAATATTAAGAATAAAATCAAAAGCTAAAGAAATAACATCTAAAATTTGCTGAAAGAAAGAAGTCATAAAATCCCCTAGCCTTTCAACGAGCCGGAATTTCCGGGGTTAGGTAAGCCTTTATAACTTTGATTATAAGGATTGACACGTACTCTATAGTTACCACGTCGAGGGGCATAACCAGCAGCAGCCCAAAATCCACGACCAATTATAATCGCGGCAATACCAATGCAAAGAGGGATCATTACAAGGGCTTTATAATTTCCCAAGCCATTAAAAACAAGCATAAAAAGATCGCTCATAAAAACAAAACCAGATAAAACATCATTAGGAATCGTGATTGTAGAAGGATCAACATTTTTCGAAGCATCATCAAAACCAACAATAATAGCATCTGTTACTTGTTTTTCTTGTTCATGTAATTCTTCACCCTTTGTTATGTCAGCATCCAATTTTCCGGTTTCATCACCCTTAAAAATATCTTTAATCGACTGGAATTGACCAGAAAGAAAAGATTTGAGGGAGCTGTACTGGTCCCGGAAGAAACCAACGATAGGGCCGCAGATGCCGTATTGCTCAACACTGGAATTAGTAAGAGGGACAGCAACGATGTCAGATATATTAAAGGTCCAAGAGCCGGGGGCATCAGTGACGATATTTCCGCCGCCCTCAAAAAAAGAGCCGCCAACAGTATCCCAATTAGTAGTGCGGACTATATCAAAACTGCCAGTGATTGTAAGATCACCGCCGCCATGAGAGACAACAGCAGTAGTCACACCGCCATCAGTAGACGCAGACAAACGACGACCATTATAAAGCAAAGCAAAATTAACATCGTAAGATTGACCCCAATGATAAATGTTAATTAAATAATCACCGGCAGGTTGATCGCCGAAAGAAGCGGATACAGTATCATAATCTTGATGATCTCTATCACTAATAGCACCAGAAGAATATGTAAAACCGGATGAAATACCATCTACAGGAGTATAATAGGTAGCGGAATAAGACTCATAAGTAATAGCAGACGAATCGACCGAAAGAGGATAAGTAGCAAAAAAACCTATCGAAGAGGTAACAGTAAAAGGGTCATCAACCGAAATAGACCAAGTGATCTTATTACCATCGACAGATACAGACGAACCGGGATAAGTACCGCTATACCAAACAAAGCCAGCTGTAGGAGCTTGACTTAATACAGCCGAAAAAACATAATCACCAGCAGGAAAATAAGTGCCTTTGTAATAGACAAACTCAACACGAGATGTTGCGGAAGAATCAGAAGCTAAAAAATGATAAGATGCAGAAAAATTATTAGGAATATAACCATACTCCCCAGCCGTTGCGGATGCCGTATCAGCCGCAGCAGCTAAGGAAGCAGCTGCAACACTCTGCGGAGCCGCAAAGACCTGCACCCCGCTATCTGAAAAATCATAAAGTACAGTTTACAAGGGACTACACAGGGTAACGGTCTGACGGGAGGTGTGCCGCCCGTCAGATTTTCCATGTGATGTTCAAGCTGTCGCTTGTGGCGGCTATGGTGGTAATCATTAAATCCACCACCCGCCGCTTGTCGTCAAAGGATACATTCTCCCAAGTGTCGAGGTAGCCGGAAATCTGGCTGACCTGTTCCGGGCTAATGGCTTCCACCGTTAGTTCCGCTATCCTCGCCAGAAGTTCCTGCTTGCGTCCGTCCAGTTCCGCTATCTTCACATTCACATAGGAGAGCAGCACATTGTTTGCGCCCGTCAGACTGTCCACCAGCTTTTCAATCTCGCTGTCCACATGGGCAAGCTCCACTTGCAGGGCGGCAATTTTCGGGTTTGCCTTTGCCGCTTTCTTTCTGCCTGTCAGCGTCTTGTAGCTTGCCAGTTTCTTTACCATCTGCTGATAAACAACAGCTTCCAGTTCCGAAGTAATGATTTTCCCACACCCCGGACAACTCTTGTTATCCAGCCGTTTCGTACAGCGAAGGTATTGCTTGCCGGAGGGATTGAAGATACTCATAAGGGCATACCCGCAGTTCCCGCACTTGATTTTTCCCGCCAGCCATGTGTGGGTGGCTTTTCGGGCAGACTGGATTTTCATGTTGTTCATCAGCTTCTTGCGGCAGGTCAGCCAGATGTCGGAGGGAACAATGCCCTCATGGGGAGCCAGTACCAGCATTTGGTCTTTCAAGTCGTTCTTTTTGCTGGGCTTCACATCCCGCCCTTGATACAGATAGCAGCCGTTCATGCCTGTAAAATCGGCAGCGTCATTGACAATGACTGTCCCTTGACTTTTGAAAAACTCGTACACATCAAGGTCTGCCTGCACATAGACGGGATTGCGTAACATCTGCGCCAGCGTGGGGCGTATCAGTTCTTTACCGTTGAATAAAATCCCCTGTTCGGCAAAGTACCGGGTAATGTCCCCATAGGAAGTTGTGGGCTGAGCATACATCTCAAACATCAGCCGGATATTTGCCGCTTCATCTGGGTTTACCACCAGCTTCTTTGTGTTGATACCGTCCATCTTGATTGGCTCTGTATGGAAGCCGTAAGGGGCTTTCCCGCCCATCTTGAAACCACGCTGACTGCGGGAGTAGTAAGCGTCCGTTACCCGCTTCTGTATCGTTTCCCTTTCAAGCTGGGCGAACACAATACAGATATTTAACATCGCCCGCCCCATCGGGGTGGAGGTATCAAACTTTTCCGTAGAGGACACAAACTCTACATTGTACTGCTGGAACAGCTCCATCATGTTTGCGAAGTCCAGAATGGAACGGCTGATACGGTCGAGTTTGTAAACCACGACCTTTGCAATCAAGCCCCGCTTGATGTCCCGCACCAGTTCTTGAAACTTCGGACGGTCTGTGTTCTTGCCGCTGTACCCTTTGTCTGTGTATTCCTTGCAGTTACCGCCTTTCAGCTCATATTTGCAAAATTCAATCTGGCTTTCAATGGAAATGCTGTCCTTTTTGTCTACCGATTGTCTTGCATAGATTGCGTCTATTCGATTGTTCATATTGTCGCTCCTTTTCTTAAAAAAGAAACGGAGCTGCTGACAGTTTTATTATACCGCCAGCAGCCCCGCAAATCAACGATGGCTTCGGAAAACCTTATGCCCCGGCTTCCTCACTCTGCCGCTTGTCGGCATACTTGCGGAACACCTCATAAAGCTGCTGTTCCAGCTCCCGGCGTTTTGCCGCTTCCTGCTCCGGCGTGAACACCGGGGAGAGATTTTCCAGCGTGATTTCCTTTCCCTGAAAAGTCACGACTTCGGTTTCTTTCTTGTATCTGATATGCTCCATAGTACCTCCGTATTTAATTTTCAAAGTGCAGTGCCGCCATGCTGCGGCGTGAAATGTTTTCTGTCATTGATCACCGTTCCCTTGTGTGCCGCTGCTGCCGTTTCAGTTCTGCCAGCACCTCCGGCGGGATACGGTCTACCAGCCGCTGAATGTCTTTCAGCTCGCTTTCCAGCTTTGCCCGTTCCATCGTATCTTTCATCTTGCCTTTTTCACTGGCTTTTGCTCTGGCTTCCAACTGTTCATTTTCTGCTAAAAGGTCGTTTATTGTGACCTTGTATTTTTTGAGCTGACCGGAGAAATTCTCCATCTGCGGAAACCACTTTTTCAGCAGGGAGAGGGCTTCCTCTTTCTTCTTTCCGGCGTTGAACGGGGTAATACCGTCCAGCGTGGCTTCAATGGCTCTTGCCTGTTTGGAGAGATTGACCGCCTGCTTGAACAGACGGGTGGGGATATGCTTCCTGCCTGTCTTGCTGGCACTTTCCCCACGCTCCAAGTCAGGATATTTCTCCACCATATAGGCGTGAAAATCGTCCTGCCATTTTGTGAGGTTGGCTCTGTTCCCGATAATCTCCTTTGCACACAGGCGGTTGTCCTCTGTCAGCGGGACAAAGACCAAATGCAGGTGGGGCGTTTTCTCGTCCATGTGTACCACCGCCGACACGATATTTTCTTTCCCTACCCGCCCGATTAAGAAATCAGCCGCCCTCTGGAAAAACGCCTGTATCTCCTTTGGGGATTTTTTCTTGAAAAACTCCGGGCTGGCGGTTATCAGCGTATCGACAAAGCGTGTGCTATCCTTGCGTGTGCGGCATCCGGCTTGTTCAATGCGGCTCTGAATGAAATGGTAATAGCGGCTCTCCGGCTTGACGATATGGAAATTGTACTTGCTCCGGCTGGCGTCAATGTCGGGATTGCTGGCGTACTGTTCCTTTTGCCGTTCGTGATGGGCTTCCAGCGGTCTTGCCGGATTGCCCTTGTGTTTTTCAAATCGCAAAATTGCGTGTTGTGCCATGAAACTCCTTTCCCCATTCCGTCCCTTTCCGGGACTTTTCCACAGGAAAATCCCGCAGAAAATATCTCGGATAGGATAGGAATGGATAAGATATAAATAAAATCGTTTTAATCTCTGTATTTCTATATACCGTCCGGTTTCCGTACTTCAAGAGGATTGATTATCGTACTTGTGGAGTGCGGTTTTCAGTCCTCCGGCGTACCGGAACGGGACTTATTGAAGTCGGTGTTTAGAACCGCTTCGTAGGATTTTGGGTAAATGCGGTTGGGTTTTCCACAGCCCTGCTTCTGAATCTCTACCAGTCCGGCGTATTGCAACTCCCGCAGGGTGTTGACCGCCTTCTGCCGCCCGCAGTGGAGCAGCTCCACTACCTCGTTGATGGGATAGTAGAGGTAAATGCGCCCATATTCGTCCGCCCAGCCGTTTTTCCGGGACAGGTCTGTCCGGCGCAGGATAAAGGCATACAGTACCTTTGCTTCGTTGGACAGGGGCGCGAATGTGGGGGCTTCAAAAAGGAAATTGGGAAGCCGGGTAAAGCTGACCGCCTTTTCCGGCTGATGGATATAAATGGTATTTGTCATATCGTGTTTTGTGGACGGTTAGAAGCCCGTTTCCGGGGGCAGACGGTAGTTTCTATTGCCTGCCCATGTTCTGTGCTTGCAAAGCCTTGTAAATCAAGGACCTTTCAGCCCCTAACTGTCCACAGTAGACCTCCTTTTCCGTTCACTTTCTGTTTTCTGCCGCCTGTGAACTCTGGCGGCGCAGTCGGGACAGTATTTCGCCCGGTTGGACTTTGGGACGAACACTCTGCCGCAGACCGCACAGCGTTTTAGCTCCTTATCCCGGAAAATCTCTGCTTCCAGCATTCCGATTTGCGGCAAGACCGACCAGCGGAACCACTTACAGCAGACCGAGAAAGAAATGGTCTGGGGGCAGGTGTGGGTGTCCCCATCGTCAAGGAGCATACAGTTCCCGTCCTCATAACAGCAGCACTTCCGGCGGATCAGGGCGTTTGCCTGTTTCCTCTGTGCTGGTGTCATGCGGTAAAGGGAGCCGTCCGGCTTGCGCTCTATGGGCGGCAGTCGTTTATATGGGTTCTCTCTCATGTGTTCCCTCCATTTTTCCTTTGCCGTTCTCCCCGAAAAGGCTTCCTGCCTCGTCGTCGCAAGCTGCGTATCGTTCGTTTCACCGCAAGCGGCAAAACTCACTCGCTCCGCTGCTCCTCCTCTCCCCACAAAGCCATGCGACTTTGCGGGGACCCCGACAATGGCGGCGTGTTCCGGCGTTGGCACGCTCCCCGGACTTCGGGACATTTTGTCCCGAAGTGGCTCGTTGCGGTGCTTCCCCAGCCGGGGTATTCCTTTTCGGACGGTCATTCTGTTTTCAAGGTACTGTCCATCGATGAACTACCCTAAGTCTACACCTAAATGACCGCCCGCCCCGTATATCCATAAGGTCGGAAATCAGCCCGGAAAACTACCTATTTCCACGCTCTCGGAATTGTGGTAAAATAAAAATAGTAGAATGATAAATCGGAATAGGAGGAAGTTTCGTGTTAGAAAAATTGCGTGAAAAATATGGAGAAGATTTTTCGTGGTATGAATTTACAGGAAACAATCTCC
The DNA here is from genome assembly GCA_014385025.1 of Yanshouia hominis. Taxonomy (GTDB): domain Bacteria; phylum Bacillota; class Clostridia; order Oscillospirales; family Ruminococcaceae; genus Yanshouia; species Yanshouia hominis. Next base: position 73,555 of record JACRTB010000013.1, on the reverse strand, counting down.
GAAAACAGATATTTGAAAATCGTTTGAGAACTGAATTAACACCAGAACACAGTTTATTTGAAAAGGGTAAAGATTTAGTAGCTGTTGCAAAAAGTGAAAGAAATGATGATGTTCTATTTTGGGACGGAGTGGACTATTATATTGTTCATTTAACCTGGGGGAAAGGAAACGCTCATTTTCCAATCTATAAAATCATTCATCAGAACGATATAATTGAATATTTAGAAAATGATTATCTCTATGGATAATCCTTAATTTATCAGGCAGACAGGGAGGGAGCGCATGGAACTATCCATACAAGAACGATTGAAAGACCTGCGTGTGGAGCGTGGGCTGACGCTGGAGCAGCTTGAAGAACAGGTAAATCTCTCCAAGTCTGCGCTGGGCAGTTATGAAGCAAAGGACTTCAAGGACATCAGCCACTATGCCATTATCAAGCTGGCGAAGTTTTACGGCGTGACCGCCGATTATCTGCTGGGGCTGTCCCAAACAAGAAATCACCCAAACGCCGATCTTGCAGACCTGCGTTTGAGTGATGATATGATTGAACTATTGAAAAGTGGGCTGGTGGATAATTCCCTCTTGTGTGAGCTGGCGGCGCACCCGGACTTCCCCCGGCTGATGGCTGACCTTGAAATCTATGTGAACGGAACGGCAGTCAAGCAGGTGCAGAGCGCAAACGCCATTGTAGACGCTGTGAGCGCAACCATTATGAAGCAGTACAATCCCGGCTTGTCCGACCCGCAATTAAGACAGCTTATCGCCGCCCATATTGACGATGACAGCTTTTGCCGCTATGTGATACAGCAGGACATAAACAAGATAGCTCTTAACCTGCGAGAAGCACATAAGGACGATTTTTTCAGCGTCCCGGAGGACAATCCGCTGGAAGATTTTTTGCAGACCGCCGAGGAAACCGCCAGCCCAGACAGCGACCCGGAGCAAGCAGCTTTGGCGTTTATCTGTAAGCAGCTCAAATTGAATTTGAAGAAGCTGTCCGAAGAAGAAAAGAAGTGGCTGAAAAAGATTGCACAGAAGTCAGACTTGCTGAAAAATCCGAACCCGCAGCGGGGGAGGAAATAAAAGAAATATATTACGGAGGAAATACAGATGAGATTTTGGGGCAAAGACAGAAAACAGGATAACAGAAAAAATATTTGGATTGAGCATCTCAATATTGATACAGGAAATTGGTTTCAAGTGTTTTCAGCTTGCTTAGGTAAAATGATAGCAATACAGACTGCTTGTAGTGAGCAGGTGGTAAAGGGGCAGGACTGGAATGTTGATTTTTCAGAGGGCGTAATACTTTTTGGAAATCAAAAGTATCCGCTTCAATTCATCGGAAGCGAGGCAACATCAAGTAACACATGGCTGTGGGGATGGGAAAATATCAATGGATTTTCCGAGAAAATTATTCAGGTAGCCACACACGCAAAAGTAGTGGGGGAACGCTGGAATTTAGAGCCACTAACGACAGCAGAATTTACATTGGACGATACATTCAACGGGCATAACCTGTCTATCGTAACTTGCGGTTTAGTTGATAAGTATTGTTATTACAGAGGTCCACATTCTGGTGGAGCAATTTTTGCTGCATTTTCAGGTGTTCCTGATAGTGTGTTTGCCTCCATCGATGTTCAAAAATTCGTATCTATAACGACGCAATGTATTCTACAATTTCATATTGATCACAAAATTTTTGTGGAGGGATTTCTCTCGTGGAACAATACGCAATATGAATGGGACAATCAAACATTACTCGCTCATTTTCAGCAAGATTTGAAAATTGAGTTTGAACAAGTAAATAATTTTTGGCGTATTTGCGCTATGAATACCATTTTATCTGGAAAATAGCAAAGCCAGCCGAGCCAGTCAACGGTCAAGATGAACGGCACATTTTATGTGCCGCCGTTGACAGTCCTGCCCGTCTTTGCTAATAGTCAATCAAGGCGGGAAAGCCTTAAAATGGCTTCCCGCCCATTTCAATTTTGAGAGAAAAATCCGTCTGCTTTTTCGTAAGTGTGGCCACAAGTTCGGGACATTTTGTCCCGAAGTCCGGCGTGGGACAAGGGACGGGGGCTTTCATATACGCCCTGTCTGCTGGCGAAACCAGTCCTGCGCTTGCAGCTCCATGCCACGCAATCACAGCCCTGTTTTCCTGCCGTTTCAAATGCCCTTGCCCTCCCCGGCGGCAACCCCATTTTCGCAGCAACGCCGACAGAGCGTATAACACACTACACTTTGCTACGCAAAGTCGTGTGCCAAGGGGCAAGCCCCTTTGGAAACCCCTGACAACAAAACAGGCTGAATATCCCGCACTTTCCCGGTGCTTGATACTCAGCCTTTATTTGTTGTCAGCAGCCCCCGTTTCGTGGTCTGCGTGTAGTTCCTTGTAAACTGACCTAAGAAGTAACATCAACAGCGAGAGCGGAAAAGGCCAAACAGCCAATCAGAACAATCGCCATGATTAAACTAAAAGACCGCTTGACCATTTCCAAGCCCCCTGAAATGAAATTAGGATTTAACAAGAGTTACTTCACAACGAGCAGTTTCACCGGGTTTGGAAGGGATATAATTTGAAGCGGCAAAAACACAATCCAAACCGAAATTGTCATCATTTGTAGCAATAATAAGCTGGTCATTAATATAAAAGGCATATTCATAATCATGACCGGAATCAAAAACAAATTTATCCATAACAATTTTCACTCACAATCTTTACGCCTGCATAAACTGTTCTTTCAATCTGGCGTTTATCTGCTAGTTTTTCTTCATCCCGGAATTCTTCAAAGGTTTCACCATCAAGCGGGACAATATCGGGACGCTTCAAAAGATTTCTGGATGATAAGTACCATTTACCAAAAATTTTAACCTCTGTTTCAGTAATGTACTTTGCCACATAATTGACAGCGCGTTCATAGTTAAGATCGAGAGGGACACAAGTACTAAATCCCCACTTCCAATCAACCATATTAAAAATAGGACGGCCTGATTTGTCATTAAGACCGGACGGAGAAATTTGAACACTGCCAAGACAGCAAAGACCATGCATATGAATCGCGGGCTTGTCCTCACCCTCTTTTTGCTTATGGTATTCAGGGATAAGGACATATTTGAAGCCTTTGCGGGAACTGGCATTCGAAAGGAAAGCACGAACCTTTTTGTAAATTTCTTTAGAATCGTAACGGTCAATCAAAGAGCCGTCCAATGTCCAAGTAAACATATACTCAAAGATGTTGCACAAAGCAATATCCCGAACAGCAGAAACCGCGCGGCGGCGGGATTCATAATGGGAACGCTCTGAATTCTTTGCATTGCCTTTTGAGGGAACCACATAAGGACGGAATGGCTTGCCATCGGAAGTTTCAAACTCTCCCCGAGAAAAGATATCTGAATTGGATACCTGATGGACGTAAAAGAAAGGGTACAGCTTCAACCGGGCATTGGTACGGGTTTCGAATCGGGGAAGCCGCACACCGGAAAGCTCTGCCATGCGTCACGCCCCTTGATGTCAATTTGTTGCCCTATCAAGTAGGGCAAAAGCCGCGCGAAGCGGAAAAAGCATGCGGCGGATAGGACTTGAACCTACATACCCAAGCAAAGTTGTATTGTGCGCACAACGCTTTACCTATTAAGCTACCGCCGCATATAAACCAGATTGCGCCTGTGCAATGCACTCTCCATACAAAACACAGGCGCAAGGGGGAACAAATTAGTTGGCAGGTTCAAAGGCTACAACATAGCCGCGCGAATCGCGGTCAACGTCATAAACCTTACCAATGATGATATCTCGGAAAGGGTAAGAATTTGCCTGCAAAGCGATTTCCTCACAGGATTCACCTTCAACACCATTGGCCTTGTGAGTTACATACACCATATTGATGTTGTAATCCTTGCCAGTCTTTTTAGATGTACCAGACAGATTGGTTTTACCGATAATCTTAACTTTCATTTGAATTTTCCTTTCTATAATGGTAATTTGTTAATTGGAAATTTTGGCGAGGAAATCCGAACATAGAGAATACGAGACTTGACGAAAAAAGGCATCATGAGGAACCATAATGATAGGAGAACCGTCCTGAGGTTCAAGTGCAACACCTTTTGTTCCAAAATCGGAACGGCATATATATGTCTTGCCATCTTCCGTTTTGAACTCTGTACCAACCGGGATACGAAACGTTTTACCTCTCATTTTTTTACACCCCTTGACTTTATTTGGAGGTTGTACCCCATGCAATTTAAAATACAACATTACAAAACGCACAGAATGCGCAGAAAGCAGAGAAAGCTTCGGCCGAAAGTCATGACCGGCCCCATAAAAGGGGTGCCATGAACGGGCCCTGCAAGAAGCTAACAAAGCCAAGCGCCTGAATGACGCTGGCTTTCGCTCTGCTTGAGCAGATATATCGGGTGTCCTGCCGGCTAACACGCCTGCCAAAGCGGAGACCAGAGCGGGGACGAAATTTCTTCGTCCCCGCTCGTTGAAGGGCGGCCGGACAGTCAAAGCTGCCCCAGCATGGCCTGCGCGCCGAAAGAAACGATAACAACCAGCGCCGAAATGATAAACCCGTGCAGCATCGGGATAAAGCCGCTTTTGGCGACGCTTTTGAAATCGGTCTTCAATCCGATCGCGCCGAGGGCCATGACCATTCCGAATTTGCTCAGCGAGGAGAGAACGGCGGCGAAGCCGCCCACCCCGGCGGCGCTCATTCCCCACACGCCGGCCACAGCCATTGCGTCGAGAAGGCTGCGCAGCGCAACCATCCCCAGAAAGAGCAGGATGAACCAGGGAAAGATCCGGCGCACCGAGACCTGAATCCGCCCTCCGGCGGTTCCGGCGGACTTTGCCTTCATCCGCTCGTTGATATAGGCGAAGAGAATGACGATGGGAACGATCGAGAGGGTGCGGGTGAGCTTGACGATGGTGGAAAATTGTCCGGCAAGGTCGGAGAAGGCGTATCCGGCCGCGACAACCGAGGAGGTGTCGTTGACAGCGGTGCCGGCCCAGAGTCCGAAGCCCATGTCGCTCATCCCGGCGGCGCGTCCCATAATCGGAAAGAGGATGACCATGACGATATCAAACAGGAAAGTAGCCGAAATTGCATAGGCAATGTCGCTGTCATCGGCGTCGATGGTGGGGGAAATCGCGGCGATGGCCGATCCGCCGCAGATGCCGGTACCCGCCGAAATCAGGTTAGAAAGCTTCCAGTTCATACCGAACATCCGGCCGAAGAGATTGCCGAAGCCGAAGGCGGCGGTCAGGGTGAAGCACATCACAATGAGTGAAAATTTTCCCACCTCCAATACCTGAGAAAAGCTCAGAGTGATCCCCATCAGAACGATTGAGCCCTTGAGGACTTTTTTGGAGGTGAAGGCGATTCCCTCGCGGCAGAATTCGAGGCGCTCGGCAAGCGGGTGCAGTATCATCCCGATCAGCATGGCGAAAACGCCGGCCGAGATCAGCTCATAGGGAATCAGGGCGCTGCAGAATTTTGCAGCGGCGGCAAGTGCGGCAGCGGCGAGAATACCGCCCGAGAGACGGGAAAATACATTCATCATGGATGGCTCCTTTGCTGTTGATGGCTTGATTTTAGCACTGCCATATGATAAAATCAAATTATCATTTATTATTGTTGGATAAATTAAATTTATTGATAGCGGGGGGGGGTTCCCATGCTCGACTTTAAAATGGAAACATTTTTGACCCTTTGTGAAACGATGAGCTATACCCGCGCCGCAGAGCGGCTCTGCATCACACAGCCGGCGGTGACGCAGCAGATCCGGCATCTGGAGGAATATTACGGCGGCAGGCTCTTTTCCTACCACGGAAAGACCCTCTCGATGACGGAACGCGGGCGGCGTCTTGAGCTGGCTGCAAAATCGCTGCGCCATTCGAGCGAAGCGCTGCGGGAACGGCTGGTCGGCCTTGAGGAGCGCCGTCCGCCGCTGCGCCTGGGCGCGACCAAGACGATCGGAGATTATGTAATCCCCGGGAAGCTCTGCTGTTATCTGGCCGCCGATCCGGAAAGAAGCCTCTCTCTCACGGTGGACAATACCAGAAACCTTTTGGCGGCGCTGGAGGCGGGGACGCTGGATCTGGCTCTGATTGAAGGGTATTTTGACAAAGCGCGTTATGATTTCCGCACCCTGCGGCGGGAAAATTTCACAGGAATCTGCCGGGAGGGGCACCGCTTTGCCGGGCGGCGGGTCGGTTTTGAGGAGCTGTTTGAGGAAACGCTGATTGTCCGGGAACCCGGCTCAGGCACCCGCGCGATCTTCGAGGCCGCTCTGCTTGGGCACAATCATTCGCTGGACAGCTTTGCCAAAACGGTCGAGATCGGCAGCTTTCCGGTGATTTTGAGCCTTGTCGAGGCGGGGCTGGGGGTTTCCTTCCTTTATCGATCGGTGCTCAAGGAGTCAAAGCGCGCTCTGCGGGCGTTTGAAATCCGGGATACCCCGATTTTTCACGAATTTAATTTTGTGTTTCTCAGGGACAATCTCCTTCGCGACGAACTGGAAGCGTTTATTGCGGCGCCGCAGCAGATGTGAAAAAAGCCGACCGGATGCAGCAATCGGGCGCTTTTTCGGAACTTGAAAAAGGCGGTCCTCTTTTTCCGGCAGATGTAGAAATTCCCACGTGAGGATGTTATAATACGAAAGGAAGTTGAAAAATAGAGGGTTCGCATTCCGCGGGGCTTCGACCCGGAGTGCGGCGCGCCGCAGAGGGAGGACGCCTTCATGGCAGAACAGCAGCAGAATCAGGAGCAGGTCCTTTTGAAGACCAGCTTTTTCGGTGGCTTCGACAAGAGAGAGGTGCTCTCCTGCATCGACCGCCTGCGGGAGCAGAACCGCACGATGGCGGCCGAGCTTGAGGGAAAGCTCGACGGAATGGCCAGGGCGCGCGGCGAACTCGCGGAACAGGTCACCGGTTTTGAAGGGAAGATTTCCGAGATGGAGCGGCAGCTCGACGCGAGTGCCGGGCGCATCCGGGAGCTGACCGGCATGGTTGAGACGCTCAAGGGCGCGGTTGCCGAGCAGCAGCGCCAGTGTGACGCGAAGGAGAGGGAGCTGCGCACCCAAAAGGAGCAGACCCGCCAGATTTCGCTGCGTGCTCAGAATTACGAATACAAGGCCCGCCGTTATGAGGAGCTTTCCACCCAGATCGGGGATATCCTGCTCGAAACCCGCGAAGATGCCGGAAAGCTGCTCCAGCAGGCGGAGCGGGAGGCGGACCGGATCAAATCCGCCGCCGTCACAGCCAGTGAAAAGGTCGCGGAGGAGATGCGCTCGATGCGCACCGACCTCGCGGCGGTGCGGGAGCATATCGCCGACCTGTTGGGCAGCATGAATCAGCGGCTCGATGAGATCGACCGGATGCTTCTCGAGGCAGATCCGGCTTCCGGGACGCGGGAACAGGAGAAGCAGGCGCCTTCCGGGGAGACGCAGACAGAAGAGGCTCCCCAGCCGCAGGATTCGTCCCCGGAGAAGCTTCCGGACGAGCCGGCCGCACAGTTTTTTCGCGGCGCCGCCGACGTATGAGCCCGAGGCGAGGGCCCCTGCAGGCGGCAGGGTGATTTCTGCGCGGCCGGTGCAAAGGTCCGCCGGCGGGAGCGGGCTTTCCCGCTTGCTGCGCCAACTGATGGGGGGACGCCCCTCCCGCTGAATCGAACGGGCTGACGTTCGGAGAACAGGAGAGAAAGGGTATGGAAAACGTCTGCAAGACCGGACGGGTATTGCCGGCTGCGGCCGCAGTGATTGCGGCGGCGGGCCGCTCCGCGCGGATGGGATTCGATAAGCTGATGGCGGAGCTCGGGGGAATTCCGGTGCTCATGCGGACCATCGAGGCGTTTGAACGCTGCGAGGCGGTCAGCGAGATTGTCATCGTCACCCGGGAGGCCAACCTCTCGCTGGTCCGTTCCATGGTGCGCGAGGGCGGCTACCGCAAGGTGCGCGAGGTCGTCCGGGGCGGCGAGACCCGCCAGCAGTCGGTTTACGCGGGGGCCATGGCCGTTTCTCCACAGGCGTCGCTGCTCTGCATCCACGACGGCGCCCGGCCCCTGGTCAGCAGCCGGGTGATTACCGCCGCCATTCAGGCGGCAGCGGGATGCGGGGCCGCTACCGCCGCGCTCCCGGTCAAAGACACCATTAAGCGCTGCCGGGACGGCTTTTCGGCCGGCACCGTCCCGCGCGAAGAGCTGATGCGGATTCAGACCCCTCAGGTCTTTGAACGAAGCCTCTATCTGCGGGCCTACGAGGCGGCGCGGGAGGAGTATACCGACGACTGCCAGCTCATCGAGGCAATCGGCGCCCCGGTGGCTTTTTCCTGCGGGGATGAGTGGAATATCAAGCTGACCACCGAGGAGGACCTGCTGCTTGCCGAGGCGATGCTGCAGGGCGAATCGCAGTGATGCGGATCGGGCACGGCTACGATGTCCACCGGCTGGTGGAAGGCCGCCCGCTGATCCTCGGCGGGGTGGAGATTCCCTTTGGGCGGGGGCTGCTCGGTCATTCCGACGCGGATGTCGTCGCGCACAGCGTCATTGATGCACTGCTCGGCGCGGCGGCCCTCGGCGACATCGGCGGGCATTTTCCCGACACCGACGAGCGCTGGCGCGGGGCGGACAGTCTTCTGCTGCTGCGGGAGACGATGCGTCTGCTCCGCTCACAGGGATGGCATGTTGGCAATCTCGATGCGACGGTGCTGGCGCAGCGTCCGAAGCTGGCGCCGCATCTTCTTTCGATGCGCCGGAACCTTGCGGAGGCCTGCGGCGTCGATCTTTCTCAGGTCAGCGTCAAAGCGACGACCGAAGAGGGCCTCGGCTTTACCGGCAGCGGCGAGGGTATTGCGAGTCATGCGGTCTGCCTGCTGTTTGACGGCGCCGGGCGGTAGCATTGTGAAACGAACGAATCGGCGCGGCCGGTTCTGAGAATGATTCCCCTTGGGAGGGGAGAAAGGAGGCGCAGAGGGTGGAGAGCCTGCTTTACGATATGAAAGGGATCTTCGGTTCCTTTACGCTGACCGATTTTTGCGATATTCTGATTGTGGCCTACCTCCTGTATCAGGCGGTGAGGCTGGTGCGGGACACCCGCGCGGTTCAGCTTCTCAAAGGGCTGGTCGTGCTGGTGATGATTTATGCCGCCTCCAGTATTTTGCAGCTGCGCTCGCTGAGCTTTTTGATTCGGTACATCTTCCAGTACGGCGCGCTGGCGCTGCTGATTGTGTTCCAGCCCGAGCTGCGGCGCTCGCTGGAGCAGGTGGGACGCACCCGCTTTTCCAACCTCCAGCTGTTTGGCGGCGGCAATGACAACGACGCTGAAAATGCGCGCTGGCGGACCGCAATCGGCGCGATTGGGGAAGCCGCCGTCTTTCTCTCCAAGCGCCGGATCGGCGCGCTGATTGTCCTTGAGCGGCAGACCAAGCTCGGGGAGATCGTCAAAACCGGCACGGTGATCGACGCCGCGCCGAGCGCCGAGATCCTCGGCAATATCTTTTTTCCGAATTCCCCGCTCCACGACGGCGCCCTGATCATCCGTCAGGGCAGGCTGCTCGCCGCCGGATGCTTTCTGCCGCTGTCCGACAATTTCACCATCAGCAAGGAAATGGGCACCCGCCATCGGGCGGGCCTTGGCATGAGCGAGAACTCCGACGCGGTTGTGGTCATCGTTTCGGAGGAAACCGGCGTCATCACGATGGCGGTGAACGGCAAGCTGCGGCGCGGCTTTACCGGGGAGCAGCTGACCCAGGAACTCAAGGATTACTTTATTGTGGAGCACGAGGAGAAAAATGACCGCAAGCTCCCTTTCTTTAAGGTGAAGAAATGAACAAGAACAAACAGAGCAATCTGCTCGACAACAACGCGGTGCTGATGGTAATTTCCGTGATCGGGGCGATCCTGATCTGGGTGATGGTGGTCTATAATGTCGATACCCTGATCCCGATGACCATCTCCAATGTTCCGGTGAGCATCGATTCCTCCGACAGCAATTTGACCAGACTCGACCTGCATCCGGTTACCGAGGGAGAGTTTACGGTGGATGTCGAGGTGGTCGGGCCCCGCGCAACGGTCGGAAACATCAAGCCTGAGGAAATTGTTGCCACTGCAAAACTGAACAATATTACCGGCCCGGGCACCTACGACCTGCCGATTGAAATCGTCGATTCGCGCAACCGGGATATTGAGATCAAAACCTCCCTGCCCGAGACGATCAGCATGCGGTTTGATCATCAGGTGACGAAGGTGCTCGAGGTCGCTTACGAGCCGAGCGGGCTGGAGATTTCGGACGGCTATCTGTTGGATCAGGAGCGGCTCTATCCCAGGGAAGTCACCGTCGTTGGCCCCGCCACCGAGATGCAGTCGGTCGAGGAAGCGGCGGTGGTGCGCCAGTTTGATAATAAGCCCCTTTCCAACAGTGTTACCGAGGAGCTGCCGGTCGTGTTGAGAAGTGCCGATGGGGAAACGGTGACAAGCCCCTACTTTGTTCTGGATGCCGAAACGATCCATGTGACCCTGCCGGTCCTCAAAAAGAAGACGGTGCCGGTCACCTTCGATTTTACCAACATCCCCGAGGGCTTCGACGTGGCTTCGCTGGTTTACCGGATCAGCCCGGAAGAGGTGGAGATTGCCGGCCCGGTCGAGACGCTCGGTTCCTTCAATGAACTGCATTTGGGCTACATCGATATGCGTACGCTGGCCCCCGACGTCAATCTCTTCTACCGGATTAAATATCCGGCCGATTTTGTTTCGGTCGAGGGCATCGAGGATGCGAATATCGAGTTCTTCCCCGATACCTTCGATGAGTCCACACTGGCGGTTGAGAGCGACAATATCTATATCCGCAATTTACCGGAGCAGTATGAAGCGACCATCCAGACGCAGGCGATCAACAATGTGACCGTCTATGGACCTTCCGGCGAGGTGAGCGGCCTTTCCAACCAGGATCTGGTCGCCGAGATCAACATGGCGAATGTGGAGGTCACGCTCGGGCAGGTCACCGTTCCGGTGTCGGTCATTCTGCCGGGACACAGCCGGTGCTGGGCCTATGGGGATCATTACACCGCGCGGATTACCATCCGGGAAAAGCCGTAACAGAAAAACAGCCGCCGGTCATGGCATTCCTGACCGGCGGCGTTTGCTGAAAAGGAGAAAAAGATGCGCTTACAGATCAGCAGGATTGAGACAAGCGTTGAGGAAGGGGCGCAGGCCGCTCTGACACGGGCATCCGAGCGGGTCTCTCAGCTTGCCGGCAGCGCGCCCGGCGGTTTGGGCTTGAGTAAAAGCTCGGTGGACGCGCGGCGGGGACGGGTCAAATTCGTCTCGACCGTCGCTTTTTCGCTGGAGGACAGCGCGGCGCGCATGTTGCTTGCCAAAGGACTGCCGGAAATTTCCGCGGCTCCCGCTCCCCAGCCGCTCATTCTGCCGCGTGGGGACAAGCGCCTTTTGCACCGCCCGGTGGTGGTCGGCCTGGGCCCGGCGGGACTCTTTGCGGCCCTGATGCTGGCCCGCGAGGGCTATCGGCCCCTTGTGCTGGAGAGGGGCGCTCCGGTCGATGAGCGGGTGGCCGCGGTGGAAGGGTATTGGAGAGGCGGCGCCCTCGATCCGGAAAACAACGTTCAGTTTGGCGAGGGAGGCGCGGGCACCTTCTCGGACGGCAAGCTGACCACACGCATCCACGACCCGCTCTGCGCCGAGGTCCTTCGCATTCTGTCCGCACACGGCGCGCCGTCGGATATTCTGGTGAAGGCAAAGCCGCATGTCGGCACCGATCTGCTGCGCGGGGTGGTGAAAAGCATACGGGAGGAGATTCTCCGCCTGGGCGGCGAGGTGCGGTTTCACGCCCGGGCGGACGAGTTCATCGCACGTGGAGGAAGGCTCCGCGGCATTCGGGTCAACGGGGAGGAGCTCCCCGCGGATGCACTGATCCTCGCGGTCGGGCATTCGGCGCGGGATACCTTTTCCGCGCTGGACCGGTGCGGCGCGCGCCTGACTCCGAAGCCCTTCTCGGTCGGCGCGCGGATTGAGCACCGGCAGTCGGACATCGACGCCGCCCTTTACGGAAGGTACGCGGGGCATCCCAATCTGCCGCCGGGTGAATACCAGCTTTCCCGCCGGGTGGGAGAACGCGCGGCCTATACCTTCTGCATGTGCCCCGGCGGCATGGTGGTCGCGGCGGCGTCGGGGGAAGGGCAGACGGTCACCAACGGGATGAGCTACCGCGCGCGGAACCTGCCCAACGCCAACTCCGCGCTTGTCGTCTCGGTGGATTCCGCCGATTACGGGCCGAACTGGCAGGACGCGGTCGCCTTCCAGCGGCGGCTCGAAGGGGCGGCTTACGCAGCGGGCGGACGTGACGGCGCCGCGCCCGCGATGACGGTGGGTGCGCTTTTGAAAAGCGGCCGGGTAGAAAATCCGGTCGAGCCGAGCTATCCGCGCGGCGTGCGGGAATGCGATCTGCTTGCGCTGCTGCCGCCGCAGGTCGGAGAGTTCCTTGTGGAGTCGCTTCCGGTTCTGGGCGGCAGGCTGCGCGGTTTCGATGCGCCCGGAGCGGTGCTGACCGGGCTGGAGACGCGCACCTCCTCACCGGTTCGGCTTTTGCGCCGGGAGGACTGCATGGCGGATGGAATCGAGGGGCTTTACCCCTGCGGCGAGGGAGCGGGCTATGCGGGCGGGATTATGAGCGCCGCCGTCGATGGGCTGCGCTGTGCCCGCGCGCTGATGCAGCGGAGGGACTGCCCTGAGGGGACTTGAACTGATGCAAAGGAAACCCGGCCGCCATACCCCGGGACATCGAATCGGGAAAAAGACGAACCGGAGGAGATCATCCTTCGGTTCGCTTTTGTGTCCAGGATAACCGCCCGGCTCCGCTGGAGGTAATAAAAAGCTTTCACTTCAAGCAATGAGCACGGCAAAATGACAGATCGTCAAGAAACAGAGGGACCAAACAGAGAGCATTCCTGCTTTCGCAGCGATGCATGTCAAGCGGTGCCGCCCTCCGTCCGAACGCGCTGGCAGAGCGAGGAGAGGGGAACGGGAGAGAACGGGCGTCCCGCGGGCCGCTTGCAGCGGTGACGCCCTATGCCCGGGCGCGACGTTCGGCAGACAGACGTGCGGGCGGAGAGAAAAGTGAAGCGGAGGAACGTCTCCATTCATGCGGCAGCCGTCCGCCTTCAGCAATCATCCTTTGAGGGCTGCTCCCGCATTTGTTCAAACGCTCGGAGCCTTCCCTCCAACTCCTCGATTTTGCCTTCCAGACTTAAAAAGGCACAGATCAGAAGGCTGATCACCAAGGCGATCAAAGCTGCCGTCAGCCACGGATTTGAAAGGATCAGGAATCCGCCGAAGAAGAGAAAAATACCGCACAGAATAAAGCAGATGGCGAAGGTGGAAAGAAAATTTTTCATAACGATGCCCGCTTTCCCGAAATAATTTGAGATTGTCCGTTATGGATAGTCTAACATCGCCCATCATATTTGACAAGATGGGCACCGGGCCGGCAAATGTTGATGTTTCCCGCTCTTTATGCTATAATAATAAGCATTCTTGCGATTTGGAAGGAGAGTGAGCGGCGATGAAGAAGGAGCTTTGGGAAATTCTGCCTCAGCGGGCGCGGGAGGCCCATGCCATTGCTGATTTTCTCGGCCTTCCGCCTCTTGCCGCCTCGGTGCTCGCAGCGCGGGGATACGGCCCTGAATCGGCGAAGGCGCTGCTCTCCTGTGAAGATGTGCTTTGCGACCCCCTTCTGATGAAGGATCTCGACCGCGCCGCCCAGACGGTTGCGGAAACGGTTGCCGACGGCGGAATGATCTGCATTTATGGCGATTATGACTGTGACGGCGTGACCTCGACGGTGATGCTCAAGCACTATTTTGACGCCATAGGAGCGCGAAGCTGCTACTATATTCCGCACCGGGAGCGGGAGGGCTACGGCCTGAACATTCCGGCGATTGACGAACTGCGCCGGCTGGGGGTCGATCTGATCCTTACGGTCGATAATGGGGTGACCGCTGTTGAGGAGATCGCCCATGCCTATTCCCTTGGGATGCGGGTCGTCGTGACCGACCATCACCGCCCCGGGTCGCGCCTGCCGGAAGCGGAAGCGGTGGTTGATCCGCACCGTTCCGACTGCGGGTATCCATTCAAAGAGCTTTCCGGCGTTGGGGTGGCCTTCAAGTTGCTCTGCGCTCTCGAGGGGGAGTGGGGAGAGGCGCTGCTCGAGCAGTATGCCGACCTGCTTGCCATCGGAACGGTGGGAGATGTGGTGCCTCTGACCGGAGAAAACCGCCTTTTTGTCACCCGGGGCCTCGGAATGCTGACAGAGAGCGACCGCCCCGGAATCCGCGCGCTGCTGGCCTCCGCCGGACTTGAGGGCCGGGTGCTGAACGGAGATTCCATCGCGTTTGGGATTGCCCCCCGCATCAATGCCGCCGGCAGGCTCGATTCGGCCGACGCGGCGGCGATGCTGCTGCTGACCGAAGACGATGGAGAAGCCGCCGAGCTTTCCGGGCAGCTCGAAGAGCTGAACGCCGCCCGCCGGGCGGAAGAAAAGAAGATTGCCGATTCGATTGCGGAACAGATTGCGGCCGACCCTTCTCTGACCCGCCGCCGGGTCCTCGTTTTTTCGGGAGAGGGCTACCATGCCGGCGTGGTTGGAATCGTCTGCTCCCGGCTGGTGGAGCGGTTCGGCAAGCCCTGCCTGATTCTTGCCGTGGACGGAGCCACCGCCAAGGGATCGGGACGCAGCGTCGAGGGATTTTCCCTGATTGAAGCGGTCGCTGCCTGCCAAAGCCTGCTGACCCGCTACGGCGGACATCCGATGGCGGCGGGCCTTTCGCTCGAGACGGAAGAGATTCCGGCCTTCCGCGAGGCCATTGAACAGTATGCCGCCGGACATTGCCCCGAGATGCCTCTGCCAAAGCTGACGGTGGACGCGGTGGTTTCTCCCGATCAGCTTACTGTGGAAGAGGTTGCGCGCCTCTCCTGCCTTGAGCCGTTCGGCAGCGCGAATCCTTCGCCGACAGTGATGCTTGACGGGATGCGGCTTGAACGGATCATCCCTCTCTCGGAGGGGAAGCACTGCAAGCTGCGGCTTTCCCGCGGGAATGCTTCGGTGCAGGTCCTCTGCTTTTTTACCAGGCCGGATCAGGTTGAGGCGCTGCCCGGAGATCTGATCGACGCGGCCTGCTCGGTTTCGATCAACGAGTATCAGGGGCAGCGCAGCGTTTCTCTGCGCTGCCGGGATTATCGCCTGCATGGCTGCGATCTCGAGGCGCTCTGGCGCGGGGAACAGCGGTACGAGCGTTATCTGCGCGCCGAGGATCTGGCGCAGGATATGGTCCCAAGCCGGGAAGAAACGGCGGTCATCTACCGCTATCTGCGGCAGAAAAAAACGCTTTCCCTTTCCGCGGAGGCGCTGTTCTGCCAAATCGTCCGCGAAACCCCGCTGGACTACGTGCGGTTTCGTATTGCCCTTTCGGTGATGCTTGAGCTGGGCCTGTTGGAAAAGAAACCCCGCGGAGAGGGCGAATGCCTTTCGGTGGTTCCCCGCGCCGCGAAGGTTCAGCTTGAAAATTCATCGATCCTGAAGGAGCTTGTTGCTGCGATATGAGCGATCAAAACGAAGGCCATTCCCTTACCTTTGAGGAGCTTCAGGACTTTATCCGGCAGTCCGGCAAAAATTATAATCCGGAGCTCATCGAAAAGGCTTATTCCCTTGCCGCCGCCGCTCATGGAGAGCAGAAGCGGCGCTCTGGGGAGCCGTATATTATCCATCCGCTCGCCGTTGCCAAGATTCTCGTCGAGCTGGGGATGGACAACGAGTCGATTGCCGCGGCCCTTCTGCACGACGTGGTGGAGGATACCGGCGTTCCGCTCTCTGATATTGAAAAACAGTTCGGCCATGAGATCGCCCTGCTCGTCAACGGCGTGACCAAGCTGGGCCGGATTCCCTATACCTCAAAAGAGGAGCAGCAGGCCGAAAATCTGCGCAAGATGCTTCTGGCCATGGCGCAGGACATCCGGGTGGTCATCATCAAGCTGGCCGACCGCCTGCACAACGCGCGTACCTTTCAGTATCTGCCCGATGAGAAGCGGCGCTACAAGGCGCTCGAGACGATGGAGATCTACGCTCCCATCGCCGATCGGCTTGGCATCCGCCGCATCAAGGAGGAGCTGGAGGATACTTCCCTGCGCTACCTCGACCCGATCGCCTATGGGGAGATCGAAAGCCAGCTTGCGGCGCGGGAGGAACGGCAGAAGTTTCTGGCCAGCATCAAGCAGCGGATCTTCGACCGGGTCAAGGCCGAGCACCCCAATGCCTATATTGAGGGCCGCGTCAAGAGCATCTACGGGATCTACCGCAAGGTCTATATGCAGGGGCGCGCCTTCGACGAGGTCTACGATATCTACGCGGTGCGGATTATCGTTGATTCGGTGATTGAATGCTACAATATCCTCGGCATTATCCACGACATGTTCCGCCCGATCCCCAACCGTTTCAAGGACTATATCTCGACCCCGAAGCAGAACATGTACCAGTCGCTGCACACCACCGTGTTCGATAAGGAGGGCATCCCCTTCGAGACGCAGATCCGAACATGGGAGATGCACTACACCGCCGAATACGGCATCGCCGCCCACTGGAAGTATAAGGTCGGCATTCAGGGCAAGGACAAGCTCGAGGAGCGCCTCGCATGGGTGCGCCAGCTTTTGGAAAACCAGCAGGAAGGCGAGGACGCGGAAGAGATCGTCCGCTCGATCAAATCGGACATTGCCCCGGAGGAGGTCTTTGTCTTTACCCCGAAGGGGGATGTCATCAGCCTGCCCGCGGGGGCCACGGTGCTCGACTTCGCATATGCGATCCACTCGGCGGTCGGAAACCGGATGGTGGGGGCACGAATTGACGGAAAAATTGTCTCGATTGACACGCCGGTGCAGACCGGCATGATCGTCGAAATCATCACCTCCAACTCCAAAACGCAGGGCCCCAATCGGGACTGGCTCAATATCGTCAAGACCACCGAGGCCCGCAATAAAATCCGCAGCTGGTTTAAGAAGGAACGCCGGGAAGAGAACATCGCCGAAGGCATCGCGATGATCGAACGCGAATTTAAGCGTGCCAGCATCTCGGTGACCGAGGAACAGCGGGACCAGCTCCTGCTGGTCGAGGCAAAACGGCAGCACATGGGCAGCATCGAGGATCTTCTCGCCGCGCTCGGCTACGGCGGTCTGCCGTTTACCCGCATCTTCCCGCATCTTCGAGAGGAGTACCAGCGCCTTTACCGGCCCGAGCCCGAGGAAAAGCCTCTCACCATCAAGCCGAAGAAGGAGCGAAAGGATTCCTCCGGCGTCATTGTCGAGGGGCTGGAAGGGTGCCTGGTCAAGTTCTCAAAATGCTGCAACCCGCTGCCCGGGGATGAAATTATCGGCTTCGTCACCCGCGGCTACGGTGTGTCGATTCACAAGAAGGACTGCATCAATGTTGCCGCCGCTCTCAAGGATGAGAACCAGAAGGAACGCTGGGTCAAGACTGAGTGGGCCAGCAATATCAAGGAGAGCTTCCAGAGTTCTGTGGAAATCGTCGGAAACAACCGCGCGGGACTGCTTGCGGAACTGAGCGTCCTGCTTTCCAACCTGCGGGTTCCTCTGCACGCCTTTATGGCGAAGGAGCTCAAGGATGGGCGGCTGAACTTTCATGTCACGATGACCATCAGCGACCTGCAGCAGCTCGCTTATATTATTTCACAAATCAAACGGGTTCCCGGCGTCATCAGCGTCGACCGGGTTTCCGGGTGAGGAAAGGAAGCCAGAGCCATGAGAGCATTGCTTCAGCGGGTACGCCGCGCGAGCGTTTCGGTTGACGGAGGGGTGATCGGGGAGGTCGGGCAGGGCTATCTGATCCTGCTCGGGGTGCGCCAGGGGGATACAAAGGAAGAGGCGCGCTTCCTTGCCCAAAAGACCGCCGAGCTGCGGGTGTTTGAGGATGCCGAGGGAAAGATGAATCTTTCCCTGCTCGACGTCGGCGGGGGAGCGCTGGTGGTCAGTCAGTTCACCCTCTGTGCCGATTGCCGCAAGGGAAGACGGCCCGCCTTTATCAACGCCGAAAAACCGCCTCTGGCCGAGGAGCTTTATCTCGACTACGTTTCCTTCTTGAAGGAGGCCGGGGTCGGCCGCGTGGATACCGGAAAATTCGGGGCCGAGATGCTTGTTTCGATTGAGAACGACGGACCGGTGACGATTCTGCTCGACACCGATGAAATTATGAAGCACAGGGAGGCTGCCAAATGACCATCTATCAAACCCAGCTCGGACCGATTGCCACCAACTGCTATATCGTGGCCGATGAGGAAAAGAACGCCGCTGTCGTGGACCCCGGCGCCGAGGCCGCGCGGGTGAAGAAAATCCTTGACGATCATCAGCTCCGTCTCAGGGCGGTTCTGCTGACCCACGGCCACTTCGACCACATCGGCGGAATCAAGGGCCTGATTGAGGCTTTTCCGGACGCCGAGGTGGTGATCGGGGAGAAGGACGCGCCGATGCTCGCCAAAAAACCGGGCGCGATGTGGGCGCCCTATATCGACGAGGACGATTATACCGGCCTTTCCGCCACCCGCCTGGTGAAGGAAGGGGATGTGGTGCGGGCCGGCACGCTGGAATTTTCTGTGCTTGACACCCCCGGACATACCCGAGGCGGAGTCTGCTATCTCTGCGGGGACTGTCTGTTCTCCGGCGACACGCTCTTCCGCTTCGAGTGCGGGCGCACCGATCTCGACGGCGGGGATTATCAGACCATCCTGCGGTCGCTCAAAAAGCTGCATGATCTGCCCGGAGATTACCGTGTGCTGCCCGGACATGATGCGCTTTCCACCCTGGAGGAGGAGCGCCGCGGCAACCCCTATATGAAGGAAGCGGTGCGATGATCCTCTACCGGGAGGGACTTTCCTCCGGCTATGAGATCGAGATGCTTTCCCGGATGTTTTTCCCGGTGCTCACTCTCGCCGGAGAGAGGACGCCGTTTCCTCCTCCGCCGCAGGAGGACTGGCTGCTGGTCCGCGCCGCGCCGGACGGGCTTTCGGTTGTCCTTTCGCGCGGCGGCACGACGCTTTCGGAGCGGTCGCCCGCCGTTCCCATGGAAGAACAGGAGCTTGCGCTGGCCCGGATGCTTTTCCGCTGCGCGGTGAAGAGCGGCTGTGTACCGCTGCGCTGGGGAGTCCTCACCGGCGTCAGGCCGATCAAGCTCTTTCACCGGATGGCCGCGCAGGGCCTGGACGATGCACAGCAGGCCGCCCTGATGCGGGAACGATATCTGCTGGATGATGCGATGATTTCCCTCGCGCAGGAGATTCGCCGGTCGGAGCAGGCGATGAACGATCGGAGCCTCCCGAATAGCTTCAGTCTCTATGTGTCGATTCCCTTCTGCCCGCAGCGGTGCAGCTACTGCTCCTTTGTCTCGCAGGAGGTGGAACGGATGCGGGAGCTGATCGGCCCTTATGTTGAACAGCTCTGCGGGGAAATCGGGGAATTCGGCGGGATTGCCCGGGATTTGGGCCTGACCCTGCAAACCGTTTACTTTGGCGGAGGAACTCCCACCACCTTGAACGCCCGACAGCTCTCTTCGCTGTTTCGGGCGGTGGAAAAGAGCTTTGATCTTTCCCACCTGCTGGAGTACACCGTTGAGGCGGGGCGGCCCGACACCATCGACCGCGAGCGGCTGCTCGCCTGCAAGTCCGCCGGGGTGACCCGCCTGAGCGTTAACCCCCAGTCGATGAACGACGAAGTTTTGGCGGCGGTGGGACGCAGGCATACCGCGGCGGATATTGAGCGCGCTTTCGAGCTGGTCCGGTCGATCGGTTTCGAAAGCGTCAACATGGACCTGATTGCCGGCCTGCCGGGAGAAAGCGTCGAGAGCTTTTCCTGTTCGCTCGAGCGGGTGCTTGCGCTTGGGCCGGACAATGTGACGGTGCATGCGCTGACCCTGAAGCGGGCCAGCACGCTGGCACAGGAACAGGAGCTTTACGAGCGCCGGGAACAGGTCGCCGCGATGGTGGACCACGCGCGGAAACGGGTCCGCGCGGCGGGACTCGCCCCCTATTATCTCTACCGGCAAAAAAATACGATCGGCAGCCTTGACAACACCGGCTATGCTCTTTCCGGAAAGGAAGGCTTCTACAACGTCTTTATCATGGATGAGACGCATACTATTTTTGCAGCGGGCGCGGGCGCTGTGACCAAGCTGCGCGCCCCTCGCGGGGATACGATTGAGCGGATTTATAATTATAAATTTCCCTCGGAATATTTGGCCAACTATGCGGCACTGAAAGAACGAAAGGAAAGGGTGAAACGATTCTATGAAACTCATCAGCAGACAGAAAAACTCCATTATTCAGATGTCTGAAATTAATCTTCTGGCCCGCTATCCTGAGTTTTTCATCTCAGAGTGCGAAAAGGGTTATCAGCACCAGATCAACGAGGTGGTTGATCTGATCCTCGAGTCCCAGGGGCGTTACCGTGTCGTGCTGCTCGCGGGGCCTTCCTCATCGGGAAAAACCACGACGGCGCACAAGATTTCCGAGGAGTTCGGACGCCGCGGCGTCTCGGCGCCGGTCGTTTCGCTCGACGACTTTTTCCTCGGGATGGAATTCTACCCAAAGCTTCCCGACGGGAGCCCCGACATGGAAGCGGTTGAGGCGCTGGACCTGCCGCTGATCAACGAAACTCTCCGGGAGCTTCTCGAGACCGGCCACGCCACCTTTCCGACCTTTGACTTTGAGCGGAGCTGCCGCGGCGGAAAGGTCAACGAGATCACGCTTGGGGAAAAGGGCGTCCTCGTAATGGAGGGCCTGCACGCCATTAATCCGCGGCTGGTTGAGGTGCTTGACCCGTCGGACCTGTTCCGCGTCTATGTCAGCACCCGCACC
Source organism: Yanshouia hominis (assembly GCA_014385025.1). Taxonomy (GTDB): domain Bacteria; phylum Bacillota; class Clostridia; order Oscillospirales; family Ruminococcaceae; genus Yanshouia; species Yanshouia hominis. The sequence goes on along the minus strand of JACRTB010000013.1, from coordinate 52,644 downwards.
GCCTATCTTGACGGGGAAACCGAGGTGCTCTCGCCGAAGGACGCCCGGCTGATCCGGCGGATGGTGCGGGATCACAACTTCCGCAACCGTTCTCCGCTGGAAACACTGCTCGCCTGGGAGGATGTCCTCGACGGGGAGGAGAAATACATCTATCCCTTCCGCGATTCGGTCGATTATAAGATTGATTCGATGCTCGACTATGAGGGCTGCGTGTTTCACCACTACATCCTGCCGATGCTCGGAGAGATGAAGGATGATTCTGTGTTTGCGGGCAAGGTCCGGCAGATTGTCGAGATTCTCGAGGCGTTCGACGACATTGACTACTCCTACATTCCGGAAAATTCTCTCCTGCGGGAGTTTATCGGCTGAAAACGACCGGTTCATCTTGCATTCGGGATTTCGCGGCGCTATAATAAGACAAGTTGAGGAAGAAATGGGGCAACACGATGAAGCTATTGGATCAGGCGATGAACAGCGCCAAACAGGTGATCAGCACAGCGGGCAGAAAAACCGGCACCGCGATGGAGCTTTCCAAGATGAAGCTTCAGGTAATGCAGCTCCGTTCTCAGGTGCAGAGCACCTACGAGCGGATCGGCACCCTGACCTATGAGCAGCAGAAAGTCGGTACCGATAACTACGATCTGATCGTCGTCTGCATCCAGGAAGTCGACGAGCTTTTGACCGAGATCAATGAGGTCAACGCCAAAATTTCTGAGATGAAGGACGGGGTTGTCTGTTCCCGCTGCCGTACCGTCAATCCCGCCGGCACGGTCTATTGCAAGAGCTGCGGAAACCGCCTGAAAAAGGGCCGCGCCAAGGGCGAATAACTGCAAAACGCCCGTTTCCCAACAAGCGCCGGACGGCACTTCGGGAAACGGGCATTTTTATACCGGAGAAATACTCAGCTCTCGTGATCGCTCTGGTGTATGACCTTGAGGTTGCCGATCTTCCGGCGGCGCTGCTCAAGGATGGCGGTGACCTCCTCAAGCGCAATTCCCTGCTGGGCCATCAGCACCATGAGATGGTAAAGAAGGTCACAGATCTCACCGGCTGTTTCACCGTTCTCTCCGTTTTTGGCGGCGATGATAACCTCTGCGGCTTCCTCTCCGACCTTTTTGCAGATTTTGTCAAGGCCCTTTTCAAAGAGATAGCAGGTATAGGAGCCTTCCTGCGGGTTGGACTTACGGCCGAGCACCACCTGATAGAGGCCGTCGAATACATCGTTCATGATATGATTCCTCCCGGTTGTTTCGGACAGCGCCGCTGTCCGGGATCTTCTGTGCAAATCGGAAGAGCGGCCCCGAGCCGTGCTTCCCGCCGCGGAATCTTTCTCCGTTTGCATAGAGATGATCTATAATCAGTATATCAAAAAACAGGAACGCGGACAAGCGTCAATTCACAAAAAGGATGGGAAAAGAATGCGGCTGATTTCGTGGAACGTCAATGGTTTGCGTGCCTGCCTGGGCAAGGGATTTCTGGACTTTTTTTCTCAGATTGGAGCTGATTGCTTCTGCATTCAGGAAACCAAGCTTCAGGAAGGGCAGGTGTCTCTCGAGCTGGAGGGTTATCACCAGTATTGGAACAGCGCTTTGAAAAAGGGCTACTCCGGCACCGCTGTTTTTACCCGCAGAGAGCCGCTGGCCGTTACCTACGGCCTCGGGATGGAGGAGCATGACACCGAGGGACGGGTCATTACGCTGGAGTTTCCGGAGCTGTATCTGGTGAACGTCTATACCCCCAACGCCCAGCGCGAGCTGACCCGGCTGGAATACCGCATGAAGTGGGAGGACGACTTCCGCGCCTATCTCTGCCGCCTCGATGCGGTGAAGCCGGTGGTCCTCTGTGGGGATCTCAATGTGGCTCATCAGGAGATCGACCTTAAAAATCCGAAATCCAACCGCGGCAACGCGGGCTTCAGCGACGAGGAGCGGGCAAAATTCACCGAGCTGCTTGAGAGCGGGTTTTCGGACAGCTTCCGCGCCCTTTATCCCGACAAAACGGGTGCTTACAGCTGGTGGTCCTATATGTATCACGCCCGCGCCAACAATGCGGGATGGCGGATCGACTATTTTGTCGTTTCGAAGCGCCTGCTCGGGCAGGTCCGCGACAGCGTGATTTATCCCGAGATCATGGGCAGCGATCACTGCCCGGTGGGGCTGGAGCTGGAAGAGCAAGCGATTCCTTCTCTCTGAACGCCGCCGGCCTTTCCGCTTCCCGCGCCCGGCGTTTTTCTATCGGCGTTTGCCGGCGAGCAGCGCGAGAAACAAGAGCAAAGGGACTTCCGGTGTTCGTTGCGCGGCAGGTGCGAAAACCGTCCGGGATTCTCTCAGGCAGGCCCTTTACCTTGGTTTTTGACTCGGATTTGCGGTTGATAAGCGCCCCGGAGGAGCAGCGGCCCCTTCGGGGCGCTTTTGGCAATGGCGCGCAAATCCACTCTGCTTTCCGATATAAACCGCCGCCGAGGCGGCAGCGGACAATACCGGGGGCAGGATGATTTTGACCTGAATGTGAACCGGTGCAGGCTGACTATGAAGAAACGGTAAATTCGCCTGATGCTTCCTTGACATATCCTACTGATTTGATATAATAAAGCCAAAGAATAATTGTAATTTTAAAAATTACAATTAAAGGAGAAGCATCATGTCCGGAATTTTTACCATTGCAGTGCACGCGCTGGTTTATCTCAACCACAGGCAGGCAACCCTTTCGAGCGAAGAACTTTCCGAGAATATCTGCACCAACCCCGCGCGGGTGCGCAAAGTGATGGCGATGCTGCACCGCGCCGGGCTGGTGGAGGTGCGTCCGGGCAAGCATGGGGGATACCGTTTCGCACTTGATCCCTCCGGCGTGACACTGCTCCGGATCTGTAAAGCAGTGGAGACTCCGCCGGTTCCGGCGGGCTGGCGCTCGGGAGAGATCGACGCCCCGTGCCTTGTCGCTTCCGGGATGGCGGGGGTGATGGAGCAGGTGCGCGACAGCCTGAACGCCGCCTGCTACGAACGGCTTTCGTCAATCACCGTCGCCGGGATCGACCATATCCTTTTCGGCGCCTCCAGAGAGGAAACAAGATGACCTACTTTTTAACCTTTATCGAAGGAATCATTACTTTTATCTCCCCGTGCCTGCTGCCGCTTCTGCCGGTCTACCTCGGCTTCTTTGCGGGCGGAGGCTCCCAAAGGAAGAAAAACGGCGCATTCTTCGGGGCGCTTGGATTTATCCTCGGATTTACCGCCGCTTTTACCGCGATGGGTGCGGTTGCCGGTGGAATCGGCGCGGCGCTGTCCCGTTGGAGCGGTTTGCTGGAAAAACTGGGAGGACTGATCATCATCCTGTTTGGCCTCAACTATCTGGGAGTTCTTTCGATCGGCTGGCTGAATCGGGTCAGCCGCCGGGAGGTATCGGGCGGGCAGCCGGGTTTTTTCGCCTCATTTTTGTTCGGACTCGCTTTTTCGATCGGCTGGAGCCCCTGTGTCGGCGCTTTTCTGGGGTCGGCGCTGCTGATGGCTTCCCAGCAGGGATCGGTGGGTCAGGGAGTATTGCTGCTCCTGAGCTACTGTGCGGGGCTGGGACTTCCGTTTTTGGTGGCGGCGCTGCTGGTTGATCAGCTTGAATCGACGCTGCGCTGGATTAAATCGCATTACCGCATCATCAATCTTGTTTCGGGCCTCCTGCTGGTGATGATGGGTCTGCTGATGATGACCGGGCTGCTGGCCCGCTGGATTGCGCTGCTGGCATAGAAAGGAAAATTTTGATGAAAAGTAAAAAAACGATTGCTCTGATCGCCCTGCTGATTCTGGTGATTTCCGGTGCGGCATTTCTCTATCAAAGGCTTGGCGCGGGAATCCGGGGAGAAGGACCCTCCGTCATCCCTGCATCGTCCGCCCCGGCGGAAGGACAGGACGGCGAAAGCTCCGAAACCGAAGAGGTTCGGACCCCGCTGCCGGGAACCCTTTCCTTCACTGACCCGGATGGCAGCACCATAACGTTGGATGAGCTGCGCGGAAAGCCGTTGGTGCTCAATTTCTGGGCGACATGGTGCGGCTACTGCCGCAAAGAGATGCCGGACTTTTTAGAGGTTTATCAGGAGTACCGGGAGAGCGTGCAGTTTGTTATGCTCAATGTGGGCGAGACAAGGGAGGCGGCTTCTGACTTTCTTGCAAAGAATGGATGGGAGGATCTTCCGGTCTATTATGATGACCTGAATCTTCAGATGGCGCGTGCGTTTGGAGCTTCCGGGCTGCCGATGACCTTCTTTATTGACAGTGAGGGCTATCTGGCCGCCTATGAACCGGGGATGACAACCGCGGAGCGGCTGCGTACCGGCATCGGGATGATTCTGCCCGCTGCGGAACCGAAAACGGCGGACGGAGCTTCCGCGTCTCAGGAGGTTGTAAACCCAAGCTGGTGTACCATGAAGCCGGTCTACACAAAAATTGACCCGGAAAATGCTAAAAACCTGATCGATGAAGCGGTGGAAAGCGAGAGCTTTTTTCTGCTCGATGTCCGCACCGAGGCAGAGTATCAGGAAAAGCATATCCCCGGTGCGGTGCTGATCCCGGTCGATGAGCTGTCTGAACGCGCGGAGAGGGAATTTCCTGATCAAAGGTCATTGATTCTTGTTTACTGCCGCAGCGGACGCCGGAGCGAGCAGGCGGCAAGAATGCTCGTCGAGATGGGGTACAACCACGTCTATGACTTTGGCGGAATCAATGACTGGCCTTATGAAACGGTGAGCGGAAGCGAAGCGGGTGACTGACTTCTTCTCTGTACGAAAGTAAAACAGCGGAGCCGCGGACGGCACTCCCCGAAAGAAGGCATGGTTTCTCCGTTTGAAGCCGTTGGCGGATTCTCTTCCGACGAAAAACAGGCAGGTGCATGATGCACCTGCCTGTTTTCAGAAACAGCTGAAATCAGCCGAGAACCGAGAGAAGAATACCGGCGGCAATGGCCGAACCGATAACGCCCGCAACGTTCGGGCCCATGGCGTGCATGAGCAGGAAGTTGGAGGGATTCTCCTTCTGGCCGACAACCTGAGAAACACGGGCCGCCATCGGAACGGCGGAAACACCGGCCGAACCGATCAGCGGATTGATCGGCTTGCCGCCCATCGAGACGCTGATGACGTTCATCAGCTTGCCAAGAAGAACGCCGCCGGCGGTACCGAACGCAAAGGCGGTAACACCCATGACCAGAATGCCAAGGGTTTTGGCATTGAGGAAAGCTTCAGCGGTCGCGGTCGAGCCGACCGAAACGCCCAGGAAAATGGTGACGATGTTCATCAGCTCATTCTGAGCGGTCTTGTTGATGCGTTCGACAACGCCGGATTCCTTCATCAGATTGCCGAGCATCAGCATGCCGAGCAGCGGCACGGTGGAGGGCAGAATCAAGCCGACCAGAGTGGTGACGGCGATCGGGAAGATAATTTTCTCGGTTTTGGAAACCGGGCGCATATCTCCCATGCTCATGACAATCTGACGCTCCTTCTTGGAGGTCAGAGCCTTCATGATCGGAGGCTGGATGACCGGCACGAGAGCCATATAGGAGTAAGCGGCAACGGCGATCGGTCCGAGGAGGTGATCAGCCAGCTTAGCGGTGAGGTAAAGGGCGGTCGGGCCGTCCGCACCGCCGATGATGCCGATCGAACCGGCTTCCTGAGGAGTGAAGCCGAGCATACAGGCACCGATGTACGCGCAGAAGATGCCGAGCTGAGCGGCGCCGCCGAGCAGGATGCTCTTCGGATTGGAGATCAGGGGGGCAAAGTCGGTCATCGCGCCGATTCCCATGAAGATCAGCGGCGGGTAGATGCCGAGCTTGACGCCGCGGCCGAGGTAGTAAAGCAGGCCGCCGTAGTTGGATTTCTCAGCGAAAATTTCGGCGATGCCGCTTTCGTTGATGTGCTGAACCAGATGCTCGCCCGACTGCAGCATGGCGGCAAAGGTCGGGTCGGAGCCGATGTTTTTAGAAGCCTCCGGCAGGGTGCCGAGGAAGCGCATCGTCTCATTGGGCAGATCGTTGACGCCGCCGAGCGGGAAGTTCGCCAGGAACATGCCGAACGCGATGGGCAGCAACAGCAGGGGCTCGAACTTTTTGACGATCGCGAGGTACATCAAAACGAACGAGACCAGAATCATAACCGCTTGCTGCCAAGAGATATTGGCAAAGCCAGTATCCAGGAAGAAGTTTATTAATGCTTCAGTCACGTTATTCCCTCAAATCTTTCTCAATCTTAAGTGGTGTGGACTCCCTTAGCCGATCACAACGAGGACTTCGCCGGGCTGGACAGCAGCGCCCTCATTGATGCGAACCTCCTTGACGGTGCCGTCGCAGGGGGAGAAGATTTCATTTTCCATCTTCATCGCTTCAAGAATCAGAACAACCTGGCCGTTCTTGACGGCGTCGCCGGGCTTGACAAGAGACTTGAGAATCGTGCCGCTCATCGGGGCGGTGATGGTGCCGGCGCCGGCGGGGGCGGGGGCAGCGGCAGGAGCGGGAGCGGGAGCGGCAACAGGGGCCGCCTTGGGAGCGGGCGCCGCAACAGGAGCGGGGGCGGCCGCTACAGGAGCGGGAGCGGCAACAGCGGCGGCGGACCCGCCGACCTCTTCGACTTCTACTTCATAGGACTTGCCGTTAACGGTAACATTGAATTTTTTCATGTTGTTCTTCACTCCACATTCATTCATCAATTACTCAAAGGAACAGATTGCGCCTTTATCGGGGCCGGATGTTGATGCTGGCGATCTTGTCCTTGCCGACAAAATCGGTGACAGCCGCCATGATGACCGCTACGGTCTCCTCTTCCTCCTGGTTAAAGGTCGGGGCGGCGGGAGCGGCGGGCACTGCGGGAACGGGCTTGCTGCCGAGAATCTTGCCCATAATCATGATCATGAACATGATCATGGCGAGCACGACAAATACGGTCCCCATTCCGAGAATGGTCAGTACGATCGGGGAATCTGGCGCCATGGATTCTACACCTCCTTAAACCGGGAAATTCCCGTGCTTTTTCTGCGGGCGGGCTTCCTGCTTGGCAGCGAGCATTGCAAGGGCGCTCGCCACGCGGGAACGGGTCAGCGCGGGCTCGATGACATCGTCAACAAAGCCACGCTTCGCCGCCTGATAGGGATTGGAAAATTCCGCCTTGTACTCCTCAAGCTTCTCGCGGCGCATAGCCGCCGGATCGGGCGCCTTTTTGATGGCGTCTCTGAAGATGATATTGGCCGCGCCGTCGGGACCCATGACGGCAATTTCAGCCCCCGGCCACGCCAGCACAGCGTCGGCGCCGAGATGCTTGGAGCACATTGCGATATAAGCTCCGCCGTACGCCTTGCGCAGCACGACGGTAACTTTCGGAACGGTGGCCTCGCAGTAGGCATGCAGCAGCTTCGCGCCGTGGCGGATGATGCCGCCGTATTCCTGGCTGAGTCCGGGCAGAAAGCCGGGAACATCGACGAGGGTGACCAGCGGGATATTGAAGCTGTCGCAGATCGAGACAAAGCGCCCCGCCTTGTCCGAGGCGTTGATGTCGAGACAGCCCGCCATCACGCGGGGCTGGTTGGCGACGATGCCGACCGTGGAACCGCCGATCCGCACGAAGCCCACGACGATGTTGGCGGCATAGCAGGACTGCACCTCAAAGAATCTGCCGTCGTCGGCAATGTCGCGGATAACCTCCTTGATATCGTAGGCTTTGCTGGAGGTCTCGGGAACAATGGCTTCCAGACGGGGGCAGAGCCGCGCGGGATCGTCCTTGGTGGAAGCGACGGGAGGCTTTTCCCTGTTGTTCGAGGGCAGGTACCCGATCAGCTCGCGGATTGCCGCGAGGGTATCGGCGTCGCTCTGGTAAACAAAGTGGGCGACGCCCGAAGTGGTGTTGTGTGTGACTGCGCCGCCGAGCGCGTCGGCGGAAACCTCCTCGCCGGTGACGGTCTTGATGACCTCCGGCCCGGTGATGAACATATTGGAAGTCTTGTTGACCATAAAAATAAAATCGGTCAGGGCCGGGGAATAGACCGCACCGCCCGCACAGGGCCCCATGATGGCCGAAATCTGTGGAACAAAGCCCGAAGCCATCGTGTTGCGGAAGAAGATATCGCCGAAACCGGCGAGCCCATCAACCCCTTCGTGGATTCGCGCGCCGCCCGAATCGTTCATGCCGATGACAGGGGCTCCCATCTTAATCGCGAGATCAAGGACCTTGCAGATTTTTTTGGCGTGCATCTCACCGAGCGAGCCGCCGATAACAGTGAAATCCTGCGCATAGACATAGACGAGACGGCCGTCGATCCGGCCGTAGCCGGTGACAACCCCTTCGGCGGGGGCTTCCACCTTATCCATTCCAAAGGCAGTGCAGCGGTGCTCAACGAAAGCGTCGAGTTCCACAAAGCTGTTGGCGTCGAGAAGAGCGGCGATCCGCTCACGGGCGGTCATCTTTCCGCTGGCGTGCTGCTTGGCGATCCGCTTTTCACCGCCGCCCGCGGTAATTTTTTCTATTCTTGTACGCAGATCCTCGGTTTTGGCGGACACGGGTTTTCCATGGGGAAAGGGATTCATATAAATGCTCAATCGATTTGGCTCCTTTATTTCTGCGCATCCCGCAAAGGATGCGCCGCTGAATGCTTGCCGGCACACCGGACCGGAGCGTCCGGGACGGTTGGAAGGGTACGCTTTTCGCCGGACTGCCGGGCGCCGAAACATTGCCGGATTGGTCAGTCCATGGATGCGTTCCATATAATTTTAACGAGAAATCGAATCGATGTCCAGCACTTTTCAATATGCCAGAAACATTTGGGATAGAGTGCCATAAAAGCCTGAAAAAAAGGAGATTGTTTTAGTGAATATTTTGTTCAAATCCTGCATAGCAGCTCTGCCTGGGCAGGAAAAATAGGCAAAATTTAAATTTTATTTCAATAATTAAAATCAACAGGCGGCATCCGAAATAAATACGGAGGTTTCGTAAAAATGTGAAATTCCGTTTTCACGAAAAGGTCTTCTTGGAAGAATTGCTCTTTTGGGACTCAAGCTCCTCAAGGACGGTGAGTTTTTTCTCCACTGAAAGGTCATATTCCGAGCGCTCCAGTTCGAGGGCGCTGATTTCTTCTTTGAGGCGGCGGCGGGACATATGCCGCTCAAAGAATTCACGGGGAAGGGCCACGTTGACCAGAATGGAGAGAACCACGCCGAAACCGGTATCAAACATTCGGTTCAGGGCATAGCTGATATACTCGTTTTCCGGTGTGTTGAGCATCACGATGTAAAAAACCACCGACGCGGGCGGAATTGCATCGTTCGCATGGAAAAACTGGCTGGCCAGATTCATGACGATGATCCCGATAAAAAGAAAGAGGGACTCGGACCAGAGCTCCGAACCGGGAAAGAACGGCGGAAAGAGCTGGTAGAGGTAAAAAAAGACCATTCCCACAAAACCGCCGATGATCGTGCCGATCAACCGGTTGCCTCCCGAAACCCAGGAGTTCTGCAGGCTGTTGTTCATGGCAAAAACTGCGCCGATGCAGGCAAAGGTGGGATTGCGGTCGAACGGTGCGTAGATCAGGGCGCAGAGGGTGGCCGCAACGGCTGTTTTCAGATTCCGCATGCCGATTTTAGGGAAGGTGACGCTTCCTTTGATGTCCATAAAAGGGGACCTCCTCTATCATAAGGGAAAAATAGTGAAAATAGCGCCAAAGAGCATTCCTGAATTATAAAGAAAACGAAAAGAAATGAAACAAAATGTCAAGAAACCGCAAAGAGCGCAACAAAAACAGTATACCATAGCGCCGCGTTTTTTTCACGCATCCGCGCCCCTTTTTTACAGAATTTGAGAAAAAATTTGCGCCTTATTGCATGAAAAGGCGCAGATATGCTATGCTACCGTTGTGCCCAAGGCAATTTCTTACACCGAAAGGAAGAATCTACATGTCCGAAATGGAAAAGACTCGTTTCCGTTCCAGCGAGGAATACGTCGCCTCGGAACAGCTGATGAGTGCCGTCAATATTGCGGTCGCCCTGCAGAAGCCTCTGCTGATTAAAGGGGAGCCGGGAACCGGAAAAACGATGCTGGCGCAAGCGGTGTCACGCGCGCTGAACCGTCCGCTGATTATTTGGAACATCAAATCCACCACCAAGGCGCAGGACGGACTCTATGTTTACGATGTCGTCCAGCGGCTTTACGACAGCCAGTTCGGCGGGGCGGACGTCTCGGATATCAAGAAGTATGTTAAGCTCGGCAAGCTTGGCGAGGCCTTTTCCGCCGGGCAGGATGTAATTTTGCTGATCGATGAGATCGATAAAGCGGATATCGAATTTCCAAACGACCTGCTCTGGGAGCTTGACCGGATGGAGTTTTACATCCCGGAAACAGGCGAGACGGTCAAGGCCGCCCGCCGTCCGGTTGTCATCATTACCTCCAACGCCGAGAAGGAGCTTCCCGATGCGTTCCTGCGGCGCTGTGTCTTTCACTATATCGAATTCCCGACCCCCGAGCTGATGGAGGAGATTGTGCGGGTCCATTTCCCAGATCTTGAACAGAATGTTCTCAATGCTTCGATCAAGGCGTTTTACGCCATCCGGAACCTTCCCACCATCCAAAAGAAGCCGGCGACCTCCGAGCTGGTTGACTGGATCCGCGCGCTGACCATCGGCGGGATCTCGCCCGAGCGGATCGAGCGGGAAATTCCCTTTGCGGGGGTTCTGCTGAAAAAGAATGAGGATCTCGACACGCTTGAGCGGTCGAAGAGAAACCGCAGATAAGGGGCGCCGTCATGTTTACGCCATTTTTCACCCTGCTGCGCGCCCGCGGACTTTCCGTTTCGCTCAACGAGTGGTTTACGCTCAACGAAGCGCTGGACCGGGGGCTGGGCTGCGCGGGTCTTTCTGATTTTTACTTTCTCTGCCGGTCGGTGCTCATTAAAAGCGAGACTGATTACTCGGCCTATCACCGCGCCTTCCTGGAGTACTTCTGGGAAGTGATCGAGGCGTCGGAGCAGCCGCTGCCCGACAACCTTCTGCGCTGGCTCGACCGGCCCTCGGTCAATCTCGACAACTTCGATCCTGAGGCGGCCAAAAAGCTGCTGCGCACCGAGCTCGACGAGATTCGCCGGATGTTTGAGGAGCGGCTGCGCGAGCAGCATGAGGAGCATAACGGCGGAAACTATTGGATCGGTACGGGCGGGATGTCCGGCTTCGGCAACGCGGGCAACAGTCCGACCGGCATCCGCGTCGGGGGACGCTCGGTGCACCGGCGCGCCTTTGAAGTGGCGGGGGAGCGGCAGTTCGAAGATTTCCGCCAGGATACCGTCATCACGCCGCGGCAGCTCCAGCTCGCACTGCGCAAGCTGCGGCAGTTTTCCGCCAAGGATGACGCTCCGAAGGATGAGCTTGATCTCGACGCAACAATCGATGAGACCTGTGACAACGCCGGCCACCTCAAAATTGTCTACCGCCGCCCGCGCAAGAATACGGTGCGGCTGCTCCTGCTGATGGATTCCGGCGGTTCGATGGATGAACACCGCGAGCTTTGCGCTCAGCTTTTTACGGCGGTGCGCCAGTCCAACCATTTCAAGGATCTTCGAATCTACTATTTTCATAATTATATCGGCCGCTACCTCTATACCACGCCGGAGCTCCGCTACTACGACCGGGTGGAATCAGATAAGGTTCTGGCCGAGCTGGATCAGCGCTACAAAACCATCATCTTTGGAGACGGAGAAATGTCCCCCTATGAGCTGACCGACCATTACTATGGCATGAGCGGGCTGGAGCGGCTGCGGCTTTTCAAAAATCATTTCTCTCACCTCGTTTGGATTACCCCCACCGAGATGACCTACCGCAAGGGCTCGTGGTACCGAGCCTCCTACGACATGATTTCCGAAGAGGTCCCGATGTATGTCATGACCATCTCCGATCTTGAGAGGGCCTTCAAGCACCTGATGGTCAACCGATAAAAAATCCGCCGGAAGCAGCGCTTCCGGCGAATTTTCATCATGTGGTCAGCACTTTGTATGCGCAAAAGCGGGAATCCGGCGCAGGGCGGCGGCAAAGCGTTCGGCCAGCGCCATCGAGATAAGATCCTTGACTAGATAGGGCAGGGAGACGAGCAATGCGCTTTTCAGAAGATCCATCCCGGTCAGCAGAGAAAACTGGAGCACCCCGCAGAGATGGCAGAGAAGCAGCCCTGCCGCCGAAAGAAAAATCCGGCCGGGGAGCTCTTTTTCGGCCGCAAGCCCGCAGAGCAGGGCCATCGGCAGAAAGCCGTAGATAAAACCGCCGGTTTTTCCGAACAGAACAGCGGGGCCGCCCATGAAATTGGAAAAGACGGGCGCTCCGACCAGTCCGACGGCGCACCAGACCAACACTGCGAGCGGACCCCGCTTTGCGCCGAGAGCGTAACCGACCAGTCCGACGGCGAAGGTCTGCAAAGTGACGGGAACCCCGGACGGAAGCGGGATTGCGATCTGGGAACAGACAGCGAGGACGGCTGCAAACATTGCAATACGGGTAATAGTGCGGACTTTTGCGGAACTGGCGCTCATCGTAAAATTCCCTCCGTTGTAAACTGTAATAAAAATAAAGGTTTACCAAACACAGTATACGGCGAAGAAAACAGTTTGTCAACTTAAAATAAAATTTAGTTTACAATACTTTTTCGAGCTTTTGGACATTCTCCTCAACAATGTCGCAGGAACGCTGGAAGGCGGCGCTTTCTTCAGGGGAAAGCCGCATCTCAAGAACCTGCTCCACGCCGTTGGCGCCCAGAATCGCGGGAGTGCCAATAAAGAATCCGCTGCGGCCGTACTGTCCTTCCAGCAGGGCGGAAACCGGCATCATCTGCCGTTCGTCCCGCAGGATGATGTGGACGATCCGCGCAAGGGCGGAGGCGATGCCGTATTCGGTGGCGTGCTTGCCGATATAGGTCAGCCAGCCCGCGGCAATCACCTCCTGCTGAATTGCCGCGCGGTCGAGATGCCCAAACTGTCCGGGGAACTCCCGCTCCAGCTCGGCGAGCGGCTTACCGTTTACGGTGACGTTTGACCAGAGGCAGAGCTGGGAGGCGCCGTGTTCCCCGATCATGAAGGCGGTGACCGACTTGTGATCGATTCCGGTTTCGCGGGCAAGCACCGCCCGGAAGCGGGCGGTATCCAGCGCCGTTCCGGTACCGAGCACCCTGTTTTTCGGAAAGCCTGAAAGCTTCCAGACCTCACGGGCGATGATGTCGCATGGGTTGGTGATATTGATGAAGATTCCGTCGAAGCCGGCTCGGACGGCGCGGGGGACAACCTCCCGGACGATTTTTGCGCTGGTGAAAAGCTCGGAAAGGCGGTTTTCATCCGGTGTGATGGTGCCGACGCTGATGACGGCAAGGTCGCATCCGGCGAGATCCTCCGGCTGCCCGATTGAGATTCGCACACGGTGGGGCAGATAAGCGACAGAATCCTGAAGATCCTGACACTCGCTGATTGCTTTCTGACGGTTGGTGTCCACCAGCACCAGCTCATCAACGATGCCTTGGGTGGCAAGCGAAAATGCGCAGTGCGCGCCGACGTGGCCGACACCGATGATACCGACGCGGCGGGGAGAAAGATTCATGTAAAGCTCCTCCAAAGTGAAAATTTTGAGACATATCATACGCCAAAATGACAAAAAATTCAAGTCAAATTTGTGAATAAGCTACAGGGATCTGTTGCTGATTTTCGACTTTTTACCGGTGATCGCGAGGAAATCATCCGGAAGAAGGCTGCAAAAGGAAGCGAAAACCTTCCTCTGATGCCCACAACCCCGGCCAAAGCGGCGGGGGATTGCGGAAATCATAGCCGCCGGCCGCACCGGCGGTATCCACAAACCCATGGAGTATGTCCTGTGCCGGGACGATCGGTTCATCGACGGGGCCGGCAATCGAACGGATGTCCATAAGGGGGCGGTTTCATTTGCATTTTTATATAGAGAAAACCACCGTCACTGCCGGTGGTTTTCTCTATATAAAAATGTACCCCGCCAAAAGGCGGGGTACATTGCCTCAAAAGTTCAATTTGACGCCAGCGATTGAACCGCCGCGGTCAGGCCGTTTGCGCCGAGATCGACGGTAATGGCCGCGCCATGCGGCACATCCTCTGCGATCAGCATCCGGCCCACCAGCGTCTCCACCTTTGACTGGAGGTAGCGGCGCAGCGGCCGCGCGCCATAGGCGGGATCATAGCCGTTGTCGATGACATAGCGTCTCGCCGCGTCGGTGAGAGAGATTTTGATCTGGCGGTCGGAGAGACGGCGCTGCAGGTGTTCAAGCAGCAAATCGACGATGCTGCTGATCTGTTCCTTGGAAAGAGGGGTGAAGAGCACCGTTTCGTCAATCCGATTGAGAAACTCGGGGCGGAAGGTGCGGCGCAGCAGCGCGTGCACCGCTTCGTCGGCCTCCTTCGAGATGCGCCCGTCCGCGCCGATCGAATCGAGCAGGATGTCCGATCCCAGGTTGGAGGTCATGATGATAATGGTATTTTTGAAGTCCACCGTCCGGCCCTGCGAATCGGTGATACGCCCGTCGTCAAAGACCTGAAGAAGGACATTGAAGACGTCGGGATGCGCTTTTTCCACCTCGTCGAACAGCACGACCGAGTAGGGCTTGCGGCGGACCGCCTCGGTCAGCTGGCCGCCCTCGTCGTAGCCGACGTATCCGGGAGGCGCCCCGATCAGACGGGAGACGGAGTATTTCTCCATATATTCGCTCATATCGATCCGCACCATGCTGCGCTCATCATCGAAAAGCGCCTCCGCCAGTGCCTTGGCCAGCTCGGTCTTGCCGACGCCGGTCGGGCCGAGAAAGAGGAAGGTGCCGATCGGACGGTTGGGGTCGGAGATGCCGGCACGCGAGCGGAGAATGGCTTCGCTGACCCGCTGCACCGCCTCGTCCTGACCAACAACCCGCTCGTGCAGAATCTGCGGCAGGGCAAGCAGCTTTTCCCGTTCGCCCTCCATCAGCTTGGCAACCGGGATACCGGTCCAGCGGGAAACGATACGGGCGATCTCATCGTCAGTCACCCGGTCCCGCAGAAGGGTGTTGCCCTTCTGCTGCTTGGCTGACCTGGCTTCCTCCTCGGCAAGTTGCTTTTGCAGGCCGGGCAGGACACCGTATTTCAGCTCGGCGGCCTTGTTCAGATCATAAGCGCGCTCGGCGGACTCGATCTGGTTGTTGGTGCGCTCGATCTCCTCTTTGATCTTCTGCACGCCGGAAATCGACTTCTTTTCTTCCTCCCATTGGGCCTTCATCTCGTTCATCCTGTCGCGGAGTTCGGAAAGCTCCTTCTGCACCTCGGCGAGGTGCTCACGGGCGGAGGGGTCGTCGCCCTCCTTTTTGAGGGCCGCCTCCTCGATTTCGTGCTGAATGATCTTGCGGGAGATCTCATCGATTTCGGTCGGCATCGAGTCGATCTCGGTGCGGAGCATCGCACAGGCCTCATCGACGAGATCGATCGCCTTGTCGGGCAGAAAGCGGTCGGTGATATAGCGGTCGGAGAGGGTTGCGGCGGCGATCAGCGCCTGATCGGTGATCCGCACCCCATGAAAGACCTCATACCGCTCCTTGAGTCCCCGCAGGATGGCGATGGTATCCTCGACCGAGGGCGGATCGACCGTCACCGGCTGGAACCGCCGCTCGAGGGCGGCGTCCTTCTCGATATAGAGCCGGTATTCGTTGAGGGTGGTCGCGCCGATGCAGTGAAGCTCTCCGCGGGCGAGCATCGGCTTGAGAAGGTTGCCCGCATCCATCGAGCCTTCGGTTTTTCCCGCGCCCACGATGGTGTGCAGCTCGTCGATGAAAAGGATAATGCGTCCGTCCGAAGCCTTGACTTCGTTGAGCACCGCCTTGAGCCGTTCTTCAAATTCGCCGCGGTATTTTGCACCCGCGACCAGAGAACCCATGTCGAGGGAGAAAATGGTTTTGTCGCGCAGCCCTTCGGGCACGTCTCCCCGGACGATCCTCTGCGCGAGGCCCTCGGCAATGGCGGTTTTACCGACGCCCGGCTCGCCGATCAGGCAGGGGTTGTTCTTGCTTTTGCGGGAAAGAATCCGGATCACGTTGCGGATTTCCTCGTCGCGCCCGATCACCGGATCGAGCTTGTTTTCCCGCGCCCGTTCGACAAGATCGGAGCCGTATTTCTTGAGCGCCTCGTAGGTCGCCTCGGGATTGTCGCTGGTGACCCGCGTGTTGCCGCGCACGGCGGTCAGAGCCTTCAGCACCGCGTCGGCGGTGACCTGAAACTGCTGGAAGAGCTTGCGGAGATTGGCATTCGGCTCTTCGACCAGAGCGACAAGGATGTGTTCGACCGACAGGTATTCATCCCCGAGACGCTTGGCGTCGGCTTCGGCCCGGTTGAGGGCGCGGTCGACGTCCTGCGAGATATAGACCTTTCCGGCCTCCCGTCCGGGCCCGGAGACACGCGGCAGCTGCTGAACCAGAGAGCGCGCGGCGTTTTCCAGTCCTTCGGCGTCAACGCCGGCGCTGGTCAGAACGCGGGGAAGAAAACCGCCTTCCTGCGCAAGCAGGGAGGTGAGCAGGTGTTCCTGCTCAATTTGAGTGTTGCCGTAATCGACGGCGAGCGCCTGCGCGCTCTGAATCGCTTCGGCGGATTTTTGGGTAAATTGATTGGCGTTCATGACAGAAACCTCCTTTTGGATGGTGATGGATTTTTTTGATTACAATTTGGAGTGGCCGACGAAAGAACGCACCGCGCGGATGCACTCGTTCTGGTCGGGGTAGGCGTCAAAGAAACACTTCATGGCCCGCTGGATAATCTGGATCAGCCCGGCGATCTGCTGCGCCGCCGCTTCGGTGTCGGTGGTTGGCAGCAGAAAGCGGAAGGTAAATCGTCCGTTTTCGATGTGTGTCTGTCCGGCGTCAAGACCTGCCTCCCGGGAGAAAAGCAGGAAAAAGCGGTCGAGCGCTTCGGTGAGGCTTTCGCTTTGGGTCCGCGCTGCCGCCCGCAGTTCACCGCTGATCCCCTGCGCGGTGGTGCGCAGCTCAACGGCGTAGCGCACCGAGGGATTGTATTTGAAGCGCACCGGCGCCTTCACAGCGAGCATCCCGTCCGCGAGGGTGGGAAGAAGCTGTAACGTGCCGCCGCTGCGCAGCAACTCCTCGGTTGCCGAGAGAATGCTGCGCATCTGCTGCTCAGGGGTGGTCAGGGAAAGCTGTTCCGCGAGGATGTGATTGATCATTGCGGAACGGCTCATGCCGTTTTCATAGGCGAGCGCATCGACCTGCTCAACGACCCGGTCGGAAAGGACAATGCTGTAAACGCTCTTTTTTTGCATGCAGGTTCACTTCCTTCCGATGGGGTGGAATTTGATTGCAATCATTCTTTAATTTGCAATTGATATTATATAATTAAGTGATCGAAATATGGTGAACTATTTGTAAATTATTCCGACAAATTTTATGCGCCAAAAGGAGAGCAGGCGGCTCAAACCGCTTAGAGATGCGGGCTCCGCGCAGGATTATGATTTGCCGTGTGCGGACGTTAATTCCTTCGGCGCTTTGCGGCAAAACCAAATCCGGGGGATCAGGGCACAAACAAATAAATTTTAATCCGAATGCTCTCCGATTGCCCTGCCGGAAAAATTGTGCTATTCTTGACACAGAGCGGTGAAGGCCGCATGGAACCAGAATAAGGAGGACATTTGAAATGAAGCTTGTATTTTTGGAGCCGCTGGGAGTGCCCGGCGACAAGCTGATGGCAATGGCAAGGGAGAAGCTCGGGGATCGGGTGGAAATCATCGCCTATGACAATCGGGCGGAGGATGCTCCGACCCTGATTGAAAGAAGCCGGGACGCCGACCTTGTCGTTCTTTCCAACTTTGCCTATCGCGAGGAGGTCATTTCGCAGTGCCCGAATCTCAAGATGATCTGCGTGGCCTTTACCGGCGTCGATCACGTCGATGTGGAGTATTGCAGAAAGCGCGGCATCACCGTCTGCAACTGCGCCGGATATTCCACTGTGGCGGTTGCCGATCTCGTCTTTGGCCTGGTCATCGCTCTGGGCCGCCGGATCATCGCCTGCGACAAGGTTGTGCGGGAGGGCGGCACCAAAAACGGACTCGTCGGCTGGGAGCTTGAGGGCAGGACCTTCGGTGTTATCGGCACCGGCGCGATCGGGCTGCGTGTGGCGCGGATCGCCGCCGCCTTCGGCTGCCGGGTGCTTGCCTACAGCCGCACGAAGAAGCAGGTGGAAGGGGTCGAATATGTCGATCTTGACACGCTGCTCCGGGAAAGCGATATCGTTTCGCTGCATGTCCCGCAGACTCCTGCCACCATCGGCATGATCGGGCAGCGTGAGCTTTCTCTGATGAGGCCGACCGCCGTTCTGATCAATACCGCGCGCGGCCCCGTCGTCGATTCCAAGGCGCTGGCCGCGGCCCTGCGCTCCGGCGAAATTGCCGGCGCGGGCGTCGATGTGTTTGAAACCGAGCCTCCCATCGCGGCGGATCATCCGCTTTTCTCGGCCCCCAACGTCGTGGCCACGCCCCATGTGGCCTTTGCGACCGCCGAATCGATGGTCAAGCGTGCGGTGATCGTCATGGAGAATATCGACTGCTATTTGAACGGGACACCCCGGAATGTGATCTGCTGAGCCGAAACGATTTGGAAAAGGGCCGGGAATTCCCGGCCCTTTTCATTATGGCTTTATAGCCCCTGCTTCATGCCGCTCCTCTTGGTGTGGTCATGACTGCATCGCTTCAGCGCATGGAACCGCCAGCTCTGGTGGCAGGGACGAAAAAACTTTCGCTCCAAGAATTGGGCAAAGCGGCCTGCAAACAAGAATCTTTGAATGGTGGAATAGGGATTTGGGCTTGGCTCCATTTGCAATACGGTGGGATCGAAAACTATCCCGGTGTCATGGCTTACGACGATATTTGACTGCCCGGCCTTGCCTGGACAGCTGTATCATATTGAAGACAGAGCGCTTTCGTGATAAGGGTATTGTCCCCGGTTATGGACTGCGGGCGGGCTGTGCGGGGGAAGAAATCTCAGTATCGCTTGGGCCTGCCGGTATAAAGCTCCGCCGGGATTGGTTTAAGCCCCCAGATTTGCCGAGAATCCCGGCCTCGGACATAACCGCCGGAGAAATGCGTCTGTAGACAAAAGGCAGGTACATGGACAATAACCATGTGCCTGCCTTTTTCGTATATGAAAGGGAGGATGCGTGCTATGTAAAAAAGCCCAAAACCAGAAATACGGTTCGGTGCGGAAACCAGAGGTCATACGCGCGCATCCGGATGACCGTATTTCGTCCGGAGCGGCATGTTCTGAGCTGCCGCAGCATCCTTTCAAACGACTTGAAAAGAAGACGAAAACTGCGCAAAGGTAATTTCATCGGAACATTTCAACCTTGTGGGAGACGGCTCCTGATATGTTTCAAGTGTGGTGTTCTTTTTTCACTTGCTGCCGCCGGAGGCAAAGAAGGGGGCGAGGGCCCCTGCAAAGCTGCTGAAGGGCATTGTCTGGAGAATGATCTTTCCGGGCCCTGTGACGACGGTGTGGAAGATCCCCTCGCCGCCGAACAGCATGTTTTTGACCCCCTTGACGGTGATAATGTCAATCGAACAGGTGGCGTCCATCATCGCTAAATATCCGGTGTCCACCACCATTTTTTCTCCGGCCCCGAGGGTGTATTCGACTGCCGACCCGTCGATTTCGATAAAGGCAAGGCCGCGGCCCGACAGCCTCTGCATGATGAAGCCTTCGCCGCCGAAGAAGCCCGCGCCCATCTTTTTCTGAAAGAAAACCGAAAGCTCCACCCCGCGCTCGGATGCCAGAAAGGCCTTCTTCTGGACGACGACCGGACGCTCGGGGCTGATCGGCACCGCGCGGATCGCACCGGGAAAGCTCGAGGCGAAGGCGATTTCTCCTGCGCCTTTGGCGGTATAGATGTTCTGAAAAATTGCTTCGCCTGACAGCATCCTGCCGAAAGCCCTGCCGAGACTCCCGCCGCCCGAGGTCTGCATTTCCATGTTGGGGGTCATCCAGGACATCGATCCGCCCTCGGTGACGATCGACTCCCCATTTTCCAGCTGGCAGATCACGACCGGCATCGGTTCGCCGGTGATTTGGTACTTCATTGCAGAATCACTCCTTTTCCGACATTCGGTTTTCGGTCATTTCCGGGCACGGGCCCAATCGGGAAAAGCTCATTGGACGGGCTTCGGGGCGTTCACGACATTCTGAGGACGGTTTGCCAGAAACGCCGCGAGATTTTCTCCCGCGATCGCGATGACTCGATCGCGGGTTTCCGCGGGAGTCCAGGCGACATGAGGGGTAGCGATGCAGCGGGGATGGTTTGCAAGCGGGTTGTCGCGGCCGCAGGGGTCGCCGGAAAAAACGTCTGCGCCAACGGCATAAAGCTTGCCGGAGTCGAGCGCCTCAACGACAGCCGCTTCCTCCAGGACCGCGCCGCGTCCGGTATTGATCAGAATCGCCCCGTCTTTCATTTTAGCGAGGGCCTCCCGGTTGATCATCCCTCTGGTTTCGTCGGTCAGGGGGCAGTGCAGGCTCAGAATATCCGACTCACGCAGGAGGGTGTCCAGATCGACGAAGCGGAGCTGTTCGTTTTCCAGCGAGGGATCGGGCCTGCGACGGTAGGCAAGGACTTTCATGTCCATCGCCATTGCGATTTTTGCCACTGCATAGCCGATGTCTCCCATTCCGAGGATACCGATCGTCTTGCCGGTCAGCTCCATCTGGCGGATCGAGCAGATCTCGGGGTCGTTCGGGGAGGTCCAGCCCACCGTTTTGACATAATGATCGAAGGCCGAAACGTTGCGGACGATGGCGAAAAGCAGCGCCGCCGCCATCTGAGCTACCGCTCCGCGCCCGTAGGAAGGAATGTTGCAGACGGCAATTCCGCGGCGGTTGGCGGCGTCCAGATCGATCTGGTTGTAGCCGGTGCCGAAGCTGCAGATCATTTTAAGATTGGGGCAGCGTCCGATGGTTTCGGCGCTGACCGGACAGCGGTTGGTGTAAACGGCGTCCGCGTTGCCGATCACAGCCGCGACGTCATCCTGAGCGGTGGTCATGTCATGATACACAAATTCCCCATGCCGGGCGATCGGCTCCCAGCTGCGTCCGCCGAATCCGAGAAGATATCCGTCCAATACTACAATTTTCATGCGTGTCCCTCCTGTGGCAATGTCATGCTAACAGGATAACAGGCGCGGCACCTTTTTTCCACCCCTTTTATGAAAAAGATGGATGTTCGGACAACCTTTTCGCAAATATGACGGCGCTTCCTCCGCGCCGGAGTGAAAAAACCGAACCGTATCAGGCGGACGCGCTGCGCCGCGCCGGACCGGCGCTTTCCCCTGCCGGGGCAAAAAAAGCCCCGCTTGAAGCGGGGCGGAAAAGAGGGGAAAGGCGGCGACGTCCGGTGGAAACTCTTGGGAATGTGCACCGGTCGGGCGAGATGCTATGAATCCGCGCCGTCCGAACCCGCCGGACGGCGCATGGCGCAGCCTATTTCTGCGCGTCGGCATAAGCCTTCTCCAACGCGCGGAGCTGATCGGTCACCGAGATGGTCACCGAGGTTTTGAGGTCCTCTTCGTCGGTGAGCTGTTTGCCGTCCCCCTCGCGCTCGGTTACTTTCATACCCAGCACGTCCGAGACCATTTTCCCCCGCATCCATTCCTCCAGGGCGTCGATCTGCTCATACCACTCCTTGCCGATGCCCGAGGCGGCTTTCAAACCGTAGTCATCGCCAAGCTCCTTCTTCGTGTGAATCTCCTGCGATGCATCTCCGGTCAGAGTGCCGCTGGAATCAAAGGCGAGACCGGCTTCGACAGTGTCAAACTTGACGTCGGCGATGGAACCATCCGGTTTGACGGCCAGCGCACAGATGGTCGCGCTGAATTTTGCGTTGCCGGGAATCGCGCCCTCTGCGGCGGCCGATTCGGCCGTGCTCGAGACGATGCCGAGTCCGGTTCGGAGCAGGCTGTAATCCACATCGGGAAGAACCTCGTCGATCATCTCGCCGAATGTCTCGGAGCTGGCGTTTCCGTCCAGGGCGTTCCCGGCGGAAGAGAGGCTGCTCCCCATGGAGGAGGAGCTGCTGCAGGCGGCCAGTGACAGGACGAGGACCGCCGTAAGCATTAGGGTGCCAATGCGTTTCATAGAAAAACCTCCATCATAAATTGGACATCCGCCGCTGGACGGTTCTGATAAAATGCCGCCCGGCGGACAAACTATCCCTTGCATACGGGAGAAAGGCGGTAGAGGGATGGCGCGTTGGAAATGTTCGCGGAGTCTGCGGCAGGGGTTCCTGGCGGCCTGCTGCGCCGCTCTGCTCCTTTTTTCGCTGCGGCCGCGTTTGTTCCGATATACCGCGACCTTCTGGGGCGTTTTTGATTCCGTAATTACCCTCACGGCCAGTGTCCCGACCCGCGAGGAGTTTGATTGGTATCTCGACCTCGCCGTCGATAGCTTTACCGGATTTCATTCAATTTATGACCGATTTTCCGAATCGGAGACAATTGTTAATTTATATTCGGTCAATCACGCGGCGGGGGGAGAGCCGCTGGCAGTGGAGGAACCGCTTTTTTCCCTGCTTCTCTATGCCCAGGAGGGCGAGCGGCGCACTCTGGGGACGGTTTCGCCCACCTTCGGCGCAGTGACCGAGCTTTGGCGCCGGGCGATCGTTTCGGGAAACCGGCTTATCCCGGATGAAGAAACGCTGCGGGAGGCGGCGGGCCATGCCGCGCCGGAGCTTCTGGTGCTGGAGAAGGGTGCCGGGCGGGTGCGGCTCACCGACCCGAAGGCGCTGCTTGACCTCGGAGCGGTGGCCAAGGGATACGCGACCGAGCGCACGGCGCGGAAGCTGACGGCCGCGGGGCTTTCCCGCTTTGCGATCTCGAGCGGGGGAAATCTTTGCTGCGGCCATCCGCCGGACGGAAAGCCGATGTGGGAAATCGGCGTTCAGTCGCCCGACAGGGCCGTTTTGTCGCGGGCGCCGTCCCTCGCGTCGCTGAGAATTCCCTCCGGGGCGGTGTCCACAAGCGGGGATTACCAACGGTTTTTCTGGTACGAACAGGGCGGAAAGCGGCGTCGCGCCCACCATATCATCGATCCCGCCACCCTGCATCCCGGAGAACGCTGCCGGAGCGTCACGGTGGCCTGTTCCTCGGCGGCCGACGCCGATCTTTTCTCGACTGCTCTCTTTCTGCTGGATCAGAAGACGGGGGAGATGCTGGCCGAGCGGGAGAATCTGGCGGTTCTCTGGGTGCTGCCGGATGGCGAAATGCGGGCCAATGATGCGATGCGGCGGCTGATGAAGTCAGGTCCCCCGGACTGAGCAGGCCATCGGCGGAATGCCGGCATGCCTTTTAAGAGGCCCGGCGGTTTTTCCCAGCGGGCTCTTGCACGACGGCCTATGGATGATGGCCCGCCGCCGTCCCAACGGCGGCTTCTTTGCCTGAAAACTGTTGTCGGCATCCCGCCTTGTCTGATGCCGGAAGCGAACGCTTTTGCCCTGCCGGCGGAGCCGGTGGCTCTATACTCCAAGACGGTACAAGGGCGAGAGCCGGGAAAGATATTTCCTTTCCGGCTCTCGTTTCTTGTTTTGCTGTTGTGCCGCCGCAATCGCTGCGCACCCTGAACAAAGAAACGATTGCCGGTCGTCTGATTTCGCGCGGCTGACGAAGCCGCAACCGTTGCGTGCCCTGCGCAATCAAAATGGGGATGCCCGGGGAACGTATCCCGCGGGCTTCCGGAATTTCCTCGAAAGCACTGCCCGCGGGAGAAATCCCACGAAAAATTCGTTTGGGGGCTTTCCCTGCAACCGGATTTTTGATATAATAAATAAATACAAATTGAACGTTTTAGATTTGGGGGATTTATCATGTCCGGACATTCGAAATGGAGTACCATCAAACGTAAGAAGGAAGCGACCGATTCCAAGCGGGCCAATGTTTTTACCAAGATCGGCCGTGAAATTGCCGTTGCGGTGCGAGAGGGCGGAGGAGACCCCAACTCCAACAGCAAGCTTCGCGACCTGGTCGCCAAGGCTAAGGCCAATAACGTCCCGAACGACAATGTCGAGCGGATTATCAAAAAGGCTATGGGCGACGGGGATAAGAATAACTACGAAGAGATGACCTATGAGGGCTACGGCCCCTGCGGCGTGGCGGTGATGGTCGAGGCGCTGACCGACAACCGCAACCGTACCGCCGGAGACCTGCGCCACTATTTTGACAAGTGCGGCGGGAATCTCGGTCAGAATGGCAGCGTCTCCTTCCTGTTTGAGCAGAAGGGCATCATTGCCATCGAAAATGAGGACGGAAAAATCAGCGAGGATAAGATTTTTGAGGACGCCATGCTGGACGGCGTGATCGACATTAAGTATGAGGATGGCGGAATTGAGATCGTGACCGAGCCTGCCGAATGCCGCAGCGTCCGCATCGCTCTGGAAGCGCTGGGCTACGTCTTCGCCTCCGCCGAGGTGGAGTATGTCCCAACGACCCTGACCAAAATCGACGATCCGGAGCAGGCACAGAAGATGCAGAAGCTGATCGATCTGCTCGAAGAAAATGACGATGTGCAGGAGGTCTATACCTCCTGGGATATGCCCGAGGAAGAGGAGTAAGAGCTGACAAAAGGGAGACGTTGTTATGAAGCGAATTGCGTGGATCGGCGTCGGCGTCATGGGCGCCCCAATGGCGGGACATCTGGTTAAAAACGGCTATTCCGTCAGCGCCTACAGCCGAAGGATGGAAAAGCTGCTTCCGCTGGCGAAGGAGTATGGCCTGACCCCCTGTGAAACGGTGTCCGGCGCGGTATCCGGTGCGGATGCGGTGTTTGTCATGGTCGGCTATCCGAAGGATGTCGAAGAGGTCTTTCTCGGAAAATCCGGAATTTTAGAGAATGTCCGGCCGGGTACTCTGGTGATCGACATGACCACCTCCTCCCCGGCATTGGCCGAACGCCTTTATGCCGAGGGAAAGCGCCGCGGCATCCGGGTGATGGATGCGCCGGTTTCCGGCGGAGACAGCGGCGCCCGAAACGCCGCCCTTTCCATTATGGCCGGCGGCGATGAGGCGGATTTTGCCGAGGCCCTGCCGCTCTTCCAGTGCATGGGCAAGGCGATCCACCATATGGGACCCGCGGGATGCGGGCAGCACACCAAGGCCTGCAATCAGATCTGTGTGGCGGGAGCTACCGCTGCTTATACCGAGGCGATCGCCTACGCGAGAAAAGCAGGTCTGGATCCTGCGGCGATGCTCTCGGCGATCAGCGGCGGCGCCGCGGGAAGCTGGCAGATCAGCAACATGGCGCCCCGGGTTCTCAAGGGGGATTTTGCTCCGGGCTTTTTCATCAAGCATTTTGTCAAGGATATGAAGATCATCAAGGAGGAATGTGACGCGCGTGGAATTGAGCTTGAGATGCTCGACAGCGTGCTGCATCTCTATGAGAAGATGGTCGAACTTGGTCATGGGGAGCAGGGAACGCAGGCGTTGATTGAGTACTACGAAAAATAGATATAAACGTCCCTTGTCAAACAGGGTCGGCCCATTTGGGCCGACCCTGTTTTTTATGGTTTCAGCAGGCATCAGGCCTAAAACGCCTGATGCCTGCTGGCTCAAGACTGCCGGACGCTTGGGTCAGTCCTAAAAAGGCTTTGTACCGTCAGGCCTCTCAAGTGCTGAAAATTTCTTCTCTTACACCGCCCGCCCCCACATCCTGTAAAAGGGCAATGATTCCTCTATCGGCAGGTTCCCCATCATCCGAAGGTTCTTGTTTGTTGTCCGCTCCGCAGCCCGAAAAGGTTGGCCCGTGAGCCGCGCTTCTCTCCCTGCTCTGTCTGCCCGGCGCGCCCGAGCGGAGAGCGGCACAGTAGAGTCCGCGCTTTTTAAGCGCGGACTCTACTGTGGGAGAGCAGCGGCCGGTTCTGCCGGTGAAGGCGCCCATAAAAGGTTTTCGCTTCAAACATCGGGTGAAGCGGGCTGCCGCCGGACCTTTTTCGATGGTAGAGGGCTGCCGCTTAGGCAGCATCGCCCATTTACGGGCCGCGGAGAAGGTGATGCGGTCGGAATAGGGCGCGCTCTGAGACGTCCGCCGGTAATCGGCGCTGGCAGGGTCTGCACAAGCGGTCGGTCTAGCCTGCGGCTATGGCTTGCCGCAGGAGACACCCGTTCAGGAATCCTCGACCGCCAAAAGTCCGATTGCATCCGGTGTGCTTCCCCGGCTCAGGACAAAGATGGTGTAGGAGATATTGGATCGGACCGTCAGATAGAAGGAAACCAGCAGCTCGGAGAGCGGATAAACCTCCGCGGAGTTATCCACCAGATCGACCGTCCCGAGGTAAGGGGCGGCATACTGTCCGGTTTCCGCAAGGTAGAACTGGTGATCGCCCGGGCGGATTCGTTTGAAGGGGGTACTCTCCCGGAAGCGAACGTCGGTATAGATCACCCGCCCGTTGGCGAGCAAAAGATCAAGCGGATTGGAGTTGTAGGCCAAATTGCAGAGACGCAGGCAGGAAAGGTTTTCCGGATGCGGGCAGGAATCGTCAGTAATTTGTGTCAAATCGAGTCCGCTTGCCGTCTTGGTGACAGCAACCGTATATTGGCTGTCCGCCCGGAAGGGAAGCGATTTTTGCAGGTAAATATAGCCGTCCGGACCTGTCACCGTCACCGTCTGATAGCCGTTGGTGACCCGGCCGTATGGGGTCAGCGCCCCAAAGCTCAGGCTGTTGACGATCAGGTTGTTGTTGAGAAAGACCCGGAATGGATTGTAGCCCTCCGCAGCATTGAGAAATCGGACGGCGGCATTTCTTCCGGCGGTGCAATAGTAACAGAGATTTGGCCAGCTGACAGAGGGAGGTCCGGGATAGACAGGCCCGCCCTCGCCGGGGTTGGGCAGCGGGATAACCGGGGTGGAGGCGTTGGGTCCGGGATAGACAGGCCCGCCTTCGCCGGGATTGGGCAGCGGGATAACCGGGGTGGAGGCGTCGGGTCCGGGATAGACAGGCCCGCCTTCGCCGGGATTGGGCAGCGGGATAACCGGGGTGGAGGCGTCGGGTCCGGGATAGACAGGCCCGCCTTCGCCGGGATTGGGCAGCGGAATAACCGGGGTGGAGGCGTCGGGTCCGGGGTAGACAGGCCCGCCCTCGCCGGGGTTGGGCAGCGGAACCACCGGACGGTTGCGGGAGTAAAAAGCATGATTCGGCAGATACATAGGATGGTAGCTCCTTCATTCAAAAGTCACTGTATTCCATCCTATGTCGCAGCCGCAGTGGTTGTTCCGGTACCGGAAAACAGCGGTACGGTGCTGGGAAAACGCATTCATGCTCTAAAGCGCTGTATAGGCTTCCCCCTGTGCCGGCATGTGCGGAAAGGGATATTTAGAAAAGACCCAAAGATGCTTTGCAAAGATCACCCGATTCGGGGGAGAAGACCGCACCGAAGCTTTAGCGGTTCCATATACCTGAAAAGTGTGGTATCCGCCGGCTGGATCTTCAGAAGCAATCAAGCGGAGGCAGGAAACAATTCAGCTTTTGCTAAGAAATATATGTAAATATATACATATTATGGATAATTGTTTATGATTTGAGCAGGAGCTGAGACAATTAACAACATGAAAAAGGAGCATTCATATGGCAAAACGAAAACTGTCCCTGCCGGTTCGAATTTTTATCGGCATGTTCCTCGGCATCCTTACCGGGCTTTGCTTTTTGGGCAGCCCTGAGTTTACCACGCAGTATATCAAACCATTCGGCACCATTTACATCAATCTGTTGAAATTCCTGGTGGTTCCGGTCGTTCTGTTTTCGATCACGGACGGCGTTGTTTCCCTGAAGGACCTTCGGCGGGTCGGGTCGGTCGGAATCCGTACCTTTGTTTACTATATCTTCACCACCGCTGTGGCTGTTATCATAGGGCTTGCTTTGGCCAACGCCTTTGTCGGAGCATTTCCCCGTCTGGAAACGAGCGGAGCGGAATATGCGGCGACCAGCTCGAATGTAATGGATGTCATCGTGGGAATTTTCCCGAGCAACGCGCTCCAGCCGATGGTGACTTCGGATATGCTCCCTGTCATCGTGATCGCCCTGTTTGCCGGAGCGGGCATTCTTTCTGCCGGTGAAAAGGGAGAAAAAATTGCGGAGCTGGTCAACTGTATGAGCGAGGTCGTCATGAAGATCATGATGATGATCATCCAGATTACTCCGATTGGTGTATTCTGCCTGATGTGCAACGTGGTTGCGGTCAATGGCCCTTCCATCGTCGGTTCTCTGGCCATCGTCATCGGTGTCGCCTATCTGGGGTATCTGCTCCATGTGGTGCTGGTTTATGGGTTTAGCGTTCGGTTCCTCAGCGGCATGAGTCCCATCACTTTTTCCGGGGATTGGCTCCCGCCATGATCTGCGCCTTTACGACAACCTCCTCCAACGCGACACTGCCGCTCAATATCGAGTGCTGCAACAAAATGGGGGCGGAACCGGAGATCAGTTCGTTTGTGCTGCCGCTGGGGGCGACCATCAACATGGACGGCACCGCAATTTATCAGGCGGTCGCCACCATCTTTATCGCCAGCTGCTATGGAATTACCCTGACACTCTCACAGATGGCCATGGTGGTTCTGACCGCTACGCTGGCTTCCATCGGCACTGCCGGTGTGTCCGGAGCGGGGATGATCATGCTTTCGATGGTGCTGAGCGCCGTTGGAATCCCGGTGGAGGGCATTGCCCTGATCGCCGGCGTGGATAAGATTTTTGACATGGGGCGCACCACCCTGAACATCACCGGAGATGCGACCTGCGCGATCTGGATTTCGAAGCAGGAGCGGGCGCGCGCTGCCGCAAAATAGATGCCGCAGGCGCGGACCGAATAAAAAATGCCCCGGGATATTTCCCGGGGCATTTTGCGGGACAGAACCCGCCGTTTCAGCGCACCATGCAGTACTGCTTGAGGCTGAAATGTTTCTGAACCACTTCAAAAAGATGGAAACCGTAGTGCTCATACATCTTGACATTATGCTCGTTGTGCGTTTCCAGCGAAACGAGAAGCCTGTTCTCATCGGCATAGTCGCGCACCGCGTTCATCAGCTTGGTAGCAATGCCTTTGCCGCGCATCGAGGGCCGCACCGAAAAGTAGATAATATGCATCCGCCGGTCGGTGTGCAGGTCGTTGGTCCACTCGGAGTTGAGGTAGGCCTTCCCTTTGATGAAGTTCCAAAGGGTTTTAAGCGAATGGTCGTCACGAATCAGGTAAAGATTGGTCTTGAGCGCGTAGAACAGCTCGATGGCATAATACTTGAGCGGGTTGTAGGGCTCGCTTTCGTCCGAAACAATGATAATTCCGTTGAGATCGGGGCTGTCGGCATAGATTTCGCAGTTTTCAAAGAGTTCATCGAGATCGCAGCTAAAAAGTTCCGGCAGAAGTTTTTGACGTTTTTCTGCTTGCGGGATCAAGTTGAGGTAGAGAGGATCTTTTGCGAAGGATTCGGTCAGCAGCGAATTGAGCTTCTCGATATCCTTTTTCTCTACACGGTATAATCGGTCTGTTTTCACAGTTTCACTCACCTTTGTATCGTTGGAGATTGGTTGTTTTGCATATTCCACCAGGCGAGTTTTGGCTAGTTCATAATTCCACCCCTATGGAAGAACGCGTTTTTCCGCGCTCCCGATTTGCCGGATGGAGCTGCTTCTCTGAACAATTTCAGTATAGCATTCTATACGAGTCTTTCGCAAACGGATTGTGCAAGGTTTAATCGCAATTGACCGCGGCCAACCGCGTTTTGTTTTGCCAAACGGCGGGTAAACTCCCGAAACCTCTTTATTTCATTAAAATACTCGGATTTCCTCCGCCTGCTCCAGAAGAGAGGCGAGGGTGCGGCAGTCCTCGGTTTCCTGGCGGATGCTCTGTGCGAGAAGGCGGCGCTGCGCGTCCTGCGCCTGTCTGATTTCCCGCAGAATCCGGGAGGAGTCCGCTCGGTTTTCCTCCAGCGAGCGTACGGCTTCGAACAGCTCGCAGTGTCCGGGAAGCCGTCCCGCGCCCCACATCAGCCGTTCGGCGGGCTGATGGAGCGCATAGTCGGTAAAATGACGGCAGACCTCGCGGCTGAAGAAACGGGCATAGTGGTTGGCGTCGATTCCGGCGAGAGCCTCGAGCGCACCGCGCTGGTCGCCCAGCGTGAGCGCCTCGGCTGCACGCGCAAGCAGAGTCAAATTGCGCTGGGCATACTGATGCGGAAAGATCACCTCGTCGTGCCATGTCAGGCGTACAAAGGCATCCTCGCAGAAACGGAAGGCGGCAAGCAGCTCCCGTTCCAAAGGCCGGGAATCCGCCCAGAGCCGGGCGGCCTCCGCGTCTCTGGGCGGGAGAGACGCAAAGTGCCGGTTGAGTGCGCCGACCCGGTCGCGGCAGCGGCCGGCCGCCCGAAGCGCTTTTTCGGCCGCCTCCATCAGCGCGTCTGTCTGCTGTGAACCGGACCACTCCCGATCAAGGGAGCCGCACAGCGCTTCCAGCCGCGGAGAAAAATCGAGGGGCGGCAGCAGGCAGCGGTCAAAGGCCAGCAGCAGGCAGCCGTACAGCTCATGATGGAAACGGTAAATATCGGGATCGTAGGCGTCGTCGTTGTCGAATTGGGAGTGGTAGTGAGTCTCCATAAAGCTCCCGCCGGCAAAATCGTTGACCAGCGAGGGGACGCCCGCGATTGAGAGGGAGAAGTCATCCGACCAGGTCAGGACGGGGGAGACGACCGAAACCCCGTCAGGGTAGATATGTCCCACATCCCGGAATCCCAGCGAGAATTCCCGGAGAAAACCTGCGTACTCGTAGACGCAGCGGATGACATCCTGTGTATCGTGGGCATAGGCGGGAAGTTCAAAATTCAGGTCGGCGATGATTCTTCCGGCCCACTCGGGACGCACCCGGAAAATCTGGCTGTAGGCGCCCGTGGACCAGTCGTACTTGGTATCGGAAACGCCCCACTCCTCTGCGGCCATCGCACAGAAAACGACGGTATGACGCGGTTTGATTCCGCTTGCGGCAAGGGCCCGCGCGATGCCGAGCATCAGCGCGACGGCAGCGTTATCGTCCTGAAAGCCGGAAAAATAGCTGTCGTAATGCGCGCTGACCAGAATCATCGAGTCTGGGTCCGAGCCGGGAATGCTGCCTACAATATTATAAGAGGTCTGCCCGGGGGTTACGGTGGAATGCGCGTCAAACAGGACGGAGATTTCTCCGTCCTCCATCTGGGCGCGCAGTGCGCGGGCATCCCGGCGCGAAAGGGAAAAGGCGGGGGCGTCGGCCGGACCGCAGATGTTCTGAGCGTTCAGGGCGGCGGAATCCACCTCGCCGTAGCCGTTCTGCTGTACGGCGATCACCGCGGCCGCGCCGTGCAGGTAGGCCTGATAAACCGGGTAGGAAATCCACCAGTCATCCCGCTGGTTGATATCGGCGAGCACCAGCTTGCCGCGTACGTCGAGCCGGGAAAGCTCGGCTTCGGTGCAGCGGCCGGCGTCAACGACGGAAAAACGTTTCCAGCCGCCGGTGTGAAAATTGGTCTGGTAGCCGCCGAGTTCGCAGTAATGCTCGCCGTCCTCGTCATCGGTAAACTGCATCCGCGCCTTGCAAAATTCCCAGCCGTCAACAGGGAAGGGATCTTTGCGCAGGTCGGACAATCCGATGGCGCGCATCTCCTCCAGCAGCATTTCACCGGTTTCGAATTCCGCTCTGGAACCGGCGGTACGGTAACCGAGCACTGAATTGGTCCTAAAGCGCTCCATCCGCTTTGCCAGCCGGTAGGAGGCGTCAGGGTCAACCAGTGCGAGGTAGGCGCTTTGGTCCGAGGTGGGCCTTGTCATGGCAGACATCTTCTTTCAAAAGGAGTCGGGATCTCCGGTTAAGCCGGAGGGTTGAGCAGATCCCGGAAGGACATGATGCGGCATGCCGCTCAATGGAAGCTGAAATGTTCCGTTTGCATCGACCGCCCCGCCAGCCCGTCAGGAGGCTGGCGCTGTTGGGGTGACCGCCTCCCGCTGTCCGAAGGCCGTTGCCAGTCCGTTTCGCCCGGCCTTTGAAGTGCAGGCTTTTCTGCCATCACCGGCAGAGCCGGCGGTTCTGTTTGCAAAAGCGGTGCAATAGGAAAACGCGATGCGAAAAGGCCGGCATTTCGCATCGCGCGGAGACGGGGCAAATTTGCGGGCAGAGCGGGAAATTTGCAGCGGAGAGAAGGGGCGTTCTGCGAATGCGGCATGAATCGGAGCCGGTCAGGAAAGCGCGCGGCAAAACCGCTTGAGGAATTCCGCAACGACGCTGCGGGGGCAGGCGAGGTTGATCCGCTCGAAGCCCTCGCCGCCTTCCCCGAAGATCACCCCTTCGTCAAGGGCGAGGTGTCCCCGGTGCAGCATTCGTTCGGCCAGCTCGTCGGGAGAGAATCCGTAGCCCCGGCAGTCCACCCAAAGCAGGTAGGTGCCCTGCGAAGGGATCACCCGCGCGAGCGGAAGCTCCCGGGCAATAAAGTCGGCGGCAAAGCGGAAGTTTTCATCGACATAGGCGTTCATCTGGTCAACCCAGTCCTCCGCCTCGTTGTAGGCCGCGATCATCGCGGTTACACCGAGAGCGCCGGGATGGAAAAGTCCGGTACGCTCAATGGTCTGACGCTTCCAGAGCGCCTGATATTCGGGGTTGGGGATCACGATGCTTGACATCTGCATTCCCGCGAGGTTGAAGGTTTTGCTTGGAGCGGTGCAGGAGATGATTCGATGGCGGTATTCGGGACAGAGCTTGAGCAGCGGATGGTGCTTTACCCCCGCCCGGACGATATCACAGTGAATTTCATCGGCAATGATCCACTTATCCCGTGCTTCGCAGAGGGAGACGACGGCTTTCAGCTCCTCCCGCGTCCAAACCCGTCCGGAAGGGTTGTGAGGGCTGCATAGGATCATTCCTTTGACGGCGGGATCGTCCAGTTTGGCCGCAAGATCGCCGAAATCCATCGTGTAATCACCGTCGCGGCAGATCAGCGGATTCTGGACCACCCGGCGGCCGTTGCCCGCGATTTTTCCGGCGAAGGGACCGTAGACAGGGTTTTGAATGACGATGCCGTCCCCTTCGTCCGAGAGAATGCTGACCAGAGCGCCGAGCGCGGGGACAACCCCGGGCGAGAAAAAAATTTTACCGGGGTCAATCTCCCAGCCGAACCGCCGGAAAAACCAGCCGGTGATTGCGGCCATGCATTCAGGGGTTTTGTATTGGGTATATCCAAGGATTCCCTCGTCAATCCGGCGGTGCAGCGCTTCAAGGATCGGGTCGGCACAGGCAAAGTCCATGTCGGCGATCCAGAGGCTCAGCACATCGTCCGGCGCTCCCTTGGGAAGCTGAAGCAGTTTTTTGGCTTGGGTCCCGCTGCGGTCGATGACCCGGTCAAAATTGTAGTGTTTCATGGCTTACATCTCCTTTGGGCGTGACGGAATTCGAAATGCAGCAAGGATAGTGTAACCCAATCGGGGATAAAGCGCAAGCACCCGCAGGAATGCTTTCCTGCGGATGCTGCGCAGAGCTTGCTTATACGCCGTAGTAGAAGGCGTCGCCGGGCAGCTGGCCGCCGACCGACTTGGGGTTCTGTTCGAAAAGGACGGAGAGATAGCCTGAGAGCTTCTCCTTCATATCGGTGCTCTCAATCAGAACGATATTGCAGTAAGGCAGGGCTTTTACCGCAACGGCGGCAGGGACAATATTGTATTCCCCGATCAGTTCCGCCGCCTCTTCCATGTTTTCGTTCACAAATTTGACCGAATCCCCGTAGCCGTTGAGAAAATCGTCGAGCTCTTCGGGGCGGTTTTCGATAAACTCGGTGCGGGCAATTACCACGCCGGTAAGCAGAGAACTGGGATTTGGCTCATCCTTCTGGACGGCGTCCCATTCCTCAGTCAGATCGAGAGCGATGCGGATATCGGGATTTTTGGCCTGCGCGGTGGCCACAAACGGCTGAGGCAGCATGGCGATTCCATCCTCATCGGAAGTCAGGGCGGCGACGCACTCGGCATGCTCTGATTTCCATTCGATGGTGACATCCTTGCCGGGAGTAAGGCCGTTCTGTTCCAGAATGTAGTTCAGGGCGTATTCGGGAGTTGCGCCCTTTCCGCTGGCGTAGATTGTCCTGTCCTTCAGATCGGCGGCAGTCTGTACCGTTTCGCCTGCCTCGACAACATAGAGAACACCGAGGGTGTTGATGCCGATGACCTGAATTTTCCCCTGGGTGTTATTGTAGAGGACTGCGGCGAGATTGGCCGGAACAGCGGCGATATCCACCTCGCCCTGCACGATTTTGGGAGTAACCTCGTCGATGGCGGCGGCGATAGTGAAATCATAGAGTCCGGTTTCCCCATTTTCCTGCATCAGCTGCACCATGCCCATCGCGGTCGGTCCCTTGAGGGCCATGACCCGGACCGCTCCGGAGGAACCCGCATCGCTTTCGGAGGAAGCAGGCTCCCCGCTGGAAGCGGGCGCCGCTTCGGAAGAGGATTCCGCCTCGGAGGAAGCCGCGGACCGGTCGGCGGGAACAGAGGGTGCGGGCGCCGCCGGTTCGGGGGCGGGTTCGGAAGAGCCCGTTTTATTTGAGGCGGAGACGGAGGAGGGGGCCGCAGACGTTTCAGCCTGCGAAGAGGAAGCGTCCGAGCAGCCCGTAAGCAGAGAAAGCCCCAGCGCAAGCGCGAGGGACAGAGACAGCAATTTCTTCATGGGAAGGAATCCTTTCTTTTCGCAAAATTTTGTGCCGACGGCACAACCGCGGATGTGAACCTTCTGGGGGTTGTTTTGGTTAGCAACCGCTAATCTTCGCGGCTACTCCTATTTTAATAGATCGCCGCGGTAATTGCAA
Organism: Yanshouia hominis; assembly: GCA_014385025.1. Classification (GTDB taxonomy): domain Bacteria; phylum Bacillota; class Clostridia; order Oscillospirales; family Ruminococcaceae; genus Yanshouia; species Yanshouia hominis. Next base: position 17,798 of record JACRTB010000013.1, on the reverse strand, counting down.
GACCTGAAACGGGGACCGCCTGATTTTGCCGAAAAGAAAGAGGTAGCCGCCGGGGTATCTCTTCGTTATAATAAGAATAAACCGAAAACCGCAAGAATGATGAAACGCATCACCGGAATCTTTGCTACAATCGTCCGCCGGGGAGGGGATCAGATGACCGGATGCAAAGTTGAAAGCATCGCGGCAGCGGTGGAATATATTGAATCACATCTGGATGAGAAGGTCGATCTGAAGCTGGTCGCGGATGCGGTCCACTATTCCAAGTACCACCTGCACCGCGTTTTTTCCGGGACGGTTGGGCTGACCATTCATAACTATACGCAGCGCCGCAGGCTGACGGAGGCGGCAAAGCTGCTGGTCTTTTCTAAAAAACCGATTATGGAGATCGCGCTGGAGGCGGGTTATGAAAGCCAGCAGGCATTTACCGACGCCTTTACGGCGATGTATAAGCGGCCGCCCCGCAGATACCGGGAGGGGGAGCGGTTTTATCCTCTTCAGCTTCCGTTTCACCCGGGCGAAAACGTGTCCGTTCCCCGCGGCGCAGCGGCGTGGGAGATCGCTTATGCCCTGGAGAAGGACATTCCCTGCTGGATGGAGCTGGTTCGGCAGGTAATCGGCGGATTTCCGCATCTGTATGAGGAAGAATATCTTCCGGTTCTGCGGGAGCAGATCCGCCGCCGGCAGGCACTGATTCTGAAGGATGGGGTGGCCGCTGCCGGAATCCTCCTCTTTTCCCGGGAAATGAATTCCATCGGATTCTTTGGGGTTCACCCGTTTTACCGGAATCTTGGGGTCCCGGAAGCACTGCTCGATCGGGTGCTGGAGGAACTGGGGCGGGATTGCGAGGTCAGCATCACAACCTATCGCGAAGGGGACCGGGCGGATACCGGGCAGCGCAGGGCGATTATGGCTCTTGGCTTTGCTGAGGCCGAGCTGCTGGTGGAGTACGGATACCCCACCCAGCGATTTGTGCTGAAGCAAGGCGGCGCCTTTGGCGGGAAATCACCGGCGGACGGCAGTTCTTCCGGACTTTAAGAAGAGCGGGCCTTTACAGGACTTCGACAATTTTGCGGCCTACTGCAAATCGCAGGGAGCCTACAGCCTGCAGATCCCCAAGGTGATCGTGAGCTATGCCAAAGACGGCGAAAGAATCCGCAACGACGTGATCAACCGCCTGACCCCAGCAAGGTGACCAACGGCGCGGTACGGGCCTTCCGGAAAGAAGAATGAGCCGGGATAATCCCGGCTCACAGCCTGAAGTCTACCGGATCGCAAAGGATTTGATGCTGTGTGGCCTGCCTGTCATCCAGTGGAGGTATAAACGGGCGGCATTTGCCAGTTCGTGAAAATAGCCCTGCATTCCCCGCAGCTCAACCACTGGGACCTCCTGTGCAGCGGGCCGGGCACGCCAAACAAGGTATGGCAATGTGAATACAAACGTAAATACGATAGCCGCAAGATATGCAACAAAGAACAGCAGGCAGAGCACGATGGGAACTGCCAAGGCTGCAAACAGACACACAGCAACCAACGGACCGCTAAAAAGCCCTTCAAACAAAATGATCATTCCCACACCTCCCGTATCGATTCTTTTGTTTTCAGTATAGCAAATTCAACTTCAAATGCAAGGGCCTTCCAGAAAGAAAAATGAGCCGGAAGCAATGTTCCGGCTCATGGCCTAAAAGTCTGTGATATTGTATGGCTTTCCAGTCAGCCAGAAACGATATGCCTTTGTTGCATTCACCGCTTGATGCGGGAAAAATTGTAGCGACGGGCGATCCCAAAAAATATCTGGCGGCAATCCCTTCTTTCCCGTATTCCAAAAGAACCAAAAAAGGTATGGGGTGCTGTAGACTGCCGGAATAATGACGCAGCCAAGAAAAAGGACAACTGCCGAGGCAGCAAGCACAAAGAGACCGAAAGAACCCAGAAAGCCATCGAAGAAACCAAACACGCCTTGCACCTCCATAGCTCTCTTTTTAATTTCAGTATATCAAATTTTAATTCAAACGCAAGGGGGTGAAAAGGAAAATGGCATTGGAATCTATTTATAAGCTCTCGATGATTGTCAGCATGATCGACAAATGAAGGCGGTCTTTGGTACGCAGGACGCGCTCGCGGAACTCGCCTCCCTCGGGGTGTCCGCCGAGCCGAAAAGGAATCCGGGCCCGAAGCTGGTGCTTCGGGCCCGGATTCCCCTGATCAAAATGCCGGGAAAATATCTGTAAAGGGAACTTGCTTTACCTGAAATGCTCTGCCATTCAGATAAGAGAGATGCTCGGCACGCTCTCCCGCGTTGAATCTGATCCGGTAGGCATAAAGCGCCTGAAAGCGCCATCCGGTTCCGCGGTTGAGAGCGGCAGTGCCGTACTTGGTATCCCCGAGCAGAGGGTACCCCGCATAGGCCATCTGTGCGCGGATTTGATGGGTGCGCCCGGTCAGCAGCTCGACCTCCAGCAGTGAGAAGCGGTCGTTCTCGGCCGCGACGCGGTATTTGGTCATTGCGGTCCGTGCGCCGGGGCGGGGCTGATCAAAGACGGACACCAGCTTTTCCCGCTCATCCTTGAGTAAAAAATTCTTCAGGGTTGCTTCCTTGGGGACCGGGTGTCCAAAAACAACGCAGAGATAGTATTTTTCGATCAGGCGTTCCCGGATCAGCTCATTGACCACCCGGAGGGTGGCAGCATTCTTTGCGGCGATGACAATTCCTCCGGTGTTGCGGTCGATTCGGTTGCAGAGGGCGGGCGAAAAGCTGTTTTCGGCGGCGGGGTCATACTCCCCTTTTTCATACAGGTAGCGCTGGATTCGCCCGATGAGGGTGTCGCGCTCGCCGCTCTCATCCTCGTGCACCACCAGGCCCGGCTCTTTGTCGGCCAGCAGTAGATTTTCGTCCTCATAGACGATATTCAGCTCCCGCTTTGCAGCGAGGAAGGCGAGGGGGGATGTTTCCTCCGGCGGAAAAAATTCATCATTGATATAAAGCTCAACGAGATCCCCCGGGGACAGAATAGTATTGTTTTCCGCCCGCTTTCCGTTGACCTTGATCCGCTTGATGCGGATATAGCGCTGAAGCAGTCCTCCGGGCAGAGAGGGGGCGACTTTTTTCACAAAGCGGTCCAGCCGCTGGCCCGCATCGTTCTGATTGATGGGAAAGGCCTTCATCGTTTTTCCCCCTTGCGTTTTTGTCATTATAGCACGGCGGGCGTCGGGTGTAAATCATGGACTCAGGCTCCGGCGCCCCTTTCACCGCCCGCACATTACAGAGAGTGAGGATAAACCGCGGATTCAGGCTTTCACGCCCCTGCTGCCACCTGCATACAACCACAGCGGGCGTCGGGCGTAAATCGCGGCTCAAGCTCCCGCTCCCCCTTTGTCCACCCGCCCGCACATTACAGAGAACGCCGGGGGTAAACCGCGGCGGAGGACCCGCCGGTTTTGTTATTGGAATGTTATTTGGTAAAATGAATTTCCTGTGGTATAATAGCCGCGTAGTAGCCGTGGCGCTGTCTTTTGGCGGCCGATGATCCCAGTCTGCCGGGCGGGCTGGGATCATCGCGCCTCCCATGGGATTGCGTCAGGCTGCCTGTCCGCCGGACGGACAGGCAATTTTAAAATGACAAGAGAGGTTTATTATGGCAGCCGATTTGATGCGCACCGCTCTCGCACAGGGGGTTTCCCTTTCGGTGCTGAGCGACCCCAAATTCAAACACAATCGCCTGTCGGTCAATCTGATTGTACCGATGGATGCCGAAACGATCAGCGCAAACGCGCTGCTGCCCTGTCTGATGCGCAAGGGCTGTGAGGGCTGTGAGGATTTCACCCAGCTCAACCGCCGTCTCGATGCCCTCTATGGCGCTTCGCTGATCAGCGATGTGAGCAAGAGCGGCGGGAACCAGATTGTGACCATCGGGATTAAGACTCTCGACGACCGTTTTGCCCTCGGGGGGGAAGAACTGGTGCGCGAGGGGGCGGAGCTTGCCGCAAGGATTGTTTTTTCTCCGGTGATCCGGGATGGAGCGTTTCCGGAGCGGGATTTTGAGCTGGAGCGCCAGTTCCTGATCGATACGATTGAGGCGCAGATCAATGATAAGCGCACCTATGCCGTCATGCGCTGCCGCGAGCTGATGGGACGCGGTGATCCGGCGGCGCTGCAAAAATACGGCACTGCTGCACAGGCGCGCGCCTTGACAGCAAAATCGGCAGCGGACACTTACCGAAAGCTGATCGACCGCGCGGCGGTCGAAATTGTCTTTGTCGGCCCGGGCGACCCCTCGCAGGCGTCGCGGGTGATGAAGCAGGCTTTCGCGGGTCTGGAGCGGCATCCCAGCCCGTTCATACCGGCGCGGATTGTCGGACGGGCGGATGAGGTGCACGAAGTGACCGAACGATTCGACGTGGCCCAGTCGAAGATGGTGCTGGGCTTCCGGACAGGAGTGCCGGCCAGCCCAAGGGAGCAGACCGCGATGCGGCTGATGACGGCCCTCTATGGCGGAACCCCATCCTCCAAGCTGTTTCTCAATGTGCGTGAGAAGCTTTCGCTCTGCTATTACTGCGCCGCCCGCTACGACCGGATCTCCGGCATCCTGATGGTGGACTGCGGTGTGGAGCAAAAAAACATTGAAGCCGCGAAATCCGAAATTCTTGCACAGCTCGAAGAGATCCGCCAAGGGAATTTTGAGGATGAAACGCTGGAAAATACCCGTCTTCAGCTGAAGAACAGCCTGCGTGCCGTTTCAGATACCCCCGGCTCGCTGGAGGATTGGTACCTCGGCAGAATCATCGAGGGACGCGTGGCGTCCCCGGAACAGGAGATCCGCGCGCTGGAGGCGGTGACCCGCGATGAAATCATCGGGGCGGCCGGCCATGTGACCCTTGATACCGTTTATCTGCTCACCGCAAAGGAGGATTCCGATGTTAACTGAATCTGTTGCTTCCCGCCGTCTGGGGGAGGGATATACCCGCATCGAGCATCCGAGCGGCCTGACCCTGATGCTCTGCCCGATGAAGGGCTACTCGACCGCCTATGCGCTCTTTGCCGCGCGCTGCGGCTCGATCGATGATTCCTTTTCAACGGGGGATGGGGAAATGGTGCAGGTGCCGAACGGCATCGCCCATTTTCTTGAGCACAAGCTCTTCGAAAGCGAGGAGGGGGACGCCTTCGAGCAGTATGCCAAAACCGGCGCCTCCGCCAACGCCTATACTTCCTTCGACCGGACGGCCTACCTCTTCGGATGCACCGACCGCTTCCGCGAATCGCTGGAGATTCTGCTGAACCTCGTGACCACCCCCTATTTCACTGAGCAAACGGTCCAAAAGGAGCAGGGGATCATCGGGCAGGAGATTCGGATGTACGATGACGATCCCGACTGGCGGGTTTATTTCAACCTGCTCGGTGCGCTTTATCAGGAGCATCCGATCCGCATCGACATCGCCGGCACCGTCGAATCGATCGCCGAGATCAGCGCCGACCTGCTCTACCGCTGTTACAACGCCTTCTATAATCTGAACAATATGGTGCTTTCGATCGCGGGAAACTTTGAAATCAAGGATGTAGTCGAGGCCTGTGACAAGATTCTCAAGCCCGCCGCGCCGGTCCGCGTTTCGACCCGCGAGGTGCGGGAACCGGATGAGATCCGCGCCCGGCGGGTCGAGCAGACCCTCGAGGTGGCCGCTCCGCTTTTCCAGATCGGCTTTAAAGGCAGGGCGAAGAGCTATCGTGAAAATATTCTCGCGCAGGTCACCGGCGAACTGGTCTGTGACCTGATTGCCGGGGAATCGACCGCCCTCTACCGGGAGCTTTACGACGAGGGACTGATCAACGCCGTTTTCGACACCGAGGTGATGGCGGGGCCGAATTATCTGGTCAACATCTTTTCGGGCGAGTCGCGTGACCCGGACGCCGTTTTTGCGCGGCTGACCGACGGAGTGCGCGCCCTGCAGGAGCGCGGCATTTCAGAGGAGGACTTTGAGCGGGCACGCCGCGCCGCCTACGGACGTTATGTCGGAATCTACGGCAACGTCGAGTCGATGGCAGGAATGATGGTTCTGGCGAAGCTGGCCGATTTCGGTGCTTATGAGCCGCTTGATCTGCTCGGAGAATTGACTCTCAATGACGCGCAGGCATTCCTCAGGGAAAATTTCGACACAGAACGCTGCGCCCTTTCGGTGGTGCGCGGCCCGCGGGAGGCCCGAGCATGAACGGATTGATTCATTTTGCCGACCCGGCGCTCGGCACCTCGCTTTCCTTCCCGGGGCTGGGGCTGGAGCTTTCGCTCAACCGCGAGGCGGTCTTTATCGGGCCGCTGACAATCTACTGGTACGGGATTATTGTTGTCACCGGCATTGGGCTGGGAATCTGGTACGCGGTCTGGCGTGCCGGACAGTTCGGCATCGACCGCGACAGGATCACAGATGTGATCCTTTATTCGGTGCTCGCCGCGATTGTGGGAGCGCGCCTTTACTATGTCGCCTTTTCCTGGGACTACTACAGCGTCCATCCCGAGGAGATTATCGCCGTCTGGAAGGGCGGCATCGCTTTCTACGGCGGGGTGATCGGCGCGCTGCTTTGTGCGGCCTTTCTCTGCCGCCGCTGGAAGCTTCCGCTGGTGCGCGGCACCGATGCCGCGCTCGGCGGCCTGCTGCTTGGGCAGTCGATCGGCCGCTGGGGCAATTTTGTCAACATCGAGGCGTTTGGCGGGTATTTTGAAGGTCCATGGCGGATGGTCAGCCCTGCGGTTGACCGTTATTTTCATCTTCGCCCCGATCTGCTGCCCGGCTTTTCCCCCGAGCAGGTGCTTTCGATGTCGGACATCCCGGTTCATCCCACCTTTTTCTATGAGTCCGCCTGGACGATGCTGGGGTTCCTGTTTCTGGTCTGGTACACCAAGCGCAGGCGTTTCACCGGCGAGCTGACCCTTTTTTACTTTTTCTGGAATGGGCTGGGACGGGCCTTCATCGAGGGACTGCGCACCGACAGCCTGACCTTCGGCTCCATTCGGGTTTCGCAGCTTTTGGCCGCGCTGATGGCGGCCGCTTCGGTCCTTCTCTGGCTGCTGGCGAGGAAACGGCTGAAGGATGGGAAAGCCCCCGCATGGATGGCTCTCGGGGAGATTCCCCCGGTACCTTTGCCGCAGGCCGCCGCGGAACAGGATGTCTCCGGCGCGGAGGAGAAGGCGCCGGTGCAGTCTTCCGGCGGCAATGCGCCGGCACAGCGGGATGACGATGACGAGAAACGGTAAAATTTTTTAAAGGCCGGGCGGGATGTCCTTGGGGCAGCGGAATGGCGGGAAACGGTAAAAAAATTTTCAGAGCCGGAAAACAGAGAAAAATCGCTTGACAGCGCCGTTTGGACATGGTATCATAATTGTCGCCGCATGCCGCAGGCTGAAAGTGCGCCCAAAAGCGCCGCCTGAACGCAGCGAGACTGAAAAAAGCAGGTGTAACATGTACGCAGTATTTACTACCGGCGGAAAACAGTACCGGGTTGCTCCCGGCGATGTGATTTTCGTCGAAAAGCTCGACGCCGAGGTTGAGTCCACCGTCGAATTCGATCAGGTCCTCGCCGTGGGCAAGGACGAGGGCACCGTGGTCGGCGCTCCCACCGTCGAAGGCGCGAAGGTTGAGGCAAAGGTCCTCCGCAACGGCAAGGCCAAGAAGATCACCGTCTTCACCTACCGTCCCAAGAAGGACTCCAAGCGCAAGATGGGCCACAGACAGCCCTACACCAAGCTGGAGATCACCGCGATCAACGCGTAATTCTTCCGCACATTGATCTGAATTTTACTGGAGGTGCAACCGAAATGGCACATAAGAAAGGCGTAGGCTCTACAAAAAACGGCCGCGACTCGGAAGCAAAACGGCTTGGCGTCAAGCGCGCTGACGGCCAGTTTGTCAAGGCCGGCAATATCCTTGTCCGTCAGAGAGGAACCCACATCCATCCCGGTGAGAACGTCGGGATCGGCTCTGACGACACCCTGTTCGCGCTCGTGGACGGAACGCTGCGTTTCGAGCGGATGGGCGCTACCCGCAAGAAGGCTTCGGTCTACGCGGAGAACTAAGAGGATAACTTTACAAAAATCCCGAGCGTCCGCTCGGGATTTTTTGGTATCCGCAATTTATGCCGACACAGAGCGCGGTAAAAGCATATTTTGCTTTCAACCGCGCAAGATGTCCTCAAAAGGAGGCGCAATATGTTTGTAGATCAGGCGTTTATCCGCGTGAGAGCGGGCAAGGGCGGGGACGGTGCGGTATCGTTCCACCGGGAAAAATATGTCGCGGCGGGCGGGCCGGACGGCGGAGACGGCGGACGCGGCGGCAATGTCATCTTTGTGGCCGATACCAATAAGACCACCCTGATGGAATTCAAATATAAAACCAAATACATCGCGCCCGACGGGGAGCCGGGGCGTGCCAGGCAGTGCAGCGGCAGGGCAGCGGAGGATCTTCTGGTCCGGGTGCCGCTCGGGACGCTGGTGCGCGAGAAGGAGAGCGGCCGGCTTCTGGCCGACCTCTCGGACGGAGAGCCGGTCGTCATTGCGCGGGGCGGTCGAGGCGGATGGGGCAACCAGCATTTTGCCACCCCCACCCGTCAGATTCCGCGCTTTTCCAAGCCGGGACTGCCCGGCGAGGAGTTTGACCTCAAGCTTGAGCTGAAGCTTTTGGCGGACGTCGGCTTGGTTGGATTCCCCAATGTGGGAAAATCCACTCTTGTTTCGATGGTCAGCGCCGCGAAGCCGAAGATTGCCAACTACCATTTCACCACCCTGACCCCGGTGCTCGGAGTTGTGCGGATCGACTCTGAAAAGAGCTTCGTCATGGCGGATATCCCCGGGTTGATCGAAGGCGCGTCGGAGGGGGTTGGGCTGGGACATGAATTTCTGCGCCACGTTGAGCGCTGCCGCCTGATGGTGCATATCGTCGATGTTTCGGGCTGCGAGGGGCGCGACCCGATTGAGGATTTCGATCTGATCAACCGGGAGCTGCAAAACTTTTCCGAGGATTTGGCGCAGCGGCCGATGCTGGTTGCCGCCAATAAATGCGACATCGCGACCGAAGCACAGATTGAGGCCTTCCAGGGAGAGATCGAACGGCGCGGCTACCGGTTTTTCCCCATTTCGGCTGCGACACGCTCCGGGGTGGATGCGCTGATCGATGCGGTTGCCGCCGCCCTTGACGAGCTGCCTCCGGTGCTCCGTTACGAGCCGGACCCGCTCCCCATGGAGGAGGCCGCGCCGGGGGATTCCCGCCGGTTTGAGATTACCAGGGGCGACGACGGGATATACTATATCAAGGCTGACTGGATGCCCCGGATTCTCGCCTCGGTCAATATGGACGATTACGAATCTCTCCAGTACCTTCAGCGGACGCTGCAAAACACCGGAATCATCGACCGGCTGGAGGAAATGGGGATTCAGGAGAACGACACCGTCGATATCGACGGCTTCGAGTTCGACTATCTGCGCTGATCGGGGGAAGAAATATGCTGCAAGCAAAGGATTCTCTTGACCTGCGGCTGCTCAATCCGATGACCCTTGCTTTTGTGGGGGACGGGGTCTATGAGATGCTTGCCCGCGAGGAGGTCGTGCGCCGCCATATCAGCCTTTCCGCCGACCGACTGCACCGCTGCACCGTCGAGCTGGTGCGGGCCTCGGCGCAGGCCGCCGGTTTTCTGGCGATTGAGCCGCTGCTGACCGAAACGGAACGGGCGGTTTTTAAGCGCGGCCGCAACGCCAACGGCGTCACGCATCCCAAGAACAGCAGCGCCGCCGAATACAGGGCGGCCACCGGACTGGAGGCGCTGTTCGGCTGGCTTTATCTCTCGGGCGAAAACGAGCGGCTGAGGGCGCTTTTCCAGAAAATTCTGGACGACCGGCAGGCCGGTCTTTCGCCGGGCAATCAAATGTTGGATGGTGCAAAGGATGAAGTCTCCGGCCAATCCGACAACAGGGCTGCGACAATATCTCAAAACTGAATTTTGGATTGAGGCCACCGCCGCGGCGATGATGGCACTGGGAGTGCAGGTTTTTACCGCGCCCAATTTCATCGTGGGCGGCGGCCTTTCCGGCATCGCCTCGGTTCTTTTCAATGTGTTTGGATGGCCGATCGGCGTTGTGACCTTTTCGCTGAATCTTCCGCTTCTGCTGATCGGCTGGCGGAGACTTGGACGGCGGTTTCTGGTTTCCACCCTGCGGATGGTGGCATATCTTTCGCTGATGACCGACGGGGTCTTTGCCCGGATTCCGCCCTACCGGGGCGAGCCGCTGCTTGCGGCGCTCTTTGGCGGAGTTCTGGTGGGGGCGGGGCTTGGTCTGATCCTGATGCGGGGTTCCTCGACCGGAGGCACCGACATCATCGTGAAGCTGATCCAGATGAGAAAGCCCTACCTCTCGCTCGGGCGGATTGTTTTGGCTACCGATCTGGCGGTCGTGCTGCTGGCCGCCGCCGTATACCGGAACATTGAAACGATTCTGTACGGCGCGGTGATGATCTATGCCTCAACCGAGATGATCGATGGACTGATCGACCGCGCCGACGCGCGAAAGCTTGCGATTATTGTCACCGGACGCGGGGATGAGACGGCCCGGGCGCTGATGGAAGAGCTTCGCCGCGGAGTGACGGTGCTGCCCGCGACCGGGGCCTACACCGGGGAGTCCCGTTCGGTGCTGCTCTGCGTGGTTGAGATCCGGCAGCTTTTTGAGCTGAAGAGATTGGTCGGGCGGATCGATCCGGCCGCCTTTGTCGTTGTGGCCAACGCGGCCGAGACGCTGGGCGCGGGATTTAAACCGATCGGTCCTCCCTGACGCTTCGGCGGGAGATTCTGAATTTTGGATTCTCTTTCGTTCTCCTCTTGCTATTTCCTGTTGGCTCAGGTATGATGTGGGTGAAATCTTACTACTGATGGGAAGAGGGGTCTGTCATGAGGCTGGAACGCGGCATGATCGTGCGGGAAGCAAAGGGGATCGCCACCGATATCCTTGCTTCGGTTTTCTGGGCGATTGCCATTTCGATTTTTGCGATGCCCAACCAAATTGCCCCGGGAGGCATCAGCGGCATCACCGTAATCATCAACTATCTGACCGGATATCCGGTCGGCTCGATGAGCTTCCTTTTGAACATTCCGCTTCTGGTTCTGGCGTGGCGTTCTTTGGGCAGGAGGTTCGTTTATCAGACAGCCCGGGTTCTGCTGATCTACGGCATTGTAGTAGACGTTTTTTTCTCCAATCCGCCCATTTATACCGGGGATCCGCTTCTGGCCGCGCTGTTCGGCGGGGTGTTCAACGGCATCTCGGGCGGACTGCTTTTCATGCAGGGCTCCTCGGGCGGCGGGACCGATATCCTCAACAAACTGATCCGCAAGCGGTTCCCTCATTTTTCCACCGGACAGCTTACCGTGGTGATTAACGGGGTTATTTTGGTTTCGGCCTCGCTGGTTTACGGCAACATTGAGGTGGCGCTTTACGGCTTGATCATGAGCTTTACCTCCGGAAAGATTATGGATGCGATGCTCAACGGCGCCGACTCAGGGAAGAGCCTGATGATTATGACCAAGCAGCCGGAGGCAATTTCCCGGGTGATCATCGAGCAGATGCACCGCAGTGCGACGGTCCTGCACGGAACCGGCGCCTATCAGGGAAGCGATGTGGCGGTGCTGCTCTGCGTGGTGCGCAATACCGAGTTCTTTCGGCTTAAGCGGCTGATCCGCGAGACCGACGATTTGGCCTTTGTCATTGTGACCGAGGCGAATATGGTGATCGGCAAGGGATTCCGCCCGATGGAGGCTCCCGATACATAATCAAAAAATGATGACGTGAAGAAACGCCGGACAGGGGAACCCTGCCCGGCGTTTCTTCACTCTGCCAAGGCGGAGTGAAAGTCAGCGTTATTCAGACGCCGGCTTAAGCCCTTACAGGATTTATTCATGCTGCCCCTTTTAAGGATGGTCATGACTTTACGCCGCAAAAAAATGGAATGGCGATTGAAAACAGGAGCGAAAGCGAGAGAAAACGAGAGAAAAGACGCAAGGTAGGGGTGATAAACTAAAAAAACGCTTGACAATCGAAAACGGGGCCGCTATAATGGAAAAGCACTTGTAAAAGGATCAAAAATTCCAAGGAGGTAACAACCCTTATGTCCACCTTTCTTCCGAAAGTAGAAGACATCAAGCGCGAGTGGTATGTGCTCGACGCGGCCAACAAGCCGCTGGGCCGCACCGCCGCCCTTGCCGCCACACTGCTGCGCGGCAAGCACAAGACCATCTTTGCCCCCAATGTTGATTGCGGCGATCATGTCGTCATCATCAACGCCGCTCAGGCGGTCCTGACCGGCAACAAGCTCCAGAACAAATACTACCGCCATCACAGCGGCTGGGTCGGCGGCCTTAAGGAGATCCAGTACGCCACCCTCATGAAGAACAACCCTGAGAAGGCCATGATGATTGCCGTCAAGGGCATGCTGCCGGACAACACCCTCGGCAGAAAGGCCCTGACCCGGGTTAGAATCTACCGCGACGCCAATCATGAGCAGGCCGCCCAGCAGCCCAAGGCCTGGAACGAATAAGAGAGGAGACTATCCACGATGTATGAGAGCAAGCCTTATCTCTACGGCACAGGCCGCAGAAAGCATTCGGTTGCCCGCGTAAGAGTTTACCCCGGCACCGGCAATATCACTGTGAACGGCAGAGACATCGATGACTATTTCGGCCTTGAGACCCTCAAGCTGATCGTCCGTCAGCCGATGACCCTCACCGATACCCTCGGCAAGTTTGACATCGTCTGCACCGTCGCCGGCGGCGGCGTTTCCGGTCAGGCTGGCGCGATCCGCCACGGCCTCTCCCGCGCCCTCCTCCAGCATTCGGATGAGATGCGCCCGATTCTCAAGAAGGCGGGGCTCCTGACCCGCGACTCGAGAATGAAGGAACGCAAAAAATACGGTCTCAAAGCAGCTCGTCGCGCTCCGCAGTTCAGCAAGCGATAATCGACTGCTCAGACTATATCAAAATGGTTCAAAAAGCCCGGAAAATCAAGGTTTTCCGGGCTTTTGCTATATCTAAACGGGCTGATATGGTTTGACCAAATTTGGCAAAACGAGAGCCGATTTCATCCAATTTTTAGTGGTCCGCAAGTGGTTAACTGGCTAAAAAGAGGGCAAAAAGAGGGGGAAGTGGTTCCCAAAGTGGTTAACCGAGAGCCGATTTTTGGGGTGCTTTTCAGCCCTCCTTCCCCTCGTTTTTTGGCTGTGGCAGTTTGGCATAGTTTGAGCTAATTTGAATAATTGAATATGAATTTGATGTAGCACACAGTATAAATGCTGGGTGCTTTTTTCATTTCAGGAACTCGTATTCCGGCGATAGAAAGAGCCGTCACTTCACTGTTAATTTTGAAGTGGCGGCTTTTTCTATTTCCAGAAGCAACAGCAATAATTAGAAATGAGGTGAAGTCAATGAACACGCAAATCATCGCCATTGCCAACCAGAAAGGCGGCGTTGGCAAGACAACGACCTGTGCCAACTTGGGAATCGGGCTGGCGCAGGCCGGAAAGAAAGTCCTGCTGATCGACGGGGACCCACAAGGGAGTCTGACAATCAGCCTGGGAAATCCGCAACCGGACAAGTTGCCATTTACATTGTCCGATGCAATGGGCAAAATTCTGATGGATCAGCCTATACGCACTGGAGAAGGTATTCTGCATCATGCGGAAGGCATTGACCTGATGCCTGCGGACATCCAGTTATCCGGTATGGAGGTATCTCTGGTAAATGCCATGAGCCGTGAGACTATCTTGCGGCAATATCTGGACACGCTGAAGGGGCAATACTCCCATATTCTCATCGACTGTCAGCCCTCCCTGGGGATGCTCACGGTCAATGCGCTGGCCGCTGCGAACAGGATCATCATTCCCGTTCAGGCGGAGTATCTGCCCGCCAAAGGGTTGGAACAGCTGCTCTCCACGGTAAACAAGGTAAAGCGGCAGATCAACCCCAAGCTCCAGATAGACGGTATCCTGCTGACGATGGTGGACAGCCGAACCAACTTTGCCAAAGAGATCTCCGCGCTCCTGCGTGAGACCTATGGCAGCAAGATCAAAGTATTCGGCACAGAGATTCCCCATTCTGTCCGGGCAAAGGAAATCAGCGCCGAGGGAAAAAGCATTTTTGCCCATGACCCTGGCGGCAAGGTGGCAGAGGGGTATCGAAATCTGACGAAGGAGGTGTTGAAACTTGAAAAGCAGCGCGAAAAAAATAGAGCTGGCCTCGGTAGATGATCTGTTCTCCACCGAAGAAGGCCGTCAGGATGCAAAGCTGGAAAAGATTCAGGAGATTCCGCTGTCTGAACTGCATCCCTTTAAGAACCACCCATTCAAAGTCAAGGATGACGAAGCCATGATGGAGACCGCTGACAGTATCAAGCAGTATGGCGTTCTGGTTCCGGCGATTGCTCGACCGGACCCGGAGGGCGGTTATGAGCTGGTAGCCGGACACAGGCGGCACAGAGCCAGTGAGCTGGCAGGCAAGGAGACCATGCCGGTCATTGTTCGGGATTTGGATGATGATGCCGCCACGATCATTATGGTTGACAGTAACTTGCAACGAGAAAGCCTGCTTCCCAGTGAAAGGGCCTTTGCCTACAAGATGAAACTGGATGCCATGAAACATCAAGGCGAGCGAGTGGATTTAACTTGTTCCCAAGTTGGGAACAAGTTAGAGGGCAAGAAGTCCAGTGAGATTTTGGCAGAGCAAGTAGGTCAGAGTAAAAACCAGATATTTCGCTATATCCGTCTGACAGAGCTGATTTCTGAATTGATGGATATGGTGGATGAAAAGAAGATTGCCCTGAACCCTGCCTATGAGCTGTCCTTTCTCAAAAAGGAGGAACAGGTAGACCTGTTGGACGCGATGGACAGCGAACAGGCTACCCCTTCTCTTTCTCAAGCCCAGCGGCTCAAAAAATACAGTCAGGAGGGGCATCTGACCCTCGATATGATGCGTGTCATCATGGGTGAGGAAAAGAAAAGCGATCTGGACCGAGTGACATTTACCTCTGACACCTTGCGGAAGTATTTTCCTAAAAGCTATACGCCCCAGCGGATGCAGGAAACCATCATCAAGCTGCTGGAGGCATGGCAGAAAAAGCGTCAGAGAGACCAGGAACGATGAAAGGAGCCGCCTATGATGGATATTTCAGCCCGTGAACTGAAAGGACACAACATTCTCGCCGTAGAGAGGTTTTGGGATGACACACGCTGGATGATTGAGTTTTCCGTCCTGCGTCCCAGCACAGCTTACGGCAGTCCCGGAGAGGAAATGCGGCTGTTTTTGACCGAGGACGGGTATCAGGCCGCCCTGCAAAGCCAGCAGCGTCGGGAGATCAAGATCAAGCGTTACGCTCGTGTGATTGAGGGACATATCCTCGATTTCAAACCGGGAAAACACCGCCGCCACTCATAAACAAATCATTACTGCGAAAGGAAAGGATTGAAATGTGTACTGTAAAGGAAATCCGGGAAGCAATCCGGGAGGATTGCCATTCCCAGCATGGTATGGAATTTATAGAGATTGACCGTGTTCTGCAAACTCTGCCATTCTCTCAGGGAAATGACCTGTTGGACAGACCGCCCATTCCCAAGCGCCCCTACCGGCGCAGAAAAAGTGAACAAAACAGCTGACTGCCACAATTCTTTTTACAGGATTGTGGCTTTTTTCATACCCTGAGAAATTTGGAAGGAGTGAGGTCAATGGCCGTATTTCGCATTGAACGAACCAGAGATTATACCGTGATGAGCAATCACCATTTACGCAACGGGAAACTGTCCCTGAAAGCCAAGGGGCTGCTTTCCATGATGCTGTCCTTACCGGAGGACTGGAACTATACCACCAGAGGGCTTGCCGCCATCTGCAAAGAGGGCGTGGACGCTATCGGCGGCGCGCTGCGGGAGCTGGAAACTGCCGGGTACATTGTCCGCCATCAGCTGCGAGACCGGCAGGGTCGGATCAGCGATACCGAGTATGTTATCTACGAGCAACCACAGCCGAAGAACCCGGATACGCCCCAGCCGGATACGGCTTCACCAGATACGGAAAACCCGGATATGGTAAAACCGGATACGGAAAAGCCCGCAGAATTAAATATAGAGAAATCAAATACAGAAAAAACAATTACTTATGGATCAAGTACCGATTCTATTCCCTTCCGGGAGCCAGCGGCAGCACAGCTGCCGGAACGGAAAGGAAGGGATGCGATGTCTGTCTCAGAGATGGAAAATTATCGGGATTTGATTCTGGAGAACATCGAGTATGACCACCTGTGCCGGGAGTTTACCACCTACCGGGAGGACCTGGACGAGATTGTGGAGCTGATGGTGGAGACCGTCTGCGCCAAGCGGAAAACCACCCGGATCGCTGGCAGCGACTTCCCCCATGAGGTGGTCCGCTCCCGTTTTTTGAAGCTGGATTGCTCCCACATCGAGTTTGTCATGGAATGCCTGCGGAACAATACCACCGAAATCCGCAACATGAAGCAGTATCTGCTTGCGGTGCTGTTTAATGCGCCGACCACGATCAGCAACCACTACACCGCACAAGTTAACCACGATATGTACGCAGGCGGCTGGTAAGCAGCCGCTTTTCTGCTGCCCGAAAACACCGGGAGAAAGGATTTTGCCATGAAACGACCTCTTGCCTACATTACGGCTCCCTGGAGCAACAGCCAGTATGAGAACGCCGAGAACGCTGCGGCCTACTGCCGTCAGGTGTACGATGCCGGGTATTCGCCCATCTGCCCGGTGCTGTTCCTGCCTACCTTCCTCAAAGACGAGATTCCCCAGGAACACAAGGACGGGCTGGATATGGCGCGGGACTACCTGCGCCGGTCCCATGTGCTGGTGGTCTGCGGCCACGGCATCGACGAGACCGTGAAGAATGACATTGCCACCGCCGAGCGCCTGCGGATCACCGCCACCACCCTGGACGGTATCCTGGCCGTGAAGGGCCAGGGACGCGGGAAAGGAGGCGCACGCCATGCCTGAGCGTAAGACCGTGGGCCAGCTGATGGAGGAAATGCGCCTCAAAGCCGGGGCGCAGAACTACCACGGCCATGAATACATGGATTTGGAGCGGTTTGCCGAGGACACCCGGCACATGATTATCTTCGATGTGCTGACCGACGATTCCCCGGTGGGCTGGAAAGGTGAACGAACCCGCCTGTTTCTGACGGAGGCCGGATACCAGAAAAGCCTGGAGAACCAGGAAAAGGGCCACATCAAGATTCTCAGCCATGCCAAAGTGCGCCAGGGCCATCTGTACTATGAACGCTCCGACCAGCTGCGCTGAAAGGAGCCTGCCATGCTGAAATACCTGCTGCGGCGGCTGGTGGTCCCGCCTTAGTATCAAGTGCCACCCCTGCAAAATCCGTGGAAAGGAGGCGATGACCTATGCAGGAGGAAGTGGAAAACAGGACTTTGACGCTGGTAGTCAGCGGAACAAAGTTTACCGGGCGGTTGATGAAAGCCGCCATCACCAAATACCTTGCCCACCGCAAGGAAAAGAAGCTGCAAAAGCAGAAAAGCCGGGATACCCCCGTGATTCCCCACGGCAAGCAGACGGTGAAACAGCTGATCGGCCAGAATCAGGGCGTTTCCAACATCGAGATCACCGACCCCTCCATCAAGGAGTTTGAGAAGATCGCGCGGAAATACGGCGTGGACTATGCGGTGAAGAAGGACCGCAGCAGCTCCCCACCCAAGTACCTGATCTTTTTCAAGGGTCGGGACGCGGATGCCCTGACCGCTGCTTTTACCGAGTACAC
>JACRTB010000012.1 GCA_014385025.1 Yanshouia hominis | reverse complement strand
CGCTCGACCTTGCCTTTTGTCTGGCCCCGGTATGGCCGGCACAGCACAGGCTTGAACCCATAGAAGCCGGCAAAGTCCTCGAATTGCCGGTTCAGAGTGCTGTCCTCCTGCTTTAGCAGTCGCTTGATGACAACCTGCTTCATGTTGTCGTACAGGATTTCTTCGGGATAACCCCCGCAATACCGAAACGCGTTGGCATGACAGCGGATTAGCGTATTTGTGCTCATATCAGTCACAAATTCTATGTACCGTGCCCGTGAGTACCCCAGAATGAACAAGAAGCAGTACTGCTTCTTCAGCTTTCCATCCTCCAAGACAGTGTGATCCTCGAAGAATGCCCAGTCCATCTGCCCTTGCAGCCCCGGCATTGTCTCAAACCGCACCGTTGCCTTCTCGTCCAGTTGTTCCTTTTTGTTGCGTACATACTCCCGCACAATGCTGTGCCCGCCGTCGAAGCCCTGCTCCCGGATCTTTTCCAGAATTCATTCCGCCGAGTACGGTGCTTCCTCCAGCCATATTGCGATCTGCTCCTTGTACGGGTCCAGCTTTGACGGCTTCGCCGCGCTCAGACTGTATACTGGCCGCGTTTCGCTCTGGGCGTACTTCTTTGCCGTCCTTGGGTCAATGTTGTACTTGCGCGCGATCTCTGTGTAGCTGAGTCCTCTTTGCCGGTCGCTTCGGATATCGATCCAGTTTGCTCCTTCCATTTTGACACTCTTTCCGCCTCCACTACGGCAGGCAGATTCGAGTGTACCATATTGCATTCCTCTCCGCTGCAAACCTGCATTTTTTGACCGGTGTTTTTTTGCATTTTATCACTGGCGCTGACACATTATGTCTGCTCTAACTACAAGAGCGATACCGGTACTTGTTCCGCGCATTTTATCAGAGAAGAAACCTTAAAGCTGTTCGTCTTACAAAGGATATTTGATGTAACGGCTATGTTCTTTGACGATATACAGAGTTTTCAGAATGTAGTTTATCAGCAGAGATTTGCAGAAGCGGAAAAAGCAGTAAAGCGGCAGAAAAAAGAACTGGAACAGGCAAGGAAGCGTATCGCCGGGCTTGACCGTATTTTCAAGCGGATTTACGAGGACGACATCAACGGTACAATCAGCCATGAGCGATTTTTGAAGCCGTCCGCGGAGTATGAAGCGGAGCAACAGGCACTGACAGAGTTTGTCAAGGCAGAGCAAGCCGCCGTTGACACGTCGAGGAAGGTGCTTCGCCGCTCACTCTAATTTTTGTAAATACGCTGCCGTTTCCCCTCGCGGACAGTCATGCCCGGTTCGCCAGATCGGTCTGCAAGCGTCCCGCGGCGGATTACTGCCGCTGCCAACTTTTACGCATATGCTTGGGATGCAGAGCGCTCTTTTGCGCTTGCGGATAAAAATGCTTTTTAAATGGAATGCTTAGACGACATTTTTGCATCATCCGGAGCGTCGGAGATCTTTACACGTTTTAGAAGCGAAAAATGACAAACGGTTGATTTGATATTTGAAAGATAGAAGTAATATTTGACAAACACAGAATAATAAAGTATATTAGAAATACCTTAATTATTTTATTTTTGGAGGTATCTATGGCACAAGCGGTGAAAATTGCTCTGGTCGGCAGAGAATGTGTTGCATGCGGATGCTGCGAGAAGGTTTGCCCCAAAAATGCGATTCATGTGCGGTCGGGCATTATAGCTCAGGTTGACGGAGAAAAATGCGTCGGCTGCGGAAGATGTGCAAAAATTTGTCCGGCTGCTGTGATTTCAGTCGTGCAGCGGAAGGGAGACATATGAAAAAAAAGTGGTATGAATATCTTTGGCTCGCCGAGGCGCTTTATTGGATTCTGGGTCTGTGCAACATCCTTTTTGCCTGGCTGGGGATGCTGTTCTTTGCAATCCCTCTTGTGATGGCCATTGCGGGGGGAAACAAGGCCTATTGCAACCGCTATTGCGGCCGCGGGCAGCTGTTGGAGCTGCTGGGCAGTAAACTGAAGCGATCCCCCGGCCGCAGACCGCCGAAGTTTCTGCGAAGCAGGTGGTTCCGATATGGCTTTCTGGCATTTTTTATGACAATGTTCGGGCTGATGCTTTTCAGCACCTATCGGGTTTTTGCCGGTGCTCCGCTCAGACAGTCGGTGACGCTGCTGTGGACCTTCCGCCTGCCTTGGGAATGGGCCAAGGTAGATATGGTGTCTCCATGGATTGCGCAATTTGCTTTTGGATTCTTCAGCGTGATGATGACATCCACCGTGCTCGGATTGCTTACCATGGTTCTGTTTCGCCCGCGGTCGTGGTGTGTGTACTGCCCGATGGGAACGATGACACAGGAAATCTGCCGGCTCAAACATAGGAAGGAGGATTTCTGTTGTGGAGGAGAAAGCAAAGAAAATTGCAGAGCTTCTGAAATTACTGGCAAATGAGCATCGCCTGTTGATTTTATGCGCGTTGGTTCAAGGTCCTCTAACCGTTGGAGAGATTCATTCATTTACTTCGAATATTACCGCTTCCGCGCTCTCGCAGCACTTGGCGCAGTTAAAAACAGCGGGCATTCTGGATTCCGAAAAGCGGGGCATGAATGTGTTCTATCGCATTCAGGATGAACGGATCATCGGTATGATTGCTTTTCTCAAAGAACATTACTGCGAATAGATTTGAGGATGGGGTGCTGCCTCTATTTCAGATTTTCCGCCTGTGTCGGGATATGTCAGGCTGCTGTTCGCTTTGAAAACAAAAGAGAAGCGCCTCCATACCCGGGGGTGCTTCTCTTGCCATATCACTGAGCTTTGCTATTTCAGCCGAATCTGATCGATGATAAAACGGGGCCGGTGCTTTGCTTCCTGATAGATTCGTCCGACATATTCACCGATGATGCCAAGGCAGAGCAGCTGAATACCGCCCAGCAGCCAGATTGATCCCATCAGAGTGGTCCATCCCTGCACCGTCTGCCCAAACAGCTTTTGAATCAGGAGGATCAGCAGACCGATCAGGCTTGTGCCGAAAATGACCGCGCCCAGCAGAGTGACAAGGCGGATGGGGCGGATTGAAAAGGAGGTAATCCCGTCAAAGGCGAAGAGCAGCATCTTTTTGAGAGGATATTTGCTTTCTCCCGCAAAGCGTTCGGCGCGTTCATAGGCAACCGACGTGCTTTGAAAGCCGATCAGAGGAACAATCCCGCGCAGGAACAGATTGACCTCTTTGAATTCCAGCAGAGCGGCAAGGGCGCGCCGGGAAAGCAGGCGGTAATCGGCATGATTGTCCACAATGTCAACGCCCAGCATCCGCATCAGTTTGTAAAAGCCCTCCGCGGTGGAACGCTTAAAAACAGTATCGGACGCGCGGCTGGAGCGGACGCCGTAAACCACTTCATTCCCCTCGTGAAAGCGGTCAACCATCTCGTCGATGGCATTGATGTCATCCTGAAGATCGGCGTCCAGACTGATCACCGCGTCACAGCGTCCGTTGGCGGCGGTCAGGCCTGCGAGCAGGGCGTTCTGATGCCCTTTGTTGCGGGAAAGCTTCACGCCGCCGAAACGGGAATCCTGGTGGGAAAGAGATTCGATGATCCCCCAGGTTGCGTCGCGGCTGCCGTCGTCGACAAAAAGGACGCGGCTTTCCGGTCCGATTTTTTCCGCCTTCTCAAGCGCGTCAAGCTTTTCGGCAAGACGCCGGGAGGTCTCGGGAAGAACCTCCTCTTCATTGTAACAGGGAATCACCAGGTAAAGAGTTGTCATTGTCTTTTCTCCTGCTGCGCCTCGTCGATCGGGGGCAGCTCCTCCAATGTTTCAAGATAGTCGAGGATAGTCTGTTCACGTTTTTGCTCCGGGGTCTGCGGGGAAGGCGCGGGGGAAGCGGGCGGCCGCGGCTGTTCCCGCACGATGGGAGGCGCCTGCCGGAGAGGGGCCGGGGGAGCATCCTCCGCGGGCGTCATCCAGCCGGTTTCGTCAGCCATGGAAGGCGTTTGCGCCTCCTCCGGGTCCGGCAGGGGCGTATCCGTCTGAGGAAGCCGCACTTTCACCCCCAACAGCTTGCAGAACAACAGGTACAGCAGCAGAAGGAGAAGCGCGCCCGCGCTGATTACCGCCCCTTCATAAAGCCCCGGGGTGCGGTATTCAAAACGGATGATGCTTTCGCCGGCCGGAACCCGCACCGCCATGAAGCCGATATTGGCTTTTTCGATGCGCGCGGGGGAGCCGTTGACCCATGCGCTCCACCCCCTGTCATAAGGAACCGAGAAAAACAGCATTGCCGGACTGTCAAGGCGGCTGGCGGCGGAAAATCCATCGGCGTCGATGGAGAAGCTTTCGCAGGCCTCTGACCGCAGCTCTTCCAATCTCTCCCGATAGGAGCTGTCTGTGAGAGAGGGAAGGTTGTAGGAATCGGAGAAATCCTCCTCCAGAAGATCGCGGTTGCGTTCCAGAGCCTCCGGAGTCAGGCCGAGGGAAAGGAGCATTGCGCGTACCTTGTCGTCCTGGTCCAGCATGGACCAGCTTTCCCCGTCCATATTGAAGCCGCTGCGGTAAATGAAGCCCATCGGGAGAAAGTCCTCATTCTCGTAGATGTGATATCCGAGCCGGGTGTCATAGTAGCGGTAGCCCGGCATGGGGGACTGCTCCTTGTCGTTCTGCGGGATGAAAAGCCAGCGCACCGAAAGAAAGGGGCGAAGCGAGGGATAATCGGTGGAGGGCTTGGAAGAAACATCACGCTTAACCCCGATTTCGGGATAAAATTCCATAATGGAGGCGGGCACAATCGAATGAAAGGCCTGAATATTCGGCAGATCCCAGAACATTCCCAGATTGTCGCCGCAGTGGTAGAGGTCGCTGCGGGCGAAGATTCCGTCATCCGGCAGCGCGGCGGCGATTTCCTCACGTCCATTGACGGTGTTGGCGAGGAAAGCGTCGTCAGTGGCCTTGCTGCTCTTGCCGCTGCAAAGGTAGCCGGTGGTAAAGACCACGATCACAAGCGAAAGCAGAATGGAAGAAACCCTGTAAAACGCGCGGCTGCGTACTCCGAAGAACAAAAGGGCGGTGAGCAGAAGGCAGAGCAGCGCCGCCGCCGAAAGCAGCCAGAAGCCGAGCTGGTCGCCGTAAAGACCGATTTTAATCTCTTCCTTCACCTTGGAGGGGGAAAAGCCGATCGCCAGAATAAAGAAGAGGGTGATGAAAGCGACATAACGCCAGCTCGAAGCGAGGGCAAACCTCATTTCCGGAGCATTGCGCTCCGACAGAGCGGCGGCGGTGGCGATGCAGAGCATCAGCACCGGCATATAAAACCAGCGTGCGTAGTAGGACTGGCTGAACAGAACAAAGACCGAATTCAGGATGGGGATCAGCGACATCACCATGGAGATGACGATCAGGCGTTTTACAAAGGTGCGCTTTTTTACACGGCAGTAGGCGATTGCCCCGATGGAGGAAAAGAGCGGAAGCCATGCGGACAGAGAGGACCATTTCGCGCCCATGTCCGGGAAAAAATTCGGCCTGCTCGGCAGCTCCGGCGGGAAGAAGAAGGATTGCAGGATGGCGGGCAGCCTTTGGTTCCAGCCGTAGATCCACATGTTCCATCCGGTCAGCAGGGTGTCCCATCCGGTGCGCGGATTGCCCATCAGGGCAAGCACCGAGGGCAGCAGGCCCACCGCCGCGATCAGCACCCCGAGCACCGATTCAAAGGCGATGACGCAGAACTTCCAGAAAGAGCAGTTCCAGCCGCCGCAGCTGATACGGACGGCGACATAGAGAATGACGAAAACGACCTCACCGATAAAGAACCAATAGTTGACCAGACAGTTGACCGCCACCATTGCGGCAAAGAAGCCGCGCCGGTTATTTTCCACCAGCTCTTCCAGCGAGACAAGCAGCAGCGGGAAGAAGATGCAGGGCTCATGAAAGTGGTTGAAAAAAATATTGAAGGTCATAAAGCCCGAAAAGGCATAGAGAATCGAACCAAAGACCGCCCAGTTCCGGTCCGAGACAAAGCGCTTGATATAAAGATAGGCGGAAAGGGCGGCGCAGGCGGTTTTCAGAATCAGCAGGGGGCCCATAAGGTGGGGCACAAAGTCGCTCGGGAAGGGGAGCGTCAGCCAGAAAAAGGGCGAGAAGATCAGATAAAAGCTGTAAGAGCCGATAAAATTGGCGCCGAGGTCGGTCTGCCAGTCCCAGAAGAAGTTTCCGCTGCGGATCATGTCGTGCGCATGGCGGTAAAACGGAATCTGCTGGACGTTGAAATCCCCCAGAAAGACAAAATAGCCGCCGTTATAAATCATCAGTGGGACAAAGATGGCGCTGGCCAGCAGCAGCGCCCAGACGAAGGATTTGACACCCCCCGGCAGAAAATCACGTCTTGTCCGACTTCTCATCGACTCACCCCATATACGATATTGGAACATACAGTAAAAATTATACCACAGTTTTTAGATTTGGAAAGCTTCCGGGAGGAATTCCTCGAAAAAAGCGGGAAGCCCTTCTGCGGTCTGCTGCACGGAGCATAGCTTGTACCATGAATTTTTATATGATACAATGGAGTGCATGAACAGAGAGAAAGCCGCTTCTCTATAGAAAGGGGTGTCCGGTTTGGCCGGTTTTTTTGCAATGATTTCCAGAATGAAATATATTGAGCGATGGGGCCTGATGCGCTGCACCCGCAGCGAGACGCTGGCGGAGCATACCCTGGAAACCGCGCTGCTGGCTCACGCGCTGATCGAGATCGCAAACGCGAGATTCGGAAAGAGTCTGGACCCGGGGCGGGCGGTGCTGCTGGCTCTTTATCACGACAGCGCCGAGATTTTGACCGGAGATCTTCCGACCCCTGTGAAGTATCACGACGAAGGCATCCGGGAGGCATACCGCACGATTGAAAAACAGGCGGAGGAGCGGCTGCTTTCGATGCTGCCGGATGATCTCAGGCCGGCGTTTGCGCCTCATCTGGGGGAAGGCGGGGAAGAGTACGGAGCTTATGTCAAAGCGGCTGACAAGCTCTCGGCATTGATTAAATGTATCGAGGAGCAGAAAGCGGGAAACCGGGAATTTGACGAGGCGGCCAAAACAATTCTGAAGCATCCTTCTTTGGCCTTGCCGGAGGCACAGACCTTTTTGCGGGAGTATCTGCCGGCCTACCGCCTGCCGCTCGACGAGGTGGAACGGTACGTTTTTCAGAAGAGTTAATGTGAAAATTGATTTTCACGTCATGGCGGAAATGGAGGCTTTTCCATCGGAAGACTCCAAAGTTTTCACACAAATGCAGTGCTTTTTGATAAACTTAGCGGAAACCCTTGCAAAGAATGGAATTCCCGCTTATAATAATATCAAACATAGGATGATATGCCCTTTGGCTAATCATATTTGTTATTTATCTGACAAATTGGCGGGTGAGTGGAATGGCAAATTCAACGGCAAGTTATCTTGCTCCAATCAACAATCGTTCGATGGTCGACATCGTAATTTCCCGTCTGACCGATGCGATCATCAACGGGGAACTCAAACCGGGGGATCAGATTCCGGTTGAGCCGGAGCTGGTGCGCACCCTTGGGGTCGGCAGGAACACCGTCCGTGAGGCGGTTCGGATTCTTGTGGCGTACGGAGTTTTGGAAATCCGGCGCGCCGAGGGAACCTATGTCTGCGACGGCTTTTCTCCGAAGGTGCTCGATCCGATGGTTTACGGCATTATTCTGCAGAAAGAAAGCGCCTACAGCGAGCTGATCGGGCTGCGCAAGGTGGTGGAAAACGGCATTATGCAGCTCCTGCTGGAGCAGCGCATGCCGGAGGAAACCTGGAAGTTGCTGCATGAAAAATGTGACCAGCTGGTGGCCTATCTGGAGGCCGATCCGCCGAATATCGAAAAAATTGCGGACGCGGATATCATATTCCACCAGGAACTCGCCCGCGCGACCAATAATGTGGCCATCATCACCATCCATGACACGATTGTGGAGCTGACCAAGGCCTCCCGTCTCAAAACCATCGAGGAAGTTTTCTCCAAGGGGGACCGTCAGTACCTGATTGACACCCACATCAAGCTGTTGGAAAAACTGGCCGGCACCAGCATGGAGGAGCTTTATCAGGCGATCAACGACAGCTATTTCTACTGGCGTGATGTATATAAAAAAGAAGAATGATTTGAAAGATTTTGAGTACCGCAAGCCGCGGAGCATTGCTCCGCGGCTTGCGCTTTTCAGGGATTGAAACCCCAGAATGCACCTATTGAAATAAAAATCTCCTTTTTTCGTGAAAATAGACAGACAGTAAATGAAAAATCAGTCATCCCTACAAAGTTATTAAAAGTGCATTGACTTTCAAAAATATGATGGGCTATAATGACGTTACAACATCCTACGTTCGCAAATACTACAAAATTGAACTCCGATGCACAGTAAGCGAACGCGGAAGGTTGGAAACGTCAAAGATATTTTCAGGAGGGGAACAAATTGAAACAGAAAATTTTTGCTCTCGCCATGGCTTCTGCCATGATCGTCTCTTTGTTTGCCGGCTGCGGCGGATCATCCAGTCAGGCTGCTCCGGCCGCTTCCGGCGAGGCTCCTGCGGCATCAGGCGGCACCCAGTATGACAAGGTTACACTGAAGCTCAGCTGCAACGGCACCGATATTGCCAACGATACCCGTATGGCCAAGCTCTTTGCCGAAAAGGTGAAAGAGAAGTCCGGCGGCGCTGTCACCGTCAATGTTTTTCCGAACGACCAGCTCGCCAGCGGCAATATGTCCAAGGGACTTGAACTGCTCTGCGACGGCACCGTGGATCTCGACATCCATTCCACCAGCATCATCGCAAACCTTGACAACCGCATGATGGTCAGCACCCTGCCCTGGCTTTTTAAAGATTATCAGGCTGCTGAGGACGCTTTCTTCGGAAAGGGCGGCGAGTTCCTGAATACCGTTCTTTCGGAAAAAGGACTGACCTATCTCGGCGCGGTTCACAATGGATTTAAGGCGATGACCTGCGGAAAGCATGCGATCAAGGCGCCCGAGGACCTGAAGGGCCTGAAGATCAGAATCCCCGGCGGCGATTTCTTCTCCGCGTTTTACACCGCGTTCGGCGCCAGCCCGCAGGCGATGAGCTGGGGCGAAGTGTTCACCGCGTTGCAGCAGGGAACCATCGACGGTCATGACAACAGCCTGAGCACCATCAATTCCGCCAACGTTCAGGAAGTTCAGAAGTATATCACTATTTCCAACCACACCTATGAAGCATTTACCTTTACTGCCAACACCGCGAAGTTTGAAAAGCTCAGCGCCGAGACGCAGGCTCTGATCCGCGAGTGCGTGGAGGAAGCCTGCAAGGAGATGAACCAGCAGATCGTTGCGGACGAAGCGGGACTCAAGGACAAATTCATCAACGAAAACGGCTGCGAGCTCTATGAGCTGACCGAAGATGATGTTGCCAAGTTCAAGGCGGTTGTTCAGCCGCTGATCGACCAGTATAAAGAGGTCTACGGCGCGGACGCCTGCACCGCCTTTGGAGTGCAGTAAAACAAAACTCTGACTGAAATGAAGGAGGCATGGAAAAGCGTATGAAAAAGATGCTCTCGCTGTTGGAGGATAATATCTGCGCCATCATCCTGCTGATTATGACCCTGTTGACCTGCGTCAATGTTTTTGCCCGGTATGTCCTCAACAGCTCCATGCCTTTTGTCGAGGAGCTGACTTCGCTTGGCCTGATCGTCCTGAGCCTGACCGGCGCGGCGGTCGCCGCCAAGCGGGGGGCGCATCTGGGGCTGACCGTTGTGACCGATTTTATGCCGGCTAAATATCAGAAGCTCTGCATTCTGCTCGGACACCTGCTGGGCACTGCTTTCGGCATTCTGATCCTCTATTTCGGCTTCCTGATGGCGAAACAGGAATTTGTTCTCAAGCAGCTTACCGCCGGTATGCAGTGGCCTGAGTGGATGTTCGGCATGTTTGTTCCGATCAGCGGCGCTGTCCTGACGGCCCGGTACATTCAGCTTTTCGTTGTGACTCTGCTGAAAAAGGAGGAGGAATAAGCGATGGTATCTCTGATTTTGTTCGGCGTATTCTTTCTCCTGCTGTTTCTCAACATCCCGATTGGACTTTCTCTTGGTATTTCGAGTGTTGCGGCGCTGCTTTATGAAAAGCTGCCTCTCTCGATGATCCCCAGCAATCTCTATTCTTCAACCGGCAAGTTTGTTCTGCTGGCAATTCCGTTCTTTATTCTCGGCGGCAATGTCATGGAAAAGAGCGGAATCTCCAGCCGTCTGATCAACTTCTGCCGCACACTGGTCGGCCATAAAAAGAGCGGCATGGCAATGGTTTGCGTCATTGTTTCCTGCTTTTTTGCAGCGATTTCAGGGTCAGGACCTGCCACCGTGGCGGCGCTCGGCATGATCATTATCCCGGCGATGACCCGCGTTGGATACGATAAGGCTTCTTCCGCCGCGCTGATGTCCACTGCCGGTGCGATCGGAATCATCATCCCGCCGTCGATCACCTTTGTCATTTACGGTTCGATCACCGGCAAGTCGGTCGGCGCGCTGTTCGCCTCGGGCATTCTGCCCGGCCTGCTGATGGGCTTCTCCCTGATTCTGGCAATGCAGTTTGTCAGCCGGGACAGACCGCTTGAGCTGCTGCCCAAGGCGAGCTGGCCCGAGCGCTGGAAGAATTTCAAGGAGGCCTTCTGGGGCCTGATGATGCCGGTCATTATCCTCGGCGGTATCTACGGCGGCATCTTTACCCCCACCGAGGCGGCCGCTGTTTCGGCGGTGTACGGCCTCATCGTTGGACTTTTCATCTACCGCACTCTGCGCTGGAAGGATCTGCTCCCACTGCTGCGGGATTCCGTTTCTCAGACCGCAGTGGTGATGTTTATCGTCGGCACCGCAAGCCTGTTTGCCTGGGTTCTCACTGTCACTGGCATTGCGGCGAGCGCCAGCAATGCCCTCGTGGAAATCTGCGGCGGCAATAAGTACATCTTCCTGCTGATAGTCAACGTCATTCTTTTGATCGCAGGCTGCTTTATCGATGCGAATTCGGCGATGTATATTATTGTCCCGATTCTGTATCCGGTCGCCACGGCTCTTGGCATTGACGGCGTCCACCTCGGCTGCATCATGGTTATGAACCTTGCGATTGGTCTGGTGACCCCGCCGGTCGGCGTCAACCTTTATGTTGGCTGCGGAATTTCCAACATCAACCTGAAACAGATCTCCAAAGCTGTTCTGCCTTTTGTCGGTGCGTCGATTCTCGCGCTGCTGCTGACCACCTACATTCCCTTTTTTGCGATGGGAATTCCCTCTCTGCTCGGTTAAAATTTTCTTTTCACCGCTCCTGCGTTCCCGGATACATCTTTGGTGCGTCCGGGAAGCGGGGACGGGAATTGGTTGGGTCCAATTTTTTTTGGCATATATCATCCCATGTTAGAACATAGGATGCATTCATCAGACTGAATATGAGGTGAAATCATGAAAAATATCAGTGTGCAGGAGCTCAAGGAACATGCGAAGGAGCTTCGTAAAACCGCGCTGACGATGATCTATGAGGCACAGTCGGGGCATCCCGGCGGCGCGTTTTCCTCTGCGGAGATCACCGCGGCCCTTTATTACGGCGAAATGAATATTGATCCGAAGAATCCCAAGTGGCCGGACCGTGACCGTTACATCCTCTCCAAAGGCCACGCCTGCCCGATTCAGTATGCGGCGCTTGGACTGCTCGGCTACTTTCCGGAGGAGAAGCTTCATACCCTGCGTCAGGAGGGTTCGATTCTTCAGGGGCATCCCGATATGAAAAAGTGCCCCGGTATCGATATTTCGACCGGTTCGCTCGGGCAGGGACTTTCCTGCGGCGTCGGTATGGCGCTGGCGGGCAAACGCGACGGCAAGGATTACCGCGTCTTTGTCATCGTCGGAGACGGCGAGCTGGATGAGGGCCAGATCTGGGAAGCCGTGATGGCGGGAAACGCATGGAATCTTGACAATCTTGTCATTATTCTGGACAACAACGGCCTCCAGCTCGACGGAACCACCGATCAGGTGATTCCGCACCTCGACCTGACCAAAAAGTTTGAAGCCTTCGGATATGAAACCTATGAGATCGACGGCAATGACATGGAGCAGGTAGTCGAAACGCTTAAAAAGATCGATGCTTCCACCACCGGGCGTCCCAAGTGCATCAATGCGCACACCGTCAAGGGGAAGGGCGTTTCCTTCATGGAAAACCAGCTCGGCTGGCATGGCATGGCCCCCAACGCGGAACAGTATGCCACCGCGATGGAAGAACTGGAAAGGGGATTTTAAGATGGAAGCCAAGAAGTTGATTGCAACCCGCGACGGCTTCGGCGAGGAGATCGTCGAGCTGGGACGCGAAAATCGTGATATCTACGTCGTCGATGTCGATATCGGCAAGTCCTGCAAAACCGGCGCGTTTGCCAAGGCGCTTCCCCAGCAGCATGTCAACGTCGGCATTGCCGAGCAGAACGGCGCCGGTGTGGCCGCCGGTCTTGCGACCACCGGAAAGATTCCCTTTGTCGTCACCTATGCGGTGTTCGGAAGCCTGCGGATGGGCGAACAGATCCGTCAGGAAATCTGCTACCCCAATCTCAATGTGAAGATTGCCTGTTCCCACGGCGGTTTGACCCCCGCCAACGACGGAGCGAGCCATCAGGGCATTGAGGATATGGGCGTGCTGAGAACCATCCCCAATATGCGGGTGGTCATGCCGGCCGACTATTATGCGGCCAAGGCGCTGGTCCGCGCGGCGGCCGAAATTTATGGGCCGGTTTATCTGCGCTTTACCCGCGATGCGATTCCGGTAATTTATGATGAGAACCAGAAGTTTGAGATCGGCAAGGCCATCACCCTGCGGGAAGGCGGCGATGTCGCCATTATCGCCAACGGCGACACCGTCCGGCTTGCAATTGAGGCGGCCGAGGTCCTCGCGGGAAGGGGAATTTCCGCCCGCGTGCTCGATATGCATACGATCAAGCCGCTCGATGTCGAAGCGGTGAGCGCCTGCGTCAATGATATCGGCAAAATCATCACCGTGGAGGATCATAACATTCTCAACGGCCTGGGCAGCGCGGTTTGTGAGGTTTCCGCCGGAATGGGCAAGGGCAGAGTCAAGCGGGTCGGTATTCAGGACTGCTTCGGCCAGTCGGCTCCCTATGAGCGGCTGCTGGCGATGAACGGCATTACGGTTGAAAACATTGTTGAGCTGGCAGAGAAATGGTAAGGAAAGCAGGGTAAGAGCATGAGAGCAGGTTTTATCGAAAAGCCCGAGGTTGCCTACTTCAAGGAGGTAGAGGAGCCTCAGATTCAAAATCCCACCGATGTAAAAATTCAGGTTAAGGTCACCGGCATCTGTGGTTCGGAAGTGCACGCCTACCATGGCAAGCATCCGTTCCGCATTCCGCCCGTTGTTTCCGGACATGAATTTTCCGGCGTAATTGTCGAGGTGGGCAGCCAGGTCACCAAATATCGGGTCGGTGACCGTGTTACCGCGGAGCCGCATTACGGATGCGGTCATTGTGTCGAATGCAGCGAAGGTCATTATAATGTATGTGCCGCCAAAAAGGTGCTTGGCTCGAACGGTTGGAGCGGTTCGTTCGGTGAGTTTATCGTGGTTCCCGAGCAGACCGTTGTGAAGTTTGACGACGGCGTTACCTTTGAACAGGGCGCCTTGATTGAGCCTCTGGCCGTCGGTATGCACGCCGTCCGTCAGAACGACGTCAGCCTGGGTCAAAATATCCTGATCATCGGGGCAGGTACCATTGGACTTGGCGTTTATCTCTGCGCCAAAATTGCCAATCCTGCGAAGATCATCATGGCGGATGTCGTGGACAACAACCTTGAAATTGCCCGGAAGCTGGGCTGTACCGATACCATTAACAGCGCCAAAGAGGATCTCGAGGCGCGCGTAATGGAGATTACCGGCGGCGTCGGCGCGGATATTACCTTCCTCGCGTTCGGCAACGCCCCTGTTGTGGAGGCCGCCGCCAAGTGCACCCGCAGGTGCGGCGTGATCTCTGAGATTGCGATTATGCCCAACGGGGTGGGAGCACCCTTCGGCCTGATTCAGAACAAGGAACTGGTAGTCCGAGGCTCCAATATGTATACCCGTAAGGATTATGAGGTGGTCGTTGACGCCCTGAACAAGGGCCTGATCCAGACCGATCTGATGATTTCCAAGATTTACCCGATCGAACAAATGACCGAGGCGATGGAGATGGCGGATAAGCGCACCGAACCGGTCGTCAAGGTTATGATGAAGTTTTGATTCTCTGATTTCCTCTCTCTTTGAAGGCTCCGGAGCTGGTCCACCGGAGTGATAGAAAAAATACCCGCTGTCCCTTGAAGGGCGGCAGGTATTTTTTCTTTTGTAAAAACCTTTCAAAGGAAAGCCGCGCTGGATTTGGCGGTCCGACGGTCGTGAAAACCGCTGCGCCGAAACTTTCCCGCTGGGCTGGGGCCGCATCTCTTATTAAATGCCGCATCAAAGGTGAAGCGTCGGGGTAACCCGAAAACGTCCCTCATGAATCATTTGGGCAAAGAGAGGGGCCGCATCTCTTAATTAAGTGCCGCATCAAAGGTGAAGCGTTGGGGTGACCTGAAGACGTCCCTCATGAACCATTTGGGCAAAGAGAGGGGCCGCATCTCTTTAATTAAGCGCCGTACAAAGGTGAAGCGTCGGGGTAACCCGAAAACGTCCCTCATGAATCATTTGGGCAAAGAGAGGGGCCGCATCTCTTAATTAAGTGCCGCATCAAAGGTGAAGCGTTGGGGTGACCTGAAGACGTCCTTCCCGAATCATTTGGACAAAGAGGGGGGCAGCAGCCGGGTCAAGCTGCGTACCGGCACAGCGTTCCAATTCGGTCAGGGCAAATTCGATGTCACAGGGGCGTTTATAGGGGCGCGCCGAAGTGATGGCGTCAAAAGTATCCGCGATGCTCAGGCACCTTGCCTCGATGGGAATTCTTTCTCCGGCGATTCCACGCGGATAACCCCTGCCGTCCCACCGTTCGTGATGGCCGACGATGGCCGGAATTACCTGAGTCATTGAGGGCAGATGCTTGATAATATTGATGGAGATGTCAACGTGTTTTTTGATGATGCTGTACTCCTCGTTGGTCAGGCGGGAAGTCTTGGTCAGGATGTCCTCGGGGATGCCGATCTTTCCAACGTCGTGCAGCAGTCCCGCTTCATACACCATCTTCTGATGGATGGCGTCAAGCCCCAGCTCCTTGGCCAGCGCCGAAGCATACTTAGCCACGTTGAGCGAATGGGTAAAGGTGTAATGATCCTTGGCGTCGATCGCGGCAGTCAGGGCATAGACGGTGGTTTGCAGCGATTCGGTGTCGTCATCGTAGCGGGAGGGATTGTCCGGAGAATCCTGCTGCAGTGTGGTATAGGCCACCGAGACGTTCTTTCCCTTTCGCTTCGCACTGCTCAGTGCAAGGTTGCAGCGCTGAACCAGTTCATCGGTATCGGCCGCGCAGATCGGGTAGGTGCAAAGCCCCGCGCTGATGGTCAAAAATTGCTTGGTAGCGCTCTCCTCATTAAAGAATTCCTGCTCGATCTTCCGGCGGATTGTCTCCGCTATCTCAAGCGCACCGGGAGTATCATATCCGGGGAGTACAACGGCAAACTGTTCGCCGCTGTAACGGGCGGCGATGCCGCGGCGGTCAACACAGCGGCGGATCAGCTCCGCGGTTTTGCAGATCGCGCGGTCCCCTTCCGAAAAGCCGTAGAGCTCATTATAGAGCTTGAAGCGGTCGAGGTCGAGAATCATCAGCGAAAGAGGGCGGGAGCTCTGTGCGCAGATCTCAAACTGCTCGCGGAGATACTGATAGAAATAACGGCGGTTGCGGATACCGGTCATATCGTCGGTACAGGCGTTTTCCTGTGCCTTTGCATAAAGCAGGGCATTGCTCATCGCAACCGCGGTGGAGGCACCGAAGAAGCGGAGCAGTTCGAGATCATCAAGGGTATAAGCCGCTTCGTTGCGCCGGGCGGTCAGCATGATGATTCCGATCAGGCTGTCGCGGCACTTCATCGGAACCAGCACTTCCGCGTTCATCGCATTGAACTCGGAAAGCTCGCTGTCCCACATGGCCCGGAATTCGATTCGGGAGGAGATTTCCTCCCGGGTCAGGCAGCGGTTCTGCTGGTCGAGCCAGCGCACAAGGGGATTGTCGGCGCGAAGGACGTACTTCATGGGATTGAGCTTCTGCATCGACTGGAAGGTGATATAGCTGTTGCTTTCGCGGTCGAGAAGCATCAGGGTGGTATGCCGGGGATTCATTGCCTGGCTGACAGCGTCTACAAATTCGTTGGAAATTTCGGTCAGCGAGAGGTTGTTTGAAATATTGATGGCAAAATTTTTCAGGGCATTGCGCTGATTGTATTCCGATTTATAGCAGATGAGGTCGGCCAACCTCTGGGCGAGGGCCAGCAGCGGCTGTGCCAGCAGCGCCACGCCGAACGCAATCAGCACAGTGACCAGCTGCTGCGTTTTCTCACTGATCGGAAGAATTTTCAGGAGTCCCAGCACGGTGGAGGCATAGAACACCAGAAGAACCGCGGTCATGCAGGAAAACACGAAGCCGCGCGTCAGCATGAACTTCATTTCGAACATGCGGTTGCGGTAGATGGCATAGAGGAAAAGCAGTCCGGTGATGAAGCACATCAGGATGTCGATGGGGTATTGCCCCAGCGCCGGATGAAGGTTGGAAAGCAGGCCGCAGAACAGCAGCACCACGCCGATCAGAATTGGGCGGATCATTTTCCGGCTCACTTTATGGCTGTGGACACTGCGCTGAATTCCAAGAATGATGCTGAGCACCATCAGGAACATCAAAACATAAGTAGGGACGGCGGCGGGACCGAGAGTATAAACAAAGTGGATCTGCGCAATCGGTTTCCCCTGCCAGGTGGACCAGCTGGTAACTGTGCTGGCGCTGGTCACGACCTGCCCCATGAAGTTGAGAAAAACCGCCGCTAAGGTGCCGAGCGCCCAGAGGGCAAGCCGTCTGATCCTGACCAGCCCTGTAAAAATGGAAAAGAAAAGGTAGAAGAAGAAAGGGGCGCAGCAGATTCCCACCATCATCATGCGGTTCCAAAAGAGCACGCCGGGGGGAACCCCGAGCTTCATCAGCAGGGAGGAGGCGGTCCAAAGCGCCATGTCGTAGAGAAAGGGCTGGAACGCTGCGGTGTAACGGTCCTTTTTGCTGATTGCGAAGAAAAGAATCAGCAGGAGATAGACGGAAAGGGCGGCCGCCGGCACGCCCCAGAAAATCAGATTGTAGAGCAAGTCACGTCCGCCTCCTTTCGTCAGATGTTGCAGCAGCTACCGCAGCCGGGCAAGCTTTTCAATTTCGACAACGTCGTAGTGAGGGGGATTCATTCTTCGGATTCTGCGCCGGTGGCTTTCCTCGTAGCGTTCGATGGTGCCGGTTTCGATGACGGTAACGACGAGCGGATCGATTCCCAGCATCTTTTTCAGATCGCTGTAATCGACGTCGATATACTTGAAATAGGCGCTGAGATGGTCACGGATCACGTCCGCGGCGACGACCCCGGTGAGGATTGCCGCTTCGCTCATCTCGACATAGAGCTGCATATACGGTCGGGAATCGCTGTCATAGCGCTTTGCGGCAAACCAGTCGTGAATCTGCACCCCTGAAACTGTGATGGCCTTGCGGATGGTATTCTCGGTAATCCGGGTAAAGCCCGCGATATCGATGACGGTGGGAATCCGATCGACGTACTCGAACTGCGGGAACCGGATGCCGTCCGCTTCGTTGATGATGCGCTTGCAGCGAAACACGTCTCCCACCCGGTAGCGCATAAAGGCGCCGCCCTTGAAGTTGGAGATCACCAGTTCATATTTTTCACCTGCGACCAGCTCATCCATCAGGAAGGTGCGGGGCTTAAAGTCAGGGTTCTCGAGGTTCTTGAGCATTTCACGCTCGGGGATAAACTCGTAGAAGCAGACGTCCGGGAAGAATACCATACCGTCCTTCGACCAAGTTTCGGTTGCAATGCAGGTCGGCTCGGTACCGCCGAAAATTTCGAGCGGGCGCACACCCCAGTAATATTCAATTTTTTTCTTAAAGCAGGTGGAATCAGTCCCGCCGCACATCAGGGCCTTGGGATGCCAGAGGTCTTTGGGATAGATCTCTCCGCCCTCCGCATTGACCTTTGCGCGCGCCCTTATCAGGCGGTAAAGCATGTGAGGCTTTGCTTTCTTCAGCATTTGCAGGGCGGAAGATTTTTTTCCCTTTCCGCCGACCATGTCGGGGAACATTTCGCTCATCCGTGCGACGACTCCGCTCATTCCGAAAAAGATGTCAATGTCGTTGAGCAGGCCGAGCTTGAAACCGGTCTTGTTTCGTTCACCGAAGCTCATCTTCTGCGCGGTGTTTACCTCCGGCATAAAGCGGAGGGAGAGCTCGCCCTCGATGGCGTAGGGGATGATGCCGGTGAAGTAGGGGAGAGGCGCCATCCCGAAGAGGAAGCTGTCGCGGCTGCGCAGCGAAAAACGCCCCTTGCGGTCGCTGGTTGCAAGCAGCATGGTCGAAATAATCGATCCGCGGTGATGGTCGATCATGCTCTGGGTATAAGGTGCGGTTTTGATCGGGTGATGGCCGCCTTCCCATGTGGTTTCGATCCAGATCACCGGCTTGGCGGGAAGAAGCTCCTCACGCTTTTCCAGCAGGATATCGGCGTAGTCGCCGTAAGTGGTGAGCGGTACGGCGGCGCGGAATTCATCCAGCGTTCGCGGCGCTGCCCCGCCCATGATCTTTCTGCCGAGCGGGCATTTGGCATAAAGCGTGATCTGCTCGAGCATCAGCCGCTCCTGCATCGCCATATATTCGGACAGCGAAAGATCGAGAAAGCCGCAGTACTGCTGCCAGATTTCCCGATACATTTTCTGATGAAGTTTTTGATCCAGATTCATCGGCTGCATATTATCTGCTCCTCCGCTCACGCCGCAGGTCGGCAAGACAGCGGCCGGCCGACCGGGCATCGGGAATCAAAAAAGGAGTGGCGTTTTGGTATTCACGGTATCCGTCGATGCTGCGCGGAAAGAAAAAACGGTCCTGAACCCAGACATGCAGAACGTCCATCGCGGTCCATGCCAGACAGGCCCACAGGACGGTCATCCGGCCCGTAAAGAGCCACAGAAACCCGTACATCAGAAAGAAAAAGAGGACGCCGGGATGCCGGCAAAGGGCATACAGCCCGGTGTCGATCACCGCGTTTCGTTCCGGCTTCAGATAGACGCGCCCGAAGGGAAGTACAAAAAAGAGGGCGGACAGCAGAAGAAAAAAACAAAGCAGGGTCAGCGCCAGACAGAAGATCCTCAGCAGAAACGGGAGGACAAAAGCAGCCTCTCCGCGAAAGGCGGCCATCAGGGAACAGCCGAGCAGAGCGGAGAAGCCGCAAAAGAAAAAGGGTCCTGCAAATCGCGCATATCCCGCCAGCTTGAGGCAATCGAAGAGATACAGCAGCAAAAAGGCGGCGCAGCCGGCCACAACGATCCGCATTTCAAATACCCTTGGCGCAGAAGCCGATTCCGGTGATCTCGATGCCGGTATTGGTCGAGATGCTCGGCCCGGCATAGAAGATGCCGACCGGAGGATATCCGCAGATTTCAGTGGCAAGAGCCGCAAGACGCTTGGCTTCGACGTCACTCACCCCGCGCAGGATGACGTAGTCCGTCCCATCTCTTCTGCGGCGGGCAAAGAAATCGGCCACGCCCTGAATGGCAAGCGCCTTTCCGCGGGCCATCTTTTCTGTCTTAAAGGTTCCGTTCAGATTGCTGAGGACCGGCTTGATTCCCATCATTTCGCCGATGACATGGGTGGCGGGGCCGATACGCCCCGACTTTCGGATGTATTTGAGGTTAAAGACGGTAAAATATGTTTCGAGTCTGCGGAACCAGCCGTTCATCTCGGAAAGGACCGCGGTAAGATCACCGCCGCTGAGAGCAACCCTTGCGCCGAGAATCACCCCATATCCGTAAGAAATGGAATAGTTGGCCGAGTCAATGACATGGATGGCAAAGCGGTCGCGTTCCTCGGGATGCAGCTCCCCGAACATGCTGCGGGCCAGCAGGGCGTTCTGGTAGGTCCCGGAACCAACCGAGGTCATGGTGGTGCAGATTGTGTCGGTATACCCTTCGGCGTATGCGCGTTCGAATGCGGCAAGAAATTGCGCGGGAGAAAGCTGCGCCGTCTTGGGAAGATCAGAGGATGCTTCGAGCAGCCGGTAATATTCCGGCGGGGTAAACGAGTAGGCTTCCTGATATTCCCTGCCATCAATGGTAATGGTGAAAGGAAGGATTTCAATCCCCAATTCCTGCGCGAGCGGAAGAGGAATATCACAGTTGGAATCGGTTAAAAATTTAATCTTTGCCATGAATTCCTCCGTTACAGGGCCGGCCGTCACGAGAGAGCCGGCGTCATCTTCATGATTACCGATTGAGAAAAAGTCTCTTGAATGGGAATCTTTCCTGTATTTTAAACGATAATATTACAAATTATAGATTATCGCATATTTGACATGATGTCAATCAAAATGCTGTGATTTTCAAAGAAAATCCTTCGGAAAAATAACAATATGCTTGAAAATTGTTGCATAATGGCCTTTTGATTCGAAATATCCGAAATAGCTTCGAATGGTATCTCTCTCCCTTAAAATATTCCGCCGCTCATAAAGGAAAAACGATTCTGCCGCTGGAATCCGCAGAGAAAAAATTCAGCAATTTCAGCAAAAAATTCTGAAAATCCCTTGCGGTTTCACAAAAGGTGTGGTATCATACTAAGGCATGTAAATCGCTGTGCTCCCTTTACAGCGGGATTTCATGTCGGCGAAGAGCCGGAATGAAAAGCTGACAGTCCTCTGCCGTTTGTTCTTTGGCAAGCGGGAATGAATGTCTGAACAAATGAAGGAGGAAATTTACGATGGACGCATTGAAACATTTTGCAGCCCCCTGCCTGAAGGAGAATCCCCCTGCTTTCTCGATCGGCGACACGGTCCGTGTCGGCGTTCGCATCAAGGAGGGTGAGAAGTCCCGCGTACAGGCGTTTGAGGGCACCGTGATTGCCAAGAAGCACGGCGGCATTCAGGAGACCTTTACCGTCCGCCGGATGTCCCACGGCGTCGGCGTCGAAAGAGTTTTCCCGCTGCATTCGCCGGTGGTTGAGTCGGTTACCGTCATCCGCGCGGGCAAGGTGCGCCGCAGCAAGCTCTACTACCTCAGAGACCGCGTCGGCAAGGCCGCCCGCGTCAAGGAAGCCAGCAAATAATTTTCAGATGGCACTGCGAGAAAGGGACAAGCAATTGTCCCTTTTTGCTATTTTTCACAGAGAAAGAAACTGACGTCAGGAGGGGTTGTCTTGGAGGATCAGGGAAAGAACCGAGAGGAAGGCCCACAGGCCCCGAAATCTCCAAAAAGGGATATCGCCTTTGTTGAGCTGTATGAATGGATTGAAAGCGCGGTGCTGGCTGTCGTTTTTGTGATACTGCTGTTCACATTCGGCGCGAGGACCTCTGTGGTCAGCGGAAGCTCGATGATCGACACCCTGCACGACGGAGATATGCTTTTCATTTCCCGATGGGGCTTTTCGGCCGACCAGGGGGATATCGTGGTGGTCACCAAGCCCTACGAGGACAACGAACCGATTATTAAGCGGATTGTTGCGACCGAAGGGCAGCGGGTGGACATCGATTTTGTGGAAGGAACCGTCTATGTCAACGGCGAGGCGCTCGACGAGCCTTACACCCACACTCCGACCAACCGGCACTACGACATGGAGTTTCCGCTCACCGTTCCGGAGGGACATGTCTTTGTCATGGGGGATAACCGCAACGGCTCCTACGACAGCCGCGCAAGCGAGATCGGCTTTGTCGATACCCGCTATGTCCTCGGCAAAGCCTATCTGCGGGTGTTCCCATTCGACGCTCTCGGCACAGTACACTAAAACGGCGCTGCATCCGGCCGGTATGCCGGACGGCCGCCGCGGAACAGGAGAAACATCTTGGCTGAACAAGGAAAACAAATCCAATGGTTCCCCGGGCATATGGCGAAAACCCGCAGGCTGATGCGGGAAAGCCTTCCGCTGATCGACGCGGTGGTCGAGCTGCGGGACGCGCGGATCGTCCGCTCGAGCCGCAATCCGGAGATCGAGGGGCTGACCCGCTCGAAGCCCCGGCTGATTCTGCTCAACAAATCGGACGTCGCCGACCCGCAGGTGACCGCCCGCTGGCGGGACTTCTTCACCGGAAAGGGGCTGCCCGCCCTCGAAGCGGACTGCCGCAGCGGAAAGGGGCTGCGGCAGCTCGAGCCGAAGCTGCGGGAGCTCTGCGCCGAACGGCTCGAACGCAATGCCGCCCGCGGGATGACCGGCAGGCCTCTGCGCCTGATGATCGTGGGGATTCCCAACGTGGGAAAATCGTCGCTGATCAACCGCCTGGCGGGACAGCGGCGCACCAAGGTCGAGGACCGTCCCGGCGTGACCCGGGGCCGTCAGTGGGTCAAGCTGGAGGGCGGCATGGAGCTGCTCGATATGCCCGGCGTCCTCTGGCCGAAGTTTGAGGACCAGAAGGTGGGGCGCCACCTCGCATATACCGGCGCGATCCGGGATGAGATTCTCGATCAGGAGGACCTTGCCTGCTCGCTGCTTCTGCTGCTTGCCGCGCGGTATCCGGCCGCGCTCTCATCCCGTTATCGCCTTGAATCCGCCGAGCTGGAGGGCACTGACGGCTACGCGCTGCTTTGCCTTGTGGCAAAAAGACGGGGGATGCTGCTTCCCGGAGGGGACGCCGATACCCTGCGCGCCGCCATCACGCTGCTTGACGAGTTTCGCGGCGGGAAGATCGGGCGGATTTCGCTCGAGACTCCCGAGGAGATCAGACGATGAGCGCGCCGGGGCCGGAGCTTTACGAGATCGAGAGCGCGCTGCATCGCAAAGGATTGGCTCTGATCTGCGGGGTGGACGAGGCGGGCCGAGGTCCTTTGGTGGGACCGGTGGCCGCGGGAGCGGTAATCCTGCCGGAGGGCCTGATCATCGAAGGGCTGAATGACTCCAAAAAGCTCTCGGAAAAGAAGCGGGAGACGCTCTATGAGATCATCACTGGAGAGGCCGTCTGCTGGTCGGTGGGGTTTGCCTCCGCACAGGAAATCGACGAGATCAATATTCTGCAGGCTACATTCCTGGCGATGCGCCGGGCAGTTGAAGGACTTTCCAAAATTCCCGACTACCTGCTGGTGGACGGCAACCGCGATCCGCTGATCGGCCTGCCGACCACGACGCTGGTGAAGGGTGATTCCAAGGCCGCCTGCATCAGTGCGGCCTCGATCATTGCCAAGGTCACCCGGGACCGCCTGCTCCGCGAGCTTGACGCGCGGTACCCCGGCTACGGCTTTGCAAAGCACAAGGGCTATGGCACTGCCGCCCATTACGAGGCAATCCTGCGGCTCGGCCTCACGCCGGAACACCGGCGCAGCTTCCTGAAAAAGCTTCCCGCAAGCCTGCGGACATAAAAATTTCTGTCGCCGGCCCTGCTGCATTGAAGCGGCCGCTCCGATGTGGTACACTGAAAAAAATGCTTTTTCAGGAGATAAGGGGGCGGACGAATGCACGACCCAAACGGCCTGAGGACGGTTTCTCGTTCCCGGCTGCGCCGCTGCTGCGGACAGGCCTATTACTCGTTTCGAAGGTATCTCTTTTGGCTTTCCCCGGGAATACGCTTCGCGGCTTTCCGCCAGACGGAATCCCTGCCATTTCTTTACGCCCGGCATCAGACGCCTTTGCTCCGGCGCCTGCGCGACGTGGAGATGATTTACCAATATAATAAGGTGCAGAACCTGCGGGTCGCCTGCGGGCGGCTCGACGGAATCCTGCTGCACCCTGGGGAGACGCTCAGCTACTGGAAGCAGATCGGTAGACCCACCTATGCCAAGGGATACCTTGACGGGGTGATTCTCCGCTCGGGCGAGGTGACCGCCGGCTGCGGAGGGGGGCTTTGCCAACTCTCCAACCTGATCTACTGGATGACCCTGCACACTCCGCTGACCGTTACCGAGCGCCACCGCCACGGCTATGATGTGTTTCCCGATGCGGGCCGCACCCAGCCGTTCGGCAGCGGCGCAACCTGCTTTTATCCGCACGGTGACCTGATGCTCCGCAACGATACCCAGGATATCTTTCAGCTCAGGCTCCGGGTCGGAGAGCGTTTCCTCCACGGCGAGTGGCGCTGTTCCTCACAGTCCCGTTTTCGCTATGAGGTCGTCGAACGCGGCCATCGGATGCAGGGAGAATGGTGGGGTGGATACAGTCGGCACAACGAGCTTTACCGTTTGGTGTATACCCACGAAGGGGAGCCGCTCGGCGAAGAGTTCCTTGCCGCCAACCACGCGATGATGATGTATGAGCCGCTGCTCGGCGAGGGGGAAACACATGCCGGCTATGTCAAATGACCGAAGCGAGAGGGGAAGGCTGGGCGAGGAGTATGCGGCCCGGCTGCTCGAGCGGGAGGGCTATCGCATCCTCTCACGCAATTTCCGCACCCGCTACGGAGAAATCGACCTGATTGCACAAAAAGGGGAGATTCTCGCCTTTGTCGAGGTAAAGACCCGCGCGGCGGACTCCCTTTCCCGTCCGGCGGCAGCCGTTTCGCGGCGGAAGCAAGGCCGGATCATTCTGGCCGCCGAGGGTTATCTTCAACGCTTTCCAACCGCCCTTCAGCCGCGCTTCGATGTGGTTGAGGTTGTCATCGAGAAAGCCCGGGAATTCCGGGTGAGGGGCGCGGAACACCTGGAGGGCGCCTTTGACCGGACCATGAAGGTCATAATGTGATAAAAAAGGCGCTGTGCCGGATCGGTCCGGCCAACGGCCTGATTAATCGATTGCCAGCGAAAGGATGAATTCATCAATGCAGTACACCAGCACGAGAGACAGCTCCCTTTCGGTTTCCTCTTCCTTTGCCATCGCGCATGGCATTTCGGCGGAGGGCGGGCTTTTCGTCCCGAAGGAGATTCCGCAGATCGACCGGGCGTGGCTGAAGGAACTCTGCGACAAGGAGTATCCTGCCCGCGCCGAACAGGTGCTCTCCCTTTTCCTGACCGATTTCACCTCCGGCGAGC
Organism: Yanshouia hominis; assembly: GCA_014385025.1. Classification (GTDB taxonomy): domain Bacteria; phylum Bacillota; class Clostridia; order Oscillospirales; family Ruminococcaceae; genus Yanshouia; species Yanshouia hominis. Next base: position 63,447 of record JACRTB010000012.1, on the reverse strand, counting down.
TTGCCGAGGCAGCGGCGGCCGCCTACACCGACGGGGTCTTTGAGGAGGACTGGGCCGCCCCCCTTTCCGACCTTTCGGATGGACGCTTTGTTCTTGAACTCTGGCATGGCCCGACCTGCGCCTTCAAGGATATGGCGCTGCAGCTGCTGCCCCATCTGATGGTCTCGGCGGCCCGTCGTGCCCTCGACGGCAAGCAGATCCTGATTCTGGTCGCTACCTCCGGGGATACCGGCAAGGCCGCGCTAGAGGGCTTCTGCGGCGTTGAAGGGGTGAAGATCGCTGTCTTTTATCCCAACGACGGGGTCAGCCCGATGCAGCAGCTCCAGATGGTGACCCAGCGCGGGGAGAACGTTGCGGTCTACGCCATTGAGGGGAATTTTGACAACGCGCAGACCGAAGTGAAGAAAATCTTCACCGATCCCGGCGTGATCGCCCGTCTGGCCGAGCGCGGGACGGTTCTTTCGTCGGCCAACTCGATCAACTGGGGCCGTCTGGTTCCTCAGATTGTCTACTATTTTTCGGCCTATGCCGACCTTGTCGGCTGCGAATGCATCAAGCTCGGCGACCCGGTCAACTTTGTCGTTCCGACCGGAAACTTCGGCAACATCCTGGCGGGCTATTATGCCAAGCGGATGGGCCTGCCGGTGGGCAAACTGATCTGCGCTTCGAATCAGAATGACGTTTTGGCCGACTTTATGAAGAGCGGCGTTTACGATGCCAATCGCAATTTTTATACCACGATGTCCCCGTCGATGGACATCCTGATTTCCTCAAACCTTGAGCGTCTGCTCTATGAGCTTTGCGGTAAGGATGACCGTCAGGTTGCCGCTATGATGGAGGAACTCAAGGAAAACCGCCGTTACTCGATTCCCCCGGAAATGAAGGCGCGGCTCGATGCCGATTTCTGGGGCGGCACGGTCGGCGACGAGGTCTGCCGCGGCATCATTAAGAAAACTCTTGACGAAATCGGCTATCTGATCGATCCGCATACCTCGGTGGCCTTCGGCGTTTATGATCAGTATAAAGCGGAAACGGGGGACCAGACTCCGGCGGTGATTCTTTCGACCGCCTCACCCTTCAAATTTGCGGGCAGCGTGCTCGGCGCCTTGGGAGCAGAGCGCCCCGCCGATGAATTCGCCGCGGTCAAGGCGCTTTCTCAGGGAACCGGCGCGCCGATCCCCGAAAACATCGCCGCTTTGGAGAAGGCGAAGATTCGCTTCACTAAAGTGCTCCTTCCGGAGGAAATGCCCCGGGAGATCGAGCTCTTCGCTTCTCAGAAATAAATTTTCGAATTGCGGGCGGAGGTCATATGCCCCACAGCCCGTAAACGGGTGAGTTCACCTTCTAACGGCAGCCTTTCATATCTCCAAGCCTGCTGCCGGCAACTCGCTTCGCCCGATACCTGCGGCGGAAGCTTTTTACCGGGTACTTTCATCGGCAGGGTTGGTGGTTTCCGTTAACAAAGAAAGCGAGCGTTGCAAAAATGCATTTTGCAACGCTCGCGCCTGCCCCGGCAGCGACCTTTGCCGCTGCGTATCCTCGCACCGGTCCGAATGAATCTCCCCACTCTGCCGCACCCGGCCATGCGGCCACGCGGCGTGTTTGCTGTGCTTCGGCACTCTGATCACCCGGCCACGCGGCGTGTTTACCGTGCTTCGGCACTCTGGTCACCCGGCCCGCGGCGCGTTTGCTGTGCCTCGGCACTCCGGCTGCGCGGCCCGTAGCATGCCTTGCCGCGTTTTTGAGGCCTGTTGGCCGGAGTATTGCAGGGCACGAGGCAGAGCATTTCGGGTACCTCCGGCACAGGCTCGGCAGACTCTCTCTGTGGCGTACCCTTTTGTTTTGGACCGGGCTGTGCTTCTATTCAAAAAGCTTTCTTATGCCTTGGGACGAAAGGTGGCGCAAACTGTTTCGTCGCTGCATCCGGCGGTGCAGGCGCAGTATTGCGGGCCGACATCGACCTTTTTGGCAGTGCAGCGGCAGTCGTCATTATAGGCACAGTTCTGAACGTTGCAGCAAATGCAGTTTCTTGCTTCTTCCATCTCGTTCACCTCCTCTCACAGATGAAGCATTTGCATTTGACGGGGGAGAATACGCGGTAAAATTTTTTGAGTCGGTCCAAATCCTTGAAAGGAGAATCCCATGGCGATTTTTGCAATTGGGGACCTGCATCTTTCCACCGGCTGCAACAAGCCGATGGATATTTTTTCCGGATGGCAGGATTACGTCGGCCGCATCACCTCCGACTGGAGGTCGCGGGTTGATGTGCAGGATACCGTTGTGATCGCGGGGGACATCTCCTGGGGAATGAATTTTAAGGAAGCCAAAAGTGATTTTGAGCTGCTCCACTCGCTGCCCGGCCGGAAGATTCTGATGAAGGGAAACCATGATTACTGGTGGAACAGTCGCAAAAAGATGGAGGAGTTTTTTGATCAGAATGGTTTAACCAGCCTGACCATTCTCCATAATAGTTGTGTTGCGGCTGAGGGCGTTGCCCTCTGCGGGACACGCGGGTGGATGCTGGAGGAAGGATGCCTCCATGACCGGACTGTCGCGGCCCGGGAGGAAGGGCGTCTTCGCGCCTCGCTGGAGGCTGCGAGGAAGCTGGAGCTTGCGCCGGTTGTCTTCCTGCATTATCCTCCGCTTTTTGCCGACTCGGTTTCGGGCGGCATGATTGACCTGCTGCGCGAATACGGTGTAAAGCGCTGCTTTTATGGTCATCTGCATGGTGCGGCCTGCCCGCAGGCCTTCGAAGGGGAATACCTCGGAATCGAATTTTCGTTGATTTCCGCCGACCATCTCAAATTTCGTTTGAAAGAGCTGTAAATTCATAAAATTTGAGTGGCATTCATGAAGAAACTGTGTTATAATACCACGATGTAATGTTGCAAACAGGAGGAAATAAAAATGTCTTTGGTATCGTCGAATCAGGTGGAGACCAACCGCACCGAACTCACCGTTGAGGTCAAGGGTGAGAAGTTTCAGAAGGCGGTTGACGCCGCTGTCGCCAAGAACATGAAGAAGATTACCATCCCCGGCTTCCGCAAAGGAAAGGCGCCCCGTGCAATGGTGGAAAAAATGTACGGCAAGGGGATGTTCTATGAGGACGCGATGAACGCCCTTTATCCCGAGGCTTATTCCGAGGCCGTTGACGCCGCGGGCATCAAGCCGGTTGATTCCGCCGATGTCGAGGTGCTGGAAGTCAATGACGAAGGCTTTACCTTTAAGGCGACTGTCACCACCAAGCCGGTTCCCGAGCTCGGCGAGTATAAGGGCCTTTCCGCGGTCAAGGCCGCCGTTGAAGTGACCGACGAGCAGATCGAGCATCAGTTTGCCCATCTGCGCGACCAGTATGCCCGCGTCATCGAGGTGACCGACCGTGCCGCGAAGCTCGGTGATATTGCCGACATCAATTTCGAGGGCTTTGTCGACGGTGTTGCTTTTGAAGGCGGCAAGGGCGAGAATCATCCTCTGACACTTGGGTCTGGCAGCTTCATCCCCGGATTTGAGGATCAGGTTGTCGGCCATTCGGTCGGCGAGGAGTTCGATGTCAACGTTACCTTCCCGGAGGAATATGGCGAGAAGTCCCTGGCCGGAAAGGCGTCTGTCTTTAAGGTTAAGATCAATGGCATCAAGGAGCGCCAGCTCCCCGAGGTTGACGACGAGTTCGCCAAGGATGTCAGCGAGTTTGACACCCTCGAGGAATTCAAAAAGGATATGAAGGCCAAGATGATCGCCTCCGCCGAGGAGAAGGCCGCGGCCGATTTTGAGAACAAGCTGCTTGAGCAGGTCGTTGCCAATATGAAGGTCGATGTGCCCGACTGCATGATTGAAAGCCGGGTCCGTGAGCTGATGCAGGACTTCGCCATGCGGATGAGCCAGCAGGGCCTCTCGCTGAAGGACTTCCTGCAGTACAGCGGTCAGACCGAGGAGCAGTTCAAGGAAACCTTCCGCCCGCAGGCCGAGAGCCAGGTCAAGACCCGCCTTGCGATGGAAGCGATTGCCGAAGCTGAAAAGATCGTCCCCACCGAGGAAGAGATTGAAGAGGAGTACAAGAAGCTCTCCGAGCAGTACCACACCGAGCTTGAGAAGCTTCGCGGCATCATCAGCGCGGCCGAGATCTCTGAGGATGTGGCCTGCCGCAAGGCGCTTGAGATCGTCCGCGAAAGCGCCTCCGCTCTCCCCGAGGAGAAGAAGGAGGACTCCGCTGAGGAGGAGGCTCCCAAGCCCAAGCGCACCAGAAAGACCAAGGCTGAGAAGGAAGCCGAAGCCGCTGCCGAATAACTTTTCTCAGCCCCGCACCTACATATCACAGGAGGTGTATGAATCATGGCTTTAGTACCAACCGTCATTGAGCAGACCAACCGGGGAGAGCGCGCCTACGATATCTTTTCCCGCCTGCTCAACGACCGCATTATCATGCTCTGCGACGAGGTCAACGACACGACGGCGAGCCTTGTCGTGGCGCAGCTCCTTTTTCTTGAGGGGCAGGACCCCGATAAGGATATCCAGCTTTATATCAATTCGCCCGGCGGTTCGGTGACCGCGGGCATGGCAATTTACGACACGATGAACTATGTCAAGTGCGACGTTTCGACCACCTGCATCGGTATGGCTGCTTCGATGGGGGCGTTCCTGCTCTCATCGGGGGCCAAGGGCAAGCGGATCGCCCTGCCCAACGCCGAGATCATGATTCACCAGCCGCTTGGCGGCGCGAAGGGGCAGGCGACCGATATCAAGATCCATGCGGAGTGGATTCTCAAGATTAAAGACCGCCTCAACCGCCTGATGAGCGAACAGACCGGACAGCCGCTTTCGGTGATCGAACATGACACCGAGCGCGACAACTTTATGTCCGCCGACGAAGCCATGAAATACGGACTGATCGATAAGGTGATCGCTCACCGGTAAGGTTCCTACCATCCAGCAGTTTCGAAGGAGAAGGATATGGCAAGAGAAGATAACAAGCCGCTGCGCTGTTCTTTCTGCGGCAAGCAGCAGGAGCAGGTCAGCCGTATGATCGCGGGTCCCGGCGTCTGCATCTGCAACGAGTGCGTCGATCTCTGTGTGAGCATCCTCGAGGAGGAAAACGGGATCGTCCGCCGCAAAAAGACGTCGAAGACCGAGGCGCAGCCTGTGTTTCTGAAGCCTGCCGAAATCAAAGCCGGGCTTGACGAGTATGTGATCGGCCAGCAAGAGGCGAAAATCGCCCTTTCAGTCGCCGTCTATAACCATTATAAACGGATTTTCTGCGCGGGCGGAGATGGAGGCGTGGAGCTGCAGAAGAGCAACGTCCTTCTGCTGGGTCCCACCGGCACCGGCAAGACACTGCTGGCACAGACCCTCGCCAAGATGCTGGGAGTTCCGTTTGCCATTGCCGACGCCACCACGCTGACCGAGGCTGGCTACGTCGGCGAGGACGTTGAGAATATTTTGCTGCGCTTGATTCAAGCGGCCGATTTTGATGTGCAGAAAGCACAGCGCGGCATTATCTATATCGACGAAATTGATAAGATTGCCCGTAAAAGCGAAAATCCTTCCATCACTCGGGACGTTTCGGGCGAAGGGGTGCAGCAGGCCCTGCTGAAAATTTTGGAGGGCACCGTTGCCAACGTCCCGCCTCAGGGGGGCAGAAAGCATCCGCAGCAGGAATTTATTCAGATTGATACCTCAAATATCCTCTTTATCTGCGGCGGCGCTTTCGATGGAATCGAAAAGACGGTGGAAAAGCGGGTTGCCACTTCATCGATGGGCTTCGGCGCGCCGGTGCGCAGCCGCGAGCAGACCGACGAGCTGATGAAAGAGCTGATTCCGCAGGATCTTGTCCGCTTCGGGCTGATTCCCGAGCTGGTCGGACGCCTGCCGGTCATTACCTCTCTTTCGGCTCTCGATGAGCAGGCACTGATCCGCATTCTGCTCGAGCCGAAGAATTCGATGATCAAGCAGTACCAGCGCCTCTTTGAACTGGACCGGATCACGCTCGAATTCGAGCAGGAGGCTCTGGAGGAAATCGCCCGTCTTGCCATTGAGCGCAAGACCGGTGCGCGCGGACTGCGCGGTATCCTCGAGGAGACGCTGGCCAAGCTGATGTTTGACGCTCCGAGCGATTATACGATTGAGCGGATTGTGATCACCAAGGGCTGCGTGGACCGCACGGGAGAACCGCTGATTCTCCGCGATCCGGAACGGCTTCCCGCTGAAAGCCCCCGCGCCATTGCGGAGGCGCGCAAGCCCCGTTCCCGTACCAGCACCCCCGCGTCCTGATGCCAACTTCGCTGCAAGGAGGGATTGTTCTCCGGGCTCCATGCCGGATTTGACGCCGGCGTCGATCCCGGGGAAGAATCCCTTTTTATCTTGGTAATCATGTACACTTGAAATCTTCATCTTTTATCTAGTATAATGAATCCAAGGCATAGGGCCAATGCATTTTGCCCGTCTGCCAATGAATTTAGAATGATTGGAGGTAACCACTTTGAGAGAGAAAAGAACCTTGATACAGAACCAGACCCTTCCGGTCATTGCACTGCGCGGGCTGGTGCTTTTCCCGAAGATGGTGCTTCATTTCGATATTGGCCGTGAAAAGTCGATCGCGGCCCTGAATCAGGCGCTGGAAGAGGGACGGAAAATCTTTCTGACCGCCCAGAGCGATATTCAGGAGGATGATCCCCACGATGAGGGCCTGTACCGTGTCGGCGTGATCGCCGAAATCAAACAGGTGATCCGGGTGCAGGGGACGGGGCTGCGGGTCATGGCCGAGGGCCTGACCCGGGCCAAGATCCTGTCGGTGACCCAGGAGGACCCCTACTTTATCGCCGAGGTGCGCCCCTACCCGACCCGCCGGATTCCCTCCGGTTCTCAGGATCTGGTCAGCGCACTGATGCGGACGGTCAAGAACCTTTTTGAAGAATATGTCTCCCTCTCGCCGAAGATGCCCAAAGAGCTGGTGCTCGGGGTGATGGTCGCTGAGGACCCTCTGCTCCTCTCGGAGTATGTGGCGGGCAATGTGCCGCTTCCGGTTGAGGAGAAGCAGGAGGTGCTCGAGGAATCGAACGTCCTGCGCCGCCTGGAGATTCTTGCGGAGATCTTTGAAAACGAGAATGAGATTCTCCGGCTGGAAGCGGGAATTTACGAGAAGGTCAAGAGCCAGATCGACCGCAACCAAAAGGAATACTACCTTCGTGAGCAGATGAAGGTCATTTCGGAAGAGCTTGGGGACGATGATTCTCCCGAGGCCGAGGTGGAGGAATATCTTAACAGAATCGAAAAGCTGGGCCTTGGGGAAGAGGCGGCGGAAAAGCTGGTCAAGGAGGTTAACCGCCTTGCGAAAATGCCTTCCAACTCACAGGAGGCCGCGGTGATCCGAGGCTACCTCGATGTCTGCCTTGAGCTTCCCTGGAATATCCACCGCACCGTTAAGTCCGATATTAAGGAAGCCTCCCGAATCCTCGACCACGATCACTATGGAATGAAAAAGGTTAAGGAACGGGTGCTGGAATCCATCGCGGTGCAGGCTCTGGCTCCCGATCAGAAGGGGCAGATTCTTTGCCTCGTCGGCCCGCCCGGCGTGGGGAAAACCTCGGTCGCACGTTCGATCGCCCGCGCGACGGGACGGGACTATGTGCGCATCTCGCTCGGCGGCGTCAAGGACGAGTCGGACATCCGCGGCCACCGCAAGACCTACATAGGGTCGATGCCGGGCCGGATTATTGATGCGATGCGCCGTGCCAAGAGCAACAACCCGCTGATGCTTCTCGATGAGGTCGATAAGCTCGGCGGAGATTATAAGGGAGATCCCTCCTCGGCGCTGCTTGAGGTGCTTGATTCCGAGCAGAACCACGCCTTCCGCGATCATTTTCTTGAGCTGCCCTTCGACCTGTCGGAGGTCCTCTTCCTGGCGACGGCCAACAATGCCGAGCAGATCCCGGCGCCGCTCTACGACCGGATGGAGGTCATCGAGCTGCCGAGCTATACCCGCGAGGAGAAACTGCATATCGCCAAGGAACATCTGATCCCCAAGCAAAGAACCAAGAACGGTCTGGATGGACGGCAGGCGAGGATTACGGATGAGGCACTCTACGCCGTGATCGACGGATATACCCGCGAAGCCGGCGTCCGGACGCTTGAGCGTACCATTGCTTCGCTTTTCCGCAAATGCGCCAAAAAAATTGTGGCGGGGGAAGCGAAGAGAATCACCGTCACGCCGGAACTGGTTGAAATGCTGCTTGGACCGCGTAAATTTCTGCCGGACGACCTCGGTAAAGCCGATGAGGTGGGCGTGGTCAACGGCCTTGCGTGGACCTCGGTGGGCGGCGAAATGCTGCAGGTGGAAGTCGCAGTGCTTGACGGCAGCGGTAAGGTTGAGTTGACCGGATCGCTCGGGGACGTGATGAAGGAATCCGCCCATGCCGCGGTCAGCTTTCTGCGTGCCCATGCCGAGCGCTATCACATCAGCCCCACCTTTTACAAGGATAAGGATATCCATGTCCATGTCCCGGAGGGTGCGGTGCCGAAGGACGGTCCCTCGGCCGGTGTGACGATCTGCACGGCTCTTGTTTCCGCCCTCTCCGGCACGCCGGTGCGGAGCAATGTCGCCATGACCGGCGAGATCACCCTGCGCGGGAGGGTCCTGCCGATCGGCGGCCTGCGGGAAAAGTCGATGGCGGCCTTCCGCAACCGGATTCAGACGGTCGTCATCCCCGCGGCCAACGAGCCGGATATTGCGGAGATCGATCCGGCGGTCCGGGAGGCGATCCATTTCGTGCCGGTCAGGGGAATTGACGAGGTGCTTCAGCTTGCCCTCGCGGATCTCCCCGCACCGGAACAGAAGGCCGCGGCGCCGATGCTTCCGATGCTGGCGGCTGAAACACCCCGCCGGCCGGTGACCTGCTGAAAAAGGAGAAACGCTTTGAACTATCATCTGGTCGTCTTTGAGAAGGCATTCGGCCTTTCCCAGCAGCTTTCCGATTCCGATTGTCCCGAGTTTGTCTTTACCGGGCGCTCCAATGTCGGAAAATCTTCGCTGCTCAATAAAATTTTCAACCGCCGCTCATTGGCGCGGGTCAGCTCGATGCCCGGCAAGACGGCGACCATCAACTTTTACCGCGCTGGGGAGGTTCGCTTTGTTGACCTCCCCGGTTACGGATTTGCCAAGGTGGCAAAGGGGGAGCGGCGGCGCTGGGATGAGCTGATTGGCGGCTATTTCGGACAGAGCCGGGATATCCGCATCGTTTTTCTGCTTGTTGACATGCGCCACCCGCCCTCCTCGGACGATCTGACGATGGCCGATTATCTGATTGATACGGAGACGCCCTTTGTGGTTCTGCTGACTAAGGCGGACAAGCTCAACAAAACCCAGAGAACCGCGCGTCTGGCGGCCTTTGCCCAGGAGTTTTCCTGCGGGGAGGAGATTACGATGATTCCCTGCTCCTCGGAAACAGGGGAGGGGGTCGATGCGGTGCGGGAGATCATTGAGGACCTATCCCAGCCCGACGACGAGCCGGAGAGCGGCGGAGAACAGCGCTTTTACTGATTGCAGCCGACCGCGCAAAGATGATGACGCGGTGGAAATAAATCGATCAACCGGGAGGAATGACAATGTTTGTATCTGACTGCCTTTCTGTCAATGAGGCGGGGCACCTGACAATCGGCTCGGCCGATACGGTGGAACTGGCGCGTACCTATGGAACCCCGCTTTACGTCTTTGACGAGGGGACCATCCGCGACACTTTGCGGCAGTATAAGGGCTCGATCGACCGCTATTACGGCGGCAAAGGGCTGGTGGCCTATGCGAGCAAGGCGTTTGCCTGCAAAGAGATTTACCGCATCGTGGAAAGCGAGGGCTGCGGCATCGACGTCGTCTCCCGGGGGGAGCTTTATACTGCGCTTTCGGTTGGATTCCCGGTCGAGAAAATCTTCTATCATGGCAACAACAAGACGGTCGAGGAGCTGACCTATGCGATTGAGCACAATGTCGGGCGAATCGTCGTTGATAATCTGACCGAGCTGGAGCGTATTTCAGCCATTGCGATCTCTCAAAACAAGGTGGTTCCGATTCTGCTGCGAATCAAACCGGGAATCGATGCCCATACCCATAATTTTGTCCGCACCGGGCAGATTGATTCGAAGTTCGGCTTCGCGCTGGAAACCGGCGAGGCGCTTGACGCGGTCCGCTACGCTCTGACCCATCCGGGAGTCGCCCTCAAGGGAATTCACTGCCATATCGGTTCGCAGATTTTCGAGATTGATCCCTTTGAGTGCGCGGCTGAGGTGATGATCGGCTTTATGGCGGCTGTCAGGGATGAAACGGGCCTTATTCTCACCGAACTGAACCTTGGCGGCGGTTTCGGCATCAAGTATGTTCCGGAAAATGATCCGGTGCCCTATCAGGATTACATGGAGAAGGTTTCCGGAATGGTCCATACGACCTGCCGCAAGTACGGTCTTGAGACGCCCTTCATCGCCATCGAACCCGGCCGTTCGGTTGTCGGATCGGCTGGCATTACCCTTTACACCGTCGGTGGAGTCAAGGTGATCCCGAATATCCGCACTTATGTTTCGGTGGATGGCGGTATGACCGATAATCCCCGCTATATTCTTTATCAGTCCCAGTACGAAGCGGTGCTGGCCAACCGGGCCGCCGATCCGAAGGACAGCGTCATCACCCTTGCGGGCCGCTGCTGCGAGAGCGGCGATCTGGTCGGGGAGGGGATGCCGATTCAGTCTCCCAAGGTTGATGATATTATCGCTGTTCTGGCGACCGGAGCCTACAACTACTCGATGGCTTCCAACTATAACCGGGTGCCCCGTCCCGCTGCCGTTATGGTGAGAGATGGACAAGCACGTGAAATTATCCGGCGCGAGAGTATGGAGGATTTGGTCCGCAACGATCTCTGAGGCAAGCACAAAAGGGGAGCGCCCGCGGAAGGGCGTTCCCCTAAATTTTATCTCAACATAAAAGGTATGGGCAAAAAAGTGTGTTGCACCTGGTAATCTAAAAGTAGACACTCACAAAAAGTGTGTCCGCCTTTCTCTGATCACACAAGCAGAGACTGTTGGAGTTCGCGAACAACACCGGGACTCTTTCACCAGTTTTTGCTGAAAAAGTATGGCGTGCGATATTGGAATTGCAATATGGGCCTTGTTCCAAATGCTGCGAAATTCTTTGAAATCATAAGCAGAAAGTGATATGACATACAAAAAGCGCGCTGAAGAATCTGCGGCATACTATCTTGAACAGACGAATCATGTTTGGTTATTCGCGTCACAGAGGGGCTGGCGGATTTGCTGAAACCGGCCGGCCGACTTCGCTTCTCATAAAATGCCCCCGGCAATGCCGGGGGCATTTTTCGCGCTGTTTTTACGACAGCCCAACACACGGTGCAAAAACGCCTTACAGAACGCCAAATTTTTGGAATGCCTGCGTGCAGGTCATGCCGTTTTCAACAGCACGACGCATGCTTTTTTCGCCAGCCGCGCCAGGATTCCGGTGGCAAATGTCCCTGACTACTGTATTGAGGAAGTATCAAATCACGCAATCCTTCTGCTGCTTGCCTGCGCTAAACGGCTGAACATACTGGAACGCACCGTCAAGGAAGGCAAATGGGACTACTCGGTTACAAAGCCGGTTCATGCAATTCGAGGACGGACATTGGGACTTCTCGGCGCGGGCAACATCGCCTGTTGTGTTGCAAAAAAAGCGCAGGCTTTTGGCATGAAGGTGATCGCCAGCGATCCCGGACTTCGTCAGGAACAACTGGAGGGACGGGGAATTACTCTGGTGAGTCAGAATGAAATGCTTGCGCAGAGTGATTTTGTATCAATTCACGCTCCGTTAAACCGCTATACCCAAAAGCTGGTCAATGCCGACTTTTTGTCTCAGATGAAGCAAGGTGCAATTCTGATCAATACCGCACGCGGAGGTCTTGTCGATGAGTCGGCGCTCTATGACGCAATCAAGAATGGACAACTTGGCGGTGCCGGCCTTGATGTGCTGACACGGGAGTCCATCAGCCTTGATGATCCCCTGCTGACTTTGGAAAATGTTATTTTGACTCCGCACGCTGCTTGGTACACTGAAGAAGCGATGTATACTTTGTTGACTGGTGCAGCCGCCGAAGTAATACGCGGGTTGCACGGTCAGACACCCAAGCATCAGGTCAATCACTTCTAAATTTTTTCCAAGGGGGGTGCGAATCAAATCGGCCCCTTGATTCGACGGCTCTTAGAAAGGTTTGTTTTCTGCATCTCCTTTGAAGATGTCTGACGATCGATTATCCTGTTGTTTTGTCCATCTGGCAGCCCCCTTTGGGGGCTGCCTTTTTTGTATGAATAAATATCCCCCGGCGAAACCGGGGGATATTTATCTACGCGGAAAAGTATTCGTAAGGCGATGTGTTTCAAAAATTAGCGCCGATAAGGAAGTACAGGAGATCTCTTTGCGGCATGGAGGTGTGCTGATTATATTATTATACAGTTGTTTTGGCTGATTGTACCTATTGGATAAACAAAAGTTGTCCAAAATGACGTTTTTCAAAAAATTACTTGAAGTAAATTTAATAATGCATTATTATAATAATGCATTATTACTCAGCGAATAGTTGTTCAATAGAGAGGAGCACGATTTATGCGCACAAAAGAAGAAATCACCACAAGCCTCAGAAATTTTCTTGGATTGAGATCATATCCGATCGCGGTCCGCATGCTTCGGATGGATGAAGAAATCCCGCAGGATGCGACGCAGCCCCTTCGTGACATGGGGCATCATCTATCCATGTGCCAGCTCTTTAGTCTGGTCCGCAGACAGGGTCAAAAAATGGTCATGCTCCATAAGGATAACTGGTGTGTGGAACCTGTAATTGGCTTCGGATACACAGAGGTTCCCGAATATTTCCTGAGCGGCGCCAATCGCTATCCCGAGTCCGCGAGTTCCTTGGAAGCAGGTGCAAAATGGGCCAGAAATCTGCCGAAGCTGGAACCCGGTATCTATAAAGGACTTTTAGCGGCACCTTGGGAAACCTGTGATTTTGAGCCGGATGTTGTGATGATGTACTGCGATCCTGCCCAATTGACGCATCTGCTGATCTCAGTGAACTGGATTGATGGAAGTGACGTTTACAGTCAGTTGAGCGGACATTCCGCTTGTGTATATGCCGTTGTTCCCGCAATGCTCAAGCATGATTTTTACATCAGCGTTCCCTGTATCGGAGATCGCAAACATGGTATGGCGCAGGAAAATGAAATGATTTTCACCTTCACTCCTGATAAAGCGGAAGCGTTGCTGGACGGGCTCTGCACAACAGCCAAAACGCAGGTCGGATTTCCCATCAAGTATGATGTTACCGCCGAGTATAAACTTCTCCCGGCATATAAAAAGATCGGAGCAATGTTGGGCATCGACTATTGATAAAGGGAAGTAGGGAGTTCAAGGCATGAAGAAACAACACGATTTTGATGAGCCGATTGTACGCAGAGGGACTGACGCAAGGAAATATGCACCGAGTGAGTGCCCAAACGACGTGGTACCCATGTGGATCGCCGATTCTGATTTCGCCAGCCCAAGAGAGCTGGTCGATGCACTGCTTGAACGAGTGAAGCAGGGTCATTACGGTTACCCCTTTAATGACATTGAATTTTGTAATGCGGTGTCGAAATGGCAGACTGAACGGTTTGACTGGGACTGCACCCCCGAAATGGTGGAATTTGCCCCCGGCGCAGTTCTTCCCCTTGTTTATGGTATGAGAGCGTTTTCTTCACCCGGTGATAAAGTTGTCCTTCAGACACCGGCATACCATCCGCTTTTTCAGCTCATTGAGAACAATGGGCGAAGAATAGCCCGCAATCCGTTGGTTCTTAAGGATGGCAGATACGAAATCGACTTTGAGGATCTTGAAAAAAAGCTGTCTGACCCTCGTGCAAAAGTGATGATTTTATGTAATCCCCAAAATCCGACCGGACGTGTGTTTACGCGTGATGAGCTTCAGAAGATCGGGGATCTGTGCTTGAAGCACCATGTGTTTGTTCTTTCTGATGAGATTCACAGCGATATTGTTTACAGTGGGCACAAACACATTCCTTTTGCCGCTGTGGACCCTGGATTCCGTGATATCTGCTGCATTTCAATTAATCCAAGCAAGACATTCAATACCGCTGGCCTGAGGACAGCCGCATTTATTTGCCCCAATCAGCACAATAAAGCGGTAATTCTGGAAGAACGGCTGAACAACAAAGCGTTCGGTCGGCCTATCTTCGGTCAGCTCGCCATGAAGGTTCTTTATAACGAGTGTGCCTATTATGCTGACCAGTTTGTTGAGTATGTGGAAGAGAATGTAAAAACGTTCCACGAAGGTCTCAAAAATATCAAGGGAATGCATCTTATCTATCCCGAGGGCACCTATCTTCTTTGGGTTGACTGCAGGGAATGGGGCATGACTCATGAAGAGCTTATGAGATTCTTCAAAGAAACGGTAAAAGTTCTGCCGAATGACGGGAGCACATTCGGATATGAAGGGGAGGGGTTTGCTCGTTTCAACGTCGCATGTCCGAGATCAACCGTCCTGGAGGCTGTAAAACGTATTCAGAAAGCCGTAAACGCATGAGAAGGGGTGACACTCATGGAGAAAACAAAAAAGGTATCTGGTTCTATCTGGCAGAAAATCATTTTTGCGATTTCTCTTTTTTACGTATTCTTTCATATTTACACCGCGGCATTTGGCGTGGTTTCCGGTGTTGGCCAGAAGGCGCTCCACATTGGAATCGTTATGGTAATTTACTATCTGCGTGAATTTGTGAAGATCGATCGCAAGATGCCGGCCCGCCTATGGGATATCCTGTGTTGCGTCGGCGTTATCGCAAGTATTGCATATCTGATTAGAATTGACGCCACTTACGCGCTGCGCGCGGGAATCACTTACACCAGTGATATTATTTTTGGGATTATTTTGATTGTTACTTTGCTTGACTGCACCAGAAGAATTGTGGGCAACTCCCTTTGTATTGTTATCAGTGCATTTATTTTGTATGCATTTGTGGGACAGTATCTGCCTTCGTTCCTGAAGTATAGCGGCATGAGCCTGAAACGCTTCATCAATGTCATGTATCTTGGAACGGACGGCATTTTTGGCACCGCTCTCTATTCGTCTGCGGCCTTTATTGTTCTGTTCATTATTCTGGGTGCGGTTATGCAGGAAACCGGCGTTGGCGCATTCTTTACCGATTTGGCAACTCTCGGGTTCGGAAAATACTGTGGTGGCCCGGCAAAAGTAGCGGTAGTCGCATCCGGCTTCTTCGGTTCGATCAGCGGTTCCGCAATTGCCAATGTTATTTCCACCGGCACCTTCACGATCCCCATGATGAAGGAGGTAGGATTTGATAACGAATATGCCGGAGCGGTAGAAGCCGCAGCCTCCACCGGCGGACAGTTCATGCCTCCCGTTATGGGAGCGACCGCATTCCTAATCGCGGAAATTTTGAATATTTCCTATTATGAAATCGTCAAGGCTGCCGCGATCCCCGCGATTTTGTACTATGTCGGCATCCTGCTCACTGTTCACCTCAACGCGAAGAAAAATGGCCTCAAGGGAATTCCTCCTGAGAAGATGCCTGATAAGAAAGCAGTCCTGAGCAAAGTTTATCTGGCCCTTCCTTTGATTGCTCTGCTGATCATGATGGGATACTTCCGCATGACCGTTTCCCGCGCCGGACTCTATACCATTGCGATGACGCTGATTCTGGTGGAACTCAGTCCGGACACCAGAATCAACTATCAATCCTTTAGGCGCATCATTGACGGATCTGTGAACGGTGTGCTTCCCGTTGCGGTTGCCTGCGCCGCCGTCGGTATCATCACCGGTGTTGTGATGGCAACCGGAATTGCCTTCCGGCTCTCAGGCATTCTGCTTGAGCTGTCTCAGGGAATTACTTGGGTCTTGCTCGTACTGACGATGGTTGCTTCGCTGATCATGGGCATGGGGATGCCGACAACGGCGGCCTACATGGTGCTGGTCGTATTGGTAGTCCCTGCACTGGTTGATCTGGGCGTTCAGCCGCTGGCGGCACATCTGTTCGTCCTTTACTTCGGCGTGATTTCCAATATCACCCCTCCTGTCGCTCTTGCTGCATATGCCGCGGCGGGACTTTCCAAAGGCAATCCGAACAAGACCGGATTTGTGGCTTTCCGTCTAGCAATTTCCGGATTTGTCCTTCCGTTCATGTTTGTGTATAATAATGTGCTTTTAATGCAGGGTGGCATGTTTGAGGTTATCAGAGCTTTCCTCAGCGCGCTTCTTGGTGTGTATTGTCTGTCCTGCACAGTTGAAAAATACTTTGTGAAATGGAAAGCGAGCATACCGGAAACATTGATTCTGTTGGGAACCTCTATTTTGCTGATTCATCCCGGGGTGATCACTGATTTGATCGGTATTGCAATTATCGCCGTTCTTTATGTTGCACATACCGCTTTTTCCAGACGAAAAGCGGCCGGTGTCAACTAAAAGATAAAAATTGAAAAGGAGCGTTACCATGAAGAAGTTTTTCAGCGCAGTCCTAGCAGTGATTATGGTTCTGGCCCTTGTCGCCTGTGGCAGCAATCAGGCTTCATCCGCCGCGTCCGCCTCCACACCCGCATCGGACAGCCCCGCCTCATCCGCTTCCAGTGCCGAGGTCAAGGTTGAACCGATTACGGTACGCATCAGTGCAGGTCCTTCCGGCGGCAATAACTTTCTGATTTGTGCGGCATTCGCCGACCAGATGATGAAAACATTCCCTGAGTACACGATTTCTGCTGAAATTTCCAACGGCACTGCGCAGAATATCCGTGCTACGGCAGAGAATGAGGCTCAAATGTGCGTTGCAATGTCCGATGGCGCCATGTATGCCTACGAAGCCGGCCGTGAATACACTGATCTTGAAGCCGGACAGTTTGCTTACGTCGCCGGCGGATATCAGACCATCATCCATTTTATGGTTCCGGCAAATTCTTCCGTTGAGAGTATTTATGATCTCAAGGGTTCCAAGATTGCTGCCAGCCAGGGGACTACCTGCCAGTACTATCTCCCCATCGTCCTCGAGGCCTATGGCATGACAACCGATGATGTGGAAGTTACTCAGCTGCAGCTTGCCGACATGATGAATGCACTGAGCGACGGCACCGTGGATGCTGCAATGCACATCACCTCGTATCCCCTTGCCGCGATTTCCGACGTTGCCGCCACCAAGGGAATCAAAATTCTCAACATCGTTGACAAGGAAGCGGAGTATATTCATGAGAACTACCCCTTCTTCTCGCCCATGATTATTGCCGGCGGTTCATATCAGGGTATTTCCGAGGATGTTCAGACCATCGGTACTTTAAACACTCTGATCTGCCGTTCGGATCTGAGCGAAGAATTTGTCTATAACTTTGTTAAAACCATTATGGAAAACAACGATACACTCAAGAACGTTCATCCCAAGTGCGGGGACTTTAACCTGGATAATACGCTCACCGGCGCCGTTATTCCCATCCATCCCGGCGCTGAGAAATACTACAAAGAAGCTGGTATTCTTTAAGGTCTCTCATAATTTGGCTCGTTAAGGTAGGATCATTAGGGGCGTTGTATATTCGCCCCTAATTATCCTTTCTTAGGTACGGCGCAAGCAGCACGGCAGAAAGGAATGGTTATGAAGATGCAAGCATTGTTTACAGAGAATGCTCCGGCGGCAATCGGTCCGTATTCTCAGGGCTACCGGATCAATAATTTTATTTTTACCTCCGGGCAGATTCCTGCCGATCCTGTGGATGGATCGATCCCCGAAGGCATCTCTGCACAGGCAGAACAGAGTTGTAAGAATGTCGGAGCTATCCTTGAAGCATCCGGCCTTGGTTTCGAACATGTTTTCAAAACAACTTGTTTTTTAGCCGATATGGCGGACTTTTCCGCGTTCAATGAAGTGTATGCAAAGTATTTCACATCGAAACCGGCAAGAAGCTGCGTGGCGGTCAGAACGCTGCCCAAAAATGTTTTATGCGAAATTGAAGCAATTGCGGTCAAGTGATATGTCATGAAAATATACTTAATTGATACGTTTACAAACAAATTGTTTCAAGGAAGTCCTGCGGCCGTGGTTGTGCTGGATGAGTGGTGTTCAGACAGCGATTTGGTTAACTTGTCCAGAGAGAATGCGGTTCCGGAATCTGCCTTTTTGGTTAAAAAAGGCGCCGATTATGAGATTCGGTGGTTTACCCATAAAAAGGAGATCCGGCTTTGCGGTCATGCTACTCTGGCCGCCGCCTATGTTGTAAATCACTTTATGGATCATAACTGCCAGTCTATCGTATTTCATTCTTTAGCCGGTAAGATTACGGTTGCCTGCAAACCCCGAGATATCTATGAGCTTTGTCTCAAAGCCTTTGATCTGAAGCAGATCGAATTTTCCAACGAGTTGTATGAAGCCGTAGGGGCGGTTCCGAAAAGCGTGTATCTCGGCCGGGACTATTTGCTGGTCTATGAAGATGAGCAAACTATCCGGGAAATCAGGCCAAGGTGGAACGAAAAGATGGATTTTGATGGAAAGCTGATTTCCGTTACGGCCAAGGGAACCGGATATGACTGTGTTTCACGCACTTTTGTTCCCCATAATCGTATGGCGGAAGAGGAGGCGTGCGGTTCCGCGCATTGCCATATAGCGCCGTATTGGTCCCGAAAGATTGGGAAGAACGAATTGAAAGCTTATCAGGCTTCCGGCCGTGGCGGTATCCTTTATTGCAGGTGCGAGAATGAGAAGGTCCTGCTTTCCGGGGCATGCGTACTCTATATGGCGGGGGAACTTTCCGGGATCGGCGGAACGGAATAAGACCGGAATGGATCTGCGAAAGAGGTGCGGCCATTTCAAAAAAGAGTCCCATTTGCCGCGTCCGGCAGCACTTATCTTACCCCGCTGCAGAAGATAAACCGCATCCTGCCTTTCCCGTTCTTGCACAGAACCGCTCGGGATGTTACAATAAGGACAGTAATAATATGGAACATTCATATAAATTTTGCATCCCAAAGTGAAAACAGCAAATCAAGCGTTGCGTGCTTAAGGGTGATGTCGATCGGCGGCTGTCCATTCTTCCATGAGGAGAAAGGGACCTGATGCCTAAGCATGAGATATTTGATTGCCATAACAATGTCGAAAATTTTTAATGAGCCGCTGTAAGGATAAAACTGCAAATTCCTGATTTTATGAGCAGCATATCTGCTGTATTGACAAAGTGGCGGAACACCTCAATCAGCAAACAGCGGCGGTGGACCGTTCGTCAGTTTATCCCGCAAGCTTCATAAAATTTGAAGAGGCAGCCGATATTCTATTTTAGGTTTTCTGCATAGGGGAAAGGAAGGATCATTTACATGGAATATTATACTGCTGAATCCCGCAACGATTCTGCCCGGGGCAAAAGCACCAGCTCCCGTGTCTATGAAACGCTTCGTAAAGCTATTCTCACGCAAAAATTAGAGCCGGGAACACGGCTTGTCGAAGCAAAAGTCGCCAAAGAATTGGGATTCAGCATTACTCCTGTACGTCAGGCGTTTGCGATGCTGGCCAATCAGGGCCTCTTAGTGGTCTTTCCCTATCGTGGAACGTATGTAACTATATTGACCCGGGAATATGCAAATGACATTATATGTGTCCGGAAGGTACTGGAGCCATTGGCTTGCAGTCTGGCTTTTGAGCATCTGACGCCCGCCGATGCCGACTATCTGAATCTGCAATGCGAAATGGCGGATATCAATATAAAAAGCGGCGACATCTTGGCCAGCATCGATTACGATGTTCGATTCCATGACTTTTTCTTCGAAAAGTGTGGAAATGCTTTGATGGTCGAAGTGTGGGATGTCCTAAAAAACAGGATTGCATTCTTTCAGGCGGGAACCAAAATGAAGATTACATCCCGAAGCCCATTGCTCACAGTCCGGCACGGTAAAATTATAAAAGCAGTACGCGAAATGGATCGAGAGACGCTTCTTTCCAGCGTCGTGGAGCATCTTGATGTTACCATGTACAATGCGGAGCTGCCGTCCATAAAGGATGTTTTATATAAGTAGAGGGATGAAAGGAGAGGTGTATTTGAAGGTAGTGATTATCGGCGGCGTTGCCGGCGGCGCTTCCGCCGCAGCCCGTTTGCGGCGTTTAAATGAGCAGGCAGAGATCATCGTTCTTGAACGCACAGGCTTTGTATCTTATGCAAACTGCGGCTTGCCTTACTATGTTGGCGGAGTGATCTGCGACAAGAACAAGCTGACGCTGCAGACTCCCCAAAGCTTTTACAGCCGGTTCAACATTGAAGTGCGGGTAAGGCAGGAAGCTCTGTCCATCGACCCTGCGGCCAAAACCGTCTTGGTCAGGCGCTTGGAGGATGGAAGCGAATACACAGAGACCTATGACAAACTGATCCTGTCTCCCGGAGCGAAGGCGGTGCGTCCGGCGCTTCCGGGCGTTGATGACCCTCGGATTCTGACGCTGCGGACAGTGGAGGACGCCTATCAGATACAAAACTATTTGGAAGAAAAAAAGCCTCGCCATGCTGTTGTGGTGGGCGGAGGTTTCATCGGTCTGGAAATGGCAGAGAACCTGCTCCATACGGGAATTTCAGTCACACTGCTGCAGCGAAGCGCACAGGTGATGCCTTCTCTGGACTTTGACATGGCCTGTCAGGTTCACGCATATCTGCGTTCCAAGGGCGTCGATTTGCGTACATTTTCTCCCGTTCGATGCTACGAAGGCACGCAGAAAAGTGTCCGGGTTCTGCTGGAAAGCGGAGAAGCCATCGAAACTGATCTGGTCATTTTGGGCGTGGGTGTGGAACCGGATTCCCATCTGGCCAGGGATGCGGGTCTGGAGCTTGGCGCAAAGGGTTCTATTGTGGTAAACGGGCGAATGGAAACCTCCGTACCCGATATTTATGCCGTGGGGGACGCAGTGGAAATCCGTCACGCCGTCAGTGGGTCAAAATCTTTGATTTCTCTGGCAGGACCGGCTAATAAGCAGGGCCGCATTGCAGCCAACAATATTTGCGGCCTGAACAGCACCTATGATGGGGCAATGGGTTCTACCGTCATCAAATTGTTTGATATGACCGTCGCATCTACCGGCTTGAACGAAAAGATGGCCAAGGCCGCGGGAATGGCCTATGACCGGGTGGTGACCTACTCGGCCTCTCATGCCACGTATTATCCCGGCGCTACGAATTTGACCCTAAAAACGCTTTTTCTGCCGGAAAATGGAGCGGTCATTGGTGCACAGATTGTAGGCTTTGAAGGGGTTGACAAACGCATCGACGTGATGGCAACCGCTATTCAATCAGGGGCGACTGCCGAAGATCTGGAGGAATTGGATCTTGCCTATGCACCGCCCTATTCCTCCGCTAAGGATCCGGTGAATATGGCTGGCTTTGTTATTGAGAACGTTCGAAAGGGGCTGGTCAAACAGTTCCACTGGACTGATTTAAAGGACCTGTTTTCCCGCCGGGATATTATCCTTTTGGATGTGCGCAATGAGGATGAGTTTCAAAATGGCCATATTCCCCATGCTGTTAACATCCCCTTGGATGCACTGCGCAGCCGTCTCGGAGAGTTGGATAAAGGCAGATCGGTCTACGTTAACTGCTTCAGCGCCCTGCGAAGCTATATTGCCTGCCGTATTCTGAGCCAGAACGGGTTTGACTGCTACAATTTCTCCGGCGGATACCGGTTCTATGATTTGATTGCCGGTGAAAACGGGTTTGATGCCAGCCCCACCCACCCCTGCGGCGTCAAATTATAGCTGCGGCGCACGCTTCTCAGGTTTATCGCCACTATGTCGCCGCAGTGTGAATTGATCTCTATTTTCTTCTTATAAGGAGTGCTGATTGCATGTTCACTTGTGCCCAATGCGCCATCATGGCCTGCCGTTCCGGTGAGTTGGATAAGATGCCGAAGAACTGCCCCATGTTGGACAAAGAATATTTTGATAACGTTTTAGAAGAGTATTTTAAACCTGAAAACCATGAATTTTACCTTACCAGTACCGCGATAGAATATTTGGGATATTGCCGTTGGCCGCGTCTCCGGGAAGTGGCTGAATTTGCCAAGAGGATGGGCTATACCCGCCTCGGCATCGGCTTCTGCGCCGGTTTGAAAAAAGAGGCGGCAATTGTAGACCGCCTGCTGCGCCAGCAGGGGTTTGAGGTTCACTCGGTTATCTGCAAAACAGGGGGGATTCCGAAAACCAAGGTGGGGTATCCTGAGGAGATGCTTCTCAGACCCGGGACGCACGAGTCGATGTGCAATCCGATTGCTCAGGCGCAGTTACTCAATCAGGCGGGAACCCAGTTTAATATCTGCTTAGGTTTGTGCGTGGGTCACGATTCCTTCTTCTATAAATATTCCAAGGCCCCGGTCACCACCCTGGTCGCCAAGGATCGTGTCACGGGTCACAATCCCGCCGCGGCCATCTATTGCGCAGAGGGCTATTTTAAGGACCGCGCGGTCATTCAGGAAAAGTAGCGGATTCCGCTGCTGCTGATTCTGTGGTTATAATTGTTTAAAACAGTTTATTTGATTTATAACAAAAAGGATGTGTCATGATGGCATTGACCAGAAACCAGATTGATTTCCAGCTGAAGCTGCAAAAGCAGATGGACATAGATGGATTTGATGCCCTTTTGCTTTCTTCCGCAGAGTCCATGTTTTTTGCTTCGGGCTTTGCCAGCAGAAGCGTGTATAATAACGGTCAGGTTGGCAATACGCTTGTGGTCGTACCAAAAGATGGGAAGTGTACTGTTATTTGCAGCCAATTCGAGTCACAATCTGTGGCGCTCGAATGCCCTGACGTGAATGTGGTCACTTATCCGATCTGGCTTTATATTGCTGATTTCCCAGATGAAGGTCAAAAACCGACCCAACCAGATCCGAACAAGGTCATGAAGCTGGCTGTTGAGGTGCTGAGCGGCTTTGGACATCCAATTAAGAAGCTTGGCATCGAAAATGCCACGCTTTCTTATTCCAAATTTGAGTATTTGGCCGGCGTATACGGCAGGGAAAGTCTTGTTGACTGCAACAGCCTTCTGATTGAGGCACGAAAGTTTAAAACTCCATGGGAAATCGAAGTAATTCGCGAAAACTCGATCATGTCTGAACGTCAGATGATGATGACGGCGGCGGCCATTGATGTTGGTATGACGGAAGAGGACATTATGCAGTACTTTTCTATGTATGGATATATGCAGTCCAAAGAAGTTCATGGAATCCGTCAGGCACATACCTACAGTGAGTATTATTCGACTGCCTATATTCCAAGATCTCATCCCCTTAGGAATGGCGATATTGTCAGGCTTGACGGAGGTGTCATGAGAAAGGGCTATATTGCAGACTTGGGAAGAACATTCGTCGTTGGAAATAAACTTGATCCTGAGTGCAGGGAAATCTATGACCTGATGTATGATGCATATGCACTGGGGCTTTCCATGATCGGCCCGGGTGTAAAGTGTGCGGATGTATTCAACGCCATGATGGCTTTGGTGCAGAAGAAAATCCCCGCGTTCAAACGTGGACACTTTGGTCACTCGCTGAGTCCCCTTAGAGGCGAAGATTATCCCTTTATTTCCAATTCCAATCCTGGGACTTTTGAGCCGGGCATGATCTTCTGTATCGAGGCGCCTTACTACAGCTCCAAGCTGGGCAGCTACAACGTTGAAGATACCCTGCTTATTACCGAAAATAGCTTTGAACTGTTTACTCATGCGAACAAAGAATTGTTTTGGAAATAATAGTTCCCATTTTCTCATAGAAGTGGCCACCGGATACATTGGCAGCATAAAATAGGAAACAGAAGCATGAGCGGCTCCGAAAGAACTGCTCATGCTTCTGTTGTTTGTTTTGATATGGGAATCGCTGTTCAAGGCGGTAAAAATTGAAAATCTTTAAATTAAGAAGCTCCGTTTGCTGAAATTACTGTGAGTTGGTCAACCGTATCTAAAGCGGAGGGCTGTGTTACAGTGAACGGCATACAGAGTAGATCACATTCCAAATGAGAGATATGGATATCATTACGCATATGGCCAATAATATGCGCGCGAAACCCGCGCATATTGGAAGCAATCATGTCATTTGAGCCGCGATGAAGTCAATCAGCAGCTGCTGAAGCGGGGATACATTGCTCTCACAGTAGGAGAGATAGATATTTCGTTTTACCAGGGAATCCGTCAGCCGATAAAAGAGAATCTGATCTGAATATGCCACATATTTGGGAATAATCGAACGAATAAAAGCAATCCCATATCCGTCGCAGGCCAGGTAATAGGAGGAAACCATCTGATTGAGATACAGACGGACGTTGGGAGTAAAGCCTGCGTTTTTACAGATCTGCATCCCGCGCACATAGATGTCGTTTTCCTGCTGCAGAAACAAAAAGGGTTCATTGGCGAACTTCCCGATGGATACGGCGGGCTTACTGTATTCATTTTTTTCCTGCGCCGACAGCTCAGAGAAGGTGTAAGCATATTCAGCCAGTTCTTCATTGATCGGATTACATGCCGGGACCGCAAGCATAATCTCCTCAGTAAAAAGAGGCAGGGAGACATATTCTTTATGCTTGAGTGCCTCCGCTTCGATCATCATATCAATATCCCGGTTTAAAAGTTTTTTCACAAGATATTCGGGCGAGTTTTCAAGAAGACTTAAAGAAATCTGGGGAAAACGCTGGCGGAATCTGCTCAACAGCGAGGGAAGCACGTGCACGCAAAAAAATGTCGAGCTTCCTATGGAAAGATGTCCGCGGCCAACCTTGTCCGAAACTGAAAAATACTCCTGCATTTCATGCTCAATCTGCAGGATTTTTTCGATCTGCGCAATATAGTACTTTCCTGATTCGGTCAGCGAAATCGGAGTGGTGCTGCGGTTAAAGATACTGATTCCAAATTCCTGCTCGGCCTTTTTAATGGTCGTGCTCAACCATGGCTGGGAAACATACAGACTTTTTGCTGCTTTCGAAAAGCTGCCTTCCCGGTAAACGGCATAAACGTAATCCTTATAATTCAGCATCGTGAAACCTCTTATATCTAAATGCTTATAGGTTTGATCATGTATTTCGAATTTTACAATATGGGGATATTCTTATTATAATATACATTAGTTAATAATTGCAAATAATAAATCGTTTTTGAAAATATTTTTATTTATTTTTTCAGATTTCTAGCGGATTTAGGGTGAATCCTGTTGAATCTTTATGAGCAGCAGTGATCTGGAATCCTCCCTTTCAACTTGCTGCTCCAAATTCGCCCATTGCTGAACCGAGAAGGGAAGGGGGTGACTTTGAATGCCGCAGCAATGAATCCGCAGGAAATAATAAGGATATTTCGAAAGGAGAGGGTCGTAATAGATGCGAAAGCGCCTATCGGAGTAATGGACGGCGGTCTCGGTGGCTTTACCGTGGTAAAGGAACTGCAAAAAATTCTTCCGGAGGAGGATGTCATCTATCTCGGTGATGGAAAGAACAATCCATACGGAAATCGTTCCGGAGAGGATATCGTACATCTGACCAAGCAGTGCTTGAACTTTCTGAAAGAAAAAAAGGTAAAGACCGTAGCGGTTGCCTGCAATACGATTTCCACCATGATCGACCATTATCAGCCTGACTATGATTTTAAGATTTTTAGCATTGTCCAGGCAGGCAGCGATGATGCGGTCAGAATGGATTTACAGCAGATAGGGGTTCTTTCCACTGTGTTTACCGCCAAAACAGAGTGCTACGCCCATCTGATTCACCAGAGAAAGCCACAAATGAAAGTTTATGCACAGGGATGCCCTATGCTGGCACGACTGATTGAGGATGGAGATTTCGACTGCGGCCGTATCGATGCCGAGCTGAACAAGACGCTGGGCGGCCTGCTGGAACAGTATCCGGCGCTGGATTCTCTGGTGTTTGGTTGCACCCACTTCCCGCTGGTGCAGGAAAACATCGAGCGGCTTTATCCGCAGCTTATTCATCTGATCAATCCTGCGGCGACGCAGGCGAGACAGGTCAAGGAATATCTGGAAAGAGAGCACGCTCTGAACACTGGCGGAGCAGGCACATTCCGAATCTATACAACGGGCAACTGCGAAAGCTATCGCAGCGTTGCTGAGCGCGTTGGGCTGAAAACCCCATTAAGCATAGAGCATGTACCGGCACCTCAACCGCTGAACAGCTGATCCAGTCAAAATTTTAGTAAAGTAAGGAAGTGTAGGAATGATGAAAAAGTTTTCTGTCATTGCAGCCCTGATGGCACTGGCCATGGTCATTACCGCCTGCGGAGGCACAGCAAGCTCCTCTGGCGGCGCAGTGTCCGCTTCCGGTTCTGCCGCCGCTCCCGCAGCTCCCAGCGGTGAGCCGCTGAAAATGAACCTTGCCACCGGCGGTACCTCCGGTACTTACTATGCTTACGGCGGCGTGATCGCGCAGGTCCTGAATGAGAAAATTGGCGATGTTGTCTCGATGAAGGTAACCTCCACCGGCGCTTCCAAGGCCAATATGCAGCTGATTCAGATCGGCGACTCCAATATCATTTTGACGCAGAATGATGTCCTGAGTTACGGTTATAACGGCACGGATATGTTTGAGGGCGAAACCCCAATTCAGAATGTTTCGATGATTGCCACACTGTATCCGGAAGTGGTTCACATGATCGTCAATCCTGACAAGATCAAGACATGGGATGATTTGATCGGCAAAAACATCTCAGTCAGTGACGCCGGTTCCGGCCCCTCCTACAATGCGGTTCAGGTGTTCGACGCATATGGCTTCGGCTTTGAAGACTGCAATATTATGAATCTGAGCTATGCGGACTCTGCGGAAGCCATGAAGGACGGCAAGATTGATGCTTTCCTTGCCACCACCGGCGTTCCCACCACTGCGATGACTGAGCTTGCCACTACTTATGATTACAAGCTGCTTGAAATTGATGATGAGCATGCCAAAATCCTGATGGAGAAATATCCCTTCTACAGTCGTGAAGTCATCAAAGCAGGGGATTACAGCTGCATCACCGAAGATTGCAACACCGTTACGGTGAAGGCGTGTCTGGTCGTAAACAATGATGTCTCCGAAGATGTCGTTTACGAAATTACCAAGGCTCTGTTCGAGTATAAGTCCGACATCGCCGCCGGTCACGCCAAGGGCGAGCTGCTGGACCCCGAATATGCGCTCGAAGGCGCACCGATTGGGTTCCATCCCGGCGCAGTAAAGTATTATAAAGAAATCGGCCTGATGTAAGATGTATCAAAAAATATCCTGGGGACGCGAGAATAAAAAATATTTTTTGATTGCGGTTTTTGTAAGCGCAGTGTTACTTTGTTTCACTGCGCTTTTCTTCAAGTTGAATCTAGAGCCAAGCTGCTTTTTTACGCTGCGTAATGTGGAAACCGGAGAAGTCTATGCGCAATATAGGTATACAGAGGGGGACAAATGCAGCATTGCCTTTGTTCATTCCATTAACAAGACTCCAGTGACGGAAGGCTACATTTTATGCCGCGACAGAATCGTTTTGGATTACTGCCTTTACTATAGCTTTGGGGCCGGCGTAGCGACAGAGATTTCAAGAGAACAGATGTTGTCGTATACCAACGACGGAGGCATGCTTATCAGCAATATAAATTATGAAATTCCTGAGCTAATCTATTTTGTGGGGACGATTTCGGATCATATTTTGCGCATCAACGGCGAGGAGATCAGCTTGAGAAATCTTTGCGGAAAAAGCAGCAAGGTATCTTTTACCGTAGAACAAAAGATAGGCTTGAACAGGAGATAAACAATGAGTAATATCGATAAGAAGGAAGAAACATTAGAAGCAGCTGCCGAGACTGGCGCTTTGGATGAAAGTACAGCAGAAAAACTGCAGGAAATCATGGAGAAGTACGACCGGGAATCGAATGTGCGCAAATATACCAAAAAGGCCAAGGTTGCGGTCCGGTCCCTTCTGATTGCTTTTACCACGCTATGCATCCTGATGAATCTGGTCTTTTCGTGGGAGGAGCGTATCCGGCGGCCGCTGTTCCTCGGCTTTGCGGTTGTTCTGGTATTTCTGGTTTTCCCGGCAAAGAAAGGGAGCAAACGGGTAAATCATATCCCTTTATATGACATTGTGATGATTTTAGCGACGTTGGCGTCGTATTTGTACTTTGTCATCAATTTCCGCGCAATTATCAACCGTGGCATTATGATTTCACAGACCGAGATCGTACTGGGAATCATCGGCATTCTGGTTGCGATGGAGGCATGCCGCCGCGCGGTAGGCATCCCGCTTCTGGTTGTTGCGAGTGCTTTTATTCTGTATGCGTTTGCTTCTGGGGATTATTCGCTTCGCCTGATCATTTACAACCTGTTTTATACCACTACGGGTTTGATTGGTACCCCCATCAGCGTGTGCTCCACTTATGTAGTTCTTTTCGTGATCTTTGGAGCATTTTTGGAGAAAACGGGCATTTCCGATTTCTTCATCCAGCTGGCAAACTCAATTGCGGGCTCCTCCTCCGGCGGCCCAGCGAAGGTTGCCGTCATTTCTTCCGCTCTGTGCGGCATGGTTTCCGGTTCGTCCGTAGGGAATACGGTAACGACGGGCGCTGTGACGATTCCGCTGATGAAAAGAACCGGCTATCAACCGGAATTTGCGGGCGCGGTGGAGGCGGCCGCTTCTACCGGCGGTCAGATTATGCCTCCCATTATGGGCGCGGCTGCCTTCCTGATGGCTGAAATGGCCGGCGTGCCCTATGGCTCGATTATCGCCCGCGCGATTCTTCCCGCGGCGCTCTATTTCTCCGGCATCTTTATCATGGTGCATCTGGAGGCCAAGCGTTTAGGGTTGAGGGGAATTCCTCGCGAAGAGCTTCCCAACTTCTTCGCCCTGTTCAAGAGAAGCTGGTATTTGCTTTTCCCGTTGGTCCTTTTGGTATGGATGATTCTGGAGGGACGCACCATGTCCCGCTCGGCAATGGTCGCTACGGTGGCCTGTATTGCTGTTTCGATGGTTCGTAAAGAAAGCCGGATGACCCTTACCACTTTTCTGGATGCTCTGGAAGGCGGCGCAAGGTCCAGCCTTTCCGTCGCGGTTGCCTGCGGAGTCGCAGGCTTGATCTCGGGCGTGATCACTATGACGGGACTTGGTCAAAGCATTATTACGGAGATCGTCAAGCTTTCCGGCGGGCATTTGATTATTGCGATGTTCCTGACCATGATCACCTGTATCGTGCTGGGCATGGGTGTCCCGACGACGGCAAACTACATCATCATGGCGACAACCTGCGCCCCGATCCTGACCCGCATGGGCATTCCGATGCTTGCGGCGCATATGTTTGTATTTTATTTCGGCATTGTTGCGGATATCACACCTCCCGTGGCACTGGCGGCATATGCAGGTTCTGCCATTGCAGGCTCCCGTCCGATGAAGACGGCAATCAATGCAACCCGTTTGGCAATCGCCGCTTTTATCGTTCCTTATATTTTCGGACTCAATCCCGCGATGCTTTTCATTTTTGATGAAGGCACCAGCACCGTATCGATGGTGGTGCAGATTATTCAGATTGTCATTACATCATTTGTTGGTTTGTTTGGCGTTTCCTGCGGTATATCGCGTTATGTATACACGAAGGTACCGGTATGGCGCGCCGCATTGTTGATTGTTGGCGGCCTGCTAATGATCGATCCAGGAACGTTTACCGACCTGATTGGTCTTGTGCTGGTGGTCGGTTTACTGCTTCTGCAGCGTAGAGATTCCCAAAAGATGGTTCACGCCGGCTAATAAGGCCTTTGAGGTTTTCAGGTGAATGGAACTATTCGCTGTGGTTGAATCCGGCCGAAGCTTTGGCGGAATCTTGGGACAGAAAACTGTTTTAAGAGGCCTGCCACATTGGCAGGGCCTAACCTGAGGACCCCTCACATGAATTTTATACTGTAGAGGATCAAAATATCCCCGTTCTGATTCCGACCGTCTTGCTTCTTGCCGGGCGGTCGAATCTTGGGCGGCACGATGGGTGTCTCGATCATAATAGGGAGATGCGGTCAAAAAAACACCGGGCTTGGATTCGAACTATTAAAACGGCGTTTGACAGGCGGTATTCAGACATCCACAGTTGCTGCAATGTACGATTGATCTGAGTTTTACACGCTGAAACCTCCGCCCATTACACAACGAAGGAGGATTAAAAATGAATATGGAAAAGGTCGCTCCCATCCCGCAAGGCAAATATGTACCTGCAACCCGTTTTGGCAGCCTCATTTTTACGGCTGGAATGACGCCGCGCAAGAACGGCGTTTTGATCTTATCTGGTAAGGTGACCGCCGAACAGCCGCTGGAAAGTTATCGCGATGCGGTTTGTCAGGCCACCAGCAATGCGCTGATTGCCGCACAGAACCAGCTTGCCCCCAGAGAGAAGATCAAGCAGGTGCTTTTTCTGAACGTCTATGTCAATGCGGCTCCAAATTTTCAGGCCCATTCCAAATTGGCGGACTTTGCGACGGAATACCTCTGTACCGAGCTTGGAGACGCAGGGTTTGCGGCGAGGGCAGCACTCGGCTTGGGTTCTTTGCCCGGTGAAGCGCCGGTGGAAATTCAGATGATCTGCGCTGTGGAGTAGGTGTTCCTAAAAGGCCCGCAGAAAGATCGTGACTACTGGGGCAATTTCACAGACAATCCCATAAGCCGGACGAACAAGACGTCCAGCTTTCCGAACTATAAAAGGGGTGTATCTATGAGCGTTAGAATTGCGGAAAGAATGAATCGCATGGAGCCTTCGGGAATCCGCAAGGTCAATGAAAAGGCATTGGCCATGGAGCGGGCGGGTGAGAAGGTTATCCACTTCGAGATCGGCCGTCCGGACTTCGATACTCCGGACTATATCAAACAGGCGGCTTGCAAGGCGTTAGCGGAGGGCAGGGTTCATTACACGTCGAACTTTGGCCTTATGGAGTTGCGCTGCGCCATTTCCGACAAACTCAGACGGGAAAACAATATCATATATCAACCGACCGAAATACTTGTCACTGTTGGCCTGTCCGAAGCGGTTTTTGCCGTGCTGGCTACTCTGCTGAACGCAGGTGATGAGATTTTAGTTCCAGATCCCGTGTGGATCAACTACATCAATGTGCCAAATTTTCTGGGCGCAAAAGCGGTATCTTATCACCTGATAGAAGAAAATGGATTTCAGATTGACCTCGAAGAGATTCGCGCGAAGCTGACAGATAAGACACGCGCCATTGTGATCGTTACGCCGAATAATCCGACCGGGGGTGTATTGACAGAAAATATGCTCAGAGAACTTGCCGGTATTGCGATCGAACATAATCTAATGGTTATATCTGATGAAGTTTATGAGCGGCTCATCTATGACGGAGAGAAGCATATCAGCATCGCCTCGCTGCCTGGCATGAAGGAACGCACCTTTACGATGAATGGTATGTCTAAAGCATATGCCATGGATGGTTGGCGTCTTGGGTATGTGGCGGCGCCCGAAGAGTATATTACTGTGATGAACAAGTTCCATCAGCATAATACTACCTGCGCACCCAATTTTGTACAAATGGCGGCAATCACAGCGCTGCGTGATGAAGCCGATGAAGTTCAGAGAATGGTGCGGGAATATCAAGACCGGCGTGATTATGCCGCAAAGTCAATCAATGAAATTTCAGGATTGTCCTGTCGGAGTCCCAAGGGATCGTTCTATATCTTTATCAATTGCAAGAAACTTGGGATAAA
This sequence comes from Yanshouia hominis, assembly GCA_014385025.1. Classification (GTDB taxonomy): domain Bacteria; phylum Bacillota; class Clostridia; order Oscillospirales; family Ruminococcaceae; genus Yanshouia; species Yanshouia hominis. Next base: position 31,730 of record JACRTB010000012.1, on the reverse strand, counting down.
ATCTGCTGTTCTTGCAGATTATTTGTTGGAGAAGGCAAAAATCGCATTGGTTCCCGGGGATGTATTTGGCCCTGGCGGGGAAGGATACCTTCGCATGTCATTCGCAAACAGCTATGAAAATATAGTTGAGGGCTGTAAGCGGCTAAAGGAAGCGATTGATGCGCTCTAAATAACCGGAATACTTTACCCGCTTTCGGAACTGGCCGTATAGAAGGTCCCGTTGCTTCCCTTCGCTTTGCTGTATCCTTTCCATGTTCAAAATAGGTGTAGTCTCAGTGGCTGTTCCGGAAGATAAGGTAAAATAAGGTCGAAAACCATTGACAAGATAGAAGCACAGAATTCCTCTGCGACTTCGAACACATGTTATTCTTTGGACCTGAGACCCGTACAAGTCAGACGCGGATCTTTTAACACCGCGTTTGGTTGTGCACGGGTCTTCTGTTTGCAAAACATGTTCTGATCTTCAAAGGGAAGACGGTAAGGGGGGAAACTGCGGAACTGATGCCATCAAAATGATGGGCATGGCCGTTCCAATAAAAAGGCTTCAAAGAAATACGCCCGTCAGAACTCGCAAAAAGCGATTAACCTCCACTGACAAACACCGCGAAAAAAATTTTGAGTTTTTTTGTAAAGAGGGGGTTGATTTTTTGATCTATCTATGATATTATATAACACGTCGCCGAGACATGGGGGTATAGCTCAGCTGGGAGCCCAGTTGAAGCGGTTACGTACCCCCGCAGTTCAAAACCTAAAATCGAATATGCACTCTCTACAATCTGGGGGTATAGCTCAGCTGGGAGAGCGCCTGAATGGCATTCAGGAGGTCAGCGGTTCGATCCCGCTTATCTCCACCAACATTCAAGAGAGTGCAGACAAAAATCCGTTTCTGAAAAGAAGCGGATTTTTGCTTTATGCGGCTATGGTCACAATGTCCATTCCGAGGCTAAACTGGTTAAAGTCGATGTTGAAATCAATGTGCAGCTTATAGTCCCGGTAAACTTCCACCCGGCCAATCAGGCAGTTGACGATCATTTTCTTTGCCTCAAAGCTGGCCGTGTCGTACATTTCAGACCAGGAAATGATGTCGTCGTATTGAGTGTTGAGCGCGGCCAGGACGGTCTGCCCCTCGTCGTAGGCGGCCTGGGCCGCTTCAAAGTTCTGTTTCAGTTCGGCGCATTTGGCCTCGGCCTCGCTGATCAGGGAGCCGAGCAGTTCTTGGGAAAAGGCGCTTTGCCCGTGGATCGCCTTAATGACTTCCCCTTTCAGCGTTTCGAGATCGGCGGCGGCCTTGGTGTACTCGGCCCGGACAGAGGCCAGCAGGCTTTTCCGCTCCTCCATCTTTTCCCGGTAGCGCACATTGACAATCTCGCTTTTGGGGACGGCTTTCATGCGCTCAAAGATTTGGCGCACCAGCTTGTCAATGATACCGTCCAGGATATGGGCCGTGTAGCCGGTTTGCCCGTCGCACTCTGTTTGCTTGCGCGTCTTGCCGTAGCAGATATACCGCACACGCTTCACCACCCGGCTGGGGTCATCCTTGCAAGGGTACGCCTTGCCGTTGGTGGTGAGGGAGAGGCGGGAGCCGCAATGCCCACAAAAGACATTTCCGGCCAACAGGGAGTTGCCCCTGGTGTTTAGCGGGACGGTGCGCTCCTCTTCAGCGGAGTTGGAGCGGGCGGTGCGTATCTTTTGGGCGGCCTCGAACAGCTCCGTGGAAATGATTTGCAGATGGGGCTGAACGGGGGAACGGCTATCGCCGCTCCGCAGTACGCCGGTATAGGTGAGGTTGCAGATGATACCCCGGATGCTGGCGTGGTGCCACTTCTTGCCCGTCCGGGCCCGGTAGCCCTGATTGTTCAGGTAGGAGGCGATCCGCTGGGCACCGTAGCCCTCATGCACGTATTTGTCAAAGATAATCCGCACCACGGCGGCCTCGGCCTCGTTGACGGCCAGATCGTAGACCTCGTGCTTGCGCTTGTTGATCCGCCCGCTTTTTACGAGGTCGTAGCCATAGGGGGCGTTGCCGCCCTTGTAGTGGCCCTCCTCCACCATTTGCCCCAGGCTCGTCCTGGTGCGGATAGAGGTCTTTTCGCTTTCACCGTCGGCTTGCCAGAAGCGGATGTAGTTGGTGAGCTTGTCGGTGTGATTGTCAAACCGCTGTTCGCCCTCCTGGGTGCTCCACACCCGGATGCCGGTCTTTACGAACCATTCCACCACAAAGGGCGTTTCATCCGCGATGCGGCCAATGCGGTCGAACATGAACACAAGCAAAATATCGAACTTGCCCTGCTTGGCGTATTCCTTGATGATCTGCACCTTGTCCCGGTTTTCCGCCCGTACCTTGTGGCCGGAAACGCCGTCCTCCTGTTCCTCGTGAACAATCGTCCAGCCCTTTTCCTCACAGAAGCGGTGACAGGCTTTCCGCTGCATAGGAATGTCCGCCTGGTTTTTATCGTCGTGATCCACCTGTTTGTCGGTGGAAACTCTGTATAAGCAACAAACCCGGTTTTCCATATTGATCCGTCCTTTCTCAATCGTCCGTTGTAGCGTTGAGATGACGCATCAATACGTAGGAAATATGTAGTTTTCAAGGTACATAGGGAGTACCCCCACTATTATTATCCCTCTGTCCGGGGTGGATTGCAAGGATGCCTCCGGCCCTTTTTTGGGGGACGCTGCCCGCGAAAGCGGACAACAAAATCTGCTTGACTTGCCCCAGGGCCGCCGCATTATGGCTGTCGGCAAAGGTGGCCGATATTTCAAAGCCATCAATGGCAAAGGTGGCCTCGCGCCGTTTATCGTGAGTAGTTGACTGCATACAGACCTCCTCATTTCAAAAGTGTTGGAACGGATCAGCCTCCCCGTGTCCCGTGGGGAAACGTGAAGGGGCGGCGCAGAATGACCGCGCCGCCCCTTCACCTTCCCCCACCTCTGGCCAGGATGACCAGAAGCGGAGGGGGTGTATTCCATTTCGATCCACGAAAGAAGGGGCCGCCGCTCCGGGTCTGGTTGAGCCGTCGCAAGACGGAAGGGCCCCGGATCGGGCGGCCCCCTTCGCTTTATCTGAACGCACCGCATTTGCCACGCATCCCCGGTGCGGGGAACATTTCAGGCCGCCGGTGGCCCCGGCTGTCATAGCTCCCGCCTGTACCGCTGCCCGTGGAGGGCTGGCGCATACGGCAGGGGCTCCCCCTCAAGTCCGTGGGAGGGCGTGAGCAAGTTTCATTATCCCCCGCGCTGTCCTCGCGCCCGGCTTGCCGAGGCCGGGTCTAAGGTAGGCGTTGATCGCTCGGATAGCTTGTCCTTCATCCCCCCTTGAAGCTATCGTCCTGGCGGCGCACCTTACGTCGCTAATCACGCGGGTTTTGTGCCCGAAATGCTGTGTATTCAGTTGTCATAGTTCAGAAGAAAGGGCTTGTACCTCTCTCTATCTATTAGGCGGGTTAGAGGCCGTTTGTTGTCCCCCCTCAGAGAGATTTTTCAAGAATATTTTTCAGCTTCTCAAGCCCGCGCTCAATGGAGCGGCAGACCACGCTCCGATCCACCCCCTCGGCCCGCGCAAGATCGGCCTTGCTGATCCCGAGTATGTAGTGGGAGTAGACGCGCCGGGCCTGAACGGTGGAGAGCTGGGCAAGGGCGGCATAGAGGGCCGCCCGGAGCTCCCGGCCCTCTATGATCTCCTCCGGGGTGAGGGGCGGGCGGGTCACGTCGGCCTCGTAGCCCTCCACGGCCTCCAGGGAGCACTCGCCGTTGTCGCGCTTGCGGCGCTGGTAGCTGTCGCCCAGGCGTCCCCCGGTGGAGAGGGTGGCGGCGATCTCGTCAGTCACGGCCAGGGGCTCAGACTTGGGCAGATATGGATAATACCGTTTCAGGTAGATGGTTGTCATTTGTACGTCCTCCATTTCGATTGTCAGCGGTTGAGCGTGAACAAATCGAAACGGAGGGCGGGGATCGGCAGCCGGGGCAGCCGCCCCGCAACTCTGGCCAGGATGACCAGAAGTAGGACTTTGACGGAAGCCGGGGAAATCGCCGGAAAAAAGTCGGATGGAAAAACGCCGCTCTCCCCGAAGGGAAAGCGGCGCTGGTTGGGATTAACTCATATTGATTTTTTCCACCTGTCTCCCATCGCCCTGCCAATCCCAGCTCCCCCCTCCGTATGGGAGGGAGTATAAGGGCGGAACACTACCGCAACTTCTCCAAAACATTACCGCAGGACTACAAATACCGCAAGCTGCGCCAAGATAGGAGAAGGGCCCGGCTGGTTTGACAGCCGGGCCCTGAATGATACAGATTATTCCTTTTTGTGCGAGGGGTCGTTAAAGCGATAGCCCACGCCCCGGACACTTTCAATGAAACGCCCGCCGTCCAGCTTTTGCCGCAGGCGGCTTACACTGACCGGGATGGCTTTGTTTTCGTCGCCCGCAAAATCATCGCCCCACACATAGTATCGCAGTTGTTCATGGGTGAGTACCCGCCCCTCGTGGGATGCCAGTAGGTACAGCAGATCAAACTCCCTGCGGGATAGCTCCAACTCCTGCCCGTTGTAGAGGGTGCGGCGGGTCATGGGGTCAACCAGGAGGTTTGCCAGATTGACGATAGTGTACCGCCGCTGGCTGGGCAGGGGCGGAGCGGCGGCGTTGTAGCGCCGAAGCAGGGACTGCGCCCTTATGAGGCACTCCCGCAATTCCAGGGGCTTTTCCATAAAATCGTCCGCGCCCATTTGGTAGGCCCGTTCCCGGTATTCGATGCCGCCCTGGGAGGACAGCACCAGAATGGGCATATCCTTCATCTGCCGCATAAAACGGAGCAGTTGCAGCCCTCCCGCTTCCGAGAGAGAGATGTCCAGGATCACAAGCTGGTAATTGTGGCGCATCAGGCACTCGATGCCTTCCACCACGGAAAGGGTGTAGTAAGCGCCGATGCCGTAGTCCGCCAAGGCGTACTTAATGGCCGTGCAGCTTATCCTGTCGCTGTCGATAATTAATACCCGTTGCTTTTCATTCAAAGCGCAGTCCTCCTTTCCAGTAACTGGTCGCCGCACCTCTGGTCACACTGGCCAGAAGCGCCTGGGTTATGTGTGTGGGATCAGGAAGTTCGTCCCCGTTCCGCCGGTGCCATGCCCAGTTTGAGGGACGTTCCAAACGCCGGAACTGCGGTTGTCCCTATCGGGTTCCTATTCCCTGTGAAGTTGGTTATTAATTTTCTGTATTTTTCTCTTGGCGGAGACGTATGCCCCACACCAAATGGCGGCATAAATCACCACCAGCACGATAACCGAAGCGGCTACGCCGCCGACAGAACGGGGCACCCAGTACAGAACATATGCGACAATGGTAAAGGGGATAGCGAATAGGCAGAAATGCGCTCCAGTCTGCTTTGCCAAGCTCCACCTGTCAAGTTCACAAATGGGCGGCTAATTTTCAAGCGGCTTAAATGCGACTGTGATAACCGCTCCCTCTGTGTCGGTTGCCTGTGTCATTGAAAGGCCCGACCCTTCCTTGAGTACAGCGGAGTAAACAACAGTTTCCGAAGCGCTCCCGGCTGTTTCAGCTTGAATTGAGATAGCGCCGGTAAAAGTAGCTTCATCTTCATCGTAGATGGTAAAGGTGATTTCGACAGAAGGCTCATATTTATAATTTTCTTCTGCCTGGGGCGTCCAGTAAAGGGTACTGCCGCTTGGGAGTGATAGCTGTTTGCCCTGCGGATAAGCTGTACCGTCGTGGTCTTGATAGCCTATGAGGGTGCCGGTATCGCATTCTGCTCTAATGGTCGAATAGGGCAAATCAAACTGAAACGGAAATGCGGGGAGTTTGGAGCTTAAAAGCGGCTCATATTCCCACACAACATTGGAGGCCGCGCTTGTATCCGGCGAGGTGTTGTCGCTGATCGTCCATTCCCCGGTTTCCGTGTCCTGGGTCAAGTAGAAATACTGCTGCATGTGGCCGTCGTCCATAAAGGTCTTTGTATGGTCGTACTCCACATAATAGTCTGCATATACCACAACAAAGTGTTTTGCCAGATACTCGTCCGTCCAGCCCCGCGCCTGGGCAAGCTCACTGCCGGAATACATGGCCGCGACACGCGCCGTTTCATCTTCATCCACCTTGATTTCATCGACACGCACGCTGACCGTATATTCCTTCCCGGCTTGGCCTTCAATCGCGCTTTGGACGGTTTGCACCGGATCAGCAGACGGCTTTTGCAGCCACGGGTCGAACCAGCCTAACTGGTATGCGGCAAATCCGCAAAGGGTCAGCAGCACGGCAATCACCGCGACGAGCGCCAGCGTCCGCTTCATACTGCGGGCTTTTTTCGTTGTACTCATAAAACTCCTCTCCTTTGCTTCAATAATGTATTTATCGTCAATCGTTCCCAATGCGTCAAGAATGTGACTTGCGTTCATGCCACTCCCTCCTTTTTTAGATATGAAAGCAGCTTTGCCCGGGTCCTGTGGAGCATGGATTTTACTTTGCTGGTGCTGAAACAAAAGTCTGTGCTGATTTGCTCGATAGTGTCCAGATACCAGTAGCGGCAGAGAAAAACTTGCCTTTCCGTAACTGGCAGATTGGCGATAAAGCGATTGAGCGTTTTTGACAGCTCCGCCGCTATAACTTCATCCTCCACCATGACATTTGAAGGCACACACTCCGAAAGCTCGTCAAGGGCAAGGGACACTTCGCCGCCGCCGCGCTTGTCCCGGCGGCTATCCCGCCATTTCTTGAGGGATACACGCCGAGCAATCTTGCCGAGGAAAGAACGCAGGATGGACGGGCGGTGGGGCGGCATGGCGTTCCACGCGCCAAGGTAGGTATCGTTTACGCTCTCGTCCGCATCCTCTTGATCGCAGAGAATGTTAAATGCAATGGCATAGCAGTATTTCCCATACTTTGACGCGGTTTCCGTGATTGCGCTCTCGCTTCTTGCCCAATATAAATCTACAATTCGGTTGTCCTCCATCCCGCCACCTCCTATGGTCTATGTAAGGGCCCTTCACCTATCTACTTCCCGTTTTTTGCCTCTGGTTGCATAAAAATATAAAACTTCTATGGAAACAAAAAATTATCCGCAATTCTATTTTAGAGAATTTACGAAGAATACACAAGGTTGCCCTATTGAATATAGTTTGGCGGAGCGCGTTAGTGGCAAGCAAGGCAAGTGTATATACACTTGCCATTTTCGCGCCGCGAAAATGCTTGTTGGGGTGCCCCCAGACCCGCTGGCACTTCTGGCCACACTGGCCAGAAGTCCGGGCGCTGTGCGCCCTCTTGTCTGCGGCCCGTCGCTATCGCTCCTGGGCCTTATTTTCCCGCCCGGTCAGGCCGAGCAGATGATCCACGTTCCCCTTGACGGCCACCAATTCCCGCATTTCCCGCTGGGCCTCCCGGTATTCGGTATAGAGGGCCTTTTTCTTGTCGGCCAGCTCCCTGCGGGATTTTTTGAGTGCGTCCATCTTGGGGAGCTTGGCCCCGTCCAGAATGTCACTCATAGAAGCCTTGGCCGCCCGGTAGGTGGCAAGCTCCGCCCCATGCTCCGCCAGATACTTCTTGCTGTACCGGGCGGCCTTGTAGCCGTCGAACACGGGCCGGGTCTTGGCGTAGTCCACCACGGCCCCCATGAGCTGGTTGGTTTTGGTGAGTTGGGCCTCGGTGGCCTGGAGCTCTCCGGCCAGGGCGTGGGCGTGTTCCACCGCCCCGGAGGTCTGCGCCTCCAGCGCGTCATAGTCGGTCAGGCCGCGCTCCATGAGGAACTGGAGGGCGGCGGCCATCTGCTTGAGGTTGTAGACCTTGGCCCACCGCTCATAGGCCGGGCCCTTGCCCTGGCGCATCCGCTCCTGGATGTCGATGACCAGATCGACGCGCCGGGGGGCTGGGCGGGGGCGCTCCTTGGGCGCTTTGCGCAAGGGGGCCTTGCCGTCGATGACGGCCTGCACATCCTCCAGGCCGTAGCCGTCCCCCAGGGTGGAGGCCCGGAGGCGGGTGGCCCGATCCTGGCCGGGGACGCGGAAGGAGATCGCCCCGCCCCGGCCATGCACCACCTGAGCGCCAGCCGCCTCCACGCGCCGGAGGAAGTCAACAAGATCGGCGGGGCGCTCGGCCAGGGCCGTGTCGATGGCCCAGCGGATCTGCTCCTTGAAGGGGGGCTGCCGCTCCCCGCCCAGCCACTGGCCGTAATGCTGATACTTGCCCTTGCTGTGGAGCTTGGGGCGCTCCACCACCGAAAGGGAGTGCTCCAGGCACACCCGGTCGGAGAGCCGCCGCAGGGCAAAGGTGGAGCCGATGAAGTTGCGGAACTTCCGGGAGCGGTCAGCGGCGGTGGAGTTGAAATAGATATGATTGTGAATGTGCCCTTTGTCAATATGAGTGCAGACGAAAAACTGATACTTGCCCTTTGTCCAGCGCATGGCGGTTTCATAGCCGATCTTGTTGGCCTGCTCCGCCGTCACCTCCCCCTCGGGGAACGCCTGCCGGATTTGGTAGCACAGCGCCCCCTGCTCCGCCGCCCGTCCTGTTTCCGCTTGGTACTGGCTTTTCACCAGCAGGAACTCGGCGTGGGCCGTGGCCGGATCGCAGAGGTAGGAGGACACCGCCCCCAGCTTCTCCGGGTTCAGGCCATAGTCGAAACGGTCTTTCATGCTTTGCAGGGCCGTCCGCTTGGCGGCCTGCTTGTGGGGCTTGATGTAGGTCGTGGCCGTGGGCATCCCTCCTTTGCATACGAAAAGCGGCGGCTGAAAACAGCCGCCGCCCGTGGCCCGGCTTCTGGCCAGCGTGACCAGAAGTTTTAGCCGGTGATGAAGTCCCGCAGGGAGTAGTTGAGCTCGTTCAGCATCCCGACAAGCAGCCCGGCCAGGGCCGGGAGCACGAAGGGGGAAACGCAGAACGCGACGATCAGGCGCTGGATGCCTCCGGCGGCGTCGCCCTGGATCAGCCAGACGAACAGGGCGCAAAGGGCAAAGAGGCCGGAGAGAACGCCGCATATCCAGTCCGCTACCGAAGTCAGAAACGACAGGACGGCCACCGCAAGGGTCAGGGCCGCCACAAAGGGGAAGGCCAAAAGTTTCAAAACGATCATGGGGTCTGCCTCCTTTTTCCTGTATATGTATATTATAACTCTGCCGAAATTGCGGCACAAGGATGCCTCGAAAATGCTTTTGAACAGGCTCTCGGCACTTCTGGCCACACTGGCCAGAAGTGCCGACAACCGGGGAGCGGCGCGGGGCCGCTCCCCGTGGGTCACAGCTTCACGATGGCGGACAGGTTCTCCAGCAGATCGGAGAGGGGGCCCCACAGGTCGGCATAGTCTTTTTGCAGGGCCTTGATCTCCTCCGGGTAAATACCGCCGTAGGTGTTGGCCTGGATCGCCACCTGATTGAGATTGTTGGAGCACCGGCGCTGGAGGGAGACAAGCTCCTGCACGGGCGAGAGGTCAACATTGAGCACATAGCCGGTCAGGGCCATTTTGCGGATATAGGCGCTCAGGTTGCGGATGCCCGCCTGGGCCATGCGCTCCCGGATAGCCTCCAGCTCGTCGGGCCGCACCCACACATAGATGGGCACGTCGCGGACACGCTTTTTCACCGCTCCTCCCGCTCCCGGCTCCGGGTATGGCGGGGCGGCTCCTTCACCTTGTCCAGCTCCTTCTCCGGGGGCTGGGGCGGAAGGGGTAGGTTGTTGATCAGCCCGTCGATGTGGTCATAGTTCTGCTCCACGGACAGCTCCGCATTTTTCAAAGGATTGTTTTCCATAGTGCCTCCTATCTGTCGCCCCGGTCGGGGGCATCCTTTTTGGGGCCCGGCTGCCCCCGGTTCTCCTGGGCCAGCCGCCCGGCCTCTTTGAGCTGCTCCGCGATGGGCGGCTGGCGCTTGCGGGCGGCCCGCTGCGCTTCAATCAGCCTCACACAATAGGATAACTGCTCCGGGGGTGTAGTGTCGAGGGCGGCATAGGCTCCTTGATCGGCGTCCCATTGGGTAATGCGCTGCCACTCGGGGCGCTTTTCTTCATCTTCCCATTTCCCCACGATTTGCGCCTGCTCTGCAATACGTTTCCGCAGGTCAGGATTTTGAGGGGATGGGCGCAGCTCGTAGTCCGCCATCTGCTTTTCAGTCAGCGGCTTGGTGTAGGTCAGATGGCCCCACGCCAGAAACGCGCCGCCCTCCACGGGGACGCGCTGATCGTAGTTGACGATCTCATCCGGGGCGTTGTGGGGCGGCTTCGGAAATGTGCCGATGTCCACGGGGCGCTGGGTGGAGTAATACTTATAAAGGCCAGGGGCCTCGATCCCCACGGCCTCGACATGATAGAGCCGCTGATAGTCCTGTACCCGGTCAGTCAAATCCTGTTCCATAGCGGCCAGATCGCTGCCGTAGTGCCCCCACTCATACTGCCGCTGGCCCTTTTTATCGTCATAACAGGCCCAGGTCACATAGGGGGACGGGGCGGCGGGGTTTTCCCCCAGCGCAAAGCCCCTGCCGTTTTCCAGCATAACGGCCTTCAGAATGGCATAGCCTTGGTTTTTATCCATAGCGCCTCCTTATCGTGTCATATCCTTTTCTGCTCTCCGGGTAAACGGCTGGAGCTGGAGAGGGCTCTCGCCGCCCTCGGGCCGGAGAAAGTCGATCCGGGCCGCCGCACGGATGGCCTCGCGGGTGAGCTGGCGCTGCCACGCGCCCTGGCTGGGGGCCCACCGAAAGCCGCCGCTTTTCAGTTCCCGCCGCTGATCCTCCGGGGGTTTGCCCTCAAAAATCAGTTGCAGGCGGTTTTCCCCCTCGTTGATCTTGGCCTCGCCGCCGGGGAACGTCCAGCCCACAAACTCGCTGCGGCTTTTCAAATCGTCGATGCGCTGGCGCACGCGCCGGATGTTGGCGTTGTTGTTGGACAGCCAGTAGGACGGATAGGGCGCCGGGTCTTTCCGCCAGTCGCGGGACATGGACGCTTTCAACTGTTCCGCCTGCTCAAAGGTCAAATCCGGGCAGCCGTCCAGCGTCTTGTGCTTGCGGAAATAGGCGTTAATGCTTTTCATGCTCTCCTGCTCCGCCTCCAGATCGGCCAGCTTCTTTTCCAGCTTCTCCACGGCCCGGTCATCGTCGGCGCTGATCCCGCCCATGCCCGTGGAGCGTACCTTATCCAGCAGGCCCGCAATTTCCGCGTATTCGCCCATATTGCGGTCACGGGCGGCGTTCTGCTTTTCCTTCTGCCGCACCGGGAAATTGGCGGGCCCGGCGATCAGGACGGAGGGCACACGGGCGTCGATGGCGTTGCCCTGGTTGATGTTCTCCGCCAGCTTGCGGGCATAGCGGTCAAGAAGCCCGTCGATTTTCTCATGGTACATGGGATCGACGCGGGCCTTTTGCGCCTCCCCCAGCGCATACGCCTCATCCACCATCGCCCGGTATGAGGCGGTGGCGGAGCCGGGAACGTAGTCGGAAAAGCTATTGACATCTTTTGCCCGCCGGGCCGCTGTTTCGTCTATGGGGTAGTATTTGGGCATAAACTCCTCCCTTCAAAATGTGGACAGCATCGGGGCAAAACCGGGGCGGGCCGTGAAATCATACGGCTCGCCCTGTCAGCGCCCCTGGAAAGCCTTGATACAAGCGGATTTTCAGGGGCCTAATTGTCCACAGTCCGGCTCCTTGTTTTCCGCATGAAATCCCGCTTTTGTCTGCGCCGGGCGGCCTGGGCGCAACGCTGGGAGCAGTACGCCTGCCGTCCGTCCATGGGGACGGGCCCGCCGCAGACGGGGCAGGGCTTGAAATCCGGGGGCGGGCCCTCAGAGCAGAGGGCCGCCTCCAGCGCCGGATCGAGGGGGAGGACGGCCTCCCGGAAGTAGCGGCACAGCGCCCCGGTGTAGCATTTGCCCAGCATATAACATTCACAATCCAGGGGCAGGCAGCCATAGCCCCGGTCATAGTTGGCGCACATGGAAGTCACCAGCTTTCGGATCGCCGCCTTTTCCTCGCGGGTCAGTTCCCGGCTCATTCCGACCGCTCCCCGTCGCCGCTGCCGTCCTCGTCCCAGGGGTCGCCGTCCTCGTAGGGATCGGGCACGTCGTAGTCCTCCTCCGGCTCCGGGGCTTTCTGGTGCTTGGGGCGGTAAATCTTGAAGTACCATCCGGCCCCGCCGCCGATCAGTACCACGGCCAGCCCCAGCAGGAGGGGGGCGGCGCTGCCCTTGGCCCCGGCCTCGGGCTCCGGCTCCGGGGACGGCTCAGGGTCAGGGTCAGGATCGGGCGCGGGTGTCGGTGCCGGGACAAGGGTGCCGGGGAGCTCCTCCCCGGCGCTCTCCGCCAGGGCCGCGAGGTCGGCCAGGGTGACGGCGTTCAGAAAGTACACATTTTCGCTCCCGCGCTGGCGGTCTATGACCAGATAGAACACGGACTCGTCCGGCGTGGTGATGGTGAAAAACTCCTTGCCCTCCTGGTCGGTGGCGTTGTCCACCACCGTACCCGTGCCGGAGGGGGTGAAGGGCTTTTGCTCCGGCTCCGGGGAGGGGGCCGGGGCCGTTTCCGCAGGGTCGAGCCCCTCCCACAGATCAGCGCCCCCGGTGCCGCCCTCGTCAGAGTAGGCATAGGCCGGGACGGTGAAGCCGCAGAGCAACAGGACGGCGCAGAGGGCCGCCGCGATCAGCCGCGCCTTTTTCATTCCGCCGCCTCCTCTCCCGCAGGGGCGGACTTCTGGCCAGCCTGACCAGAAGTGCCCCGGAGCTTCTGGAGCAGGAGGGGCAGCTCGTCCAGGGGGACGCTCATGCCCCGCACGATGTCCACGATCTCCTCGTTTTCCGCCTCCCGGTGCTTCTGTTCTAATTCTTTCAGCCGGGCCTGGGCCTCGCTGATCTTGGCCTTGACTTTTTCCATCTCGGCCTGGATTTTCGCGCTTTTGCTTGTCGCCATGTAAAACCTCCAATCATGGTAAACGCCCGTAGGCGAAGAAATGAGCCTGCCAATAGCTGCTGTTCAGGTTGGAATATTGAATGGGGTCGCCACAGTGGAGCATGATCCCGTCGCCCACATAGATACCACAGTGGGAACAGCCCGCCGTGTCATAGGTGCCCGTAAAAAATACCAGGTCGCCGGGCCGGGGGGTGGAAACGGGGGTGCAGATGTTGTATAGGCTGGTCGCCCCCAGGCGGCCCACGTCCCAGCCGCTGTGATTGATCACCCACGACACAAAGCCGGAGCAATCAAAGGATGTGCTGGGGCAGTAGCCACCCCACACATAGGGATAGCCCAGGTACTTTTCCGCCTCGGTCAGAATGGCGGCAAACCGCTCGTCGGCCAGATATGCCTCCGGCACCTCGTACTCCGGGGGCGGGTTGGTGTACTTGTCCACGTAGCCGGAACCGGGGAACAGGTCGGGCCGGTTGCCCAGGGTCGCCATAAAGAGGGCGTACCGGGAGAGCGCCTCCTCGCCCATGATGTAGATGGGCAGATGGGACAGGTTTTCGTTGGAGAGGGTCACGGTGCAGATAAAATAATCGTAGTACACCCGGTAGCTGTCGTGGTGGGTGTGGCCGTCCTCGTCCGTCCAGGTATCGGTTTCGATGTAGTAGCGCCGCTCTACCACCACATCCTCGGTGAGTAGGTACTGGCGGTCAAAGAGCATTTGCAGGGTGCCCTGTACCTCGTCCACCGTCCAGGCCCCCTCATGGAGCGCGGAGAGAATGGAGATCAGCACATAGGGATCGTGCTCGATGTCGTCCAGGTCGTAGTGGTACTCGTCATAGCTGTGGGTGCTTTCATAGGTGTCCAGGTAATTTTGGAGCTCGGCCTCCAACGTGCAATAGGCGGCCTCGGCCCCCAGCATATCCCCATCCTCGGCGGGGTAGGTGCTGGCGGCCACCGCGCCCACGGTGGCGTTGCCCAGGGACACGATCTGCGACATACAGGACTGCAGAATGAGCAGAAGCAGGACGCAGGCCACCAGGATCAGCGCCCCCACGGGATGCCGCTTGACGAAGCCCGCCACGGCCCGGCCCGTGGCGGCGGTGGTTTTTCCGGCAGCCTTGGCGCTCTGTTTGGCCGCCTCCCGCGCCTTTTTCTGATACTCCCGTTTCAGCTTGTGCTTGTACCACTGGCGGGAGAGGGCGTTTTTCATAGCCTCCGGGTGCTCTTGACCCAGCTTGCGGGCCTGATAGTCGGCCTGGGCCTTGATATAGCTGGACTCGGCCCGGCGGGCGGCCCGCGCCGGATGGGTGCGCACAGCCTTTTTGACAAGCCGTGTCCCGCCACGCGCAGCGGCCTCGCCCACCAGCTCGGAGCGGTGGGCCCCCTCGGTGCCCACGTTCTCCTGCTCCACCTGAAAGAGCTTGCCGTGGACATAGCCATGTACCCCGCGCCCCGCCGCCCGGCCCACCCGTTTGACGGGGCCGGGGCGTTTGGGCGGCTTTTGGTTCGCCAGCTTTTTACGGGCCGCCCCCAGCTTCTCGCCGCGCTGTTCCATGCGGCGCTTTGACTTGTCCAGCCGGGCCGCGTCCTTGTCCTGGCCTCCAGGGGGATCGGGCCCCCCGGCCTCAGCGCCGGGAGCCCCGCCACCGGGGGCCTCCCCGGCAGCCTGTTCCTCCGGCCCGGCCCCGCGCCGGTATCGCCCCTTTTTCCAGCCGGGAGCGCCGGGCCCCTCCTCCTGCGGAGGGCGGCCCGGCTTTTCCCGCAGCCGGTCGGAGGGGCGGGCGCGTTCACTGTCCTGCCGGAGCTTCTGGCCTCGTCGGCACAAACTCCGCTCTGCTCCTTCTGGCCATTCTGGCCAGAAGTCCGCCCGCTCCGTTGCGCCTCCTCTCCCCACAAAATCGTTGATTTTGCGGGGGCCCCTCTTGTCAGAAGTAGCCTCATTCCTCTTTTCGTTCATTGGCCTTCTCCTCCGGCTTGGTGGTCAGCAGGGCGTAAAGCTCGGTGTCCTTGGGGAACCGATCCACAAAGGGAATGGTGGTATCGCCGTAGAACAGCAGGCCCTCGCCGGAGCCGGAGTGGGTGACGTAGGAGAGCTGGTGGGGCGAAATCCCCAGGTGACTGGCCAGCACCTCCCGATCCCCGGCGGCCTGGGAGAGCATATAGAGGAAATCGCAGTTGCCGAAGATGGACTCAATCTCGCTGCTCTCCAACAGGCTTTTCACGTTTTGGGTAATGCCGCTGGGGATTGCCCCCCATTTGCGGAAGCGCCGGAAAATCTCGACGCTGTAAGCCCCCACCTGGGGATCGGCCAGAAGCACATGGAACTCATCTTGATATACCCACGTCGCCTTGTGCCTGTCCCGGTTGGCCGTCACCCGCCCCCATATCTGATCGGTAAGAATGAGCAGGCCGATCTTTTTGAGCATCTTCCCCAGGGATTTGATGTCGTAGCACAGCAGGCGGTTACTTACCTCCACATTCGTCCTGTGGTTAAAGAGGTTGAGGGAGCCGGTGCAATAGAGCTCCAGGGCGGAGGCCACGCGCCGGGCCTCGGGCTCCGGCTGTTTGAGCAGTTCCTCGTACAAGTCCTGGAGAATGGGCATCCGCTCCGGGGCCGGGTCTGCCAGATAGGGGCGGTAGACGCTGCGCACCGCCCGGTCAATCACGGTTTTCTCCACCGGGGCCAGCCCGAACCGGCCCCCCACGATCAGCTCACACAAGCTCAGGATAAAGTCGCTTTTCAGTGATAGGGGGTCCTCGTCGTCGGCATAATCCGGGTTGATGTCCATGGGATTGATGTAGGTGCCGGAGCCCGCCGAGGGGGTGAGCTTCACCACCTGTCCGCCCAGGCGGTGGACAAGGGGGTAATATTCCCCCTCCGGGTCTGCGATCACAATATCGTCCTCCGGCATGGTGAGAAAGACGTTGACGATCTCCCGCTTGGCGGCGAAGCTCTTGCCGCTTCCTGGGGTGCCCAGGAAAAGCCCGTTGGGATTTTTGAGCTGCTTCCGGTCGGCCATGATCACGTTGCCGGATAGAGCGTTCATCCCGTAGTAGAGAGACTGGCCGCCCATGCGCAGCTCCTTTGTCATAAAGGGCACGAAGATCGCGGTGGAACTGGTGGTCATGCCCCGCTGTATCTCGATGGTGTTGTCCCCCAGGGGCAGGGAGGACATATAGCCTTGCTCCTGCTGCCAGTCCAGCCGCCGCAAGGAGCAGTTGTGCTTTTGGGCGATGCCGGAGAGGGTAAACACGTCGTTCTCCAGCTTCTCCCGCGTGGGGGCCAGATTGAGCACCAGGAACGTGAGCAGAAACATCCGCTCATTCCTGGATTGCAGATCTGCCAGGAGCGCCGCCGCGTCCTTGGAGTAGGTGATGAGGTCGGGCGGCAGAATATCCGGGTCGTAGCCGCTCCGGGTGGCCTTGCGCTGCTCCTCCACCTTCATCTTGTCAATATCGCTGATCTTGCCCTTTACCGTTTTAATGGCGCGGGTCTGATCCACGGTTTGAACGTGGAGGGTCACGGTCATTTCCGCGTCCAGTTCCAGCATTTCCAGCAGGAGCTTGTCGGAGAGCTCGGAGGCCAGGATTTGCAGATAGGAGGCGGCCCCCCAGGCCCGGCCCACCCGGAACGTGCGGGATTGGGTGAAGTCGAAGCTGTCCGGGGCGATGAAATCCTTTGTCCCCATACCCGTGCGGGGGATGTCCTCCCAAGAGAAGTGAAAGGGCTCCCGGCCCCCCGGATGGAGCTGGCCGTGGAGTGCCTCCAGCCGCTCCCGCCCGTTCAGGGCATGGGCGTGTACCCCCAGGCGCTTGAAGTTGCTCAGAATGTCCGCCTCTACCCGCTCCAGCCGGGGCCGGGCGGCGGCGAGGTCGGCGGTGGGTACGCCGAAGGTGATGTACTTGAAGCGTTCAATCCCGTTGTTGCTCCGGGCCACTTGCCGTTTCAGCATTTCGGTGTATTCGCCCCGGATGCTGTCAAAGGCATCGTGGGCCATGGGGATATTCACCTTGTAGCGGCTCCCGCCTCGGGAACGGTGATTGACAAAGGAGAGCTGGAAGGGCAGCGCCGCGTCAAAGTAATTGAGAAAGCCGCACCAGCCGTCGAAGATGGCGGCCTGATCCTCGGTGCTTGCCACGGAATAGTTGATGTCCTCATAGGCGATGGTCTTGGTGTAGTAGCCGTCCCGCACCTTGCAAACGCCGTCTTTGAGCATTTCCACATAGGGGATGGTCTGCTGGGCGGAGAGGGCCGCCCGCCCTTTACCCCTTGCGGGGCCGCGCTTTGCCGTGGGCTTGCTTTTGGTCAATCGGTTCCTCCTTTCCTGTGAATGGCGCGTACATATTCGCCGTCCGATAGGGCCGGGGGCCGGGCCGCAGGAAACGGGCCCGGACGATGTTCCGCACCACCTTTTCAAAGGGCTGGCCATCCCGCTCATACATCGCCATGAAAAAGGCCGGGAGCATGACGGCCAGCATCAGGAACATAGCCCCGGTGTTGCCGATGGCGCTCCGGGTCAGCAGGAAGGACGGGATGCCCACCAGGGCCGCGCCGCCGAAGCAGACGAGCTGGCGGCGGGTCAGGTTCAGGGCCAGCTTGGTCTTGATTTTGGAGAGGTCATTGGGGACGTTCACATAGGCCATGCCGCACCTCCTCTCCGGCTCCGCCCACCTCTGGCCAGCCTGACCAGAAGTGCGGAACGGTGGGCTCCACCTCGTTGCCCCACACGTCCCAGCCGGGGGTCACTTGCCGGGCAAAGAGCTCCACGCGGGGCAGGTCGCCCAGCAGGGCCACGATCTTGTCCCTGGCCTCATCCGGCTTTTTGCTGTGGGCCTCGATGGGCGAAATGATAAACTGGTGGACGTTGGCCGCCTGTCGCTTGGGGTGCCCCCGCGTCGCCAGCAGGCAGACCTCGCAATTTGAGCGCGTCCAGAAGCCCAGCCCATAAAACCAGCTATCTGCCTTGCGGTTCTTTTTCAGCCACACAAAGGCGGCGCTCTTGTAGGCAAAGCCCCAGGCCCGGATCAGCCGCAGGGCCTCCGGGAGCTGCGGGAAAGTCGCCCACAAAAAAAGCGCACAGTCCGGGGCCGCCAGATCAGCCACGGGCAACGCGCATAGCTCGTCAATTCCCATTGTGGGGTAATGCTTTTCCGCCGCCCCCTGCAAGCCCTTTTGGGCATAGCGCCAGGGGGGATCGGCGTAGATGATGGAATATTTACCGATAGTTACACTCCTTTCACGCCGTCCGCCACGGCCAGCCGCGCCTGCTCCAGCCGCTCCACGGCGGGGCCGAAAAAGGCCGGGGCGTTTTCAAAACAGATGAAGCGGCGGCCCGTGTTCAGCGCCGCCACCGCCGTGGTGCCGCTCCCCGCGCAGATGTCCGCCACCACCTGGCCCTCGCGGGTGTAGGTCTTAATCAGGTACTCGCAAAGCTCTACCGGCTTTTGCGTCGGGTGGATGGTTCTTGTCACGCAGGGGAAGGCCAGCACGTTTCCCGGAAAGCGCCGTCCGTCCTCAGAGCCGCTCCCGGATCGGGTAAACTTTCCGTAGTTCGGGCTCTGGCCGCTATTGGTCTGGATTTTCTTATAGGGCTCCCCTTGCTCAAACTGCGGATAGTAGGCCGGGGCCTTGCGGTAGAACACAAGAATGTTCTCCGACTTTTTCAGCGGGGCCCGGCGGGCGTTGAGAAAGCCGGTGCAGCGGCTCTTGTACCACACCCATTCATAGCGGAGCATGGGGAGGTTGGACGCGCCCAGCACCTTGTCATAGGGGCACTGCGCAAACAGGAGCACCGCGCCCTCCGGCTTCACCGCCCAGCGCACCGCCTCCCACAGCTCCGGGAGCGGCAGGGGCACGTCCCAGTAATTCTGGGTGGTGCCGTAGGGCGGATCGGTCAAGAGCATATCCACCGAATGACGGGGCAGGGCGCGCAGCCCCTCGATCCCGTCCATGAGGAACAAACCGTCAGGGGCCAGGGGCCGCCCGTCCGGGGCAAAGCTCTGGCCACACTGGCCAGAAGTAGGGCTATCTGCCATCCCGCACCTCCTTCCCCTTGGCAGATGCGCTCCGTCCGGCGTTCTCCTTGGCCGCCGCCTCCGCCGCTTTCACCATTTGCTCCCGGATGGGAGCCGGACGCACCGCCTCGGCACGGGCAATCAGCTTATCTACCGCCGCACCGTATGCCTCCACCGCCGCCGCGTCCAGTTGCTCCTGGAGCCCCCGATCCGTCACTCGCGCCGTGGAGCGGTAGCCGCTCCGAGTGGTGGGGTCGGGCTTGCTGGGCGCACCCAGGAACACGCCGTTCTTGCCGTTCACCACTTTGAAGTCGTCCACCACCACGCCGCCAAAATTCACACTGGCAAAACCGATCAGCTTACCCTGGGGCTCGATGGGCCGCACCGACACCTGGGGCGCGGTAGCCGCCGCCACTGACTGCTCCACCCGGAGCCGCACCGCCTCGTCAATGCTGATACCCTGATTTTCCGCCAGCTCCGCGATAGGAGCCTCCAAAAGCAAGCGGCGCAGCTCTGCCGCCTCATCCAAAACAGGGGCCGTTGTCGCCGCTGTCTTTGTATTCGCCATAGATCATTTCCTTTCTTATATCAATGGGCGCCGAAGATGCTTTTTGAAATACTCCCCGTCTTGAACAGCATGAAGCAGAGCAAAACCGTGTAGCCGATAGTTCCCCACACGGCCCCGATGGGGTCGCCGCCCGTGGCGATGCCCTGAATGAGCACCGCGTAAATCGCCACGCAAATCAAGATTAGCAGGCCCTGGAAGCCCACCGCGAACAGGGATTTGAGATAGTTTTGTCCCATGCTCCCCAGCTCCCGGTTGGAGAGGGTCGCCACGGGGATGGGCGCTAAACTGGTCAGCATATAGATTTCCAGCATCCTGCCGTACACCAGCACGAAGATGACGATGCCCAGCGCGTCCATCGTGAAGCCGATAATCAGAGACTGCATGAACAGCCCCAGCAGGGGCCCCAGCTCCATGCCCTCCAGAGTCGCCTGCAGCCCGGCCAGCATATCCGGCGTAATGTCCGTGGAGCCCTGGATTAGCCCCGCCGACTGTGCAATCACGCTTTGGGAGACATCAAAAACCGCGTTGACGATAGCGAAGGTGTTGGAGAGAATGAGGATGGCGCAGGCGGTTTTGAATACCCACTTGTAGATATTCGCCACATCAAACTCGTGCATATTGTTCTTTTCCAGGATCATCTGAATGAGCTCGTAGGTTGCAACGAAGGTCAGGATCAGCCCGGCAACCGGCAGGATCACCGTTTCGGAAAGCTGCCGTATGAGGGAGAAAACCCCGGCGTGCCATGCCGCCGGGGTAGTCCCCACTTGTACCGCAATCTCTCCGACTCGGACATTTACCGTATCAAAGAGCCCTTCCAGGTTGCCCATGATGCCCTCGATCAGCAGCCCCTTGAGCCATTCTGTGATCCAGTCGGTGAGAATACCCATAGGCCGTTAGCTAAACAGGGTGGAGAGCAGGGGGATCAGGGTGGTGCCCAGCACGATGATGCCGCCGCCCGCCATGAGCTGTTTTATCCCCAATTAGGTGTAAAAACTCTGCTCGATGGCGGGCGGCGGCGTACAAAAAATCTATATGGTGTTTTTAAGAGAACCGTCCCGGCGGGACAGGTCAGGCAGTGACCTGTTCCACCTCTGGGATGGGTTTGAGATTAAAATGAATTTCGATAGAAATGTGTCTTGTTTTATCTTCGTCAATGCGCTCATGCACGACGATTTCTTTGATTAAGCGGTTGAGGGTGGCTGCGTCCAGCTCTGTGATATTGGCGTATTCCTGAATGGCTTCCACCCATTGTTTTGCGTCATTGGCAAGCTGGACTTCATCGGACAGCCGCTTTCTGCCCTCGGACACTTTTGCTTTAAGCTCCGCTTGCTCGGTCTGTGTCTTTTCCAGCATGGTGTTGAAATTCTGCTCACTGATACGCCCTGCAATCATATCCTCATAAAGCCGCATGACCATTTTATCCAGAACCTCAATCCGTTCCTCGTCCCTTGTAAGGGAGCGTTCCATTGCTTCCCGCTGTTCCCGCTGCTCGGCTTCACAGGTATTAGTCAGGCGGTCGGCAACCGCTTTCCCGTCCATCAGGGCAGCTCTGGCACATTCCCGGATTTTCCGCAGCACATGGCTGTAAAGGGTGTCATAGTCAATCCGGTGCTGGGTGCAGTGGTTCTTTCCAAAGGCATTGTAGGTCTTGCAGGAATAAATCTGCTGGGGATGTTTTGCGTTTGTGTAGCGTATCGTCAGCGACTTCCCACACTCGCCGCATTTTATCAGTCCGGCAAACAGGCTGATTTCATTGGTCTGCCCCGGACGCTGGCGGGATTTCAGCTTGTTCTGCACAATGTCAAAGCTCATGCGGTCAATCAGCGGTTCATGCTGTCCCTCCACCACAATCCAGTCCTCCGGCTTCTTTTCTCCAATCGTGCCGATTTTGAAACGGTAGTCTTTTTTCTGGGAAGCAATCGCCCCGGTGTAGACGGGATTCATCAAGAGGTCTTTGATAACGGAGAAGTCCCACATATACCGTCCGTTTTCTGGGTCTTTCTTTTCCCATTTGGTGCGGGTATTGCGAAGCCCCCGTTCCCGGTTCCACCATGTGGGGCAGGGGATTTTTTCTTCCTCCAGCCGTCTGCGGATATAGTTCGGACCATGACCGTTCAGAGCATATCCGAAAATCAGCCGCACAATCGGGGCGGTTTCCTCGTCAATGAGCAGATGGTTTCTGTCCTCTGGGTCTTTCCGATACCCAAAGGGGGCAAGACACCCGGTAAACTGTCCTTTCTGCGCTTTCAGAAGATAAGAGGAATGGACTTTCTTGGAAATATCCTTGCTGTACATCTCGTTCAGGATATTCTTGAACGGGGCAATATCGTTGTTATCCCGCAGGGTGTCGATACCGTCATTCATGGCGATATAGCGAACACCGTTTCTTGGGAAAAAGTCCTCAATCAAATGCCCGGTTTGCAGATAGTTACGCCCCAGTCGGCTGAGGTCTTTCGTGATGACAAGGTTGATTTGCCTGCGCTCAATGGCTCTCAACATTCTCTGTAAATCAGGACGCTCCATATTAAGACCTGTGAAGCCATCGTCCTGATAGACTGCCACAACCTCCCATCCCTGCTTTTCGCAGTATTTTTCCAGCATATCACGCTGGTTTGCGATACTGGCACTTTCGCCTTGCAGGTCATCGTCCTTTGACAGCCTGCAATAGACCGCTGCACGATACCCTCCGGCAAGTGCCGAACCGATTGTTCTGTATTCCATTTCGTTCATCATAGCCATTTACCCACACAATCCAGACGGTATCTGGCTCTTTTGAACCTCATCTTCATTATAGCTCATATCTTTCCTTTTAGCAAGATATTCTTTCGTATTTGTCTTACCGTATTTCTGGGAAATCAGGCTGACGAACACATCGGTTGCGTCCAGTTCCCCGTCAAATACCGTTGTAACATGAATCTCTGTTTTGTTTTTTGCCATAGGCAGTTATCCTCCATACATGAAAATAGCCAGACAGAGGGTGTCGGCAACGAAGTCCGGCAACGGGCTTCAAAAGACCTTGCAAACAATCTCAATCTGGCGATGGTTACTATTTATACTTTTCTTTTATTTTTCTGTTGTTTTGGTTGTCATAGGGGAGAAAAGCCGATAGTTTCGGGATTTTCCCCGGCAACCGGCTCGGCAACGGGATAGCAACAGGGGGTGCAACGGGCTGCCATTTTCAGAACGGAAGCTCCATCTGTTCTGTGACCTCCACAAAATCGTCCATCGTTTTTTCAGACGGGTTGCCGGAGTCCGTTGCCGGGTTTTCACGCTCCCAGCCCTTTTGTCTGCCATATTCGGAAAACATTCTTGGGTTCGGGAAGTACCGCCAGCCAGAAATGCACTGGTTCATAATCTCGTTGATTTCCCGGATTTCCCATTGCTTCGGCTCGTCAAAGGCATGGTTCAAGGCTTCCTTATAGAGCTGCTTGGAGCAGACCATGCTCCCGGTGTACTTATCAAGATACGCCTGTATCATCCCGGCTTTGGTGTCCTCCGGCATAAAATCCCGCTGGTGTTCTTTGAGATACCGCTGCATGGCAGGGCTGAAAGCCAGCTTGAACCTGCCGCTTCTGTAAATTTCCATCGCTTCTGCCCACATCTGCTCGATATAGGCTCTGGAAGCGGCTTCGTCCTCCAAAATGTGAACCTCGGCTTGCTCCGGGTACACCATGACGGGGATAAAGCGGCGGTTGCCGGAACGGTCAAGGGGCAGGAAGTCAAGGGCATTGGAAGTGCCGCCAAACACGCACTGACGGGGGCGGTCTGCTGGGTGGGTTTCATAGGGTATCTTGTAAACCTCTTTCTGTCGGCTTAAAAATGACTTGATTTCCTCAATGCTCTTGGCGTTTGCGGTTGCCATCATTTCCGACATTTCGATAATCCAGTGACCTTGCAGCTTACGGTACACATTGTCATCGTCCAGCTTCCGCAAATCATCGGAGAACCACTCGTCCCGGACTGCCAGCAGACGGAAGAAGGTGGACTTTCCAGCCCCCTGACCGCCTACCAGACAAAGCATGATTTCAAACTTGCACCCCGGCTGAAAGGCTCGTGAGATTGCACCCAGCAGGAACAGCTTCAACGCTTCATAGGTGTAATCGTCTGCGTCAGCCCCCAGAAAGTGCCGCAGACAGAAACGGATTCGTTCTGTCCCGTCCCACACAAGGGCACTTAGGTAGTCCCGGATGGGATGGTACTTGTTTTCATTCGCCACAATCCCGATGGCATTATCAATCTTTTTCTCATTGGTAAGCCCATAGGTTTCTTCCAGATAGAGAAGCAGATACTTCATATCCGTATCGTTCAGGGCTGTGCTTTCTCTGTGAAAACCGATGGGCTTTATGATGTCCTTGCGGTCGGTCAGGATGTTGTATGCGATAGCCCCGGAAAGCAGAGGGTCACGCTGGAATACGGTCAGGCAGTTCCGTATGCTCTGGCGGACACCGCCTTTCTCGGTGGTTTCCAGCCCCGCCTTGATTTCCTCAATGCTCTGGGGCGGCTGCATGGCGTTCATGGTGTTTTTTAGTTCTTGCTGCGTCTGCGGCTGCAAGCTCTGCCATTCGCTGTTCAAGCTGTATCACATCCTTTCCGTAGTCCGCAATCAAAGCCGCTTTTTCCTCTGTCTCCCCGAACAGCAGCACATCCAGCAGATATTCCACATGGGCTTGCTTTTGTAAGGCTTCCACAAACCGGGGATGAAAGGCTTCCTCTGGGGAGTGCGGGGCATATTCCGTTCTCCATGCCATAAGCAAGTGGAGATAATCGGCAAGAATACGGAAACAGCGGTTCTTTGCTTCTTGAAACTGTTCCTCCGGGGATTTCTGCCGGGGCTTGGGCTTTTTTGCCTTTCCCGGCGGTTTCCAGTCCTCATAGGAAAGCCCGAAGTCCTGTGCCAGTTGTACGGCGGCTTCTTTCTTTCCCAGCCCATACAGGGCGGCGGCAAAATCAATCACATCCCCATCCGCACCGCAGCCGAAGCAGTGGTAACGCCGATCCAGCTTCATGCTTGGGGTTTTATCGTGATGAAACGGGCAGCAAGCCATCCCGTTCCGCCCTGCATGGATTCCATAATGCTCCGCAGCCTGTCTTGTTGTGACGGACTGCTTCACAGCTTCAAATACATTCAAATCTATCCCTCCTTGAAAATAAGAAAAGCACCTGACATTCTCTGATTGAAAATGGCAAGTGCCTGTTAAAGTTCCATATCCTGTTGTTTGTGTTTCGTCTGTGCCGGGACAGTTCTTTGTGCTTTTTTCTCGTCAGCCTTATCCTGCAAGACTTCTTTGATAGGCTGTTTCTTGGGCGGCTCTTTGCTTTCTTCTGTGCCGGGGGTGGCTTTCCGTACCCAGTAGCGAATGTCCCGCAGCTTCTTCAAATCCTCCTGTACCTCGGTCAGCGGTGTTTTCAGGGCTGCAATTTCTTCCAGAAGCGTTTCCTGCTCCTCTTGCAGCTCCTTTTGGGTACTGTCCTTATCGTCCGGGTGCTTGGCAAGGTAGGAGGCGGCTTTCGCATACCGGGCAACCTCCGGGTGTTCCTGTTTGAATTTCTCCTTTGTTTTCTTGAAAAATATCTTCTGGTACTTCTCATAGACAGGCTTACATTCCTTGCAGTCTGTCCGGCTGGCAAGAATCCCGTCAATCACTTTGCTGCGGGCTTCCTTTGGCTTCATCTGATTGCGGTAATCTGCGGCTGATTTCCCGGAAGATTCCAGAAACGCTTCTAAGTCTTCCACAGTGGAAAGTCCCTTTTGCCGGAGATAGGACAGGGCTTCGCTGACTGCCTTTAAGTCCTGTGAAGTCCCCCGGTTCTGTCCAGCCCTCGTCCAGTCCTTCCGTTCTTCCTTTCGTATCTCCATGTACTTCATCAGCAGATTGGGAAGAAGTGTCGCTTCCTCCGCCGCTTTTTGTGCAAGCAGCTCTTTCCGTTTTTCTCCCAGCTCGGTAATCCAGCCTTTGAGGTTTTGGATAAGCTGCCGGATGGACTTCATCAGACTGTTGGCGGCTCTGATTTCCCGGTTCAGGTTTCCGATATTCGTCTGGATACCACGCTTTTCCATCTGCCGGACAGCAGCCCCCTCATGGACAGTGGGGACTATATGAAGCCCCTGTCTGGCATAGGAACGCAAGTCCACACGCTCCGGGCGGTCATTGGCTTCCAGATAGCGGTTCTGGATGACCTCCCATTCATGCCGCCAGATTTCACAATACTTCTGGTCGTTCCAGTCAACCGTATCCTCCTTGTGGCTTTTCCACCTGCCGGATAGTAGCTTTATCCGTTCCCCGTTTTCGTCAAAGTCATAAACCTTGCGGCTCTTGGGAAGCCATTTCCCATGTTCGTCCATTGCCCTCATAGTGAGTAAGACATGGGCGTGGGGATTGTGTCCCGGCGGGTGGGGGTCATGGATGGCAAAGTCAACAATCATCCCTTTGGAAACAAACTGCTGTTCACAAAACTCCCGGACAAGGACAGCGTACTGGTCGGGCGGTATCTCTCTGGGGATGGTCAGCACCCACCGCCTTGCAAGCTGGGAGTTCCATTGCTTTTCCACCGCTTCGGCGGCGTTCCATAAGGTATTGCGGTCTGCATACTCTGGTGGGGCATTTTCCGGAAGCAGGATTTCATTGTGGACGATACCACGCTTTTCCGGGTAGTGCTTCACTTCCTGGTCGTATTCACAGAACAGCTTTTCGCCGCTCTGGTAAGCAGCGGCAGCAACCGCAGACTGCCGCTGGCTGCGCTGCACAATCGTGATTTCATTGTGTGGACAGGGCATTTCGTGTCCCTCCTTTCGGTAGTTGGTGGATGGGGTGGCGTTTTACCACCTCATTTTGGGCAGAAAAAAAGCAGGAGACCTTTTTTCAGATTTCCTGCTCGGTGTGCCGCTGTATGGGCGGCGGGTATTTAGTTGTAAAAGTTCGGGGCGAGTTGAACCGATGTGTGGGAAATAACAAACCGAAAGCTATCAGTTTCTATCGTATTTACAGTTAATTTCAAAAACGACAGGCTCAAATTCAACTAAATGCTTATCGGGTGTGGTTCCTTTAGGGTTCTCTATGCCGGTAACTTCATAGTATTCATCACTGTATTGTATTTTACTACCATCAAAGTCTTTTTGAATAGATTTGACATATTCAAACGGGTTTTCTATTGGTAACAAACTTAATTCACGCTGAAGCTGTTGTACTGCAACTTTCTGTTCATCAGTCAATGTTTTTTCTTCACTCGCCATATGCTCTTCAAATTTATTCTTATCCATCCAAACGATTTGCTCCACTGGATTAGCGGTACCGCAAGCCAAAATTAAACGGATAAAATCTTCAAAAGTTGCTGCCAACGGATACACATTTTGGTCTGCACAACTTTCTGGATTACAAGCAAATACCATTTCTCCATATTCCGGCAAAAAGCAATACAGAATACACCCTTCAAAACCGATTGGCTTTGCATTGACAGGATAACAAAAATATGGTTCTGTAATATCTCCATTCTCTAAACATAAAAGTCCTTTATCTATGGGAAGTGCCATATATTTTTCGTAAATAGTTTCCATTGATATTCTCTCCTTTACACATTACTATGAATTTTTCTTTTCATCATCTCTTGGTGGTCGGACATGACATAACATTTCTTTTTCACAAGCACCGAATTTTGAGAAATTAGATTTTGCTTCTTTTAGTGTTATTCCATGATTAGAATCACTTGGTTCGTTATCAGAAGCAATGAAAGGGTCATTCTCCCAAAAACAAACGGGGCAAATATACCCACAATCTTCATTTGCCGGAATATTATAAGTAAAATATCCGCAGCAAGGGCATTGATATTTTTTCATATAAACCTCCAGTTTAAGTCCTGACCTCAAATTCCTGATTTATTGCTGACTTCATTATACTTCATCGACTATCGAAAAGATAGCGTATTTTATGAAACTTGTCGGCTGGGAACAGCTTGCAATGCAGGATGTCCCCAGATGGCAAGTCCACAAAGGGGTAGCTGGCGAAAGCCAGCGCAGGGGAAGCGTAGCGTCCCCTGAATGATTTGGAGCAGACCATGACTGCGGAAAATCACAGCCCTCCGGCGAGGAGCCTTCGGAGAACGCAATGCACCAACCTTTGGGTGGTGTATAATTGCGCCCTTAGTAAACTAAGGGGTTTCCGGCTTCTCCCGTTCCAGCAGTTTTTTCAATAGTTCCTGCGTGTCCTGCCTGTGAAAAATGAGTTTCAACAACAGCATGACATCATCATCTGTCAGGCGTTCCGGCTCTTGCAGAAAACTTTCCAGCATACCGCCACGAGTACAGAGCCGGTGCGTCCGTTCCTTTCGGGTAAGCTGCTTTAACTGGTGCTGCAATGCCTTTTCATCATTGATGGCTTTCCGCAGTTTCTTTTCGCTTTTCTCCAACTCCCGATTGAGTTTTTCCAGCTTTGAGGTATCAGGCAAGGGCAGCGTCCTCCTTTCCCGGTATCAGCACATAAATCCTGTTTGGTTCTCCAACGCCCTGACGCACCCGCATGATAAGTCCGGCGTTTTCCAGTTCATTCAAAGAACGCTTGACCGTCATAGAGCTGCGGGACAGGACTGCGGCAATGGCTGTGACAGGGAAGCAGACAAACAGGATTCCGTTCTCGTCCTCCTGCCCATTGGAGAGCATAGCGTCCAACATCCGGCAGTACATGATCTTTGCGGTGCTGCTGACTGGAAACCCTGTCAACGCTCTTGGAAAAGCCATACAGGGCGGCAATGGTGTGTCTATCGTCATAAATTCAAAAATCATTCGGTGTGTTCCTCCTTTTTCTTTGCTCGTTTGGATAAATAACGGGGGCAGTCAATCACAACCGCCCGGAAGCTCTGCTTGCACCCATGCTGGCATTTCCGGCATAATTCGTTGTAAGTGACACGCCCCCGGTCATTGAGGTAAAAAGAAAGCTCATGCTTCCTCTTTTTGCTCATTCTCGGCATATTGCGCTTCCTCCCGTTTTCGTGTATGGTTTCGGGGCGATTTTCGGCAAAATTACAGCCATAGAGCCGCCTAAAATCTCCCGAAGTATCAGAGATAGGGTAGACTATCCCCCTATCAGATTGTCGTGTTTCGGTATCATTTCGGTGTCAGTTCGCCAGTTCTCCCCGGTGTCGTTCCTCCCCTGAATCTCACAGCGGCGTATCGCTCCCTTTGGTATGCTCGTTTTGGTCAGGGTTCCTCCATATCCCTGCCAAAAGTCATGGCACTACATCGCCGGGGAAGCATATCCCACACAGGCTGGTCATTCGATTGGAATAATCCATCGATGAACTACCTGTATCATAGAACATTTTTGTGCCCTGTGCCGTATGTCCACAAAGTAGGAATTCGGGGTAAAAATCAGAAATTTCCACGATTGCGGAATTGATATGGTATAATCAATTCAACGGTTATAAATGTCGTTAGAAAGGGGGAACTGCTTCAATGAACGGAGCTACTACAATACAGGAACGGCTAAAAGATTTACGATTAAACAAAGGATTAAAACTGGAAGAACTGGCTGAGCAAACGGGTATTTCAAAATCGGCTCTTGGCAGTTATGAAAAAGACGACTATAAGGAAATCAATCATGGCAACCTTATCCTGCTGGCAGATTTTTATGGGGTGTCCCTCGATTATCTCTTTTGCCGGACAGAGAACCGGGCGGAGATCAACACGCCATTAAGGGAGCTGCATTTGAGTGATGAGATGGTAGCACTTCTGAAAAGCGGTCGGATTAACAACCGTCTGCTGTGCGAACTTGCCACCCATAAGGACTTTATCAAGTTTCTTGCGGACATTGAGATTTATGTGGATGGGATTGCCACCATGCAGATTCAAAACCTCAACGCCCTTGTCGATACCGTCCGGCATGAAATCATTGAACGGTATCGCCCCGGCGAAGATGACCCCCATTTGAAAGTGTTGCAAGCCGCCCATATCAGTGATGATGAATATTTCAGTCACATGGTACGGGATGACCTCAACCTGATTATCCGGGATATTCGGGAAGCCCATAAAAAGGACAGCGAGAGTGCACCTCAGACCACCGTTGCCGATGAACTGAAAGAAAATCTGGAAGCGGTTGAAAATTTCAAGGGCAGCCGTGATGAAAAGCTGGTTGTCCTTTACTGTAAGCAGCTTGGTATCAACTATAAAAATCTGTCAGATGAAGAATTTCGCTGGCTGATTCGGATTCTTAAAAAATCAAAGAAAATGGGAACGCCTATCAGCCAGAGGAAAAAACGATAAAGAAAAACCGCTGTTGCATGGTTTGTTGGCTTCCATGTAGCAGCGGTTTTTGCTGGGATTATTCAGTTGAATTTTTAGCACGACAGTCGAGTAGACTAAGACCTCTCAATCCTAGCCCCTCACAGATCCGTACGTGCGGCTTTCCCGCATACGGCTCCTCATAGTAACATTCGCTTCAATATAAACAATAGTACGTTTTAGGTTTTGCTAACGGGTAATACTTGAGCATTTCCACAAATCCATTCCATGTGTATGCCCGTCTACAACCTCTCCTATTCATGGCTTTGAATAGAAACTGTTGTACTCTATGCAGGAATGTTGTTATCTTCCGAAAATTCCATGTAACACCATAATACCGATAGTGTCCAATTAGTTTTACATTCAACTCTTTAATTATTTCTCGCATTGGTCGATTTCGATTATCGTAAATCCAGTTCTTGTATGCTCTAAAGTACAGTTTACAAGGGACTACACAGGGTAACGGTCTGACGGGAGGGGTTCCGCCCGTCAGATTTTCCATGTGATGTTCAAGCTGTCGCTTGTAGCGGCTATGGTGGTAATCATCAAATCCACCACCCGCCGCTTGTCGTCAAAGGATACATTGTCCCATGTGTCGAGGTAGCCGGAAATCTGGCTGACCTGTTCTGGGCTAATGGCTTCCACCGTCAGTTCCGCTATCCTCGCCAGAAGTTCCTGCTTGCGCCCGTCCAGTTCTGCTATCTTCACATTCACATAGGAGAGCAGGACATTGTTTGCACCCGTCAGACTGTCCACCAGTTTTTCAATCTCGCCGTCCACATGGGCAAGTTCCACTTGCAGGGCGGCAATTTTAGGGTTTGCCTTTGCCGCTTTCTTTCTGCCTGTCAGCGTCTTGTAGCTTGCCAGTTTCTTTACCATCTGCTGATAAACAACCGCTTCCAGTTCCGAAGTAATGATTTTCCCGCACCCCGGACAACTCTTGTTATCCAGCCGTTTCGTACAGCGAAGGTATTGCTTGCCGGAGGGATTGAAGATACTCATAAGGGCATACCCGCAGTTCCCGCACTTGATTTTTCCCGCCAGCCATGTGTGGGTGGCTTTCCGGGCAGACTGGATTTTCATGTTGTTCATCAGCTTCTTACGGCAGGTCAGCCAGATGTCGGAGGGAACAATGCCCTCATGGGGAGCCAGTACCAGCATTTGGTCTTTCAAGTCGTTCTTTTTGCTGGGCTTCACATCCCGCCCTTGATACAGATAGCAGCCGTTCATGCCTGTAAAATCGGCAGCGTCATTGACAATGACCGTCCCTTGACTTTTGAAAAATTCGTACACATCAAGGTCTGCCTGCACATAGACAGGATTGCGTAACATCTGCGCTAGCGTGGGGCGTATCAGCTCTTTGCCATGGAACAAAATCCCCTGTTCCGCAAAGTACCGGGTAATGTCCCCGTAGGAGGTTGTGGGCTGGGCATACATCTCAAACATCAGCCGGATATTTGCTGCTTCGTCCGGGTTTACCACCAGCTTCTTTGTGTTGATACCGTCCATCTTAATCGGCTCTGTATGGAAGCCGTAAGGGGCTTTCCCGCCCATCTTGAAGCCCCGCTGACTGCGGGAGTAGTAAGCGTCCGTCACCCGCTTCTGTATCGTTTCCCGTTCAAGCTGGGCGAACACGATACAGATATTCAGCATAGCCCGCCCCATCGGGGTGGAGGTGTCAAACTTCTCCGTAGAGGACACAAACTCCACTTCGTACTTTTGGAAGAAGTCCATCATCTTCGCAAAGTCGAGAATGGAACGGCTGATGCGGTCGAGCTTGTAAACCACCACTTTCCGCACAAGGCCGCTTTCAATATCCCGCATAAGCTGTTGGAATTGTGGACGCTCCGTATTTTTCCCGGAATACCCTTTGTCCTTGTACTCTTTGCAGTTCCCGCCTTTCAATTCGTATTTGCAAAACTCAATCTGGCTTTCAATGGAAATGCTGTCCTTTTTGTCTACCGATTGTCTTGCATAGATTGCGTCTATTCGATTGTTCATATT
>JACRTB010000011.1 GCA_014385025.1 Yanshouia hominis | reverse complement strand
TACGGACCCACCGGCGCCTCCCACATCTTTGGACCGCAGAAGGGAGCCGATCCCGCGATGGTCGAGGAGCTTGACCGCGGCGTGATCCATCTCTGCGAGGTCATCCGGAGAGATCTGGGAATGGATCTCTCGGAGGTGCCGGGCGGCGGCGCGGCGGGCGCGATGGGCGCGGGGATGATTGCGTTCTTCGGCTCGCGGCTTCAGATGGGAATCGAGACGGTGCTCGACACCGTCGGTTTCGATCAGACGATCGGGGACGCGGACCTGATCCTGACCGGCGAAGGGAAAATAGATGGGCAGAGCCTGCGGGGCAAGGTCGTGATCGGCGTGGCCCGCAGGGCGGCCAGGCAGGGAAAGCCGGTGGTCGCGGTGGTCGGCGGCGCCGACTACGACGTGGAACCCGCCTATGGCGAGGGAGTGACCGCTATCTTCCCGATCAACCGCCTGCCGCAGGATTTCTCGGTCATCCGTGCCCACTCAAGGGAGAATCTCACCTTCGCGATGGACAACATCGTGCGGATGCTCAAGGCTTTTGCAAAATAGCGCGCCGAACCGGCCACAGGCAAAACGGCACGCCGTTCAAGACGGCGTGCCGTTTTGCTGTGTGCCAAAGCCAATCACCGGCTCTGCCGGCGGCAATGAATGAGCTTTCGCTTCAAGCATCGGACTCAGTAAAGAGTGCGGCAGAATGACAAATCATTGAGAAATGGAGGGACCAATCAAGGGCATTGCCGCTTCAGCGGTGCCGCCGGCTAGCCCGCCCGCGCGCCACCGGGCGCCATGGCCCTCTTAAAGCCCGCCCACACTCGTTCTCCCGCCCCCCTCAGCACCGGACAGGCAGAGCGGACAGGCAGGATGGAGAATGCAAAGAAAACGAGCGGCCCGCGGGCCGCTCGCAAGTGATGCGCTGCATATAAAAAATGTTCGGAACCTCTTATGAGGCTGGCCGGATGCACTTTTAGCACTGGCGCAAACCACGTCTTTACGCGTGGTTTTGCTTTGAGAAAGGTTCCGGCACGTTTTAATAGGCGGCCGCGGCCTCCTCGCAGGTACGCATCGCCAAAATTGTGCGGGCGATCAGGTCGTCCAGCTCCCAGCCGAGCAGCTCGGCGCCCTTGGCGATCACGTCGCGGGAACATCCCGCGGCAAATTTTTTATCCTTGAACTTTTTCTTGACCGATTTCAGCTCCATATCCTGTACGCTTTTGGAGGGACGCATCAGCGCAACCGCCCCGATCAGGCCGGTCAGTTCATCGACTGCGTAAAGCACCTTCTCCATCTCATGTTCCGGCGCCCACTCACAGTGGGTGGGCCAGCCATGGCAGGCCACCGCGCGGATCAGGCGCTCGTCAATGCCCGCGTCCCGCATGATCTGCTGCTCCCGCACACAGTGCTCCTGCGGATACTGCTCGAAATCGAGGTCGTGCAGCAGCCCGACACGGCTCCAGAAATCGGCCTCTGCACCGTATCCAAGCTCGTTTGCGAAATAACGCATCACCCCTTCAAGCACCAGAGCATGATGCAGGTGAAACGCATCCTTGTTGTAGGCTGTGAGCAGCTCCCATGCCTGCTCGCGGGAAATAAGACCGGCCATAACGGTTCCTCCTGACAGATAAGTTTTCTCGGTATTATTGTAATCCGGCGGACCGGGCTTGTCAATCTTCCCTCCGGCGGAAGGCCTTGACATTCCCGCGGCAAGGGGGGATAATAATCACCGATATCGATAAGAAACGGGGGAGCATCATGAGAAAGCCGATTGCAGCAAGCGTGGCAGATCTGGTGGGGAATACCCCCCTGCTGGAGCTTGCCAACTATGAAAAAAACCACGCGCTGAAGGCCCGTCTTGTCGCCAAGGTGGAATTTTTCAATCCCGGCGGCAGCGCCAAGGACCGCGTTGGGCTGGCGCTGATTGATGACGCCGAGCGGCGGGGCGTCCTTAAGCCGGGGGGCGCCATTGTGGAGCCGACCAGCGGGAACACCGGTGTGGGGCTTGCCCTGGTTGCCGCGGCGCGCGGGTATCATGTGATTCTGACCATGCCCGAAACCATGAGCGTGGAACGGCGCGCGCTTCTTGCCGCATACGGCGCCGAACTGGTGCTGACCGAAGGTGCGCGGGGGATGAGCGGCGCAATTGAGAAGGCCCGCGAGATCCTTCGGTCCACTCCCGGCAGCTTTATGCCAAGCCAGTTCGACAACCCGGCAAATCCCGAGGCGCATTACCGCACCACCGGCCCTGAAATTTGGCGCGACAGCGAGGGGAAGGTGGACCTCTTTGTTGCGGCGGTCGGCACCGGCGGGACGCTGAGCGGCACCGGCCGCTATCTCAAGGAGCAGAACCCGGCGGTAAAAGTGGTTGGCGTGGAACCCGCCGCCTCCCCGGTTCTTTCGGGCGGCAGGCCCGGCCCGCACCAGATTCAGGGAATCGGGGCGGGCTTCGTCCCGGAAAACTTCAGCCGGCAGATCTGCGACGAGGTTGTGGCCGTCTCCGATGAGGATGCCCTGGCCACCGGCCGGGAGCTGGCCCGCACAGAAGGGCTTCTGGTTGGCGTCTCCTCCGGAGCGGCGCTTTTTGCCGCCGCCCTGCTCGCAAAGCGCCCCGAGAACGCGGGAAAAATGATCGTGGCGCTGCTGCCGGATACCGGCGAGCGTTATCTTTCCGGACCGATGTTTCAATGAGCTTGAAAGGAAAAGGGGGCGGCTTCGGCCGCCCCCTTTTCACAAGGCTGTGATCGAAACCTTCTTTTTGCATTTTAATAAAGAAGGATACACCGGCTGATTGGAAGTCTTCCCTCTCCAAAATGAAAGGCCGGGACACTTGAAGCCGTCAGAAATGGACGCGTCAAATGAATTGGATGACTGTATAGCTTCACCAACGAAAGCGGCATGACCCTGAGCCTTTTTATTCCGTTTTCCGAAGTGTTTTGTCGGAATTATCTGTTGGTATTGCTTCCGGCAGTGATACTGATCGGCATCGTGAGCAAGTTCTATTTTCAAACGGCACAACATCTGAGAACTTTGGAAAAGGGCAAATGGGAACTGAACCTGGCGCTCCGCCAGGCCGAAAGCGCCAGTCATGCCAAGGGGGATTTTATGTCACGCATGAGCCATGAAATACGGACTCCATTGAACGCCGTCATAGGATATTTGGAAATAGCCAAGGATGAGCAAGCCGATACCGCCGCTCTCGCCTTCGGGATGACGGGAGGGCTTTTGAATGGTGAGCAAAAATTTGACATCAAAAAGAGGCGGCTTTTCCATAAGAAAATCCCGAAGGCACAGCCTTCGGGATTTTTGGTTGCGGGGGCAGGATTTGAACCTACGACCTTCGGGTTATGAGCCCGACGAGCTACCGAACTGCTCCACCCCGCGATATCCATTTTTCGATAGCTTTTATATCATATCATACCGGCGGATAAAAATCAAGTACTTTTTTGCAGTAATATTTCGATGGCCATTCGCTCCTTAGTTTGGCCGCCGCCGCAAGGCGCGGAAGAATTCCCGCAGAAGCGCCGCGCACTCCTCCGCGAGGATTCCGCCGGTGAGCTGGGGAGAGTGATTGTATGCTACTTTGGAGAGGTCGATCAGCGACCCGAAGGACCCGGCCTTCGGGTCGCTTGCACCGAAAACCACCCGCTCGATGCGGGAATTAATGATTGCGCCGGCGCACATCGGGCAGGGTTCCAGCGTCACATAGAGGGTGCAGCCCGGAAGACGCCAGCCGCCCAGCCGCCGGCAGGCGGCGTCGATGGCAACAATTTCAGCGTGCGCCAGGGCATTTCGTCCGGTTTCACGCAGATTGTGCCCGCGCGAAAGCAGCGCCCCGTTCTGCACGATCACCGCGCCGATGGGGGCTTCTCCCAGCGCGGCGGCCTTTTTCCCTTCGGCAATCGCCTCGCGCATCATTTCTTCGTCAAACGCGGCGTCGATCATATCCGGTACCTCGCCGCCTGCCAAATGATGACAAGATAGAACAGAAACATGGGGATGCTGCACAAAAAGACGCGCAGCTTTTGCTCGCTGGGATTGACGGTCTGGCTGCTGCGCAGGGCGAACATGTTGGGATAGCGGCGCAGCAGTTCGACCAGAGCCCCAAAGCCAGCCAGCAGGCAGATCAGATCAAAGGCGCCGTAGGCAATGGAGGAGGCCTCGTGCGGAAGATAATCGAACATTCCGGAGAGCAGCACAAGGGTATTGTTGATCAGATGGATGACGATGCCGGTGGTCACCGATCCGGTAAAGAGAACAAAATAGCCGATCGCCAGTCCCATCAGGAAGGCGTTGGGCATGTTGACCGGAATCTGATGGACCAGCGAAAAAAGCAGTGCGGAAACAACGAGGGCAAAGCTGTCGCCGAACCGGCGCAGCGACTGCATCAGGATGCCGCGGAAAGCAATTTCCTCAAAAACGGCCGGGATCAGCGTCATGTTGATGGCGTAGACCACCAGGGCGGGCACGCTTTCCGGCGTTTCAAAGCTGTTGAAAAATTCGACGCCCAAGCTGTAAAAAAGCTGGTCCGCCGCGCCGTTGGCGTATCCACCGAGGACAGAAACAGCCATCGCGACCAGCACGGCTCCGAGAATCAGGCGCCAGTCGACCCGGCGGACCGGCACCGCGCAGTCCCTGGGAATGCGGGTGTAGACGGTGAAAGCCCAGAAGGGAAGCATCAGCGAGAGGACCGTTCCGATCAGCACGTAGCACTGCCAGAGGAATTCATCAACCGCAAAGGGCGCCGAGGGCGGAAGAAAACGATAGGTAATCTGCAGCAGCATCTGCGGCAGGAAGGACGAAAGAAAAAGGAAGCCGAGCAGAACAAAAGCGGCGGCGGACGAATAGCCCAAAATCAGCCGCTGCTCCACAAGAAAAGGGGGGCGGGTCGAGAAGCCGTAGCCGGGGGTATAGCTGTGCTCATTGGGGTTGACCGGCTCATACCAGCGCCCATTCTGATTGGGTCCAGCCATTCGACAAATTCCACCTTTCCGTTTGATTTTTCTTATCATAGCACAAACCCGGTCTGAAAGAAATGCGGGATTTGTAAACATTTGCGCCGGAAAGGGCGGAAGAATCCGGTAATTCTTGATTTCCCAGAATTCCTCTATTATAATAGGGATAATGAATCCGCCGGGTTTGGATTGCGCGCCCGGCGCGGGAGCCGCGCAAAGCGGCGCCGCTTACGCAGAGCAAGGGGGAGTTTTGATGAAAATTTCGACAAAGGGACGCTATGCCCTCCGGCTGATGCTCGATCTCGCGATGAGCGGCCGTCAGGACTGCGTCGCGCTCAAAGAGATTGCCGCGCGGCAGCAGATTTCGATCAAATATATGGAGCAGATCATCACCATCCTCAACCGTGCAGGCTTTGTTCACAGCCTGCGCGGCCCGCAGGGA
Organism: Yanshouia hominis; assembly: GCA_014385025.1. Taxonomy (GTDB): domain Bacteria; phylum Bacillota; class Clostridia; order Oscillospirales; family Ruminococcaceae; genus Yanshouia; species Yanshouia hominis. The sequence continues at coordinate 115,481 of JACRTB010000011.1, read as the reverse complement.
GGCTACCGCCTGACCCGTCCGCCGGAGGGGTATACGGTGGGAGAAATTCTGCGCTTGACCGAGGGCGGCCTCGCGCCGGTCGCCTGTCTCGAGGTGGGGGCGGACCGCTGCCCGCGGGCGGCGCACTGCGCCGCGCTGGAGGTCTATGAGCGGATCGACCGCGCGGTGTCGGAGGTGGTCGATTCGATCACCCTCGCCGACCTCATCAGAATCCAGCGTGAAAAGGAGGCGGCGGTTTGAGCGGACAAAAAGTAATGGCCGCGATGAGCGGCGGGGTGGATTCCTCTGTGACGGCTCTTCTGCTGGCGCGTCAGGGATATGAGGTCTGCGGTGGCACCCTGCTGCTTTGGCAGGGGGAAAATCCGCGGGAGCAGAGCGGCTGCTGCGCCCTCTCGGAGGTTGAGGACGCCCGCCGGGTGTGCGCCCGCCTCGGTGTTGAGCACTATACCTTTAATCTCAAGGATGTCTTTTGCCGGGAGGTCATCGACCGGTTTGCCGAGGGCTACCGCCGCGGGGAGACCCCGAATCCCTGTGTGGACTGCAACCGCTCGGTCAAATTTACCCGCCTGTTTGAGAAGGCCTCACTGCTCGGCTGTGAACTCCTTGCCACCGGGCATTACGCCAGAATCGAGCGGGAGGAAGGCTCCGGCCGGTGGCTGCTGCGCCGGGGCGCGGACCCCGCCAAGGACCAGAGCTATGTCCTCTATGTCCTCAGTCAGGAAACGCTTGCCCACACTCTTTTCCCGCTGGGAGATCTGACCAAGCGGGAGGTGCGGGAGCTTGCCGCCGCCGAGGGATTTCCCACCGCGTCGAAATCCGAAAGTCAGGACATCTGCTTTGTGCCGGACGGCGATTACGCCGCCTTTCTGGAACGGCGGCTCGGCGCCGTTTCGCCGCCCGGGCACTTCCTCTCCCGCACGGGTGAAGTGCTGGGCGAGCATCGGGGAATGCTCCGCTACACCCTCGGGCAGCGGCGCGGGCTTGGCGTTTCCGCCGCGCACCGGCTCTTTGTGGTGGAGAAGGATCTTTCAGGAAACGCGGTGATCCTTGGGGATGAGTGCGATCTTTATGCCCGCCGGATGCCGGTTTCATCGGTCAACTGGGTTTCCGCCCCACCGATTTCCGCCCCGCTGCGCGCGCGGGTCAAGTCCCGCTACCGGCAGGAGGCGCAGCCCGCCTGGCTGCATCCGTCGCCGGACGGTGTGCTGGTCGAGTTTGACGCTCCCCAGCGCGCCCTGACTCCCGGACAGGCCGCCGTATTCTATGATGAGGAATCGGGAGAATATCTATTGGGGGGCGGCACGATTTCGACCATGCCGGCGGACGCCGTCTACTCCCGCCCCGTGGGGAAAGCATAAAGGAAAATTTGCACGCCGCCCGGGTCCGGCACTGATCCAAGGAGGTGGCATGAGAGAAGAATTTTCGCCCACTGCCCATCTCCGTCCCATGGGGAAGGCATAAGGGAAAATTTGCACGTCGTCCGGGTCCGGCACTGATCCAAGGAGGAAGCATGAGAGAAGAATTTTCGCGCGCCGCCCTGCTGTTGGGAGAGGAGGCGCTTCAAACGCTCGGGAAATCCCATGTCGCTGTTTTTGGAGTCGGCGGGGTCGGTTCCTTTTGCTGTGAGGCGCTTGCCCGCGCCGGAATCGGCTCGCTTTCCCTGTTCGACTCAGATACCGTCGCGCGCTCAAACATCAACCGGCAGATCATCGCTCTGCAAAGCACGGTTGGACGGCTGAAGACCGCGGTGATGGCCGAGCGGATCTCCGACATCAACCCCGCCGCCGCGGTTGTTTCGCATCCGGTGTTTTACACCGCCGAAAACGCGGAAGACTTCCCGCTGGAGGATTACGATTTTATCGTGGACGCGATCGATACGGTGTCCTCCAAGCTTATCCTGATCGAGCGGGCTTACGCCGCCGGGGTTCCCATCGTTTCCAGCATGGGAACAGGCAATAAGCTCGACCCCTCCCGTTTCCGGATCGACGCGATCGAAAGAACCTCGGTCTGTCCGCTGGCACGGGTGATGCGCTATGAGCTGAAAAAGCGGGGAATCCGCGGGCTGCGCGTCCTGTGGTCGGATGAGCCGCCCCTGGTTCCCGCCGCGGGAGAGCCGCCCGCCCCCGGCCGCCGCCAGACCCCCGGAAGCCTCTCGTTTGTCCCGCCGGTTGCCGGGATGCTGCTTGCGGGCGAAGTCGTCCGCTCCATTGCCGGAGCGGGCAAAACCATAACCGCCATTTGAAAGGAGCTGTTTCCATTGAAGTATACCGGCAGGGTTTTCCGCCCCCCGAGCGAAGCCTACAGCCTGATCGTTCAGGCCACGATCGGCTGTTCCCACAATCAGTGCGCCTTCTGCCAGATGTATAAGGAGAAAAAGTTCTGCGTCCGTCCCATTGAGGAGGTCTTTGACGATCTCGCCGGGGCGCGGCGGGCTTATCCGGTGATCGAGCGGGTCTTTCTCGCCGACGGGGACGCGCTGATCCTCCCGCAGGAGCATCTGCTGCGGATTCTGCATTTCATTCGGGAGCAGATTCCCGAGTGCAGGCGGGTGGGAATTTACTCCTCGCCGCGCAGCATCAAAACCAAGACACTCGGGCAGCTCACCGAGCTGGCCGAGGCTGGACTGCACATCGCCTACCTCGGTCTGGAGTCGGGCAATGAGCAGGTTCTGGCCCGCATGAACAAGGGCGAGACGGTATCCGAGATCATTGAGGCGGGCCGCAAGGTCAAAGCGGCGGGAATTGCGCTTTCGCTGACCGCGATCAACGGCCTGGGCGGAGCGGAGATGAGCCGCGAGCACGCAATCGACACCGCGAAGGCGGTTTCCGCCATCAAGCCGGACTATGCCGCGCTGCTGACCCTGCGGGTGTATACCGGCACGCCGCTCGCCGACTGGGTGGAGGAGGGAAGCTTCACCCTGATGGACCCGGTCGAGCTGGCGCGCGAGAGCCGTCTCTTCCTCGAGCATGTGGACAGCGAGGGGAGCGTGTTCCGCTCCAATCACGCCTCCAATTATCTGCCGCTGGCGGGGACCCTCAACGCCGACCGCGAAAAGATGATCGCTCAGCTTGACGCGGCGCTCGCCGGCAAGCGGAGGTTTCGCTCGCAGGTGGAATTGGGATTCTGACCGTTGTTTTGCCCTGACGCGGGAAAAAATCCCCGCTTTGCTGGATGATTTTGCACAAAATGGCATCGAAACGGCAAAAATCCCCCCGCTTCCCTTGACACCGCCGCGGCGGCGGTCGTATAATAAATACGCTTTCGGAGCGGATTTCCGCCCGGGCGGAACCCGCGGTTTTCACCGCGGGTTCTCTCAGAAATTTTTCGACGCAGAAATAATTTCTACAACTTTTGCGGTTATCATGTAAGATAAGATTAAAAAGTGCAGGAGGTCAAAATCATGAACTATGTAATTAAGGACATCATCGGCCGCGAGATCATCGACTCGCGCGGCAATCCCACCGTTGAGGCGGTCGTTACCCTCGAAAACGGTGTCGTCGGCACCGCCGCCGTCCCGAGCGGCGCTTCCACCGGCCAGTTCGAGGCGCTTGAGCTGCGCGACGGCGACAAGTCCCGCTTCGGCGGCAAGGGCGTTTCCAAGGCGGTCGCCCATGTCAATAACGAGATCCGCAGCGCGCTGATCGGCCATGACGCTTCCAATACCGCTGAGATCGACGGCATTATGCTCGCCCTCGACGGAACCAAGTCCAAGTCCAACCTCGGCGCAAACGCCATCCTCGCGGTTTCGCTCGCCGCCGCCCACGCGGCCGCGAATGCCCTCGGCCTCCCGCTTTACAAATTCCTCGGCGGCGTTGTCGCGGATACCCTGCCCGTCCCGATGATGAACATCCTCAACGGCGGCGCCCATGCGGCCAACAACATCGACGTGCAGGAATTCATGATTATGCCGGTCGGCGCCCCTTCCTTCCGCGAGGGCCTGCGCTGGTGCACCGAGGTGTTCCACACCCTCGCCGCGCTGCTCAAGGCGGAGGGCCTTTCCACCGCCGTCGGCGACGAGGGCGGCTATGCGCCCAACCTTGCCAGCGACGAGGAGGCCATCAAGTTCCTGCTCAAGGCGATTGAAAAGGCCGGCTTCAAGCCCGGCGAGGACTTTGTTCTTGCGATGGATGCCGCCTCGAGCGAGTGGAAGGCGGAGAACGGCTACTTCCTGCCCAAGAGCAAGAAGAGCTACACCACCGATGAGCTGATCGCCCACTGGAAGGATCTCTGCGAAAAGTATCCGATCCGTTCGATCGAGGACGGCCTCGACGAGGAGGATTGGGAAGGCTGGAAGAAGATGACCGCCGAGCTGGGCGGCAAGGTCCAGCTGGTCGGCGACGATTTCTTTGTCACCAACACCGAGCGCCTTCAGAAGGGCATCGAGAACCGCTGCGCCAATTCGATCCTCATCAAGCTCAACCAGATCGGTTCTCTGACCGAGACGATCAACGCCATCAAGATGGCCCACAGGGCGGGCTATACCGCCGTTGTCTCCCACCGCTCAGGCGAGACCGAGGACACCACCATCGCGGATCTCGCGGTGGCGCTCAACGCCGGGCAGATCAAGACCGGCGCTCCCTCGCGCAGCGAGCGTGTCGCCAAGTACAACCGCCTGCTCCGGATCGAGGACGGCCTCAAGGAAGCCGCCGTTTGGCCCGGAAAAGCCTGCTTCTGAAAGCATTCGGATTCCCCGCGCCGTCCGGCTTGTGCCGGGCGGCGCTTTTCTGTCCGAAAAAAGTTGCGTTGACAACTATTTGCAGGAAAGGTATACTAAGGGCATGACAGAATCACAGAATATTCGGGAGGCTTCCCTATGGAATGGCATGAGATGCAGGACGCAAAATATCACCAGATGACCGAAACGCCGATACCGGGCCTGATCGCGCGCCTTGCGGTTCCGACCATCTGCTCGATGCTGATCACCTCGATCTACAACATGGCGGACACCTATTTTGTCAGCCAGCTTGGCACCGACGCTTCGGCGGCGGTCGGGGTCATCTTTTCCCTGATGGCGCTGATTCAGGCGGTGGGCTTTACCTTCGGCATCGGCTCGTCCACCTGTGTTTCCCGCCTGCTGGGGCAGAGAAAGCAGCAGGCGGCCTGCGAATCGCTTTCCACCGCCTTCTTCACCTCGATTGCGTTCGGCGCCCTGATGCTCGTTTTCGGCCTGCTCTTTCTTGAAGAGCTTGTTTCGGCGCTCGGGGCGACTCCGGAAATCCTGCCCTATGCGCGGGATTATGCCCGCTACATTCTGATCGGGGCGCCTTATATGACCGCGAATTTCGTGCTCAACACCTCGCTGCGCGGGCAGGGGAGCGCCTTCTATGCCATGTTCGGCATCATGTCGGGCGGAATTCTCAACATCATCCTCGACCCCATTTTCATCTTCAGCTTTGGAATGGGAATCCGCGGCGCGGCGATTGCGACGGTGCTCAGCCAGCTGGTCAGCTTTGGAATCCTGCTCTATTTTAACCTTGGGGAGCGCCACGGAAGCCTGCCCCTGCGCTTGAAAAACTACCGGTTCCGTTTCTCCCTCTACCGGGATATCGTCAAGGGCGGCCTGCCCTCCCTCTGCCGGCAGGGAATCGCCAGCATCGCATCGGTGGCGCTCGTGCGCAGCTGCGCGCCCTTCGGAGTTGAGGCCATTTCCGCCATGAGCATCGTCAACCGGGTGATGCTCTTCATTGTCTCGGCCATGATCGGGTTTGGACAGGGCTTTCAGCCGGTCTGCGGTTTCAATTACGGCGCGCGGCGCTATGACCGCGTCGTCGAATCCTTCTGGTTCTGTGTCAAGGTGTCCGCCCTGCTGCTCACCACCCTCGGTGCGGTCATGTTTCTGATTGCGCCGCAGGTGCTCGCGCTCTTCCGCGAGGGGGACGCGCGGGTGATTTCGATCGGAGCCGCGGCGCTGCGGATGCAGTGCGCCATGCTGCCCGCCCAGAGCTACTTCATTATGTCCAACATGATGCTGCAATGCACCGGACGCAGTGCTCCCGCCACCCTTCTGGCGGCGGGGCGGCAGGGCCTCTTCTTCCTGCCGGTGATCTGCATTCTGCCTCACTTTATCGGCCTGCCGGGGGTTTTGCTTTCGCAGCCCATCTCAGACGTCTGCTGTGTTCTTCTGGCGGTGCTCCTTTCCCGCCGGTTCCTGCGGGAGCTTAAATTGCTGGACGCCGACCAGCGCGAGGAGCAGGCGCGCTGGGGGGAGGTGGAGGGATGACCCGCCGTCCGATTCCAATTACCCGCCATATTTCGCTGATTTACCGCTATGCCCAGCGCTTCTTGAGCGGCCGGCTGCGGGATTTTCCGCTGGAGGCGGGGCAGCTTCCGCTGATGCTGCAGCTGTACCGGCATCCCGGCGTGACCCAGGAGCAGCTTGCCCAGCGACTTGCCATCGACAAGGGGACGGCGGCCCGCGGGGTGGCGCAGCTTGAGAGAAACGGGCTGGTCGAGCGGCGGGAGGACCCCGCCGACCGCCGCGCCTACCGCCTTGCGCCGACATCCCGGGGGCTTTCGCTGGAAGAGCCGCTTTTTGCGATCACCGACCTGCTGCAGGAAACCCTTTTCGAAGGGATGAACGACGACGAACGGCGGCAGTCGGCGGCGCTGGTGCTGCGGATGGCACAAAATCTGGCCGCCTATTTTGACGAACATCCGACCTGCGCGGCCCGCCGGGGAGTTTCAGAGCCTGAACCGGATGCGCGCGGCGGGGAGGGAAAGCCTCAGCTATGAAAGAAACAGCACTTCCGCGCCGGGAGCAGAAGACCGGCGCGATTTTTTCTCCGCAGGAGGCGGAGCACGCCGCCGCGCTGCTCGCCCGGGTGTCCGAGCCGCTGCTGGCATGGTACGACCAGAACGCGCGGGTTCTGCCGTGGCGCTCCGACCCCACCCCCTACCGGGTATGGATTTCGGAGATTATGCTGCAGCAGACCCGGGTAGAGGCGGCGCGGGGCTATTTTGAGCGTTTTGTCGAGGCTCTGCCCGATGTGTTTGCCCTTGCCGCCGTTGAGGAGGACGCGCTGCTCAAGCTCTGGGAGGGTCTGGGCTACTACAGCCGCGCCCGCAACCTCAAGCATGCCGCGCAGATCGTGGTGGAGCAGTTCGGCGGCAGACTGCCCGCCGACTTTTCCGCGCTGCGGAAGCTGCCGGGTATCGGGGAGTACTCCGCCGGTTCGATCGGTTCGATCGCCTTCGGGCTGCGGGTCCCCGCCGTCGATGGAAACGTTCTGCGGGTGGTTTCCCGTCTGCTCTCCAGCAGGGCGGATGTGACCCTGCCCGCCGTCAAAAGGGAGCTGACCGCACTGGTGGCGGGAATGCTGCCCGAAGCAAGGGTGGGGGATTTCAACCAGTCGCTGATGGAGCTGGGGGCCGTAATCTGCCTGCCCAACGGCGCGCCGCTCTGTCTGCTCTGCCCGCTTGCCGGGCTTTGCGAGGGGCTCCGAACCGGCGCCGCGCCGTCCCTGCCGGTCAGGACGGCAAAAAAGCCGCGTCGGGTGCAGCAAATCACCGTATTTCTGCTCACTAGGAAAGGGAACCTGTATCTGCGCAAACGGCCCGCCGGCGGGCTGCTGGCCGGTCTTTGGGAGCTGCCGAACATTGAGGGGGCGCTTTCCCGAAAGCAGGCGGACGAGTTCCTCGGCCGCCTTGGAATTGCCCATGCTCCGGCGGAGGAGGCGGGAACGGGCCATCACATTTTTACCCACGTCGAATGGCGGATGACCCTGTATTCCTGCGAGCTGGACCCCGGCGCCTCCGCGCCGGAAGGCTGGGTCCCCGTCTCTCCTGAGGATCTCACCGGCCGGTATCCGCTTCCCAGCGCCTTTCTCACGCTTTTGAAAAATCTGTGAATTCTTTCACTGGATGCGTCCGGAAAGCTCTTTTCCCGGATTTTTCAGATTTGCGGGGATTCCCAACCGCGGCAAAGTGTGCTATACTGTTTGGGTCATAAAGACAGGTTTTGATGTGCGCACCCGGTACCAACAATATTATGAGGTGAAGAAAACTATGGCAAATGAAAATACTTCGAGACGCCGGCGCAAGAAAAGCTCACCGATGCCGATGATCCTGATCGGTGTCCTTGTGCTGGTGATTTTTCTTGCGGCGGTCGGCATCGGCGTTTCGCTGCTCGGCGGCAAGGAATCCGGCGGCGATGAGGACAGCTCCTCTTCGATCGCTGTGATCGAGCCTTCCTCCGCCGGCGCCGATTCGGAGAGCGAGCCCGAGGTTCCCAGCGCGGATCTCCAGCCTTCCGGCGATGCGCTGCCTTCGGACAGCTCCTCTTCCTCAAGCGCTGCCGCGACCTCTCTGGACAGCATCCCCTCCTCCTTCGACCCCAAGCTGATGGAGGGGGACAGCGGCTTCTTCAACATCCCCAGCTACAAGCAGATCAACTCGGATGTCAAGGGCTGGCTCTGCATCCCCGGCACCAATATCAATTATCCGGTGCTCTGGGCCAACGACGTCATGTACTACATTGACAAAAACATTTACAAGCAGACCAGCAAGGACGGTGTCGTCTATGCGGGGCCGACCGTCCGCTTCGGCAATTCGGACGATATTTCCCGCAACACCGTGCTCTTTGGCCATAACTGGACCAACTATTCGGCCAATCCGCGGATCGGCAACGCGAGCGACGTGATGTTTGCGCAGCTCGCTGCCTACCACTACCGCGAATTTGCCAACGCTTACCCCTATATCTGGTATTCGACCGACGCGGAGGAGATGAAGTGGGTCATCTTTGCTGCTTTCTACACCGATATCGGCTTCAACTACATCGAGCCGAATCCCGGCGATGAGCAGTTCATGCAGATCGTCAACGGCGCGAAGAGCCGCAGCCGCCATAACTTTGACGTGGATGTTAAGTCCACCGACAAGATTCTGACCCTTTCGACCTGCACCAGAGCCTACGGCTCGAGCGACAAGCAGCGGTTCGTTGTGATGGCGCGCCTGCTGCGTGAGGGTGAGCAGGTCAAGGCGGTGACGGTGACCAACAACCCCAACCCGGTTCTGCCCAGCCTTTAATGGCTGCAATTTGATGTGAGAAAGGGGAACTTTGCGATGATCTATCATTCCAATGAGCGCCAGCACAAAATGATCGGCGTCGATGAACGCTGCGACCGCGAGGACATGGTTTCGGTGGAGCAGCTCTGCGGCTGCGGCCGGCTGCTGGGGGTGATTACCGTCCCGCCCGGCGGAGCGATCGCGGACCATACCCACCACAAGGAGTTTGAGGTCTACTATCTCCTTTCGGGCAGCGGACTTTATAACAACAACGGCGTCGAAGTCACCATCGGGCCGGGAGACGTCACCTACTGTCCGGAAGGCGAAACCCACGGTGTTCTCAACAACGGCAAAGAAGATCTGGTCTTTGTCGCGTTTATCGGATTCCCCGCCAAGTAGCGCACCTTCCGGAAAAATGCCCGCGCGGACGGGCGACCGGTGATAAAACGGAAAAAGCATCCTGCCCATGAACAGATCCGGCAAAAACGGACAATAGACAAAAAGCCCCCTGATGTAGGAAAATGGAACTGCATCAGGGGGTGTTGTTATGTCCGGGAAAAAAGGAAAGGTTCACTATAGTGGAGAGATGAAAGAACAAGTTCGAAAAGAGATCGGGGCGGGAAAAGTCAGCGTGAAGTAAGCCGTAAATACGGGATCAGCCGTTATGCAATTCAGGGTTGGTGCGGACTTCGACCTGAAACAAAGCTGCAGCAAATTACACCTTTGCCTAAGGGCAGGCCCCGGAAAATACGAACGCTCGAAGCTCGAAGATTACCAGAAGGAAAACAAACGGTTGAAGATGGAAAATCAATTGCCGCGGGATTTTCTCTCGCTCACAGAAAGGATGTGCATTGCTTTATCACTCCCACCATGCTACAAATAACGAAAGGTGATACATATGACGGACAAAGAAATGCTGCAAGCTATGACCGATCTGATCAAACTAGAGCTAAAGCCAGTAAATGAGCGGTTGGACAAAGTTGATGAACGGCTGAACAAGATTGAAGCCGATCTGGCACAGGTTAAAGAAGATACCGCGATCATGCGCCGCGCGGTCAATACAATATTGGAACGGGCCGACGATGCAAGCATACAAGTGATTCCGGTCTTTAACCGCAAATCAAAACAAACACATCAAGTCAGGTTAGGCAGTATCTAAACATTAAGTTGGTTGGATACTGCCTTTTTCTTTATCCTTTGCTGCCGCTTCATCATCCGGGACCCACTCTGGCATATCGCCCGGTTGACAGTGCAGCAGGGAACAAAGGCGGTTCAAAGCACCAGGCGAGAGCAATCTATCCTCTCTCATTTGCTGCAATAGACTTTGATTAAAAAGCTTTTCCCTTTTCTATAATGGAAATAGCCCTGTGCGGCCATTTTCTGCATGGGGTATTTTTGCTATTATCCGTTTTACCGGGATGGTTCATGCTCCGCGCGTTATTCACGCCCAACGGCAGATAAATATTACAACTGGTAAATTCAAAAGGCAGAACGAAACAGAGAAGAAAATTTCCTTCTTTTTCTATGAATCAAATTTGTAATTTATGATCACTGATTTAGCGTTATGGCATTTGACAGACTAATGTAATTTGAATTTTGTAATCTAAATGTAATTATATTATTTAATATTAACATTTAAGTTACAAAATAATTTAAAAATAGCTTGACATTTCGAAAATGCCATGATATACTTCAGGTACAGTCCAGGTCAAGGGAAGGAGAGCCCCGCGAATTGGAACTGAGACCAACAAACATTTTAAGGAGGATCCCTGAACATGAAAAAGTTTGTATCCACCGTGATGGCGGGTGCCATGGTGATGAGCATGGCCGCCACCGCCCTCGCCGCGCAGCAGCCCGGCTGGGTCCGCACCTCTGCGACCAACGTTGAGACCGACTACACCGACAAGAGCGGCAACCACATTCCCGGCGTCTATGACGCGTACGGCCCCTTCGCCTACGACGTGAACGACGACAAAGCTCTGACCGTTGACGCCATCGAGTATGGCGACACCGCCTATTATGTCCTGGCCGACCACAACGGCCGCGGCATCACCGATTCCGATTCGGTCGACGGTCTCAAGATCAAGTCCAAGTGGGAAGAGGGCGAGAAGCTCGTCAAGGGCGTTTCGGTCACCAAGAAGAAGGTCACCAACACCATCGGCGAGTCTCTGATCACCGAGGCGAACAAGTACTACTACATGATCGCCCTGACCACCGAGTCTTCGACCTCGACTTCCGACGCCGACATCATCGGCACCATGACCCTCAACAAGACCAAGAGCCCCAAGGTCAAGGATCTGGACCTCGACATCTCCCTGAATGTCAACTGGGCCAACTCCTACCTCGACAGCGGCAAAGACTTCGTTGTCCAGGGCGACCTCGATGAGATCGAGGCCGAGAAGTACTACTCGCTGAAGTTCGATTATGACGACGAGGTTGAGCTCGGCTTCGAGGATGGCAGCACCTTTACCGTCGATGTTTCCGGCCAGGGCAAGACCCTCCTTTACTTCGACACCAAGTTCAACTCCAATGTCGCCGCCCGCTACCCGCTTGCCGACCTGAACTTCTGGAACGGCAACGGCGCCAAGTTCAACCGCACCGGCGAGTTCTTCCTCTCCGCTGAGGATGACGCCACCCTGTTCCTCTATGAGATCAAGGACGACGGCACTCTCGCCGAGGTTGCCGGCGCTGAGTATGACGACAGCGACGAGGGCTTCTACTTCCGCACCCGCACCCTCGGCAGCTACGTTGTCTCGGATATGGAGCTTGATCTGGGCGCTTCGGACAACACCAACGAGGATGTCGTTGTGACTCCTGTTGAGCCCACCAACCCCTCCACCGGCGCGATTGCCTAAGACATCCGGAGAGCGACCTGATTTCGTAATCCTCTTCACTTTGTCATAAGGCTCTCCGCCCGACGGAACAAGCACGACCGCCCCGCCCGGAAATCCGGGCGGGGCGGTCGTGCTGCCGGCAGAAAGGCGGGGCGGCGGATACTTCCGCCGCCCCGCCCGGGAAACGATGTGCTTACTTGACCACGATATTCTTGAAGTACCAGTTTACATCGCTGTAATACTCGCTGGTGTGCATCTGGCCGTCGTTGGCCTCGATTTCACCCTCAAAGACATCCCATTCTCCGGAAACGATCTTTTTGCGGGCTTCCTCAATCGCTTCGGCGGTTCCGTCCGCGCAGAGGTCCGAAAGCTCGGTGATATCGACAAAGCCCTCGGCGAGGCCGCCGTAGTAGTTTTCGCCGGTCCAGGTGCCGTTGATGACATTCTCAACCGCCCAGGTGTAGTAAGCCGACCAGTTCCAGACCGCGCTGGTGAGCACCGCTTTGGGAGCGTCCTTACGCATATCGGAGTTGTAGCCCACGCCCCAGACGCCGGCTTCTTCGGCGGCAAGCTGGGGATTGGGGGTATCGCAGTGCTGGCCGATCACGTCGCAGCCCTCGGCAATCAGCGCCTCGGCAGCCTGCTTTTCGCCCTCGGGATCAAACCAGCTGTTGGTGGTCTTGACAATCACCTGGCAGTCGGGATTGACCGAATAGGCGCCCATGGCAAAGGCATCACAGCCGCTGGTGACCTCACCGTTTTCGGGACCCCAGGCAGCGACATAGCCGATCTTGTTGCTCTCGGTCTTGAGGCCGGCGGCGATGCCGGAGAGATATCTGGCCTGATAGATGCGGCCGAAATAGTTGTTGAAGTTCGAGCCGTTGGATTTGTAGCCGGTGCCATGAGAGAAGATGACATCGGGATACTCTTCGGCCAGCGCCTCGCAGGTGTCCATATAACCCCAGCTGGTGGCGAAGATGATGTTGCATCCTTCCTCAATGCATTCGAGCATCGCGGTTTCAATGGCGGTGGCGTCGTCGTCCGCGACCTTGATCTTGCGGATGATCTGGTCGTCGCGCAGGCCGAGATTCTGCTGCATCCCGACGATGCCCTGATCATGGGTGTAGGTGTAGCCGGAGCCTTCGGCCGGGTCGGAGATGTGGATGACGCCGATCTTGATTTCGTCCTTCGAAACCGGGGCAAAGAGTCCGGCGGCCTCGCTGGAGACGGCTTCGCTCGAGGCAGGAGCAGCTTCGCTCGAGGCGGGAGCCGGGGTCTCGCTCGAAGCGGGAGCAGCGCTCGACGACGCACCGCCGCAGGCACTCAGCAGCATCATGGCGGCCGCAAGGAGTAACGCAAGTTTACGCTTCATGGGATCAATTACCTCCTGTTTTTTAAAAGTTCCTCTCTTCTATTGCCAGCGGCGAAAGGCCGCGCGCAACCAATCGAAAACGCGGTCAGCCGCGAAAAACGACTCCGCCCTCCTCGCTCATCGATTCGACGATGGCGAGCGATTCAAGCCGGACGCCCATCCCGCGGATGATTCTGCCGCCCTCCTGAAATCCCTTTTCAATGACGATTCCGGCTCCGGCAAGTTCGGCGCCCGACGCGCGGACGATATCGATCAGCCCCATCAGGGCGCAGCCGTTGGCGAGAAAATCGTCGATGATCAGCACCCGGTCCTCCGGGCCGAGAAAACGCTTGGAAACGATGACGTTATAAACTCTGCCGTGCGTAAAGGATTCCACCTTGCTGGTGTAGACCTCGCCGGCAATGTTCTTGGTGGGGTTTTTCTTGGCAAAGACAACCGGTGCATCATCAAAATACTGTGCGGCGATGCAGGCGATCCCGATGCCGGAGGCCTCGATGGTCAGAATTTTGTTGATTCCGCACCCCTCGAAGCGCCGGCGGAATTCCTTGCCGATTTCACCGAAAAGCCTGATGTCCATCTGGTGGTTGAGAAAGCTGTCAACCTTCAGGACGTTTCCGGCCATTACCTGCCCGTCCCGGCGGATTCGTTGCTTGAGCAGCTCCATCCTAATTATCCCCTTTGCAGTTATTGCGGCCCAGCCAATAGAAACAAGTGTAGCAAAATTTTCTTCTTTTGTCATCTGTTTGGAAGGAGAAAGTCGGACTGCATGAAAGAATCGTGAGGTTGATCGAAAAAAGGGAAGATAGGGGGAGACAAATTGAACAAATTGAAGAAGCGCTTTTCCGCTGCTGCCGGATAAAACGACGGATCGCGGACGATGCGCATCCGTAGGAAAACCACGCTGGGCAAAGCCGGACAGCCATGCTATAATAATACGGTCAGAAAATCTTCTTGGGGAAGTGCGGAAAATGGTAAGTCTTTTACTGGTCAAACAGATCGCCAATCTGTTTTTGATTCTGGCAACGGGCTTTCTTCTGGTGAGAAGCTCGCTGCTCGCACCGGAGGAGAGCCGGGGGCTCTCGATTGTCTGCCTCTATCTGTCGGTGCCATGCGTTATGCTCCGGTCCTTTCAGATGGAGAACACCCCCGAGGTGCGTTCGGGGCTTCTGCTGGCGCTGGGTGCGGCGGTCGCGGCGCATATCCTTTTGATCGGCGGGACGCGTCTGCTGAAGGGGCCGCTGGGCCTCAGCAGGCTGGAGGAGGCGCTGGTGATCTATACCAATGCGGGAAATCTGATCGTTCCCATTGTCGCCGCGGTGCTCGGGGAGGAGTGGCTGATCTATGCCGGCGCCTACATGTCGGTGCAGATTGTTCTGGTGTGGACCCATCTTTCTCTCCTGCTCCTTCCGCAGAGGCGGGTCAATTTGCTGCGGGTGCTGCGCAATCCCAGCGTCATCGCCATCATTGGCGGGCTGCTTCTCTTTGTTACCGGGGTGCGCCTCCCCGGGATTGTCGACACCGCCCTCGCTTCGGTGGGGGGAATGGCGGGGCCGCTTGGAATGCTGATTACCGGGATGCTGATCGGCCGCATGAATCTGCGTCAAATTTTCGCGGCGCGGCGCGTCTACCGGATCGTCCTGCTGCGAATGGCGGTGATGCCGCTGCTCTGCACCGGCCTGATGATTCTGCTCAACAGGATTTTCCCGGTGCGCGGCGGCGCCGTTATTCTGCTGATCAGCCTGCTGGCATGCATCACCCCGCCCGCGGCCACCGTAACCCAGATGGCCCAGCTCTGCGGCGCGGATGCGGAGTATGCCAGCGTGGTCAGTGTCCTTGCCACCCTTGTCTGCATCCTGACGATGCCCGTGATCGTGTTTGCCTATCAGCTTGTCTGCCCCCTTTGACGGAGGAGGACAAAAGTTTTCGCAGGCCCCTTCCCGCGCCGCACAGGATATGCTATACTGAAAAAAACGCTGCCGCAGGCGGCAATCATGTCGGGAGGATGCAATCATGGAGGATCATAAGGTAAAAGCTACGGTTCTTTCAAGCGAATGCCCCCGGTACAAGGCGGGCGATGAAATTTTCTTTGACGGCGCCTTTATCGACACCGAAAAGAGTGCGGCGCTTTGCATGGTCGCACTCAATGCGATTTATCCCTTTGCCTACGCTGCGCGGCGCGGCGGTTCGGTCAAACCCACGCCGGTGCAGTGCCCCGACTGCGGGGAATGTGTCACCTTTCAGATTGAACGGCTCGACTGAGCGTTAAGGCGAAGGAGCCGCCGCGTCTCTGCGGGTGGATTGGAACACACTGATAAAAGCCCTGCGAGGAAGAAGCTGCTTCCTCGCAGGGCTTTTGTGTCGACTTCGCAAATTTACGGTTCCGCCGGGGAAAAAGCCGCGCAAAACCGGTTGCCCCAAGCACCGGGTATGACGGTATCTCAAAAATGGGCGAAATTCCGCCGCACGCCTTTTTCGCGCCTTTTCAGTTCGGAAATTCTCCGGCCCCGCTGGGGGAGATGATGTGTAGAGCCGTTTTTCGTGGGCGCCGGGCGAGTCGAAATTGGAAAAATTCCACCGCGCGCCTTTTTTCGCGCCTTTTCAGTTTGAAATTTCTCCAGCCCTGCTGGTGAGACAACGCGCAGAGCCGTTTGCCCCAAGCGCCGGGTGCGGCGGTATATCAAAAATGGGCGAAATTCTGCCACACACCTTTGGGTTTTGGAACCCATGGTTCTACCGAGGAAAAAGGTGTGCAGAACCATTTACCGCGGGCGCCGGGCAAAGCGGGATGATGAAAAATGAGTGAAACAATGGGCAAAGGCCGGGTTGGAAAAGAACGCCGTCTGTCTCCGGGCGGCGGGACAGCTGACACGGAAGAAGGCATTCTTGATGTGTCCGTCTGCCGGCGGAAGCCCTGATAGGCCAATACCGGGCGGGGGCCAAGGCCGGTGGATGATCAATGGGCGGGTGCGGCCTGTTTTGCGCCTCGGGAAATCTCAAAGGCCGGAACCTTCCTGCTGGCTGCCGATCAGGAGACTTGCCTCATCCATCATCTCGATCGAGCTGACCCCGCGCTGGGCGCCGATGTAAGCGCAGAGCCCATCGAGCACCAGAAGGTGGGTCAGGCGGGAAACCCATGCCTCGCGCCGCTGGCCGACCTCGCTTGAGACGATGACCAGACCGACGTCCGAGAGCTTGTGAAGAGGACTGTCCGGATAGCTGGTGATACAGAGGGTGGCTGCGCCGCGCGACTTGGCTGTCCGCATGGCCTCGATGGTTGAGCGGGACCTGCCCCAGTGGGAAATTCCCACCGCGAGGCATCCCGGTCCCAGATGGGAAGCGGAGATCCTGCTGACCAGCGGATCGGTCACCGCATAAACCGGAAGGCCGATCCTCATCAGGTGTTGATAGGCGTCCTCGGCCACCAGGGCCGAATTGGCCGCCCCGTAAAGCTCGATTTTTTTGGCCTCCATCAGGAGGCGGGCGGCCGCTGCAAGCGTCTTTTCGTCGATCATCGTCAGGGTGTCGCGGAAGGAGGCGCAGGCATTTTCCGCCATCTTATGCAGGGCGGTCTTGGGACTGTCGGTGGACTCGACGTCGTCGAAGGAAAAGCCGGTAAAGCCCTCAAGATTTTGTGCAAGGTTGATCTTCAGGGCGGTGAAGCCGGCGAGGCCGAGAGAATTTGCAAAATTCACCACTGTCCCCGCCGAAACCCCCGCGGCCGCGGCGAGGAAGTTGACCGTCATGCCGGTAGCGGCCTTGGGGTCCCGCAGGATGACATCCGCAATCCGTTTCTCGGCGGATGACATGCCGGGAAACCGCTGCTTGATCAGATTAAGCGCATTCATGGATTCGCTTCCCCTTCCTCAAAAGGCATCCGCCTGCTCCGGTCAGAGCCAGCAGAACGCTTGCGGCGGTCAGCCCGAGCCAGATCACCGGAACCGCGGGCCACCCATAGCGGGCAAGGACAATGCCGGTCAGCGGGGAGGAGACCGCCGCGCCGACATAGATCGAGAAATCGAGAATCCCCACGAGGGTGGAGACCATATTCCGCTCCGCAAAAGACAGCGGAAGGTAGGAGATGATGATCCAGTTGCTGCCGTTGACCGCGAGGATCAGCAGTCCGATCAGCAGGACGGTCAGCAGGGCGGAAAGCCGCGAGGTCAGCACCAGCAGCACCGCGATGGCCGAAACCAGCGCCAGCATCGCCAGCATGGAACGCCGGGCGTTTTCATGGTGCCGGCCGAGCAGCCAGCGGGCAAGAAAAACGCCGAGCAGCTTGGAAAAAGGGATCACCATCAGCAGCAGAAGGGAGGAGTCGGCGTTCAGACCCAGATCGCGCGAAAAGATGACCGGTAGCCAGAATACCGCGCCTTCCTGAATCGCGCCGATCGCGCAGCAAAGCAGGCAGATAAAGTACATCCGATCCTCGAAGAGCTCCCGGACAGCCCGCCCGACGGGCGGGCTGTCCGGGAGCTCGCGGAGCATCTGCTCCATCGGGTGCCTGCGCGCGGTCAGCAGCCAGCAGGGGATCAGCAGCAGGGCACAGAAGCCAGGCACAATGAAATAGGCCTTCCAGGACAGGCCGGCAAAGGCTTTTCCAAGAATGCTCCAGGAAAGGATGTAGCCGGTGACCGATGCGGTGGACATCACCGTGGAGACGGTTTTGTGATGCTCGGCCGGGATGTGGAAGGAAAGCAGCCGGAGCAGAGATCCCCAGAACATCGACTGGATATAACCGTTGATCCCCCAGATCAGGAGAAAGGCGGCACCGTTGGAAACATTCCCCACCGCAAGGTTGGCCGCTCCGGCCGCGGCGACGGCGGTCAAAAGGAAGCGGTAGGGCTTCACCCGGTCTCCCAGAAAGCCGTTGAGCAGCTGCCCGGCCGCATAGGTGATGAAGTAGATCGAGCTGGCCATCCCGAGGTATTCCATCGAGACACCGAGGCCCGCCGACATCTTGGTCAGCGCCGCCGAAATGTTGACGCGGCAGAGATAAGCGGTTACATAGGTGGCCCAGCAGAGCAGCAGGATACCCAGACCTTGTTTCAATGGCTTCATATTCTTCCTCCCATCCGGCGCGCCGGGGTGTGCCGTCATTGATGCGGTCCACGATTTCGTTCTCATCAGAACCCTCCCATCCGGTGCGCCGGGGTGTGCCGTCATAATGACAGTATAGTGCGGGAAATTAAAAAAATCGATGAAAAATATTCAATATTTTAAATATTGATATGAAAAAATTCAATTTTTTGCAAAAGCAGAGCAATATGACGGAGAAGCTGCGTGAATCAGAAAAAACTGCCTTGAACCTGTGGAAAGTTTATGAATCTTTCGAAAAGCCGAGCAATTTGCGTCCGGCTGTGCTATACTGTGCTTTGTTGGCCGGATTCGGAGAAAGCGTTCCCATATCCGGCGGCCGTCTGAGCCTTTTCGGAAGGAGTGTTTCCTGTCATGAATCCTGCCAATCATATGCTGATCGCGTCGGTGGTCTATGACGCTGTCTCCAGAGTGGACCCCGGCCTTCTTGCCCGCGCTGCTTTCTACTGGGGCAATATTGCCCCCGATATTGCGCCGACCCAGGCGTTTCGTTCCCACCGGGCCAAATTCCGTCTCGGGATGGTCAACCAAAAGCTGGCCCGCACGATGGAAGCCGCGGGGGATGACTGCGGCGTGTGGCGGAGAAGCTACCGTCTGGGGGTGCTCTGCCATTATTACGCCGATTTCTGCTGCTATGCCCATGGAGATGACTACCCCAAAAATCTGGTGCGGCATATGCGGCACGAGCATCAGCTTTCCCGCTATGCCCGGCGCCGCCGGGAGCTGCTGGAGCGGCTCGATTTTGTTTGGGAGAAGCTGCCGGAGGAAAGCGAAGCCCTGCTCGGCAGGCTGGAGGCAAAGCGCCGCTTTGTCTGCGATTTGAACGCGCGGGGAGTCAACCACGGCATTGAGCTCTACAGCGCCATTGAGGCGGGATGCCTTCTGGTCTTTTCCTATGCGTCCTTTGCGGGAACAGTGGATTTTGACCGGCTGCTGCGGCCGCTCTGCCTCGCCGAATCGGCCTGACCGCCGGGGGGCGTCCGGCCGAGGGCGCGAATGCGGAAGAAGAACTTTTCCCTGAAAAAGGCGCGCGGAATTGTTCCGCGCGCCTTTTTTGTGGGCGCGGGATGGCGCGCCGGCCTTTTGCCGCAGCCCGCTTCAAAACGTCCGCCGCCGGCCGCGGGGTGAACCGCTTTTTGAAAGGACGGAAATTTGGCCAAAAGTCCTTCTTTGCGGCGGGACTTTTTCCCGCGTCTTCTGCATCAGGGAATCAAATTTTCCCGCGCCGACCCGCAAAGGAGGTGTAACCTTTTGGCCGGGAAAACGTTTTTAGAACAGAGGGAGGGAAGGCCGGTGAAGCAGGATGCGCTGGAGGAGAGCTATCGCGCTTATCGTCAGGATCTTTATCTTTACGCCCTTTCCCTCTGCCGGGACCCGGTGCTGGCGGACGAGCTGACCGCGGAAACCTTCTACCGGGCGCTGCTGTCGCTCGAGGCGGATGCGTCCTCGGTCCGCTGCTGGCTGCTGCGGGTCTGCAAAAATCTCTTTTATGACCTGCTTCGCCGCAGAAAGAGGGCGGGGGACCGGACCGTTCCCGAGGAGTATCCCGATCCCGCGCCGGGTGTGCTGGAACAGCTGATCCGCGACGAGCGGCGCCGCCTGCTCTACCGGGAGATTCTTCTCCTCTCCCCCGGGGACCGGGAGCTTTTGCTTCTTTTTTATTTTGAGCGGTGTCCGGTGGCGGAAATTTCCCGGCTGACCGGAAAAAGTCCGGGAGCGGTCAAAACAGGCCTGACCCGCGCGCGGTCAAGGCTGAAAAAACGATTGGAGGAGGACTGGGCATGAGCTTTCGCGAAATGCTGGAGCAGGTAAAGGAGGGGCGCGCCGACCCCGAATGCGAGGCGGCGGTCAAGGCCGAAATCGAGAAGCATGAGGCGATTGCCGATTATCTTGCCGAGCGGTTCGACGAACAGTTTTCGGATCAGGAGCCGTCGCCCTCCCCCGAGACAGGGCGGATTTCCAGACGGGTGCGGCTCCGGCTGCTGGGCAGCGCCTGTCTCGCGGTGCTGGCGGTGTTCCTGATTGCCGCGGCGGCGGTGCTGTTCTGCGACCTTTCCTATTATAATCCCAACAAGGGAATCGAGGCCCGGTACGGCGGGGACGGGCAGTTTCTGCTCGATATGGCGGCCTTCACCGAGCTGCACTCCCCCGGATATACCGCCAGCTATGCCGAGGCGGTCCGCAGCGGCCCGGGCAGCTACGATCTGCGGATTCGGCAAAACGATCTGTTTTGGGGGCGGGAGCTGAGCTCCTTTGACCGGTTGGTGAGGGGAAAGACGGTGGGAAGCGGCGGACGCACCGCCAACGAATATTGGCGGTTCCCCATTGCGAATGCCTTTGGCTACCGTCAGGGATTGATCGTGTGGGTGGATGAAAACGGGGTGGAGCACACCGAAGCGGACCCGGATACCCTTGCCGATTGCCGCGAGGCGCTCGCCGCGCTGCCCCCTTCCAGCCGCGCGGCGGTCTATGTCACCTTCGGCCATGATCTGAGCCTGGAGGAATTTGACGTTCTCCTTGAGCGGTACGGAGAGAAGGTGCCGGACCTCTACTTTGCCTATGCCGCGGTTGCCGCCCGGGATGGCTATCAGCCCGGCACCCTTGGCTTTGAGCCGTCCGGCGCGGGGTTGGTTTTCGAAAATGCGCCGGAGGAGGAGTTCCCGTGCTTTGAGCTGGCTCTGCACGACGGCGAGATGGAGGAGAACCGACCGGCGGTCTGGGAAGAGCATTTCCGCTCTCTGCTGCGCTACCTTTCCGGCCGGCCCGGATTTCTCGAGGCGATGGCCGATGTCAACGGAATTTCCCCGGGATACTATCAGGAGGCGCTCGAGTATATCGATCAGAACGGGATCGGAATTTACGGGGCGCTGGTCCACGGCGGAGCGCAGGACATCCTGCGGCTGCTTGAAGAGGAGGATGTTCGGGATTTTTACGTCGAGAACGTCAAGCTTTCGGTCCTTTCCCGGTGAAAGGCGGCATCAATGTCCGACGCTGAAAACGGCGCCGGACATTGATGCATTCGGACCGCTTTTTCTTCGGAACGGGTAACAAAATAAAATTTTTACAATATTGCAATCAAAGTGTGATACTTTTAGCGGGTTCGTCAGTTGTATTTGCAACAGGGGTATCTTATAATAATATTGATAATAATATCGCTTTTTGTGACAATTTCAGGACAGTATGGAGGGGGAACGGATGGAGGACCGCCGGATCAAAAGGACGAAACGGTTTTTGTCGATGGCTTTGGTGGAACTGCTGGCGGAAAAGCCGGTCAATGAGATCACCGTCAAGGAACTCACTGAGCGGTCGGACGTCAACCGTGCCACCTTTTACCGGCATTACCGGGACATTTATGATATGCTTCGCCAGATGGAGCAGGAGCTTTTCGGAGAATTCACCGCCGCGCTCGGGCAGGAGCCTCCGCCCGAGAATGAAGCCGCGCTCGAACGGCTGTATTGCCGGATTCTCAGGTTTGTCGCGGACCGCGCTGAGCTCTGCGGAATTCTTTTCGGCCCAAACGGGGACCGCAGCCTTCTGCGGCGGCTGGAAATGCAGGTGCTTGCCTACTGCGGCATCCGCAGGGAGGCCGGGCTGGACACGGTGGAGCGTTTTTTGGCGACCTTCCTGGTTTCCGGCTTTATCAATGTGGTGGAGCAGTGGCTTTCCGAGGGGATGAGGCTGCCGCCGGAGCAGCTTGCCTCCTCGATCATGCGGGCTACCCGGGAGGGATTTTCGCTGGGCCTATGTCCGCTCGTCCGGAATTTGCCTGATTCGCCGCAGGCATAATCGAAGGCTTGGCCGCATAGGATGGAACAGAACGGGAGGGGGGTTCCGCCCTCCCTCTTTTTTCGTGAAAAACAGCGTGAAACGGGGGGATTTGCTCTTGACATCCCGCGCGGCTTCTGGGTATAATATCATTTAATGCAATCCTACCAAAGGAGGAGAACGAGTTGTCGAAAGTGAAAACGCCGATCGATGAAATGACCCGCGAAGAGTATCAACAGCTTCGTGATGAGCTGGAGCATTTGAAAACGGTCGAGCGCAACGATATTTCGGAAAAAATCCGTGTGGCACGCGGATTCGGCGACCTTTCCGAGAACAGCGAGTATGATGAAGCGAAGAACGACCAGGCCCGCATTGAGGCGAGAATCAGCCGTTTGGAGGAGCGCCTCAAGAACGTTCAGATCGTGGAGCATGTCTCAACCGATACGGTGGCGGTCGGAACCAAGGTGATTCTCCTGGATATGGAGTTTGACGACAAAACCGAGTACCGGATTGCAAGCAGCGGCACCGGCGGCGACGACGACAATGTTGTTACGGCCGATTCTCCGGTGGGGCAGGCGATCATGGGTCATGCGGTGGGAGAGGTCGTCGATATCAAGACCCCCAACGGGCAGACCTATCAGATGAAGATCATCGAAATCGGCAAGTGAGAAGTGTGAAAAATGCGGGTAGCTTACCCGCATTTTTCTGAGAGAGCGGGAAAATCAAGACCCCCAAAGCGAGGAGGACGTTATCAGTATGAGCGAACAGCAGCTATCCGGTGTGGATCAGTCCACCCCCGAGCAGACGCAGCAGGACCTCTCGGAGCTCGCGCGGATCCGGCGCGAAAAGCTCGATTCCCTGCGCGCCGAGGGGAAGAACCCCTTTGAGATCACCAAATATGAAAGGACCTCCTGCGCCAGGGAGATTGCCGGCCGCTTTGATGAGATGGAGAACCAGACCGTCCGCATTGCCGGGCGGATCATGACCTGGCGCAACATGGGCAAGGCCAGTTTCATCGATCTGCGGGACGCGAGCGGCCGGATGCAGATCTATATCCGGATCAACGATGTGGGCGAGGAGGCCTACGCGGCGTTCAACACTTGGGATATCGGCGATATCATCGGGGTTGAGGGCTTTGTCTTCCGCACCCGCAAGGGGGAAATTTCGGTTCATGCCAAGGAAATCCGCCTGCTTTCCAAAGCGCTGCTTCCGTTGCCCGACAAGTGGCACGGCCTGAAGGATACCGAGCTGCGCTATCGCCAGCGCTACGTCGATCTGATTACCAGCCCCGAGGTCAAGGAAACCTTTGTCAAGCGGTCTCAGATCATTCGGGAGATCCGCAGCTTTCTTGACGGCCGCGGCTATCTTGAGGTTGAGACCCCGGTGCTGCACGCCATCGCGGGCGGCGCGGCCGCCAAGCCGTTCATTACCCATCACAATGCGCTGGATATTGATATGTATATGCGCATTGCGCTGGAGCTGCACCTCAAGCGGCTGATCGTCGGCGGCTTCGACAAGGTCTATGAAATCGGCCGCGTCTTCCGCAACGAGGGAATCGATACCCGCCACAACCCCGAATTCACCCTGCTGGAGCTCTATGAGGCGTACACCGACCTGTACGGCGTCATGGATCTCGTTGAGGATCTCTTCCACACCGTCTGCGCCAAGGTGCTGGGCACCGGGAAAATCAGCTACGGCGGGGTAGAGCTGAATCTGGACAAGCCCTTCGAGCGGATCACGATGACCGAGATCGTCAAGCGCTATTCCGGCGTGGATTTCTCGGAAATCACCACCGTCGAGCAGGCGCGGGCCGCCGCGAAGGAGCATCATGTCGAGATTGAGGAGCGGTTCGGCATCGGGAAGATTCTCGAGGCATTCTTCGATGAATTCGCGGAGAAAAACATCATCCAGCCGACCTTTGTCACCGAATATCCGGTGGAAATTTCGCCGCTCGCCAAGCGGATGCCCGAAAAGCCCGATTACACCGAACGGTTTGAGCTGTTTATCATCGGGCGCGAGTATGCCAACGCCTTTTCCGAGCTTAACGATCCCATCGACCAGCGCGGCCGCTTTGAGGAGCAGGCCCGTCAGAAGGCGCTGGGCGACGACGAGGCCTGCGATGTGGACGAGGACTACCTTACCGCCATGGAATACGGCATGCCGCCCACCGGCGGGCTTGGCATCGGCGTGGACCGCTTTGTGATGCTCCTGACCGACAGTGCGTCGATTCGGGATGTTTTGCTGTTCCCCACGATGCGCCCCATGCCGTCAAGAACAGAATAATTATTCATAAAAGGGAACGACAAGTCGTTCCCTTTTTCATGGCCGCTTGTGAAAAATTTACGCTTTGGACGCACTTTTTTGCCATTTCTTGTGCGGGATGGAAAAGCTGAATCTTCCCCTTTACATCCGACATTTATTCGGGTATAATAACATGAAAGCGTACTGAAACACCGCGTTTTTCCAAGAGGCGGGGACTGCCGAACAGCTTGCCCGCCCAGCGGAAGCAGGCGGGCGGGCCATGCGGCAAGAATGAATATAATTTTGAATATAGTGACTAAATATACAAACCGGGCGATGTGAATCGCGGAGCTTAAGGAGGAGTACCATGTCTATCTACAATGCGGACCATGCATGGCTGATGCTCGCGGATGGCACCACCTATGAAGGACGGAGCTTCGGCGCCAAGGGAACGGCGATCGGCGAGGTGGTCTTTACCACCGGAATGACCGGCTGTCAGGAAACGCTGACCGATCCGAGCTACTTCGGGCAGATTACGGTGCAGACCTTTCCGCTGATCGGCAACTACGGCACCAACGACGACGACGTGGAGTCGGACGACATTTATATGAAGGGTTATATTGTGCGCGAATGGTGCGATTCCCCCTCCAATTTTCGCGCGACCGAGCGGATCGACAACTTCCTCAAGCGCCACGGCACCATTGGGCTGTTCGACATCGATACCCGCGCGCTGACCCGCCGCCTGCGGGAGCACGGCGTGATGAACGGAGTGATCACTACCGAGCCGATTACCCCGGAGAACCGTGAGCAGCTTCTTGCGCAGCTGGGCGCCTTTGTCATCCGCGACGCGGTTGACACGATCAGCACCCCGGCGCAGCGCCTTTATCCGGCGCACGGCCCCCGGAAATACCGCGTCGCGCTGTTCGATTTCGGCTATAAGCGCAACATCCGCGAGAGCCTGCGCGCGCGCGGATGCGATGTGCTCATCGTCCCTGCCCGTACAACGGCGGCGGAGCTTGCCCAACTGAAGCCCGATGGAATTCTTCTTTCGAACGGCCCCGGAGACCCCGGGGAAAATGTGCAGGTGATTGAAAATCTCCGGGATATCGTGGCTCTCGGAATTCCCATCATGGGGGTCTGCCTTGGGCATCAGCTGATGGCTCTCGCCCGCGGCGGAAAGACGGTAAAGCTCGGCTACGGCCACCGGGGAGGCAATCAGCCGGTGATCGATTTTGAGACGGGGCGCACCTTTGTCACCACACAGAACCACGGCTACGCGGTGCTCGGCGACTCGCTTGACCCCGCGATTGCGCGGGTCAGCCATGTGAACGCCAACGACAAGACCTGCGAAGGAGTTGAATACCTCGACGTGCCCGTCTTTACGGTGCAGTTTCACCCCGAAGCCTGTGCCGGTCCGGCCGACACTTCGTTCCTCTTTGACAAGTTCCTCAGGATGATCGACAAGCAGAAGGAGGGCAAATAAGATGCCGCTTCGCAGTGATATCAAAAAGGTTCTGATGATCGGTTCCGGCCCGATCGTCATCGGACAGGCAGCCGAATTCGACTACGCGGGCACCCAGGCCTGCCGCGCCCTCAAGGAAGAAGGACTCGAGGTGGTGCTGATCAACTCCAATCCCGCCACCATCATGACCGACAAGCGGATGGCCGACCGCATCTATATCGAGCCGCTGACCCTCGAGACGATCAAGCGGGTCATCGAGCTTGAGAAACCGGACAGCGTTCTGTCCACCCTCGGAGGACAAACCGGCCTGACCCTTTCGATGCAGCTCGCGAAGGACGGCTTTCTCGAAAGCCACAACGTCAAACTGCTCGGCGCAAACCCCGAGACGATCGATAAGGCGGAGGACCGCCAGCTCTTCAAGGACACGATGGAGTCGATCAACCAGCCGTGCATCCCCTCCAAGGTGGTCACCGAGCTTGACGATGCGCTGGCCTTTGCCGATACGATCGGCTACCCGGTTATTGTCCGCCCGGCCTTTACCCTCGGCGGAACCGGCGGCGGCATCGCCGGAGATGTGGACGAGCTGCGCGAAATTGCCGCGAACGGCCTGCGCCACTCCCCGATCCACCAGATCCTCGTCGAGCGCTGCGTCTCCGGCTGGAAGGAGATCGAGTTCGAGGTCATCCGCGACCGCAAGGGAAACCTGATCACCGTCTGCTCGATGGAAAACGTCGATCCGGTGGGCATCCATACCGGCGATTCGGTGGTTATCGCTCCGGCCGTCACCCTCGCGGACAAGGAATATCAGATGCTGCGCACCGCCTCGATCAGCATCGTCGACGCGCTCGGCGTCGAGGGCGGCTGCAACTGCCAGTTCGCCCTGAATCCCAACAGCTTCGAATACGCCGTCATCGAGGTCAACCCGCGCGTCTCGCGCTCGTCGGCCCTTGCCTCGAAGGCGACCGGCTATCCGATTGCCAAGGTTGCGACCAAGATCGCGATCGGCTATACCCTCGATGAGATTGTCAATGCCGTCACCGGCTGCACCTACGCCTGCTTTGAGCCGGCGATTGATTATGTTGTCGTCAAATATCCGCGCTGGCCCTTCGACAAGTTTGTTTACGGCGAAAAGAAGCTCGGCACCCAGATGAAGGCGACCGGCGAGGTGATGGCCATCGGCACCAATTTTGAGCAGGCCATTATGAAGGCCGCCCAGTCGATCGAGCTGAAGCTCTCCTCGATGCGTTCCCCCAAGATGATGCAGGAGAGCGACGAGCAGATTATGACGCGGGTTAACACCCCGGACGACAGCCGCCTCTTCGCCGTCTATGAAGCGCTCTACCGCGGCATCGAGGATGTCGAAGAAATCTTCCGGATTACCCGCATCGACCGCTGGTTCCTCTACAAATTCCACAACCTCGCCGCCGTCGAGCGGCAGCTCGAGAGCGGCAGGCTCGACGAGATCCTCTACCTGCGCGCCAAGAAATTCGGCTATCTCGACAGCTCGATCCGGAAGCTTTCGGGCGTTGATCCCGCGCCGTTCCACCGCGAGGCGGTCTATAAGATGGTCGATACCTGCGCCGCTGAGTTTCCCGCCGAGACCCCCTATTTCTACTCGACCTACGACGATGAGAACGAGGCGGCGGAGTTCATCGGGCACCATCCGTCCGACAAAAAAACGGTGATTGTCTTCGGCTCCGGCCCGATCCGCATCGGCCAGGGCATCGAGTTTGACTACTGCTCGGTTCACTGCGTCTGGGCGCTCAAGGAGGCGGGCTATCAGGCGGTCATCGTCAACAATAATCCCGAGACGGTTTCCACCGACTTTGACACCGGCGACCGGCTCTATTTCGACCCGCTGACTCCCGAGAGCGTGGACAGCATCCTTGCCACCGAGAAGCCCTACGGCGTCGTGGTGCAGTTCGGCGGCCAGACCGCCATCAGCCTGACCCGCCACCTCGCGGACAAGGGTGTGCGGATTCTCGGCACCTGCGCCGACTCGGTTGACGCAGCGGAGGACCGCGAGCGTTTTGACGAGATTCTGGAGCAGTGCGGCATCCCGCGTCCGGCGGGCCACACCGTCATGACCACCGAGGAGGCGGTCAAAGCCGCCGAGAGCCTCGGCTATCCGGTGCTGCTGCGGCCCTCCTATGTGCTGGGCGGCCAGAATATGGTCATCGCGCCGAACGCCGAACGGGTGGTTGAGTATATGGGTATCATCACCGCCGGAGGCTCCCTTGAGAATCCGGTGCTGATCGATAAGTATATGATGGGCACCGAGGTGGAGGTTGACGCCATCTCAGACGGCGAGGATTTCCTGATTCCCGGCATCATGGAGCACGTGGAGAGGGCGGGCATCCACTCGGGCGACTCGATTTCGGTCTATCCCTGCCGCACCCTCTCGGAGCGGATTAAGAATACCATCATCGACTATACCGGGAAGCTGGCCCGCGCCCTCAAGGTCAGCGGCATGGTCAACGTCCAGTATGTCGTCTATAACGATGAGGTCTATGTCATCGAGGTCAATCCGCGTTCTTCGCGCACCGTGCCGTATATCAGCAAGGTGACGGGGGTTCCGATGGTCGATCTCGCCACCCAGATCATGCTGGGAGCGAAGCTCCGGGATCTTGGATATGGCACCGGCCTTTACCCCAATGCGCCGTATGTGGCGGTGAAGGTGCCCGTTTTCAGCTTTGAGAAGCTGACCGGCGTCGATACCCAGCTCGGCCCGGAGATGAAGTCGACCGGCGAGGTGCTTGGCATCGCCAAAACCTTTGAGGAAGCTCTTCTCAAGGGCCTCGTGGCGGCGGGCTACAAGCTTGAGGAACGCGGCGGCGTGCTGATGAGCGTCAAGGACGCCGATAAGCCCGAAATGGTGAAGATTGCTGAAAAGTTTGAGAAGCTTGGCTTTGAGCTGTACGCCACTCCCGGAACTGCGCTGGCGCTCAACAATCAGATGGTTGCCACCAACTCGGTGCGCCCGATGCAGGAACCGTCCCCGAACGTGATGGATCTGATCGACTCAGGCAAGATCCACTATGTTATCTCGACCTCCAAGGGGGGCGCCGATCCCAAAACCAACCAGTCGGTGCGGCTGCGCCGCCGCGCGGTCGATCACTCGATCGTCTGCCTGACCGCACTCGATACCGCAAACGCTCTGGCGGACTGCCTGCTTTCCAAAAAGCAGATGGCTGATATCGATCTGGTCAGTATTACCGATTTGTAAACCAATGGAATAAATATCCCCCGGCTTCGCCGGGGGATATTTATTGGCGATATGGGCATGGTGGCCTGCAAAGTGAAGGATGTGCCCATGGTCAGCAATGACTTTACCAAAGATGCGGAGGCAACCATAGAAAAAGGGCATTTGGTTCCAGATACTCATTATGTCAGCATCGACGATTCCAAAGCGTTTTACGAAACGTTCCGGCAGGGCTTCTGGAACATCGCCAAGGGCACCCAGACGCCGGAAGAGGTGATGCGTGACTGCGATGCCAAGGTGCCGGAGCAGCTGCTCCACGGCGCTGCGGAAGAAACGCTGGAAGCGGTATATGGCGCCGCCGCAAAAGATTTTTCACGGCTGGAGACCGGATTATATCTTGCCGACGCCCTGCGGCGGGCGACGGATACCGACCTGAGCATCATCTCGGTGGGCAAAGCCAGCTGCGGCACTGTGTCCCGGATCTATGAGGGCGAAATTACAGATACGGCGCTGAATACCATTGGTTTGAATACCTTCAGCGGAGGAGACCCGGGCTACAATAAATTTGCGGTGACCACCATGACCGGGGCGCAGATCATGGAGATTTTGCGGTACTTCTTTGAGGACGATCCCGCGCAGCAGCGCTCCTTCACCTGCTTTGTTGCCTCTGGGTTGAAGGCGGAATACGCCCCGTGGGCCGCCTCCGGGAAACATCTGGTCAAGGTGACAAACGAGGACGGCAGCGAGTTTGATTTGAATAAAACCTATTCCGTCAGCTACTGCAACGGATCCTTTGCCGAACAGGGCAGCTCCGGAACCGAGGTTACGAATCCGCTGATCCCCGGCCTGGAACCGGAGAATATCTACCAGGAGACCGTTGTGGAACTGTTGGGCCCGGTGGTACAGGAAGACAAAGAGATCGCGCCCTTTACCGATGGGCGCTTGGTGCTGAATTGGGAAATTATCGAAAAACAGGGCGGCACATGGGTAAAAATAATCGCTTTCGTTTAGCACCCTCCAATAAAGATGTTTACAGAAAAATCATATTGTTTAGCGTTGCAGCCAGATGATAACTGATGAATTATAAATAAACTTATTGGAGGGTTTGTTGTTATGGCAAAGATTGAGCTGGATTATATCGAAAAGAATTATTTACACCAGCATTAAACTACTATGGCCTTTCGGGATTCGGATTCTCTGTCACGGTGCATGGAAGAGCCGCAGCGCCTTCCGGCAGCAATTTTCCCATCACCACAAAGCGTTGGTTTCCGGTGTTTTACATATCATAGCGATATGAACAGGTGGAGAGTGTCAGGACCCTGTCTCCGGGGCCAAACTCCAGCCCGTCAAAGATAAACTCATTTTTGCGGGCGACGGTATCAAAAAATTCTGTCAGTTCCTCGCCGCTGGGTTCCGGATTGATATAGTCGAAGCTGATGTCTGTTGAAGCAGGCGGTTACTGCGACCATCAGGACCAGGACGACAAAAGCGGCAATCATCAGTGTCCTCGTTATTCGTTTCATCTTGTGCTTTCTGCAAAGTTCTTGCGAACAAATGAACGGCGGCAAAATCGCTCTCACCGCCGTTCATTTGTTTGATAGGTTTACATTTTGATGTGGCGGTAAACTATTTACTGCAATGCAGTCCAAATTTCGGTGTTATTCCCGCGCTCATAATCATGGGCGTTGGACGCTTCGCAAATCCGGCAGTATGCCCAATGGTCAGTGTTCAAATCAGAGAACCGCTTGATTGCCCCTGCATTTGAAGCAATGAAATTCGTGTCACAGATTCTGTTCGGCATACGGTTTACGATGATCACAACCTCCGCGCGGGTGATGGAATTCTCCGGCCTGAAGATTCCGTCCGTGCAGCCGCTTGCCCAGCCCCGGAGGGCTACCGATGCAATATAATTCTTTGCCCAATACCTGTCAGGAATATCGGTAAAGGTGTTTTCCGCATCCCGAAGCAGCGTATCAAAGCGGGAGATGATGACGGCGAACTCTGCTCTGGTGATAAATTTGTCGCCGCCAAAGGTGCCATCGGAACAGCCGGAAACAATACCGAGCTGCGTCATGCAGCCAACAGCGTCAGCGTACCATTCCGAGCCTGTGATGTCGGTAAAGTCGGAGGGATAGGCCATGTTCGCCTCCATCTACCTTGTGAGCAGTCTCGAGAACATAACCGCAATCTCGGCACGAGGGATATCGTTGTCCGCTCCAAACGCGCCGTTGCTGTAACCGGCCATATATTCGAAATGGTCTGTGGTGTTCAGTTCCACACCGGTCTGCGGATTGGTATGCGTACCCTCTATCTTAAAGGTGGCGCTGATGGTGTGGTTTGCTCTTACATTGGTAAAGGGTGGCTGCTGACCGCGCCCACGCTCTTGCCGTCCACCAGCACATCGGCAATTACATAGCCCTTGTTTGCTGTAATCGTGAAGCCTGCGCTTTCACCGGTTTTTACAGAAACCGTTGTGCCGGTGCTGAAATAACCGCCCACGCCTGCACTGGTAGTAATGGTATGAATTTTTGAAAACAGAAATCATTTGACTTCACTGAAACAAAAAATCACCTTTCCCTCATGAATGCACCTTTCTTTTTGTCAACAGGTCCAACTCTTGATGGCACCAAAGTGATGATCAATCAATACGGTATTTTTTGATAAAGCTTTCATCTAATTCACATCCGATCCCTTCTTCTTGAGGGACCTCCAACAAACCATTTACAACGGGAGGTACCGGTTTGGTTGTCAAACGTTGTAACGGGTTTCCAAAAAGTCCATATTCATATGTAATAAAATTTGGCGCCCAAGCAGCCAGCTGTAGGGTTGCAAAAATACATACAGATGAAGAAAGTCCTGTATGCGGAGCATATTGCCTGTTAAATACCGTTGCCAATTCCGCAATCCGCCGCGACTCAGTTACTCCTCCACAGCGGGTAACGTCCGGCTGTGCAATGGCAATACACTCTTTTTGAAATAATGTGCAAAAATCCAAAGATGTAAAACTGCTTTCACCTGCTGCAATAGCTATATCAAGTTTTTGGGAAATCTGCTGATAACCCATGACATTGTCCGGCATCACCGGCTCCTCAAGCCAAAGCACCGAGAGCTCTTCCAGACCCCTTCCCACATATACAGCGTCTCGAACAGAACGGTAATAAGAGTTAGCATCAGCCATTAAATCGATGCCATCGCCGACAGCCATGCGGATTTGTTTCATGGTTTCCACATCACGACGGCAATCTGTACCAATTTTCACTTTCATGGCGCGATAGCCCAATGAGACAAGTTCCTGCGCCCTTTCCACCATTTGGGGAATATCATTTAACATAATGGAAGAAGCGTAAGCAGGAATTTGTTTGCGGTCATATCCACCCAGCAACTTTCCCAACGGCATGTGGTGGTACTTGCCTATAATATCCCACAGAGCCGTATCTATTCCCGACATGGCCTCTACAAACATCCCTGACGCATGGCCGCGGTGACGCTCACTGCGGAACATATCCTCCCAAATCGCCTCCACGTCCAGAGGATCTCTCCCCATGATGAGAGGTGCCAGCATTTCGTCCACGATATGTTTCGTAGGTCCTGCCGCGGTACGCACCATGCATTCGCCTATTCCCACGATGCCATCATCAGTTGTTAAACGAACTATTGTGGTAAAAAAAGTGTCAAAGGACGCCTGAGACATCGTAATTTTTTGGTCAGCCGGTGCCATCATAGGGATTGCTTCCACTTTGACAATTTTCACAATTCAAAACTCCCTTCTACATACTTACGAATACCATCGTTTCTCCAGGAACTTGTATGTGCTTCTCATCCATCGGAGGGAAATTATAGCCTATGATGCAGATAACGTCAGACGGAACCCATCACAAAAGATTCAAATGCGGCAACAGAAAATCAGCTTGGCAGAACCACTCAAAGTCTCGAAAAACAGTACCGCCTAAGCAAAAGCACGCATGAAAACACAGTTCAATATTTCCATTTATGCGGCTGTCGAAAGAAACCGCTGCAAACAACGTCAACCGCTTGCAATAAGGTAAAAGCACAGTATCCGTAAGATGTCTTCTCATCAGTAACGTTCTTACAGGAAACGCAAGCGGAACAATTGGTTTTTTGCCCCGGCAAAAGCTCTTTCCAGCGATACGGGAAAGCAAGGCGCGGCCGGTATATTATGGCATGTGCGCTCGCTAATGGACTGTCTTAAATCCTTTGACAATGTGATCAATAAACTGCCTGATGGCAAAGGGCTGATAGCGGCCTTTTTTGGTAATTAGACAGCATTCCCAGGGAAAAGTGGGCTCGAAAGGGATGGCACTGAGGTTTTGATAATCATATTGGGTAAGAAAAGGCTTGGGCAGAATAGTGATTCCGTTGCCCATTTCAGAAAGCCGAATCAGGAAAGCAGCATTACCGCTGACGAAGTTGATATTAGGGGAAAAGCCCGCCTCGGTACAGCGCAGATAAATTTCATCCTTGATGGCATGACCAGAGGCATAAAAATTGAATTTTTCATGCCGAAGATCTCTCATAGAAATGCTTTTCATTTCCCCCAGAGGATTATCCTTGTGGATCATAACCACTACTTCTTTACGAAAGAGAGAAATTACATCCAGCATGCTGCAATTCCTGACCTCCGGACAAAGCATACAGAATCCAATGTCGCATTCGCTCCGCAAAACAGCATCCTTAATCTCATATGTTCCCCGTTCTACTAATTTAAGTTCAATCCGGGGATAGAGGCGACAGAACTCGGTAATATATGTGACCAAATAGAGTCCCGCCAAAATCGGTGTGGATCCGATGCTCAAAGAACCGCTTGCCAAATCCTCGATATCGTGTAACCAGGTGGGAATTTGTTGGAATTGATTGATAATCGGGGTTGCAATTTCCACAAGCCGTTTGCCATATTCCGTCAGTTCAATTTTTTGTCCGTCCTTCTGAAAAAGCCGTACACCTAACTCCTGCTCCATATTTTGAATGGTCTTGCTCAAGGTGGGCTGCACCAGATAAAGCGAAGCCGCCGCCTTGGTATAGCTCCCGTCCTTCGCAATCTGCAAAAACTGTATCAAAGAACGAATATCCATAGCTTTGTCTCCTTTACCGTGCTGGTCCGCAAATTTATATATTGATCATATCATATTTTCACTGAGTAGGGGAAAAAACAGAAAGTGTAAAATTTGGAAACGCGCCACAGAATTCCCGCGGCGCGTTTCCTTAATAATTGATGGTCAGCGCCGGTAACCAAAAATCTCACAAATATGATCGATTACGCAATCGCCAAGGAGATCCAGGCCATCGATGGTACCGCCCCCGGCAATATGAGGGCTGACAATAAAGTTTTCAAACTCAAACAACGGAGATTCAACATGCGATTCGCCCTTCATTGCGCCCCCCGCAAGCTCACATGACATTACATCTACTCCAATACCGCGCATTTTTCCTGATTTCAGGTTGGAATACGCCGCGTCTTCGTCCATGATGCCTCCACGCGCCATATTGAGAAGGATGGCGCCTTCTTTCATTCGATCGAATTCTGCATAAGAGATCATGCCTCGGGTCTCATTGTTGAGTGGAAGATGCAAAGAAATTACATCGGATTTTTCAAGGAGTTCTTCAAGAGTAACCTTGTTAGCGCCCCGTCGAGCAAATTCTTTGTCCTCCAGGAAGGGATCGTAAGCAATTACCTTCATATCGAAACCACGAAGCAGTTCAACTACTCGTGTTCCTATTTTCCCCAGTCCGATGATCCCCAACACTTTACCCTTGAGTTCAATGCCCGTCCAAACATATTTATTCCAGCAATGCTGTTCTTTTACCGTATTATTTGCAGGAATCGTATTACGGGCTAAATCCAGCATTTTAGAGACGGTCAGTTCAGCCACTGTATTGCTGTTCATTCCGGGGGCGTTGGTTACACGAATCCCCTTCTTCTCAGCATATTCCAAATCAATATGGTTGGTACCCACGGCGGCCACGGTAATTGCCTTAAGATTTTTTGCTGCATCTAGAATTTCCTGATCAATAAAAGGGTCTACCCGCATAACAAGCAAATCATAAGACTCTATGATCTCTTTCAGTTCGTCGTGGGAGGGGAGAAAAACGTGATCTACCTGTGCGCCACGTTCTTCAAGAAAAGCACGTATATTCTGTGATACCTGATCGATAATTAACGCTCTCATCGTCTGTTTCCTTTCCAAATAGCACAAGGCTATGCCTTGTCAACAGCAGCAAGCTTCGCTTTTTTTGTGCGCTGCTCAAAAAGAAGCAGCAGAAAAATTGCCAGTCCAATCAAATCCGAGTAGGTTCCCGGTTTTACCAAGAGGAAACTGGCTATCGCAATCGCGATCCTTTCCGCCCAATTGAGCCGGGTAAAGAAATATCCCTCAAAGAAGACCGCCATACAGAAGAGGCCTAGAACACATGAGACGATAACCGACGCACAGGATAGAACCGTACCCTCCAGCAGCAGTTCGGGATGATAGACAAAAAGGAACGGAAGCAAAAAGCCCGGAAGGCCCAGCCGCACGGCAGTCCAGCCTGTACTCATATAGGGCGCCTTGGCGATCTGTGAGGCAACCAGAGCAGCCGATGCAATCGGCGGGGTGATATTGGCAAGGATTGCATAGTAGTAGATGAACAAATGAACCGCTAGGGTGGGGTATCCCAGTTCGATTAAAACCGGCGCTCCCAGTGAAGCCACCAAAACATAGGAAGCAGTTGTCGGAACGCCCATTCCAAAGAAAATCGAGATCGCACAGGTTAGAAGCAGAGCGGTAAACATCTGCTCACCGGCCAGCGACTTGATTAAAAAGACGATTTTGGTCGCCATACCGGTGTTGATGATAATCTGGGTCATGATTCCCATCGCGGCACAGGCTGCGGCCACACTCATTGCACTTTTTGCGCCGCTTACAAAGCCCTCATAGATCATCACATAGAAGTCCTTTTTTGCGAGGTAACGGTGATCACGAATTGTTTCGCGGATGGCGACTGCCACAACAAGACAGACACATCCAAAAAATGCGGCACGCATTACGGACATTCCGCGAACCATAAGTACCACGATGCAGACCAGCGGAGCAGAAAAATGTCCACCATCAATCAATACCTTTTTCAGATTCGGAATTTTTTCATCGGGCAACGGTTGAAAACCGTTTTTTAACGCCCGCAGATGGACAGAAAAGCTAATGGTAATATAGTAGAGCAATGCAGGGACCAACGCTGCCAATGCAATCTTCGCATAAGGAATACCAGTGATACCTGCCATGACGAATGCTGCGACTCCCATGACCGGCGGCATAATCATTCCGCCGGTTGATGCACAGGCCTCCACCGCACCGGCGAAGGAAGGCTCATAGCCACGATCTTTCATCAGCGGAATAGTAAACACACCAGTCGATGCGACGTTCGCCACGGCACTGCCGTTAATGGAGCCGACCAGTCCGCTGCTGATGACCGCTGCTTGTGCGGCTCCCGATCGTGACTTTCCTCCAACGGACATGGCAAACTGAATGAAAAAGTTTCCGGCGCCGCTGGCATCCAACAATCCTCCAAAAATCATGAACAAGACAATGTAGGTAGAAGAGACTTCCAAAACAGTACCGAAAACACCGGCCAGATTAGTAGTAACTCCCACCACCAAACGCGGCCAAGAGATGCCTGCGTGATAGAGTGTCCCTGGAACTAGATATCCAAAATGTCCATAAAGGAAAAAAATTCCTACTAGAATTGGAAGCGCCTTACCGAAGGTACGGTAGGTAGCTACAAAAAGGACAAAGATCAAAAGCGCGCCCACCAATAGGTCATTGGCGGTATAGGTGCCAATTTTGATAACCAATGTTTTCTGCTTGACCAGGATATAGACCAGAGAATAGACCGAGGCCGCCAACAGAACCGTATCAATTATGAGGAAAAGCTTTTTTGGAGCTTTCCCGTCCTTAATACTCATACAATTAAGAAAAACCAAAACCAAAGCAAAGCATAGGTGAATCGATTGCTGTTGGACGGTATCCAGCGACGGCTGTACCACTGTATACAGGTGAAAAATGCACATTGCAACCGCAACAAGGGGGAAAAGGCGATTGGCAAGGTTGCCGTTTGTGTTCTTTGCCATATGATATTCCTTTCAAAAGTGATCTTTAAGCTGCCAAGTGCACGGGCATGCATGGCCGATGAAATGCCCGTTGGTATCTCAATGGCAGCGGCGTTTAATGCCGCCGCTGCCATTGAGATATGTAAGAAATGAATAATCAGCCCTTAACGGTTCCAATTGTATAAGCGTCGTCCCAAACGCCGACTTCCTTAAAATATTTGGCGGCGCCAGGATGAATCGGAATTTCCTTGGGCATACCTTCCAGCGCATCGGCAATGGTCAGAGCTTTGCAGGAATTGTTATAAACACAAAGTTCGTCATAGCTCTCATAAATGTATTTAACAATGGTGTACGCAACGTCTTCACTCATCCGATCATCGACAAACTGGATCGAGAAGGAAGCGTAGGTCGGGTACTCCTCGGTGATGCACTTCAGTGAGCCCGCAGGAAGGGAGGTTGCGCCGAAATCGGCCTGTTCTGCAAAAATCCCCTCAAAGAGTCCGGTTTCAAGCGGAAGGGCACGAACGGCAGCACTTGTCTCAAGCTGAGTCAGATAGGAGTTGGGCATTTTTCCGGAAGTAAACGCAAAGAGTACGTCAATGGTGCCGTCCTTGAGGGCGTCAACCGAGTCGTTGTAGCTGATATTGAGAACGTTGCACTTATCCAGCACACCGAGCGCCTTCAAATAAGCCGTTGCCATCTGGGAGACGCCGGATCCTGTCGGACCAATGCAAACCTTGAGTCCTTCCAAACTTTTGGTGTCAGCCAGCGGACTGTCTTCCATGACTAGAGCGACCATCTCGTTGCCGTAAAGCTTGACAAGGGTCTGCATCTTTTCCACTCCGCCCTCGCCTTCGAATGATCCAGTGCCGCGGAAGCCGTTGACCCCTTCGGTAGTATGGGCGATATCGCATTCGTTGCTTTTCAGGAGCCGTATATTTTCAACCGATCCGCCGGTGGCCTGTACGGTAATTTTGTAATTGGGCTCATATTTGTTGATGACCGTCGCGATCGCAGTAGCGACCATCTGGACAGTGCCACCCAAGCTGGCGGTAGCCCAAGTAATATTGACGGATTCTCCGGCGGGGGCTGAGGCAGAAGTGCCAGCCGCAGCACCCGATGCATCCGCCTGTGATGCGGCGGCACTCGAACTGCCGTTTTGGCCTCCGCAGGCGGCCAATGAAAAAATCATCGACAGGGAAAGGACCAGCGAAAGAACTCTTTTCTTCATTCTTCTTTCTCCTTTTAGCAAAATTTTCTTTCAGTTACTGTATGATGTCATCATTTGGCATGTTTTTTCAGCTTTTCACCCCCTAAAAGACTTTTTGGAAGATACCTGATGATATCTTTATTTATCTGGAAACAAAGCCCCTTTTTACACCATGGGCCCTGTTTCTGCCGTTGCTTCAAGTGCGGTGCCTGTTTCAGAGTAAAGCGTCGCAGCAGTCGTTGACGAGTCGATTAAACTTTTCTGCTTCATAGTAAAACATAAGATGCCCGCTCTCGTAAAACGGGTGAACCTGCGCAGGAGTCCGCACACGTTTCGCATATTCATAAAGCATATCGAGACCATAAGCTGCAGAATTCCCGCCAAAAAAGGCAGTCGGAATTCTTAATTCCGGTAAGCAGGAAAGGCTGTCAGTATGGCAGAAATCATAATGGAGTTCCAACGCCGTCCACGGCATAGTCTTACGACATTCAGCGAGAACCCACTGCTGATCCTCCGCACTCATTTTGCCATTGGAGATACGTTCAATAAAGCGGCTGTGAAACAACTGC
Organism: Yanshouia hominis; assembly: GCA_014385025.1. GTDB lineage: Bacteria > Bacillota > Clostridia > Oscillospirales > Ruminococcaceae > Yanshouia > Yanshouia hominis. The sequence goes on along the minus strand of JACRTB010000011.1, from coordinate 76,634 downwards.
GGATCATAGTAAAGAGGAAGGTAAGTATCCATCCAGTTTTGAACATTGTAATTTCGGGCGCGGTGCTTGTTCCACGCCTCGTCGGACAGCGGAAAGAGTGAACCGTCCACGAGGATCAAACCGGACAGCCTTCCCTGATCCAATTTTGCTGCATAATGCAGCGCCACCGAAGATCCAACCGACCATCCAAGCAAAACTAACTTCTTCAAATTCAAGTACTCGACCAGCTCGGCGATGTCCTGCGCATTGCGGGCAACCGTATTTCCACAAAGCGTTTTGGAAGAAAATCCCTGTCCGCGTGGGTCAATGACCACAACTCTCCTGTTCTGAGAAAGGGGACCGACGTTACGCTGAAAGAAACGGGTCGTGCAGAGAAAACCGGGAATCATTAGAAGAGGCTTCCCTTTGCCGCCGCCATACTCTTCAAAATAAATTCGTGCGCCATCCGATGTTTGAAAAAAATTCCGATTGCTAATCTCCATAACATCGCTCCTTGAGGAAATTTTATCGCCTATTCTTACCCCGGCAGCCAAAGGCCAAGAGAAGATGCGCAATTCTCTTTGTCACTTTTCAATAAGATCATATCACATAAAATTGGTTTTTTGTTATAGTTTGTATTGATACCTCTATTCTATCTATTCATATGACTTTTTGCGGCAAGTCAAATATAATTAGATTAAAGGATTCGCGCACATAAAAACAGGAGGGAAGGAAATGCAATATCAGCGTATGACAGCCACAGGCTTGAGCGTTTCGAGACTATGCCTCGGCACAATGAACTTCGGGGGACAGGTCAGCCGCGAGGATGGAATCCGCATGGTACATGCCGCTCTCGATTCCGGGGTCAACTTTATCGACACGGCAAATGTCTATGAAGACGGCCGTTCGGAGGAGATTGTAGGAGAAGCCCTTAGGGGAAGACGCGACGAGGTGATTCTTGCCACCAAAGTTCGGTTGACCCGTCATCCTGAACGGCTCAACGAGGAAGGACTCAGCCGCCGCTCGATCATGAGGGAAATAGAACGAAGCCTTAAGCGTCTCGGGACCGACTACATAGACCTTTACTATTTGCACACCCCTGATCCGGATACTCCCATGGAGGAAACGATCGATGCGGTGGACGACTTGGTCCGTTCCGGGAAAATCCGGTATCTTGGTGTGAGCAACTTTGCCTCCTGGCAGCTTGCTGATGCCGATTGGATCGCTCGGGTACGTGGTCGGACGCGCCCTGTCATGAGCGAAAATGTTTTCAATCTGCTCTGCCGCAGCGTAGAGCCGGAGCTGGTCCCCTGTCTGGAATCGCACCGGGTCGGAATGACCGTCTTTAATCCCCTCGCCGGGGGGCTGCTGACCGGGAAGCATATCTTCTCCCGCCCTGCCGCGGAGGGACGTTTCCAAAATAACAGTATGTATCAGAACCGTTACTGGAACGAAGACAGTTTTCGGGGAGTCGATCTGTTGCGCCAAGTTGCGGCCGATGCAGATCTCAGTCTTCCTGAGCTTGCAATCCTCTGGTGCGCGGCACACCGTTTTGTCGACTCGGTCATCATCGGGGTCAGTTCACAGCAGCATCTCGCGGCAAATCTCCATGCAATCGATTTGCCGCCTCTCAGTGAGGAAACTCTGGCACGCTGCGACCGGGTTTGGAATGAGATTTCTGGAACACGTTACCAATACAACCGTTAACACGGACCGGTAAAAGGAGAGGATATCAATGCAGAAAATCCAAATGCAAAACCCTTTGGTCGAGATGGATGGCGACGAAATGACCCGCATTCTTTGGAAGATGATTAAGGATCGTCTCTTGCTTCCGTATCTGGACCTGAAGAGTGAGTACTACGATCTCGGGCTGCAAAACCGCAACGCCACCCGGGATCAAGTCACTATTGACGCAGCCTTGGCCGCTAAAAAATATGGTGTCGCAGTTAAGTGCGCCACCATTACACCAAACAGACAGCGGATGGAGGAATTTCCGGAGCTGACAGAGATGTGGAAAAGCCCTAACGGCACCATCCGCGCAATTCTGGATGGCACTGTTTTTCGTACGCCAATTACGGTCGATTCTGTCAAGCCTGTGGTGAAAAACTGGAAATATCCCATTACAGTGGCCCGCCACGCCTATGGAGATGTCTATCGTGCGGTGGATTTTCGAACTGATGCCCCGGGGGTCTGTACTCTCTCCTTCGCTAATGCCAACGGAGAAATTCAGTCCGCGTTGGTACAGAAGGTTGACGGTCCGGCAATCTGGCAGGGAATGCACAATACGGATGCCTCCATCCGTTCCTTCGCCCGCTCTTGCTTCCAATATGCCGTGGATACCCGACAGGATCTTTGGTTTTCAGCCAAAGACACAATTGCCAAAATTTACGATGGGGAATTTAAAAAAATTTTTGAGGAGGAATTCGAAGCTTACCAAAGTGATTTTTCTCGCCTTGGAATTTCCTACCTTTATACTCTTATCGACGATGCAGTCGCCCGGGTGATCCGCTCGGAAGGTGGATTTATTTGGGCCTGCAAAAATTACGACGGGGATGTTATGAGCGACATGATTTCTACCGCCTTCGGTAGTCTCGCCATGATGACCTCCGTTTTGGTCGCGCCCGATGGGACTACCGAATACGAAGCTGCCCATGGAACGGTCACCCGCCATTATTACCGTTACCTGAAGGGGGAACAGACCTCTACCAATCCGATGGCCACTATTTTTGCTTGGACAGGAGCGCTACGGCGGCGCGGGGAGCTTGATGGCCTGCCCCGGCTAATTCGTTTTGCACAGACGCTGGAAAATTCCTGTATAACGGTGATCAATAACGGGACTATGACCAAAGATCTTGCCAGCCTGACCGAATCGGGCTTTTCGGTTTCCGTCGTCAACACCACGGACTTTTTACAAGCGATCGCGGACGAGCTTGAACAGGAAATGTTTGATATAAAGGATGAAAAGGAAGAATAGTGATAAAAAAATCATTCATTTTACTTATTGGTTTTCGGATGATATACTCGCTTCAAAATAGAAATTTTAATTTGAAAGGAGCACGATCCTATGCGACCCACATCGTATCTGAGTCCCTTCAACAACATTCCGGAGGTTACCAGCGGCATCTCTTTCAGTAATGATCTCACCCTCAGTGACTGCACTTTGCGGGACGGAGAACAGCAAGCCGGCGTTGTCTTTACCAAGGAAGACAAAATTGCTATCGCCAAACTGCTGGATGAAATGCGTATCCCCGAAATTGAAGCAGGCATGCCCTGTAATTCACAGGAAGATGCTGACGCAATTGCGGAAATTACCCGGCTTTGTAAAAATTCCCGCATCACCGCATGTGTTCGCGGTCTGGAGCGTGACTTTGATCTTGCGGCCGACATCGGCGTTTGGGGTGTTACTATTAGCCTGCCCATTGGAATTTTGCAGCGCAAATATAAGCTGAAATGGGATGATGATACCTATATTCGCAATATGTATCACTTGACGGAATATGCCAAGAAAAAAGGACTTTATGTCAATCTCAGTCCCTATGACACCACGCGTGCCGAACCAGCTTTCCTCGATCGGGTAATGACCGAGGCGGTGCGCTGCGGCACCATTGATCGTGTACGACTTGTCGATACTGTCGGCTCGGCCAATCCCGAGGCAATCCGTTATCTCGCACGACGGATCAAAGGTATCCTTGGTGATAAAGTGTGGCTCGAAGTACATTGCCACAATGATTTCGGTCTTGCGGTTGCAAGTGCACTGGCGGGCGCAATGGGAGGCGCAGAGGTCGTCTCAACCACCATCAACGGATTGGGGGAACGTTCCGGAAACACCTCCACAGAGGAGCTCCTTCTGGCCCTTAAACTGCTTTACGGAAAGGACCTGGGGATCGATCTTACCCGTCTGACCGACGTTTCCAACCTGGTTGAAAAGCTCTCTAATACACCGCTTCAAAAGCACAAGCCGGTGGTTGGAAGGCATTCATTCAGTCACGAATCGGGCATGGTGGTAGCCGGTGTGCTCGAGGAGCCCTTTGTTGCCGAAGCCTATGCGCCGGAACTTGTAGGCGCCCACCGAGAAATTTTAATCGGCAAAAAAAGCGGTGCAAAATCTCTTGAGGCCAAGTTGAACGAAAACGGTATTCATCTGCCGGAAGAGGCGGTGCGAGAACTGCTGACCGATGTCAAGAACCAGGCACTGGCGGTCAAGCGGTCGCTGACCGACGATGAGTTTTTTGATCTAGTGCGTAAGTATCAGTAAACGGGAGGAAAGTGGATGAATCGTTTTGAAGGAAAATCGGCACTGGTAACCGGAGGTTCCGGGGGAATTGGAAGTGCCGTTGTTTTGCGGCTGATGCAGGAAGGCGCGTCGGTTTTAGCCACCGATATTAACTCTGAAACCCTTGAGCATCTCAAAGAAAAAATGGATTCTCTTTTCCCAGGCAAAATTCACACCATGGTCTGTGATGTCACAAGCCAAAAACAAGCTCATGCGGCTATTGAAAAGGGATGGGAACTCTTTGGTACCCTTGATACACTGATCAATGTTGCAGGTGGATCTCTTCCTGGCTGCCCCACCCACTTGCTGGAGGTTACCGAGGAGCGTTGGGATATGATTTTCGCTCTTAATGCTAAAAGTACATTTTTCTTCTGTCAGGCCTTTCTTGCTCATCATCTGGAGCGGGGCACCGTTGGTTCTATCGTTAATTTCGCTTCACAGGCAGGAATTGTTCCCAACGAATATGCCCGGCCTCATTATGCTGCGGCTAAAGGCGCTGTTGTCAGCTTAACACGCCATATGTCCAAGGAATTTGCTCCACAGGGCTTTCGCGTTAATGCGGTCGCCCCCGGCTACTGTGCAAGCGGAGATCGAATTCGACAGCTTTGGAAAATCCGGGATGACCAGGGAGTCAGTGAAAAAATGCTTTGGAACGTCGCGATGCATCGCTTGGGGGAGCCTGAAGAGGAAGCAGCGGCGGTTGCTTTTCTTGCCTCGGATGATGCGTCTTATATTACTGGAGAAATTCTTAACGTTTGCGGGGGAGGCTTTTAAATTCCGCGCTGACATTATCCTGTTTTCTTTCTGTACCAATTTATTTATGTACGGGATACCGCACGTTTCGCCTGTCGTGCCGCCGGGACGGGTTTCCCCGGCGAGGTTTACCGGACGCTAATGCAGGCTGCGCTGGAATACTGTCGCTCGGAGAACCTTGGGGAAAGAACTTGGAGCGCCCGGGCGCGGCATCCCTACAGCCTGTAATTGACCAAAATCTGCCCGTAAACCCGGAAGTGTCTCCCTGCTCCGCGAGCGCGTAAGGCACATCCCCAAGAGCGGATGTGACGGCTGGTACCGTTGCTGATAGCTGTTTGTCAGATGATTCCCAAGACCGGTGCAGGGTGTGAATGTGCCCGCTGTTACCCCGTTAACAGGTAAAAAATGTCCGCTCGCTTGTGCTGCGGTCGGACATTGGCGCTAGGCATTGATGGTGAAACGGCGGGTTGTGGCAGTTGTGCAGAACCGCCGGTATAGTTCCCTCACAGTCTGCGGCGAACATCTCTGAAACAAACCCGCTGAATGTGACCGGCTTATATCGTATCACTGCATCATCTACCTGCAATTCCTGCGTATCACCTATGCGTTTTTGAATTCTCTCGGCGCTTTTAAAGGAAAAGACACCCAATTGGGTGTCTTTTCCTTTTGGCAGAGGCCGTCTCGCAGCTTCGCTGGGGCGGTAGCCGGTGTCCATAGCCGCCTGGGCGGATTCAAAAAATTTGTGTTTTCTCTGGCGGCGTTTTGGATGCGCGGGATGGCCGGCAGAAAATCCCGGTGTTTCTTACCGCATAAAAAAATTTTCCGTCATGGCTTTTGCCATGATTCAGCACCGCATTCCGTTTTTCTTCCTCCTGCACTTTATCACCGCCTCATAGCTTTTGATTGAAATTTCTGCTTTTATTATAACAAAATCCAGCCGCCTCGTCTTTCTGATTTGTTACTTCCAATTTGTGGGGATGACGGTTTGATCTTATTTCCGCGGGATGGACAAATAGATGCATGGCTCTTTTCTCCGCGCCTCCCGCTTTACGCCGCGTCCGCCCGCCGCCGCATAGAGAAGCTTCATCCTGTCGGAGCTATTGCCCGCGAAAGGATGGAAGGCAGGTGGTCCCTGCGGCGATCAAAACCAGAGCCGCACCGCTGGCGGTCATGATCCACCGCAGGGGAATCACATCGGCCATCGGGCCGAAGACCGCCATGCCGATGGGAAGAAATCCGGAATACATGGAGCCAAGCAGGCCAAACACGCGCCCCTGCATCTCCGCCCGCGCCTTTTCCTGAATCAGTGTGGTAACCGCTGTCTGCACCGCCGTCAGGGCGACGCCGTAAAGCAGCATCAGCGCGAGATACAGCGGAAAACTGCGGGAGAGTCCCATGACGGAGGCGAGTATGCCGAATGCGGCGATGCCGGTCCGCAGGGTTGTGGCGCGGCTTTGAAATCCTCCCCATGTCCCCATCAGAAGCCCGCCGGCCGCCATTCCGGCAAAACCGGCCAGTTCCACGGCGGTCAGATACCAGTAGGCATCCCCATAAATACGGCTGACGAGAAGCTGCGCGAGGAAGCCCGCCGGCACGCACAAAAAGATGAAAAGCCCGTAGAGAAGAAGCAGTGTCCCGATCAATGGTTCGGACAGGGAATAGCGGATGCCGGTTTTCAGATCCGCAAAGGCGGAAGCATCCCCCGGGGTGGCCTTGTGCCCGGGAATCGGTACGCGGCACAGGAGGCCGATGCCGAGAGCCGCTGTCAGAACGTCCACCCCGAGAGCGGCGCGCAGCGTTCCGGCGGAAAGCAGTATGCCGGCGGCAGCGGGGGCCGCGAACTGGACGGCCGCCTGCATGGTGGCATTGACGCCGTTAAAGCGCATGAGGTGCTCCCGCGGCACCAGCCATGGGAGCACCGCGTTGACTGCTGGGGTTTGCACGCCGGCGCCGAGGGAACGGATCACAGACATCGCCAGCAGAGCGGAAAGCAACGCCGGCTCCGGCTGAAAGCAGGGCAGGGCCAGCATCATGGCGAGGGTAACGGCGGCAATGGATGCGTCGGCCCCGATAATCAGGAGCTTTTTGCTGCTGCGGTCCGCCCAGACGCCCCCCACGAAGGAAATCAGAAACTGCGGAAGGTAGGAGCAGACGGTAAAGGCGGCTACCCAGGCGCCGGAAGAGGTTCTTAAGGTGACATACCAGACAACAGCCATCTGAACAAGAGTGGAGCCGAACAGGGTGATGCACTGGCTGGTAAGAAAGAGAAGCGCCCTCCGTTTCCAGTCCGGAATTTCGGGCCGGGTTGTCCGGCGATGAATCATCGGGAGTTCCTTCGCTTCACCGCGCGCAGCTCAATATAGCCGCGTATTCCGCGTGGTTCGAGCTGAATTCGGGGATTTTCGTCATCCCACTCATAGCCGATGACGGTGGGATCATAGCGCCGCATGGCGTGCCGGACGGCGAGAATCGCCCCGCTGTAATCCTCCTCGCGGAAAGGCTCCCCCTGAAATGCCAGATATTCCGCAGCGGGCAGGCGGATTCGGTCAAAGCCCTCCGGCACCGGGGTCTGTTCGTCCGCCGCCGTCTCGACGCCCTGCACATAGACGGAGGTGTTTGGTTTCCGGTAGCGGTCAGGAAGCCACAGACACACCGGCTCACCGCAGAGAGATTCCATGCTGGTCAGAAGCCCCCAGACGTCGCAGCCCACCTCCTCGCAGTATGGAAAATAGTCCTGTGCCTTGACGCCCCGTTTGAGAATAACCTGTCGTTCGGGTTTGTGGATTACCTGAACAAATATGCTTTGCACTTGTTCCATATTCATGGTGTCCTTTCTCAGTTCTTTGAATTTGACGCCGTAAGGAATGAAAAGAGTGATGGGAATGGGCTTTCGGAGATATTCGCCGGGATTGCAGCCGAATTCCCGGAAAAATGCCCTCTGATATCCGTCCACACTGCCGAAGCCGAGGTCAAAGGCGGCGTCGGTCACGCGGCAGCCTTCCTGCCGGAGCTTCAGGGCGGATTTGCTCAGCCGCAGCCGCCGGATGTATTCGGTGGGGGTAAGGCCCTTGTGCCGCCGAAACAGCCGGTAGGCATACCATGGAGAAAACAGCGCTGCCCGCGCGAGATCGGACATCGTAATTTCCCGGCTCAGATTTGCTTCAATATAGTCCTGCATCCGTTGGACAGCCATCGTTTGGTCCTTCATCTTTTCACCTCCGACCCTGCTTATTTTATGGATTCAGGAAGAAAAACGCTCGACTTTTTTTGCCGTTTGCGAGGCTGTATGCAAAAAAACGAAGGCCCACTCAACAGGATAGAACAAACCGCCGGCCCTTTTTTCATGATTCTTGCGGAAACGACGGTCTGGATGCATCCGCGGTGTTTTTGCCCGGGAAAGGGAAGAAGCTGCCGCCGCCGAAAGGCGGTGGCAGCTTCTTCCCTGCGGGACGTTCCGGCTATTTGGCCGGCCGGCCGCCGCATGGCGCTGGTGCCGGAATCTCCTTCGCGGCAAGATAATCCAGATAATGCTGGCGGATTGCCTTGAGATTTCTCTGTCGGATCATGACGGTTTCTCCGCCGGAAAGCCGGAACTGCCGGTCCACCTGCTCGATACAGTCCATATTGACCAGATAGCTTTGGTGGCAGCGGAGAAAACGGGGATCGCTGAGCTCCCGCTCGATTTCATCCAGACGCTTGTAGATCACATAGGAATCCCCGCTTCTGCGGTGAAGAATACATTTCGAGTTGCTGCTTTCCACATACAGAATTTCGTGGAAGGGAATCCGGATCATTTTTGACCGCCGCTTGATCCGATAGGTGTTGACCTCCACCTTTTGGATGATCCGGTCCATTGTGCGGTGGAGCTTTTCGATGCTGTGCGGCTTGAGAATATAGCTGAGCGCCTCAACGTCGTAGCTGTCCACGGCGAATTCGGAGGAGGCGGTGAGAAAAACAATCTCCCCGTCATAATGCAGGGCGCGGAGCCGGCGCGCCACATCAATGCCGAGCTGGCCGTTCAGATAGATATCCAGAAAAATGACATCAAACCACCGCGATTCTTCAATGTCGTAGATCAGGTCCGTGCCGTTCTCATACTGGAAAATTTCATGGTTGATAGCCTTTTCGGAGAAATAGAAGGACAGAAGACTGGTAATAATTTTTCGGTCTAAAGCACTGTCGTCGCAAACTGCGATTTGCATCGAAGGCACCCCTTTCCGTTACGAAAGATGCAGCCGCTGCGGTCAAAGTTGGTAAATTCAGCAAAATACCTGACATTTTCAATGGGATGAATCAACAGACTGGTAATATGCTATAGTATGAAAGGTGGATTTGAAGATTTTGAAAAATGAATCGCAAAAGTGGAAGGAAGCAGCGTATGGTTATATATCAGGTCATCGAGGAAATATTGGAAATTTCTGAAATTGGAAGCTATACTACGTTTGGGATCTGTGCATATCAAAAAGCGGGGGACGATCCGAAGCAGCTCTCCCATGTTCCGGATGTGTTCCTCCACCGGGAAGAGGCGGAACGGTTTGCCGGGATGTGCAACAGGCTGGAACTGGATGTCAGCCATTTGTTCGATGTGATTGCCGATATCCTCTAGCTTGGATTTGATCGTCAGGTCCATTGCCGGTGGGTTTTGATCAGCTGGAATATTATTATAGCACAAATTGCATAATTTTACATATAAATGTGAAATTTTTTCGTGAAAATACTGTTTTGCGCATTTTGAAATAAACTTGGGGCAGAATAAATTTGACCCGGAGCTTAAATTTGTTGGAAATCCAACTGAAATTCCTCTAAAAAGTGCTATGCTGAAAAAGCAGGGGGCGGATCGCTATTTCGCAGAAAGAAGGAGCAAGTATGAAGGTCAGGATCATCGAAGGATGTATTGGATGCGGACTTTGTGCCGGTACCTGCCCAAGCGTGTTTTGCATCGGGAAGGATGGCCTGGCGGAGGTCTGCGCGCCGCCCGTCGGCGCCGATGAAGAAGCGGCTGCCGCTCAGGCGGCTGCAAACTGCCCGGTTGGGGTGATCAAGACAGAAGATTGACAGACAGGAGAGATGTTTATGGGCGGAAAAATGAAAAACATTTCCAAATCACAGGTCCTTCGGCTTAAGGACGAGGTTGCATATCAGGAAGGGCAGGTGGTCAGCAAAACGCTTGTACAAAATGAGTGGGTGAGCATGACCCTGTTCGCTTTTGAAAAGGACGAGGAGATCAGCACCCATGAATCGGGCGGGGACGCGATGGTAACAGTCCTGGATGGGGAGGGAAGGATTACCATCGACGGGCAGGACTATCTGCTTTCCTGCGGGGAGAGTATCGTAATGCCTGCCAAAACGCCCCACGCGGTCTATGGCAGGGAACGGTTCAAAATGCTGCTGACCGTTGTGTTTTAAAGAAAAAGGGTCCGGCGTCAGCCGGACCCTTTTTGTGGACCGGCATCCGCGCACACTTCCGGCGCGGCGCTGTTGCCGCAGGCTGGGCGATGTCCTTTCTGTGCGCGGGCGTTCGCCTCACTCTGCATGGGCATTGCGTCAAGCATCCTTCCGGACAGCTCTTTTGGCGTGGGGCATCGGTCGTTTGGTATCGTCAGAAGCACAGGGCTTTTATGGCGTTTCTCTTGCGTGCGGGCATCCGCGCACACTTCCGGCGCGGCGCTGTTGCCGCAGGCCGGGCGAGGTCCTTTCTGCGCGCGGGCGTTCGCCTCGCCCGGCATGAGCATTACGTCAAGTATTCCTTCCGGACGGCCTTTTGATGTGGGGCATCGGCCGTTTGGTATTGTCAGAAGCACAGGGCTTTTATGGCGTTTCTCTTGCGTGCGGGCATCCGCGCACACTTCCGGCGCGGCGCTGCTGCCGCAGGCTGGGCGAGGTCCTTTCTGTGCGCGGGCGTTCGCCTCACTCTGCATGGGTATTGCGTCAAGCATCCTTCCGACGGCTCTTTTGATGCGGGGGGGATGCCCGGACGCCGCGGCTTTTGTTTTTCCTTGAATTCCGGGAGAAAACATGGCATAATAAACCGGAACAGCTGACTGCGGAAGGAGGAAAAGTGATGAGCCGGTATGGCAGGCTGATGGGGAACACAATGGTTTTTGCCATCGGCTCCTTCTCTTCAAAGCTGCTGGTTTTTTTCATGCTGCGCTACTATACCAGTATGCTGACACCCGCCGAGTTCGGCATCTCGGACCGTATTACCACAACCTGCAATCTGTTGATGCCGTTTGTGATGCTTTCGATCAACGAAGCAATTCTCCGGTTTGCAATGGACCGCTCATTCAGCCGGGCGCAGGTTTTTACCATCGGAATCAAGACGGTCCTCGCCGGCTTTATCGTTTTCTGTGTTTTCAGTCCGGTTTTTCTGGCGATTGATATGCTGTCGCCTTACACGCTTATCATCTATGCGTATGTCCTTTGCGGGATGCTCAAGAGTGTCTGCGCCCAGTTTGTCCGCTCGTTGGGGTATGTGCGGCTCTTCGCCTTCGACGGCTTCTTCGCCACCTTCACCACCATCGGACTCAATATCCTCTTTCTGTCCGGATTGGGATGGGGGCTTTACGGTTATGTCGGGTCGATCATCGGGTCGAATATTCTCTCGATTCTTTTCCTGTTTGTGGTGGCGCGCCTGGGACGGTACCTTGATCTGGCCCATCCCAATCCCCGCCTGTTCCGGGAGATGCTGCGCTATTCGGTGCCCCTGATTCCCACTACCATGTTCTGGTGGATTGTCAGCGCTTCCGACCGGTATATGGTGACCTGGTTCTGCGGAGACACCGCAGCGGGGATGCTGGCAACCGCTCATAAAATCCCGTCGCTGCTGACCATCGTTTCGGCCATCTTCTATCAGGCGTGGCAGATTTCGGCGGTCAGCGAGTCGGGACAGGGCCGCAGCACCTCGAAATTCTATTCCGAAACCTATGACTACTATCTGACCCTGCTGTTTCTCGCCGGTTCGGGAATTATGATGCTGATCCAGCCGATCACGAAAATTCTGTATGCGCCGTCCTACTATGAGTCGTGGCGGTTTGTTCCGTTCCTCGTCGTGGGGGAGGTGTTTTCTTCTCTGGTGACCTTTCTCGGGTCGTTTTATATGGTCAGCAAAAGGAATGCCACCGTCCCGGTGGCAATCTGCGCGGGCGCGGTGGTCAATATCGGGCTGAATCTGCTCCTGATTCCGCGCGCGGGGGTGCTGGGAGCCTCCTTTGCCACGCTGGTCAGCTACCTTGTTTCGTTTGGAATCCGGGCTGTGGATATCCGCCGCCTGGTGGAGATCGACCTGCGCATCCTGCCTACGGCGGTATCCTTTCTGCTCATGATGGCGCAGGGATCGCTGCTGATGCGCAGTTCCGAACATGTTTTCCTGATTCAGCTGGGAATGTTTCTGCTGATGCTGCTGGTCAATCTCCGGGCGGTCGTGCGTCTGGTCTTTGGGGTGCTCGGCCAGCTTCGCAGCCTCTACCAATCATAGGGAGGATTTTTCTTTGTATCAACTTCTGTTTTTGTTTTTGCTTTCGATGGTGCCGGTCATCGAGCTGCGCGGCGCGGTGCCGGTTGGAATCGGCTGGGGGTTCCCCTTCTGGCTGGTTTATCTGGTCTGCGTGGCGGGCAATCTTGTGCCGGTGCCGGTGCTGATTCCCTTTGCGGGCCGCGTGCTGCAATGGGGCGCGCGCCTGCCGCATGTCGGCGGGATGTTCCGCTGGATTCTCTCGATCGGGGAGAAAAAGGTGGCCAAAGCCAAAAACGCCAGCACGGCGATCCTGCTGGCGCTGTATCTCTTTGTGGCCATCCCTGCCCCGGGAACGGGCGCGTGGACCGGCGCGCTGATCGCGACGCTGCTCGGACTTCCGGTGCGCAGGGCGTTCTGGCCGATTGCCGCGGGGGTTGCCACCGCCGGTCTGATCATGGGGATCGCTTCCTATGGGGTGATCGGACTGCTGGCGCCTTAAAAACAATATCCGGGGGCTGTAAAGCTTTGCAGCTCCCGGATTTCTTATCCATGGAGTGGTTAAAATGCGGACATTTTTGCGATGGCCATCCTTTCGGGCATGAAAAGGCCCCGCTGAAACCAACAGGGTCCGTACTTTCTTATAAATATGGTGCAAAAAGCGTATTATAACATAACAGCGACAGCAGAAAGCAAATTACAAAGGCCCAAAATACGGAATCCTTTTTCAGAAATTTCCACTGGACAGGATACCCGAAATATCCCTCTCTCACCCTTTCAGACAAAGAGAGCAGCGAACCCATAGATGCTATCATCAAACAGGTTCCCAAAACAAAAAACCATTTACTCCCTCTCCAGTCTCACCACCGCCCGTAGAAGCAGGGCGAAATGTTTCCTGACGTTAATCGCTTATAAGCGCCAATATCGTAAAAATCCAACCAACCAAAACTGCAATCCACAAATTTTTACGGTATTTTCGCCGCTCTTCATCATCCATATAGTCCAATTCCGGCATCTTTTTCAACATATAGAAAAAGGTAGAGAAAGCAATTGTGACCGCGATCAGAATGAACAGCATCGCGTTGGATGTCATAGTCGCACCTCCAGCCTTTCCACCGCCCGCCGGACCCCTTCAGCCCGGCTGATGCCCTCCCGCTCGCAAAAACGGTCGAGAATCGCCAGCGTCTTTTCGTCAAAACGAACCGCAATCTGCACCCGTTTGGGCGCGTCGGTTGGCCTGCCCATCTTTTTCAATGGATCACTTCCTTTGCATACCATAATCGTAGCCAATCGGTATGCAAAAGTCAAGGCTTATTTTGCCCCTCCAGTTCCTTCTGACAAAACGCCGTCAGCAGCCGTTCTTCCGGAGCATCCGATAAAATTCTCCTGGCTTGACGCCCTTCTCCCGAAACAGAAAGCGCGGCCTACAGCGTCAGGCCGGCGCCGGGGCCGACCGGCAGACCGGCGAGCATCCACAGAATCAGCATCAGCGACCATCCCGCGAGGAAGGCCATCGAGTAGGGAAGCATGATGGAAATCAGCGTCCCGATTCCGGCCCGGGGATCATACCGCCGAGCAAATACAATGATCATGGCGAAGTAACCCATCAGCGGCGTAATCAGGTTGGTGCAGGAGTCCCCGATGCGGTAGGCAATCTGGGTCAGCTCGGGGGTGTAGCCGAGCAGCATGAACATCGGCACAAAAACCGGTGCGAGGATGGTCCACTTTGCCGATGCCGACCCCATGAACAGGTTGAGAAAAGCGGAGAAAAGAATGAACAGCAGCATCAGCGGAATTCCACCGATTCCGGAGGCTTCCAGCGCCTCGGCGCCGCGCAGCGCCAGAATGGTGCCGAGCCGGGTATAGTTGAAATAATTGATCAGCTGCGAGGAAACGAAGGCCAGCGCGATATATCCGCCCATGGCGGACATCGCCTGCCCCATGGCGGCGCAAACCTCCCGCTCTCCGGAGAAGCTGCCGGACCGCAGCCCGAACACCACCGCCGGGACAAAGAAGAACAGTGCGATGATTAGGATAATGCCGCCCATCAGCGGCGCGCCCGCGATCAGGTCTCCGGTTTCGGCGTTGCGCAGAAAGGAATTTTTAGGGAAGGCGAGCAGCGCGGTGCCTGCGGCCATCAGCAGAAGGATCCATCCGGCGGTGCGCAGCGCGGCGTTTTCCCGGGCGGTGAGACTGTGGATCTCCTCCTCCGCGGAGCTTTCTCCGTCAAAGGCCTCGAGCCGCGGCTCAACGACATGGTCGGTGATGAGGGTTCCTAAAAGGACGATCAGCCCGACCGAAGCCATCATAAAATAGAGGTTTCCGGTCGGCAATACCGTATAATTTGGATCGATCAGCCGGACCGCTTCGTTTGTAATGCCGCAGAGCAGCGGTTCGAGGGTGCCGATGATGAGATTGGCGGAAAACCCTCCGGAAACCCCTGCAAAGGCCGCGGCCAGCCCCGCGACGGGATGGCGCCCATAGGCGCGGAACATCAGCGCCCCGACAGGAATCAGCACGACATAGCCCGCGTCGGAAGCGACGTTGGACATGACCCCCAGAAAAATTACCATGGGGCTGATCAGGGCGCGCGGGGTCACCTGCGCGGCTTTTTTGAGCAGCGCGGAGATAAAGCCGCTTCCCTCCGCTACTCCAACACCCAGCATCGCCACAAGAACGGTGCCGAGAGGTGCATAGCCGGTGAAGTTGCTCACCGCGTTGGTCAGCATATAGGCAAGACCGTCGCGGTCAAGCAGGCTGACCGCCCGGAAGGTTTGCAGCTCGACTTCTCCGGTTTTACTGTTGACCATCTCGCCGGCGGCGGAAACACCGAGCGCGGCGCAAAGGGCGGAAAGCAGAATGATGGCAAGGGAAAGCAGCGCAAACAAAGTGATGGGATGCGGCAGGCGGTTGCCCACCGCCTCCACACCGTTGAGGAAACGCCCAAAAAGAGTGGGCTTTTTGGAACGGCCCGCTTCCTGCATGGAAAACCCCTCCTGACAGCGGTTCAATTGGGCGTTTGCCCAGTCAGAAACAGTGTTCCCGCTTTACGGGCTCCTATCAGAAAAGGGGCCGGTGGGAAAATTTGATTTCTCCAATGAACCATGAACGCTGGCCGAGCTGTTATTTGAGCCGCCCCATCAGGTCCTATTGACGGCAGGTGTCTCGCGACGCGCCTGAATTTATTCCGCTTGCTGCGCGGGCTGGAAACAGACCTGCTGTTCCGGCGGCTTTCCATTGTTGGGAATCCGCTGTCAGCCGTTTGCTTTGCCCGAAGCTCGAAACCGGAAGCGAAAGTTTTTGCGGGGTGCCTCCACCGGCGGGAACGGTGCTCTCCGTAACCAAGGAGAGGGACCGCCGCGGCATGCTGCTTCGCGGCGGTCCCTCTGCGGGCAAATCTGTTTTGTGAAAAACGGTTTTGGAATGGGACGCGTTTCAAAGGCGGATGCGGCTCCCGGTTATGCGGGCTCCCTGCCATACCCGGCATCCTTGAGCACCATATCCTTGACCTTCATCAAACGGGTAGTGTTGCCGCGCTCGTTTTCATCGAGCTTCATGACGATATAACGGATGGTTTCCTGATACTGGGGGATCATGACGTATTCCAGCGCGTTGACCCGCCGGCGGGTCTTTTCGATTTCCTGCGCCAGAAGCTTGACCGTCTTTTCCTTTTCGGCAAGGGTCAGCATCTTGGAAAGCAGCGCCGAGAGCCGCAGCACCGAGTCATCCAGCTCGGCGGGGGTGGTTGCAAAGGAATAGGGGAAGATATCCGCGGCCTCGTCGGTTTTGGTTTTGATCCCGTAAACCGGAACCTGTACCGACATCACGTTCTGAAAGCTCATATCGATCTCGACGCTCTGTTTCGGATAGAGGAAGGTCTGCTCGATCATCTCAGGGGAAAGCAGCGCCGAAGCGGCGGAGAAGCCCTGATAAGCGATCACCAGCTCTTTCTCGACCTCCTGCCGCAGAAGCTGGCAGGATTTGACGATCTCCAGAAACTGGCGCATCAGCTCGTCGCGCTTATCCTTGAGCAGCTTGTGCCCGCGGGTGGCGGTGGCGAGCTTGCGCTTGAGATTGCTCAGTTCCATCCGGGTGGGGTTGACGTTGAGTCTTGCCATCCAGTCTCACCCCTTCTGCTTTTGCCGGTGGGCGGGATGGTATTTCTCGATAAATTCCGGCTTGATGCGTTTGAGCTCGCCTTCCGGCAGAATTGCAAGCAGCTCCCAGCCGAGGTCGAGAGTTTCCTCGATGGTTCGGTTGGTGGTGTAGCCCTGCGAGACATAGCGGCGTTCAAACTCATCGGCAAATTTAGCGTAGAGTTTGTCGGTTTCGGTCAGGGCGGCCTCGCCCAGGATGGTCATCAGCTCCTTGGCGTCCTTGCCGCGGGCATAGGCCGAAAAGAGCTGGTTCATCGTGTTGGCGTGGTCCTCGCGGGTTTTTCCGACGCCGACTCCCTTGTCCTTCAGGCGGGACAGCGACGGCAGCACGTCGATCGGCGGGGTGAGGCCCTTGCGGTAGAGTTCGCGCGAGATGATGATCTGTCCCTCTGTGATATAGCCGGTCAGATCGGGGATCGGGTGGGTCTTGTCATCCTCGGGCATCGAGAGAATGGGGATCATCGTGATCGAACCCTCTTTGCCCAGCTGGCGGCCGGCACGCTCGTACATCGTCGCGAGGTCGGTGTAGAGATAGCCGGGATACCCGCGGCGCCCCGGGACCTCCTTGCGGGCGGCCGAGACTTCGCGCAGCGCCTCGCAGTAATTGGTAATATCGGTCAGGATGACCAGCACCTGCATCCCGAGGTCAAAGGCGAGATATTCCGCGGCGGAAAGGGCCATACGCGGGGTGGAAATGCGCTCGATGGCCGGATCGTTGGCGAGGTTCAGGAACAGCACCGAACGCTCGATCGCTCCGGTGCGGGTAAAGTCGGACATGAAGAAGTCGGCTTCCTCAAAGGTGATGCCGATCGCCGCGAAAACGACGGCAAACTTGCTGTCCTCGGTCAGCACCCTGGCCTGACGGGCGATCTGCGCCGCGAGCTGGGAGTGCGGCAGACCGGAACCGGAAAAGATCGGCAGCTTCTGGCCGCGCACCAGAGTGTTAAGGCCGTCGATGGCGGAGATGCCGGTCTGAATAAACTCGGACGGGTAATCGCGGGCGGCGGGGTTCATCGGGGTGCCGTTGATATCGACGTATTTGACCGGCAGGATGTCGGCGCCGCCGTCAATCGGTTTGCCGAGGCCGTCAAAGACGCGGCCGAGCATGTCGGGGGCAACCCCCAGCTCGATGGAGTGCCCGAGAAAACGGACCTTCGAATTGGCGAGGTTGATGCCGGCTGAGGACTCAAAGAGCTGCACCATAGCGTTGGAGCCGTCAATTTCCAGCACGCGGCAGCGGCGCAGCTCGCCGTTAGGCAGCTCAATCTCTCCAAGTTCGTCATAAGCGACCCCAGAGACGTCGCGGACCAGCATCAGCGGCCCGGCGACCTCCTGGATCGTGCGGTATTCCTTCATCATTTCGCAGCACCTCCCACAGCGGCTTCGAGCTCCCCGGCCATCTCGCGGTCGATATCGGCAAAGACGGTCTGGTATTCCCCGGTCGGGACATCCTTGGCGCGGCCGATGCGGTCGCGGGCCGCGATCGAGAATACGGCGTTCATTTTGGCACCCTGCCCAAGCGCCTTTTCGGCCAGCTCATGGTAGTGCAGGATGATGGCGAGCAGGCGGTACTGCTTGTCGATCGGGCAGTAGGAGTCGGTATCGCTCATGGCGTTCTGCTGGAGAAAGTCCTCGCGGATCATCTGGGAGGTCTCCATCACGAGCCGGTCGGCAGGAGAGAGGGAATCGATGCCCACCAGCTTAACGATTTCCTTGAGCTCGCTTTCCTGCTGGAGCAGGCTCATCGCGCGGTGGCGGTTGCTGATGAAGTCGGTGCCCACATTGTCGTCGTACCAGCTCTGCAGGCGGTCAAAATAGAGGGAGTAGGAGTTGAGCCAGTTGATGGCCGGGAAATGGCGGCTGTATGCCAGCGCCGAATCGAGGCCCCAGAACACCTTGACGATCCGCAGGGTGGCCTGAGAAACCGGCTCGGAAATATCGCCTCCGGGAGGGGAGACGGCGCCGATGGCGGCGAGCGCCGCCTCGCGATGGTCGGAGCCCTTGCAGATGACGCGGCCGGCGCGCTCATAGAACTGGGCGAGGCGGGAGCCGAGATAGGCGGGGTAGCCTTCCTCGCCGGGCATCTCCTCCAGACGGCCGGACATCTCGCGCAGCGCCTCGGCCCAGCGGGAGGTGGAATCGGCGATCACCGCGACGGCATAACCCATGTCGCGGTAATATTCGGCGATGGTGATGCCGGTGTAAACGCTCGCCTCACGCGCGGCAACCGGCATATCGGAGGTGTTTGCAATCAGCACGGTGCGCTGCATCAGGCTTTCGCCGGTGCGAGGGTCGATTAGCTCGGGGAACTCGCGCAGAACGTCGGTCATCTCGTTGCCGCGCTCGCCGCAGCCGATGTAGACAACGATATCCACGTCCGACCATTTGGCCAGCTGGTGCTGTGTGACCGTCTTGCCCGAACCGAACGGTCCGGGAATGGCGGCGGTGCCGCCCTTGGCGATCGGGAAAAAGGTGTCGATGGTGCGCTGCCCGGTGATCATCGGGATGTCGGGCGGCAGCTTCTTTTCATAGGGGCGTTCCACGCGGACCGGCCACCGCTGGAGCATCGAAAGCTCCTTCTCCGAGCCGTCCGGGAGTCTCACAACCGCAATCATATCATCGACAGTGTATTCTCCCTCGCGGATTTCGACGATTTCGCCTTCCACTCCGTTCGGAACCATGACCTTGTGCTTGACAACGATCGTTTCGTCAACGGTGCCGAGCACATCACCGGCCACGACCCTGTCGCCGGTTTTGGCTGTGGGGAGAAAGCTCCACTTTTTATTGTGATCGACGGCCGGAACCTCGACGCCCCGCTGCAGCGAATTTCCGCTGACCTTGCGGATTGCCTCGAGCGGCCGCTGGATGCCGTCATAGATGGTGGTAATCAGTCCGGGAGCCAGCTCGACCGAGAGGGGCGCGCCGGTTGTTTCCACCTCGTCGCCCGGGGTGATGCCGGCCGTCTCCTCATAGACCTGAATCGAGGCGCGGTCGCCGCGCATCTCAATGACCTCGCCGATCAGCCTTTGCTTGCCGACCCGGACGACGTCGAACATATTGGCGTCCTGCATGCCGCTCGCCACAACGAGCGGGCCGGCGATTTTGACAATCTGTCCATGTTTGCTCATAGGGTTCAAACCTTCCTTCCGTAGCGTTCTGCCGCCCAACCGTTCAATCCCCGTCGGGGGAACGCAGGATGTCCGCGCCGACGGCGCGTTCCACCGCGCTGTGCAGCTCCCTGTCCCCGATGCCGAGCACGCCGTCCTTTGACGGGATCGGGATCACCGCGACCTGCGGCAGATCGAGATATTGGGCGATCTCCTGCGGAATTTTACTTGCGAGCTGTTCTGTGATATAGATGACCGCATGGTTCGTCTCGGCCAGCCGGTGCAGCGCGCCGGAGGCCTGCTCGGGAGTTTCGGCGCATTCAACGGTTAATCCAAGCGCCCGAAAGCCCATTACGCTCTGTCGGTCCCCAATGACGGCTGCCTTATACATAACTGATCCTCAGCCTTTCTGTAATCTGTTCGGGGGTAAGGCCCGCGTGACGCCCGACCATTACGGTACGGACCGAGACAAGCTCGGCTTCCTTTGCGAGAAGATACCCGATGACCTGTGCCTCTCCGAAGGGAACAAGGGCGGAGGTGCGCAGATAGGAAATCAACGCGTTGTCGCAGGCGAGATCGAGGGCCGCGAGACTGCCGCCGGAAAGGGCGGAACAGGCTGCCTCCACCGGAGCGGCGAAGGCTGCCGCCGCAAACTTTGCCCGCAGCAGCTCGGGGGTGATTTCCCCGGTCAGACCGGCCGCCGTCACCCCGCCACCTGGAAAGAGGGCGCGCTTGAGATAGTCATAGCCCTTTTTGGCGCGCGCCGCCCGGGTCAGCACCCGCAGATTCTGCAGGTCGATCATCAGGCGGACATAGCCGAGCAGGAAGCCGCTTTCGGATTCCCGCGCCATTTCGAGCATCTGGGCGGTCATCGCCCGGTCGAGGAGCAGGTCGGAAAGCTGCGGGTCTCCCGTGCGGGCGAGCAGGTCGGCGGCTTCCGCGGCGGCCTGCTTCATCGCGCCGGGCAGCTTTGTCCAGTCGTGCTCCCGCGCCGCAAAAAGCAGCGCCGCCGGCGGGATGGTGCCCGCCGCGCTCAGCAGGGGAGAGGGGTCGCTTCCGAGCGCGCCGGCCTTGATGACCGACTTCAGATTGTGGTAATCGTATTTCAGCCGGAAGAGGTCGATCATCCTCCGGTCGGGGGCGTAACGGTAGAGCAGCTCGAAGGATTCCTGCTGCTGCCGCGCGATTTCCGCCTCGCAGGCAGAAAGATCGTCCGGAGCAAAGGCGGCCCAGCCGTTTTCGGTCAGAAGCTTAACCGCGTCCTCGCCGGTCCGCGCCGCGATCAGGCGGTTGAGCTTCTCGCGGGAAAAAAGATTCTGGCTCCGCGCCTTGAGGCGGGTGCTGATATACAGGTAATCGGTGTCGCGGTGGTTCATTTCGATCACGCTCCTTCGGGAAAGAGCAGCGCGCTCACCTCAAAGGCCATCGATTCGGCCAGCATCCGCACCGACACGTCGAGAGCGCAGTTGAGCTCGATTTTGCCCCGGCGGACCACCACGCCTCCCGGAATGGGGGCGCAGTCCTCCGCGAGGGTGACCAGCCCCAGCCTGCCCTGAGAAAGCCCCTCAGCGGCCGACTTCACCGATTGCTTGAGGGAATCGATGGTCGGCAGCCCGCCGCGGCGGACGGTTTCCATCACGCCCTGCACCGAGCCGGTCACCTGCGAAACCTTGCCGCTGACCAGCTTGGCGTTGATCGCCGAGACAACCGCGTCGCCGTGCGCCGCGCGGTCCCGCTCGTTGAAAAGCAGCTCGCCGCCCTCACCGTCGGCAAGGGCCTGTTCGGCGAGGAGAATCAGCAGCCTGCGGTATTCCTCCGCCGGCAGATGAATCAGACGGTCGAGCGCCGTGGAAAACGCCTGCCCGATCAGCTCCTGACGGGTGGTGGCGAGCAGTCTGCGGTGCTCGAGCGAAGCGGCGAGCCTGGCCTTTTCGGCCAGATCGGCGCGGCGCGCTTCGATCGCGCGCCTTCCCTCCGCCAGTTCGCGGGCCGCGTCGGCCTCGGACTTTTCCGCGATTTCCGCGGCCTGACGTTCGGCGTCGGCAAGAATCTCCTTTGCCTGCTCCGCGGCTTCCGAGAGGATTTTGTTCGAGATGTTATCTAATCCATTCATAACAGGATTCCTTCATCAAACGATGTTCGGGACGTTGAAGAAGATCAGCACTGACATCAGCAGCGCGAGCACCGCGTAGGTCTCAACGAGGCCGGCCGCGATGACGCCCTTCATCGATTCCTCGGGCTTGGAGGCCACAATCCCCATGCCGGCGGCCGAGACGCGGCCCTGTGCGATGGCGGAGAAATAGCCGGCGATGGCGATGGGCAGGGAAGCGCAGAAATAGCCGATGCCCTGAGCAAGGCTGACGGTGCCCGGGATGACTCCGTCGGCAAAGAGAATCAGGAAGGCGACCAGCAGCCCATAGATACCCTGCGTTCCGGGCAGAGCCTGAAGAAGGAGGACGCGGCCGAAGCGGTCCGGGTTTTCCGAAAGGACGCCCGCGCCCGCCTCACCGGCGATTCCGACACCCTTGGCCGATCCGGTGCCCGCAAGCGCGATGGCAAGGGCGGCGCCGAGCAGCGCGAAGGTCTGGCCGGTAAAAATGGAGCTTAAAAATCCGGAAATGTTCATTGCTTAGTCCTCCTTGACGATTTCTACAAATTTTGTGTTATTTTCCAGCGGTTTGAAGGGATGGCCACCATCCTCGAAAAACCGTCCAAAAAACTCGATATACTGGAGACGCGAGGTATGCACGTAGGCGCCCAGCAGGCCGATCGCAAGATTGAAGATGTGTCCAAAAAGGAACACCGCCACAAAGAGGATCACGCCGGGGATACCGGTCGCCATCGTTGCGATTTTATTGACCACCTGCCCCACCACCGCGCCGGAAAGGCCAAGGGCCATGACCCGGGAGTAGGAGAGAAGGTCCGAAAGAAAGCCGGTGATGTTGTAGATTTTGCCCAGTCCGCCGATGATTTTTCCGAGGCCCTTGTTTTTGCGGCCGCCGGTCAGCAGCAGCATCAGCAGGCCGATCCCCATCAGCCATCCTCCGACCGGAAGGCCCAGTGCAAAGAGGCCGATGCCGAGGAACAGAACATACCAGGAGCCGACATCGAACACCGCGTCGAGCAGCTGGCCCTGCCGGATGGAACGCCATGCCGAAAGTCCCATGCCGATGATGATCTGGAGGGCGCCGAGCGCCAGCGAAAAGGCCAGCATCTTCATCGGATCGGTCAGCGGTTCGAACCAGATCGCGGGAATGGTAAACGCTCCGCCCGAAACCGCCGAGGCAAGATCCCCGAACCAGCCGCCGGTCAGAGCACCCACCGCAAAGGTGGAAATCCCGCAGTACATGAAGAGGGTAAGCATCCGCTTCATCGTACCGGCGGGGCGCTTCTTCTTTAAATAGAACCAGCAGCCGAAAAACATCAGGAGGCCGTACATCGCATCGGCCATAATGAAGCCGAAAAAGATAAAGTAAAAGAAGCTCATCAGCGGATTCGGATCGATAATGCTTCCGTAGGTCGGGGTTCCGTACATCTCGGTAACCGCCGCAAACGGCTCCACAAAGCGGTTGTCTCGGTATGCCGTCGGGGGGTCCTCCCCTTCGGCCGGTTCCCGGAGCTCATAGGCGCAGCCCTCCTCCCGAAGGACCTGTTCGACCGCGCCGGCAGCATCGGCGGGAATCCATCCTGTCAGATAGACGGTCCGCTCGGTGCGCCCAAAGCCGGAAAGAAGGCTGTCGCGCAGCGCCTCCTGCGTGTAGGCGTCGATGGCCGCCGCAATTTTTTGGCGTTCGGGCGCAAAGGAAGCAATGCTCTGCGCCGCGGTTTCCCGGATGCGGCGGGCGGCGGCCTCCTCCGCCTCCAGGCTGGAGATTTCCTCTCCTGCGGTGCGGGAAACATCCCGGAAGGGAACCGCTGTAAAGCCGCTGGCGCGCACCAGTGCCGAGGCGGCCGGCGCTTCCCCTTTATGCACCAGCAGCGTCATGTAGTGCTGCTCCCGGTCGGAGCCGACCAGATCAAGCTGTGACGCGGGCGCCTGCTCCGCGA
Source organism: Yanshouia hominis (assembly GCA_014385025.1). Classification (GTDB taxonomy): domain Bacteria; phylum Bacillota; class Clostridia; order Oscillospirales; family Ruminococcaceae; genus Yanshouia; species Yanshouia hominis. The sequence goes on along the minus strand of JACRTB010000011.1, from coordinate 52,868 downwards.
GAGCGGAGCGGAGCGCTTCGAGGTCACAGGAGACGGGCAATACGCCGATCCAAAATTCGGTGTGCTCGCTGCCCGTATAGTTGAGCGGCAGATCGAGAGGAATCCAGGGCCGCAGCGAGGCGATCCGCGCTTCTATACGGGAAATGGAGGCCGAAGCCTCCTCGGATTGGCGGACCAGCGCCTCGATTTGAGCAGCGGCCCGATTTGCGGCCTCGAGAGAGGCGGAATCGAAAAGCTGCCGTTCGGTCATGGTCATCCGCGCTCCGAAAAAGGGTGTCTTCTGCGGCGCGGCAGCAGCGAGTGCCGAATGGGCCGCTGTCAGGCGCGCACGGATCTCCGCGGCGCCGGTATTTTCCTCCTGCGGCCGCAGCGCTCCGCCGGTATCGGCAAAAAGCTGGGGGGCCGCCCGTTCCAGCTCGGCGCAGCCGAGGCGCGCAAGCCGGCGCAGAACCGGACGGCGGCGCTCGGCAGGAGCCAGAACCGAGAGGCGTTTCATCGTTACAAGTGCCATCAGCCCATTACCCTTTCCATCACTCGGGCAACCGCCGCATCCATGTGGGCCGCCGCCCGTTCTCTGAGACGGCCGCAGTCCTGACCGGACAGAGCCGCCTGATCGGCCGCGTAGGCCTCGTTCCTTTTTCGTTCCTCGGCCAGTGCTTCGGCCGTTTCAGCGGCAAGCTGCTTTTTGACATCGGCGAGCTTTTGTTCAGCGGCGCTTTGGGCCGCGGCAATCCGCTCGCGCGCTCGGTTCTGCGCTTCCGACAGATTTGCGCGGGCGGTTTCTTCTGCCTTGCTCACCTGCAAAATAGCGTCATAAGACATTGCGGTTAACCTCCTGATCCTGAATTTGGAAAGCAAGAGACACTTTCATTTTTTCGTCAAACTTTTACCGAATCTGGAAAAAATGAACCTCTAACTCTTGGTACTATTGAACATCATTCCTTGTAAAATGTCAAGATCAATCGCTTGAATTCATGAAATGAACATAAAAAAGTCATAAATTTATTTTCTAAATGTGAAGGTAACGTAAAAAAATCTTGCAAAAATGGACAAATCCCCTCGGGTGTTTCACAGGAACGGACAAATTGCATCGAAGCGCGGTATTCCCTGAATCGTACCAGAAACAGCGGAGAGACGGGTCCGAAGCTCGGACCCGTCTCTCCCAGCTCTCCGAAGGAGAGCCCTGCCGAAATTACTTCAGCGAGTTTTCGTAGGACTCAATCATTTTCTTGACCATCTGTCCGCCGACCGAGCCGGCCTGACGGGAGGTCAGATCGCCGTTATAGCCCTGCTTGAGGTTCACGCCAACCTCGTTGGCGGCTTCCATCTTAAACTTCTCCATCGCGGCCTTCGCCTCGGGGACAACGATCTTATTATTCGATCTAGCCATAGTGTGAAATCTCCTTATCCATTTGTTTTGTTCTGAATCTTCTTTTCAGACCCTTTGCGTTTGCAGTAATAGTATCGTAATTCTGAAAAAAAATATAAGTGTCAAAAGCTTGAAAAAACAATGGTATCAAATCATCAGCGGAGGATTTTAGATGTCCGGCAGATGATAGAGGAGTGATTTCTTGTAAGGAGCCTTGCTACTGAGCGGGAATTGTCCGCTGCTTCAACGGATTTGTCATGATCATAAAAAACGGTAAACGCCGAATGGCGGGCCGCGAAAAACGGTCCGCCATTCGGCGTTTGAAAGTTAGGAAGAGAAACCCATTGGCTGGATGCTGGCAGTTTAAGGTTTAGCCGGCGCTTCCGCTCTCCGGCGATTCAGATACTTCAGACGGTGAGACGGCTGAGGCAGGAACGTCACTTTCGACAGCGGAGACGCTGCCGTTCGCATCAACGGATTCCGGATCGGCATCCGCGGAAGTTCCGGTTTCCTCGTTGTCAAGCAGGGTGGCGACTGGAAGCTCCTCAATTTCCTCCTCAGTGCGCAGCACCGGAACGACGTAATCGCGTGGAATCCAGTCGTTGGCGACCGGCCGTCCGCCGTGCAGGGTGAGGGTATAGTCGCCCTGCTCGGTTGGACCGAGGGGCAGGCGGGTGACCTCTTCCCCTTTGTAGTAAATGATCAAATCACCGGAGACGGTGCGCGGAACACCGGGATCAGGAACCTCGGCAAAGGTGACCGCGACATAATAGCGTTTGGTACGGGTATCCGAGCTCTTAATCCAGTTGGTGCGGAAGGTGATGCCGGCTTCCCTAATGGCGGGAGCATTGGGGTCTTTTGACTCAAAGCCATAGGTGAAATGGCCGGATTCGAGCGCCATTTTATCGGTGATCGTTTTGTCCTCGCTGTTTCGCAGCGCATAATAAATAGTGGAGCCATATTCAACATAGGCGCCCTTGAACTCACAGCCGTTGATGGTCGAAATGGTGCCGTCTTCATTTTCGGCCTGCGCCCACGGGGCCACCCGGGAAATATTGTACCGGTCGTAGTCAAGCTCGCGGTCTGAAAAAACGTAGCTTCCGATATTTTTGGTATAAAAATGATAGGCCTGCTCGTCGTCATCGTATTTCAGACCGTCAATCCGGGTCAGCATGCTGCCGTTTCTTCTGTAAAGATAGGTGCTGGGCGAGGCGGCAAAGGTCATGATGCCATGGTGATTGAATTCCTTGGTGCCGCCGTTGAAGAAGAACAGCTCGGCGTCGGGATAAAGCGCTCCGATTTCTTCGTTGTACTCCACCGTATTGCCCAGAAGGATATCGTCCTGATCATTGGTATTGACGGTGAAATAATTGTCGTCGCTCATACCGAAGAAATAGAAAACATCCTCTCCGTCGGTGCCGAGGTCTTCGAAGTTATATCGCCGGTAGTCCTCGTCCAGCCGGAGCAGCTCGTCCCTGTCCTCCATATCCTCCACGTCTACCCGGGAACTGGTCTTTTCCGGTCCTACCGTGGTATCGATAAAGAGGGTGCATTCGTTGTCCTTATTGGTGATGCCATATTTGCCCTTCTTTGAGAGGGTGACGTCTCCGAAGATGGTATAGCGGCTGGTCCAGTTGTTCTTCTCGACAATATTGATTGCGAGAAAATAATAGAAACCATACTTCCCGTATGCATAGGAACGTTTCTTGACAATTTCGATGCTTTCAACCTTGTCTGCGTTTTGGCTAAAATCGGTCTTGATATGGATGTTTTCAACCGCATCAGGATCAGTAATCGGATGCTCGCCGCCGAACTTGTCTACGCCGACCAGCATATAATAGGCGGTTTCGCCATAGCCCACATTGGAAGAAGTGCCGAGGTCGCTGCTTGCGCGCCCGACGTATCCCTCATCGTTTTCAACCATTTTTGTGCTGTCGACGTGATGAACCAAGGTAACGGTACGGATGCCCCTGTCATTTGTAGTGTCATCTTCACCGCCAAAAATCAAGGGAACATTGGCGCCGAGATCAAGCGACGCCATCATCTTGTTATCGCTGGCACGGAAAATCTCAATCACACCATCCGCAAGCATTAACCCCTGCGCATCATCGGTTGTCTGAAGCTTGAGAAACCACTTGTTGCCGGAAGAGGATGAGGTTTCAAATGGCTCATAGCTCAGAATCAGATAATCAAAGGGATTAAAATCGTTTTCGCCGGTTGGAGTGTAGGTTACAATATAGTCTTCAGGATCAAAAAGATCTATGCCAGTTAAGCTGGTATTACTGCCATTGGCGAGTGCATAATAGATTGCTTCTCCATATTCCACAGTGGGGGAATTCGAGCTGGCGCCGGAAATCGATTTTACGACTCCCTCAGCGTTGCGCCGCTGGGCCCAGGTTGCGACTCTTGTAAAGGGACGGGGAACACTGTCTGTCGTCAAAGTGATACCGCGTGCTGTCAGATCAAGCGTGGCTTTCTCCCCATCCTTATGTATGAGCTTGAGTGTTCCTGTCACAGCAGCATCTTCCTCGCCGCTTTCCTGAGCAGCCAGTACAAGCTTGACATACCAACGCTCTCCGCCCGAATATTTTCCGGCGACCAGTTCGCAGGAGGAAACCTGCGCGGAGTCGCATTCGACGGTGTAGTCCTCCGGCACGATGTAATCAGGGCTGATGATATCGCCGCTGTTGTCACGCAGAATGAAATAGATCGTCTGCCCGAACGGGAAAAAGGAGGACGACGAGCTGGTTCCGTTCTGCGCGATCAGGGTATCGCCGTCTTTGATATACTGGGGGGCGGTGGAAGTTTTGGTAACGATTCGCTCCGATCCGGTCAGAGCGCCGGTGCGCAGCGCCAGGGGATAGTTCCCGTCCTTGGGGGCCATGGAAACGCTGATTCCCAGCTCACTGCTCGTGATGCGGAAGCTGCCGTCGACCGGCAGGGATTCGGGCGCGCCGTCCGGCTTATCGATGAAGGTGACCTGAATCCACCAGCGCGAGGCGGATGCGCTGGTCGGCTTGTAAACCAGTTCGACCGACTTGACCGGATCAAACGCCTCGGTGCCTTTGGTGTAGGAACAGTTATATTTTTCCGGGGTGAGCTCGTCGAGGCCGGTGATGTTGGAGCTCCCTGCCGCGCGCACCGGATAGTAAATGACATCGCCATACTGGAGCGCAATGCAGTCGTTTTTGCCAAGGGTGGAGATATATCCGTCGCTGCCCATGCCCTGCGCCTGCGTGCCGAGATTGTCCACCACCGTATCGGTTTTGACCGTTACTACTGCGAGCGGGTAGTTTCCGTCCCTGGGAGCCATGGAAACGTTGGTCGCCGGATCGGATGCGGTGATGGTGAAGGCGCCGTTCAGATCCAGTTTGGCGGGAGCGGAAGCCGGTTTATCGATCAGGGTGATTTTAATCCACCAGCGGGAGGTGGTTTCGGTGTTCCTGTCGTAGACCAGCTCGACCGATTTGACGGCGTTAAAGGGTTCTTCACTGCCAGGAGTATAACCGCAGGTATATTTTGACGAAGTCAGATCGTCGGCCGCGGTCAGGTAGGAGCTGCCGGTGGTACGAACCGCATAATAGAACACACCGCCGTATTCCAGCGCCTGACATTGGGTTTTACTCATCGTGGAGATTACGCCGTTTGTCCCCTTGGACTGCGCTTGAGTGGCAAGACTTTCGATCGGAAGATCTGTCTTGACAAAAGTAACGGCAAGCGGGTAGTTTCCGTCCCTGGGAGCCATGGAAACGTTGGTAGCCGGATCGGATGCGGTGATGGTGAAGGCGCCATTCAGATTCAGTTTGTCGGGAGCGGAAGCCGGTTTATCGATCAGGGTGATTTTAATCCACCAGCGGGAGGTGGTTTCGGTGTTCCTGTCATAGACCAGCTCGGCCGATTTGACGGCGTTAAAGGGTTCTTCGCTGCCAGGAGTATAGCCGCAGGTATATTTTGACGAGGTCAGATCATCCTCCGCGGTCAGGTAGGAGCTGCCGGTGGTACGAACCGCATAATAGAACACATCGCCGTATTGGAGAGTCTGGCACTGCGCCTTGGTCATGGTGGAAATTACACCGCTTTCCCCCATGGCCTGTGCCTGCGTGGCAAGGCTCACAATCGGCCGGTCGCCTGTGACAGCGGCCTGAAGGGTGATCTTGCGGGCCGTGAGATTCAAGGTGAAGGAAGTTCCGCCTGCTTTCGGAGCGATGACAATGCTGCCCTGAACGGCGGTGTCTCCGGTCAGGCCTCCCTGTTCAATCAGCGGCACCTTGAGATACCAGAAGGTACCTCCGACCGAACTTTCCTTCACCAGAGCAAGGCCGTCGGTATCGACACCTTGGGTGCCGGAAAAAGTAATATCAAACTTGTCCGGATCGACATAATCGGGATCGGCGATATTTCCCGCGCTTCCGGATTCAGTGCGCAGCAAAAAATAAACCGATGTTCCATACTCGAGAGATTTCGCGGTGCTGGCACCGCTTGTGTCGTTGGAAATCAGCGTTTCTCCGCTTTTCACATACTGCGGTACGGTGGAGATGGTAGCCGGAATTTTTTCCACCCCTTCCGCTGCCGCCGATATCGGCATTAAGGCGGCAATCATCGCCAATGCCAGCAGGGTTGAAACCAGGCGCTTGCTTCGCTTCATTTTCATACCTCCCGAAGGTTCTGCCGTGCCGCACGTCCCGCAGATCGGGCAAAACGGCGGTGAAACGGCGCTCTCTTTTCACATAAAATTATAGCATACCGATTCGAAGCGCCGGTGTTTCTCCCTTATTTCTCTTATTTTCACCGGAGTATTTTGCAGGAGATTCGTCAGAATAATGCAAAACAAATGAGAATCTTCGTCGATGTTTACAAAGGAAGGCATACCATTCGGCAAGGGCGGGACTTGAATCAGCACGAAAGGAGCTTGGCGCAAGATGACTGTTCAAGAAGTGCTGAAATTTCCCCCACCCGCGCCGCCCACTCCACGGCGGGGGAAAGTGCGAATGGATCCGCGCTTGGCCTTCGTTCTTTTCGCTTGCCGCGCCGGTCCCGCCCGGCATCCGGAACGCCCGGGCAGAGGGCGGCGCCGCTAAGGAACGCTGAAATTTCGCACACCGCGCCGCCCGTCCCGCAGCCGGGAAAAGGGTGGCTGCCCCTATCGCAATGGTTTTCTGTCATCCAGAGATTCTTGTGAGCGGCTTGCCCTTGATCGATTCTTGAAGCGAAAATCTTTTATCCACACAGGCAGAGTCGGCAGTCTTTTTTGTGCGAAAGCCAACAAAAGAGAGGGCCGCGGGATGGATCCATCCCGCGGCCCTCTCGGGACCCTCAGCGCGCCGTCACGCTGGCGGCAAAGGTTTGAAACCGATCATTTCCCCGAGCAGCTCCTTCATTTCCCGGACCGTCCCGCGTGTGAGACAGGGAAGCTTGTGCTCCGCGGCATATTGCGCGATGGTGCCGCTGCGGTCGCCGCTTTCGGTAGCAAGAATCAAGTCGGCATAGGGCAGCGTCAGCTGAATCAGGTCGGAGGTGAGGCTGTCCTGGTTGGCGGAATCCCCAAGCCGGATCATCACCACCGTACAGGAGTCGGGAACAGCGCAAAGAAGCTGCTCCGCGCGGCCGTATTCTTCCTCGCTGTTCAGCCCGCTCGCATCCAGCGCCTTGGCACTGGCCCCTACCGCCAGAATGACGGTTGGATAATCCGGCAGGATGTCGGGCGAAGCCATCGGTTCATAGGTAAAGACGGCGCCGAGATCGGTGAGCATTTCCCTCACCAGAAGTCCGTCGGTGCTTTGCCCGAAGGAGGTTACGAGCATCGGCTCCGAAAGGGAGAGCGGTTCTGCCGGCGCGGGGACGGATGTCTGCGACTGGCCGGGAGCCGGAAAGTTCTCCGGTTCGGATTGGCCCATGCTGATGGAGGAGGCCGCTGTTGATTCCGGGGCTGCGGCGCATCCGGCGCAGAGCATCAGTGCAAGCGCTGCGGCAATCCATCGTTTCATATCATTGTTCCTCCGGGAAAACAGAGATGCGGAGCCCGTCCGCATAAGACGGACACTTTCCCTGCTGGTATCGCTTCTACGAACAGACCCATCGGCTCTGCCGGTGAGAATAGAGACCTTCGCTTCAAGAATTGATTAAGGGCAAGCCGCTCACAAGAATCTCTGGATGACAGAAAACCATCGCGACAGGGGCAGCCGCCCTTTTCCCGGCTGCGGGACGGGCGGCGCGGATGGAGAAAATTCAGCATCCCTTGACGGCGCCGCCCTCCGCCCGGGCGTGCCGCATACCAGGCAGGACCGGCGCGGGCGGGAGCAGGAAGGCCGAGGGCCAAGCACGCGGACCGGCCCACCCGTTCCCCGGCTGTGGGGCGGGCGGCGCGGGTTGATAAGCAGCCGATCTTCAGAATCACAAAAAGCCGCAATAGAAGAAGTTTGCTATTTGGGCAGCGGGCATGGGATGCGGAGGCAAGAAATTTTGGCGCATCTTGAGATGCCCGCCGGCATCAGACCCTGACCGGATCCATCCGCGTTTCCAGCATGGCCGGAGGGCTTGGCCTGGATTTTGCGTTGCTGTCGTTCAGGTTTAGCTTACCACAAATTTTTCCGCAGAACAATAGATGCCATCAGTATCCGAGCGCCTTGCCGTCCCGGCGGGGATCGGCGGCGCCATGCAGCTCACCGGTTTCAGGATCGATCTTGACCCCCTGAACACCGCCGAAGAAATAGTCGAGCTTTCCGCGTTCGATGACCTGATGCCCCTTGAGCTTCATCGTATAAATCGTTTCGGGGTCCATATGGCCCTCGATATAAAGACCGTCGTTATAGTTCTGGTAAATACGGGGCGCGTCGATGGCGTCCTGCATGTCCATTCCGAAATCGACAATGTTGCTGACGATTTGGGTCACCGTCCCGGGAATTCGGGAGCCTCCCGGAGTCCCGAAGGTAGCGAGCGGAGAGCCGTTGGGACTGAAAATAAGGGTGGGGGAGATGGAACTGCGGACCTTCTGGCCGGGCCGGGGCTGGTTTGCTTTATAAACGCTGGAAAAATTGAAGGAGCCGTTGTTCATAAAGAAACCGCAGTCTTTGACGGTGATGCCGCATCCGAAGAAATCACTGACGGTATTGGTCATCGCGACCATGTTGCCCCACTGGTCGATAATGGAAACGTGGGTGGTATGTGCTCCTTCAACCTCCTCGACCTTGCCGTATTTGGGCTTGCCGAGGACCCGTTCCATATTGACCAGCTTGACCCGGTCGGCCGCATAGGATTTGGTGGTGATGCCGTACATTCCGGAGGGATCGGTATAGTCGGGATCGCCGATATAATGATAGCGGTCAACCGCCGAAAGCTTGAGAATCTCGGCCCACATGTGCAGTGTCTCAGGGGTATTGTGCCCCATCGAGTGAACGTCGAAATGCTCGGCCATATTCAGGGCCTCGATGACTGCGGCGCCGCCTGCTCCGGGAGGAGCGGAGACAACCCGGTAGCCGCGGTAGGTGGTCGAAACAGGTTCCCGCACCTCAACGCGGAAGTTGGCGAGATCCTGAAGGGTCATTACACCGTCGTGTTCCGCCAGCGAATCGACGATGGATTGTGCAATTTCCCCTGTATAGAAGGCGTCCTTACCCTCGGCGGCAATCCGCTTCAGAACGTTGGCGTAGTTCTGGTTGGTAAAAAGCTCCCCCTCATTATAGGGGAATCCGTCGTTTAGGAAGGTTGCCTCGGTTTCGGGATATTTCATCAGGGTTTTGTAGTAATCGACATAGACATGCGCCATGAAGGGGGTAACAGGGACGCCCTTTTCGGCATAATCGATGGCCGGCTGAAGCAGCTCGGCCATGCTCATGGTTCCAAACAGCTCATTGGCCTTCTCCATGCCGGCGACGAAGCCCGGCACTACCGCGGAATAGCCGGTCTGTTTGTAGCCCTTTACGCCGCGATGCTCATTGAGGAACTCAAGGGTAAAGGCGGCGGGTGCTTCCCCCTTGTAATCGAGGAAGGTGCTCTTCCCGCTGTTTGCGTCATAAACGAGCATATAGCCGTCGCCGCCTACGCCCGAGGCATTGGATTCCACCATGCCGAGCGCGTAAGCCACGGCCACCGCTGCATCGACCGCGTTTCCGCCCCGCTCAAGGATCGTGACTCCGACCTTGGATGCGATGGGGCTGGCCGATGCGACCATGCCGTTCATCCCTTCGGCGTGGCGCACCGAGAGATCGAGTTCCTCTTCGGTGGCGCGGATCACGCCGTCGTCGGCGGGCGCCTCGGCGGGACCGGAATCGACGGGGGAGGCTGCCTCGCTGGAAACGGGAGCTTCCTGTACGGAAGACGGCGAGGGGGCGCTTTCGGCGGGCATGGCGGGAGCGGAAGAGGCGCCGCATCCGGCCAGAGAGAAAATCAGCGCGAGAGCAAGCAGAACCGGGATCAAACGGGTTTTCATCAGATTCATGGAAGAATACCTCCGTTTTTATGATCGTATAAAAGAGGCGGACGGCAGAAATCAATAGGCGCAAACGCCGCCGTCCCGCCGGGGATCAGCCGCGCCGGTCAGGGTGCCGTCGGCATTGCGTACGACGGCATGGACGCCGCCGAAGAAATAGTCAAGCTCCTCCCGGCGCTGGAGGGTGTGGCCGAGTGCCTCGAGTCCGCTCAGGGTGGATTCCGCGTGTCCCCCCTCCACGACCAGCGGCCCGGTGCAGTTCTGGTAAATGCGCGGCAGGTTGATCGCTTCGTCCACCGGCATCCCAAAATCGACCAGATCACAGATGATTTGGGCCACGGTGGAGACGATCGCCTCTCCGCCGGGGCTGCCGAGCGCCGCGACCGGCTTACCGTCGCGCAGCAGGACGGTCGGGGTCATCGAGCTGCGGGGACGCTTGCCCGGCCCGGGAGCGTTGGCCGCCCACTCTCCGATGGAGAAATCATGGAGCTGATTGTCAAGGAGGAAGCCCCAGCCATCCACCGCCACCGCGCAGCCGAAATAGGTGCCAAGCGTGTTGGTCATCGAGACGGCGTTGCCCTCCGCGTCGATGATGGACAGGTGCGTGGTGCTGGTGGACTGGCTGTCCGGCAGCACCTCGAGATCACTGAGAACCCGCTCGTCCGAGAGCAGGGCGGCGCGTTCATCGGCGTACTCCTTGGAGATCAGCATTTCGGTGGGGATGTCGGTGAAAGCCGGGTCCCCCACATAGCTGTACCGGTCGGCATTGGCGATTTTGAAGGCTTCGCCCATCCGGTGCAGGGTCAGCGGAGTATTGACCCCCGAAGCCGGGAGATCACAGCGTTCCAGCAGGTTGAGCGATTCAATCAGGGCGATTCCTCCGCTGGAGCTGGGGGCGGAGGTCAGGATGGTAAAGCCGCGGTAATTTCCTTCAAGGGGCTTTCCGACGCGCACTTCATAGGAAGCAAGGTCTTCGAGGGTCATTGTGCCGCCCCGCGCGCTGCTTGCGGAAACGATTGCCTCGGCGATTTCTCCCTGATAGAAGCCATCCCGTCCCTCGGCGGCGATTTTGCGCAGTGTTTTGGCGTATCCCGGATTTTTCATGACCTCCCCCTCCATATAGGGGAAATCATCGTTCAGAAGCAGGGCCGCGCAGCTTTCATCCTTCAATAAAAGGTTATAGTTGTCGGTGAAAAGCGAGGCGAGAAAGGGCAGTACCTCAAAGCCGTTTTCTGAAAGATCAATGGCCGGTTCAAGCAGCTCCCCCAGCGGGAGCCTTCCGTACTGCTCGTGCAGAGACAGCCACCCGGCAACCGCGCCGGGAACACCCGCGGCCGCAACGGAATGCTTCTGTTCCTCCGCCGGCAGCGCCGTAAAAGCGCCGGGGTCAAAAGCGGCGGGCGCGGCCGAGCGGTAATCATAGAAGGCAGGCTCCCCTTCAGCCGGGACATAGACGGCGTAGCCGCATCCTCCGACCCCCGAGGCGTTCGGCTCGAGCAGCCCAAGGGCGAAGCTCACCGCTACCGCCGCATCGACCGCATTTCCGCCGCGCTGAAGAACCTGCGCGCCGATTGCGCTTGCCGCGGGGTTGGCGCTGCTGACCGCCGCGCTTTTTCCGGTGGCGGCACTGCCCGACGACAGGGTCTGGACCTCCGCGGGTGAAGGCGTTTCGGCAGGTCCGGACGCTGCGGGTACGGGCTGCTGCGGCCGCGCGGGGGCCGCACACCCCGAAATCAGCAGTGCCGCCGCCACCCATGCGAGTAATCGTTTCATCCCCAATCCTCCTTGCTTAGTTGCAGCATTTTGAAATTTCCACCTCCAGTATAACGGGATTTGCGCGGCAAAACGTATTACTCCCATTTTTTCTTTATTTTTCTTTGCTCACTTTGAGGAAACCGGATAAAAATGTGTTAGAATTTCAAAAGAACCATGCGGAAGGGGAGGACGGTCGTATTGGAAATGCCCACAGCTCAGCGCAGCAGCACTCCCATGGGAGCGTTTCTGCTCCTCCTGGGAATGATCCTTCCGCTTTTTGTCAATGTGCGCAGCTTTCGGATCTACGGCCTGCTCAATGAAGCGGCCGCGGCGCGGGATGTCGGCCTGCTGATGGTCTGCGCGTTTCTGCTGGTGATCCTCAACAGCCTGCGCGCCCTGCCGATCTATTTGGGAAGTTATCTGTTTTGTTCCGCCATCTTTCAAAAAAACCGCTGGATTTTTCGCGGCATGGTGATTTTGATCATTATTGTTTCCTACCGTCTGACCTCGCTGCTCTATGCGATCCGCTATGACTTTGGAATTCCCTCGCTTCTGGTGATTCTGATGATCTATATGCTTGACGGTTTTAATCTGGAAACGGTCAGGACTTATAAACGCAGCGCGGTTTTGATCTGCGCGCTGATCGGGGTGCAGTTTCTGGATCTGATCCCTCCGTTTTCCGCCTATGGGTTCGGACGTGGGGCTGTTTCCACAGATATCAAACTGCTTGCGGAGTATTTCGACCGGCACAACGTGCTGACGATTTTCTGTGTTTCCCAGATGCTGATTTTTCTGTCGATGGCGGTGATACTCTCCCGGCTGCTGACCGATCAGCACCGGCTGCTGCGCTCGGCGCAGGAGCTTTCAGCCGCCCGTATTCAGGCGCTTGAAGCCCGGAAGGATTTCGAAATCCGTCACCTTGTGCACGATCTGAAAACTACGCTGACGACCATCGAGGCGCTTGCCGGCGTGACCCAGATGCTCAGCGGAGATGAGAAAATCCGTGAATACCAGCAGCGGATTACCGATTCGGCCGAGTCGATGGGAGAGATGATTTCCCAGATTCTTGAGACCGACCGGCTGCGACCGATGACGACCGAGGCGCTTTTTGACTACAGTCTTTTTCAGGTCACTTCGCAGCGCAGCAAGGATCGGATCGCTCTGGAAAACCGTGCGCAGGGACGTCTGCTCTGCGTCAACAAAATTACCTTTTCAAGGGCGCTGGTCAACCTGATTAACAATGCGGTGAACGCCGTCGATCCGGAAAAAGGGAAAATCCATATCGGGATCGACGCGCTGGACGGTGATATCGTCATCGCCGTCTCGGACAATGGCTGCGGCATTGCCGAAAAAGACCTTGCCCATGTCTGGGAGGCCGGCTTCAGCTCTCACGGTTCCACCGGGCTTGGAATGGGTTACGTGCGCGAGATTGTCGAGGAATGCGGCGGAAGCATCGCGCTTTGCAGCTCTCCCGGCAGGGGCACAAAGGTCACGATTCATGTCAAGGAGGTAGTTCCCGATGAACCAACCGAATATCACCGTCCTGGCAGTCGATGATTCACAGGATATCCTGTTTGCACTTTCGGCAATCTGCGAGCTCGAAGGCTGGCGGACTCTGACCACAACCGAAGGGTCCGAAGCAATCGAGCTGGTCAGGCAGTCACGCCCCGACATCGTGCTGGTGGATTACCATATGCCCAGAATGGACGGGATTGAAGTGGTGCGCAATATTCGCGCGGCCGATCCCGCGGTTCCGATCGTGGTGCTGACCATCGAAAGCTCTCGGGCGGTGGCCGATTCTTTTCTCGCCGCGGGTGCCGACGATTTTGCGCTCAAGCCGATTAAGCCGATCGATCTCATTTCACGCATCCGGGTTCATCTGCGTGCGGCGGGGCGTGCGGCGGCTCCCGCGGCTTCGGCCGAAAAAGGGGATCAGCCCGCCAGGGGGAACGCGCTTGCGGTGCCCGACGAATATGTCAAGGGAATCAGCCCGCTCACCCTGTCGATCATCTGCAATTTTCTGCGGTTTCAAAAGGAATTCCTGACCATCAATGAAATTTCCACCGGCTGTGGTGTCGCTTATCAGACCGCCTACCGTTATCTGACCTATCTGGTGGGAGAGGGGAGCGTGTCGGTGCATTCGGAGTATGGGCGCCAAGGGCGTCCGAAGCAGAAGTACCGCTGGAGGGAGAACGAGTGAGCCGTCGCGGAATGGAGCGGTGGGTGGACGGGCAAGCGCCCGTATAAGGAAAGCATATAAAAAGGAAGCCGCCCGTCAGGGCGGCTTCCTTTTGCTCAGATCATCCCGTAATAGCGAAGGGCGTACTGCACCACGTCGAGCTGATCGGCGATCCGGCGTTCCAATGGATAGCCCCGGAAGGTTTCGACGGTGATCGCGGGGATTTTCAGCTCCTGCACAACCGTCCGGTTGACGCTTCCGACCGGACCGGGGGAGTAGTACTGAAATGGCTCAGAGCAGATTTCCCCTGTCTGGGTGGCCAGAAGCAGGTCGAAGAAGAGAGTGTCCATCCCCTCCAGATCGGAATAGATCAGGGAGCTGCCGAGATAATCGGCCTTGGGGTTGACAATTCTCGCTTCGTGCAGGTCAAAAAGCAGGTCGGGCCGGGCGGAGTCAATCTCTTTGAAAATGGCATCGGCGAGCTGCTCTGCGCAGCTGCCGTCCTCACTGCCGGGAAAGCTGCGGTTGAGATCCTGACGGTCGGTCACATAGCGGGTGGAATTTTTTGCCCCCAGCGCATTGGCGGGTGAAATAATCAGGAGTCTTCCGGCCTGAATGGATGCCTTGGCGAGAAGGTTTCCCGCGCTCCATCCCGCCGTTTCATCTCCATGAATTCCCGCAACCACAAAAACCGTCGGGCCGGGACGCTCTGCTTCGATGACGGTCAGGGAGGTTTCAAGGGGACTGTCCGCGAGAAGCGCCTTCGTGCTGCGGGCGACGGGAAATTCCTCGAGAAAGAAGCTGCCAAAATCGGAGGGCAGCATCTCCGCCGGGTTAAAGTCATAGGGTGGATCGATCAGCATCTCGGTGAGCTCCTGCCGGCCGGTGCGTAAGGGGGCGGCGGAAGGCTCCGCCTGCTCCATGGAGAGGGGGAGCGGACCCGAAGAGGAGGACGAAGAGGAAACCGAAGCGGATGGGGGACGCTCTGAAACAGGCTTCTGCCCCTGTCCGCAGGAGGACAGGAGCAGAAGGACGCAGGCACATCCTGCCGTAAGGTTCCGGATAAGGCGATGATGCAGGTTCATGTGAATTCCCTCTTTTCCGCTTATGCCTTGGGACAGAGGTAAGGCCCAATGTCGGACTCCAGCTCCTCATAGCCCGGCAGCGTGCCAAGGTTGATCCCGCCGCGTTCCCCGCCGAGATTCATCTCGGTATAAGAGTTGGCGAAGGCGGCGATGCCGGTGACATGGCGGGCGACCCGCTGCGAAATCGGATGTCCGTTTTCGTCATAGGGAACATAGAGCCGCCCGTATCCGAAAGCCTTGAGATAGAATTTATCCTGTCCGGTGACCACCAGATGTTCGTCGGTGCGGCCGCGCAGGCGGCCCTGCGCGGGATTGGAGGTTTCCATCAGCAGCGCATAGGCATCGGTAAAATCGCCAATCTCCCGGTGACTCAGGCCATGCAGGTTTTTGGGAGAAGGCTCAAGGCTGATATCCATCCCCTCGAGCTGCATGTTGATCAGAGAATCAGAAGCAAGGCCCATCGCATTTTCATGCGCGACGATTGCGTTGATCGTCGGATACTCGGGCGAGGCCTCGTGCAGATCAACCTCAACGGCAATCTTTTCGGTACGGATCAGCTCGGTGATCGCGTAGGCAATTTTCTCGGTCAAAGTACCGTCGGGGCGGCCCGGGTAGGCGCGGTTGAGGTTGCGTGTCTCGCTTCCTGAGAGCTGCTGGCCGGAGGAAGCGTGAACATAGATTTCCGGATCGGGCCATTGGTAGATCGGGTTGGAGGCGCGGGAGCCATAGCGGAACCACCGGGGACCCGCCGGGGTATCAATCGTAAACCGCATCGGGGCGGCTTCCTGCGGATCGGTGCAGGTAAAGCCGGTCTGATTGGTGTGGGTGATGACATAAAGGGTTCCCTCCTCGGGCTGGGCGTTTTCCACCAGCAGAGTGGCCGCCAGCATGCCGGAAGGCTCATTGGCGTGGGTCCCGCCGAGAACCAGCATCGCTGAACCGGGCTTTTTTCCTTCCAGAATATAGACCTCGGTGTCGCCCGGCGTTCCATAAATTCCCGGGAACCAGTCGGAGAGCATCCGGACCGAGGTGACGCCCGGTCCGGGGTAGATGGGCTCCCGCTCCTGCATCGCGCGGAAGTCCGACGCCAGCGACACGACGCACAGGGCGGCGGCAAGCAGCAGGACCGCCGCCGAGAGAAGCGGCTTTTTCATGATGATCGTCAAGCGTATCCCTCCGTCCTTCACTTTATGAGCAGCAGGCGCAGCACAAGGGGCACAATGACCAGGGCGGCGTCGATCTGCACCATGAGATTCTTTTCCGTCATCATATTCCAGACAATCAGAACCAACAGAAACAATATGATTCCAAGATAGAGATAGAGCATTGTTGTCCCTCCCTTATGGCACGAGGAAGCCAAGACTTCCGGAATTCAGCAGGAAGGCCAGCCCCATCAGAATGCAGACCAGTACCGGAACGGCGCATTGCGGCAGCACTTTGGAATAGCGTTCCTTGACGATCTGTGCGGCGTAGTTTCCTGCCAGAGCGGTCGGGGGCATCAGATCACCCATGCAGACGATAAAGGCGAGCGACGCCGCGATGACCGTCTGGTTGCCGGTTGACAGCAGGGCAAGCATGAACGGGACGCCCAGCACCGAGGCGGAACCGTAGGAGGATACCGCGCCGAAGGCGGGCATGACGGTGCAGATCGCAAGGTAAAGCAGAGCGGCGGGCAGACCGAGACAGCTGTCAACAATAAATCCGCGCACCCCGGTGAGGGTCATAACCTGGATGAACATGCCGACTCCCATCAGTTTGCCGAGTACCGGCACAGTGGTGCGCATGGCTTCGCGGATGGACGCGGCAATGGGGAAACGCCGCCCCGTAAAGCACCCGACTGCCGCGCTGATCAGGAAGATCAGCGGCATGCCCAATGTGGGGACCACGTTGGGAAAGAGGCGGCAGGCAAGCATCAGGCAGATCAGAAGCACCAACGGGAGATAGAGCTTGAGACCGTACTTTTTTCCGGTCTCATGGTCAAGCTCCCGTCCGATCACCCTGTAATCGAGGTTCCTGCAATGGCGCAGGCCGAGGAAAAGCGCGGCGATTACGCCGGAGCCGATGGTGAGGGTGAAAAGCGGACCCTCAAATCCGATGTAAGGCATATCCACCCCCCCGGTGATGAGCATCGCCGGAATGTTGACCGGAGGGGCCGCCATACCGAGAACCGCGCCGATCGCGAGAAACGCGCCGGCCGTGGGAGCGGGCAGCCCCATCAGCAGCAGAATCGGAGCGACGATCGCGCCGGCCGAAAGCACCGAGGCGGTGGAGGAACCGGTCACCATGCCGGGGAACATTACGATGATCATCAAAAGCACCAACATAACCGCCGGCACTTTGTAAAACCGGGAGACGATCACCTCGGCGAGGGCGTCGAGGGTCCCGGCCTCCTGTACGACGGTCATAAAAATCATGGCCGTCGCAATGATCAGCACGGTGTCAAGATAAACGAAGGTGCCTTCAAACAGGTGGCGCAGCGGGATGCCGTCTCCGGCTGCGAGAGCCCCTGCAACCGCACCGGCCACCATCGAAAGGCTGACCGGAAGCTTGAGCAGGAAATTCCCCAGCAGAAAAACACCGAGCATCACAAAAAAAACGATACACTCGATCTGCACGCAATAACCTCCTTGGGCTGATTTGTTCGCAGGGCGGAAGCTTACTGGACCATATCCTTGGCAATGTCAATGCTGCCCGCAATCGAAAAAGCCAGTCCGTAGGGAATTCCCTCCTGATCGGCGAGCTGGGTGAGCATTCCGTCGGCGTTTCCCCCCTCAACCGCAATCAGCGCGTCGCTCAGCGGCATGACCAGCTCGATGAACGGATCGGAGGTATCGCCGCGGCGCGCTTCACCGCCGATGTGGGCGCAGATGATCACGGCGTCCTCGGAAGCTCCTGCAAGGGCGGCCTTCGCCCGCGCCAATTCCTGTTCGACCGATACTCCGGCGGCGCCGAGTCCCTTCATGCTTGCGCCCACCACGACAAAGATGGTCTTGGCGGAAGCGACTTCTGAAGCGGACGCGGTCGCATTGAGGGTGTGCTCAACCCCGGCCTTCTGCAGCACGCGGTCCATGGCTTCGGTATCGCCGCCCTGTCCGGCGGAGGTTACGAGCACCGGTCCGGCAATTTTAGGAAGCTCCCCCGAAACGAAGGTGGGGTTCTCCTTGCTGGTTTTGGGGGCGCCGTCCGCGGCGGGCGCCGCCTCCACCGAGGCCGCTTCGGAAGAAGCCGCGGGTGCGGCTTCCGAGGAAGCGGACGCAGCGGAGGAAGAAGCCGCGGGTGCGGCTTCCGAGGAAGCGGACGCAGCGGAGGAAGCGGGCGCGGAGGACACGGGGGCGCTCGATCCGCAGCCCGAAAGCGCGGAAAGAACCGTCAAAGCTGCCAGAAGAGAAGCGATCCATTGCATTTTGTTCATTTTGCATCTACCTTTCTATTTAGATAAAACTGCCTATTTTAAGCTGTGATTTTATTATAGCGTGAGATTTTGGCCAGTTTCAATTTATTCTCTTTAACTTATCCTTTTCATATCATTCGTCGTTTTTTTGCGCTTCGCGGGAAAAATCTTATGAGAAAAAAGGAAAAAAACCATATTTTGTCATTTGAATTGACAAAAGCAAGCGGCATACCGTGGCTGCGGTCCGCACCCCCTGACCTTTTATTGAGGAAAGGGCGGGAAGAACGACTGAAAAGCCGCGCGGGAACAGCTATACTGGAAACAAAAGCAAGTGGGCGAAAGCATTGCGGAAATCCCTTTTCATCAAAAGCGATGTTACCCTATCCGCCTGTTTATGCTTTGTTGAAAAAAAAGAGATTTTCGGATTTTAGATGATTTGACCCCGATGTTGGACTGAAATCGCATTGACCCGCTTCTTCTTCGAAATTTATAATAGAAGTCAGGAAATGTTCACAAAATGGCCATGTAAAAACCATACGGAACACAAAACATGACAGAAGAAGGAGAATGATGATGAAGTACAGAAAGCTTGCATTTGCTTTGGCGCTCTCGATGACCCTGCTCGCCGGATGCGGCGGATCTGGCACCCCCGCTTCCTCTGCGGCTCCCGCGCCGTCCTCCGCGGCTCCCGCTGCGGAATCCTCCGCCCCGGCCGAGCACAAGGTTTCGGGGAGCTTCCTGTTTCCGGCTCCTACCTGAACGGGAAGTTCA
Organism: Yanshouia hominis; assembly: GCA_014385025.1. Taxonomy (GTDB): domain Bacteria; phylum Bacillota; class Clostridia; order Oscillospirales; family Ruminococcaceae; genus Yanshouia; species Yanshouia hominis. The sequence goes on along the minus strand of JACRTB010000011.1, from coordinate 33,893 downwards.
AAAATGCCACCGGCTACGCCATCAACGATTTTGTCAACCGCTACCGCATCCTTCGCTCGATGCTGCTGCTGACCGGCAGCGATATGCGGATTTATGAGGTGGCGCGGGCGGTCGGCTTCGAGGACTATAAATACTTCATCATGGTGTTCAAAAAACATTTGGGCGTATCCCCCGCGAAGTTTTTTGAGACAGCGGACCGCGCACCCGGAGAATCCGATTCCGGCAGGCCCGCGCAGACAGAAAAGGAGTAATTTGCCATGGCAATGCAATACAACCGTATTTTCAACTTTTCCGCCGGCCCGTCGATGCTTCCCGTGCCGGTGCTGGAGCGGTGCCGCGATGAAATGCTCAACTACAGAGGCTCCGGCATGAGCGTGATGGAGATGAGCCACCGCTCCAAGGTGTTCGAAGAAATCGCCGTCAACGCCGGGCGCGGCTACCTGATCGACGAGGACGCCCTGCTGCGCGGCCTTGAGTCGGGCAGGGTACGGGCCGCGGGACTCGACGTTTATGCCGCGGAGCCGACGGCGAACAGTGCTCTGACCTCCCATCCGAGGGTGACCTGCACGCCGCACATCGGCGCGGCCGCCGCCGAGGCGCAGCAGCGGGTCGGAGCGGAACTGGTCTCGATCATCGACGAAATTTTTGCCTAGAAGCCTTTTACCCGGGAGGCGAGACTCCATGCTTGGCAATACCTTTTACGGCTATGACCTGATTACCCTCAATGAAGTTACGATGCTGCTGCGGCTGGTACTCGCCACCGTCTGCGGCGGACTGCTGGGCTTTGAGCGCACAAAAAAGCGGCGGGCCGCCGGCATCCGGACCTATATTCTGGTTTGTCAGGGGGCATGCGCCGCGATGATGACCGGACAGTTCGTTTATCTCTATGTCGGGAGCACCGATGTGTCCTGGATCGGAGCACAGGTCGTCAGCGGCATCGGCTTCCTCGGCGCGGGAATCATCCTGATGACCGGCTATCACAAGATTCGGGGCCTCACGACCGCGGCGGGACTCTGGGCCACCGCCTGTATGGGCTTGGCTCTGGGGGCGGGGTTCTATCTCGGAGCGCTGACCGTCTGCCTGATGATGTACGCCACCATGGGGCTGATGGATAAGGTGCAGACCGACTATGTCTCCCGATCCCACTATATGGACCTGTATATCGTTTTCCGCTCCTTTCAGGATGTGGTCAATTTCTTCAGCTTTGCCCGAAAGGCGGATTTCAAAATCCGGGATTTTGAGACGACCCGGCTTTCCGACTGCAACGAACTGGGAACCGTCTTTTCCCTGACCTTCAACAAAAAATATATCCATGAGGAAGCGTATGCCTGTTTAGCCAAGGCCGAAGGGGTGCTTCTGATCGAAGAGGTGAAAAAAGCTCGGGATAGCTTGGAACGTTCAATCGAAAAGGCAGGGGGACACAGGCTGAAAGGCCTGTGTCCCCCTGCCCGCGCTGCGGGAATTTATTATGCGGCGCCCTGATATGCCTCAAGGACGTAATCGGTGAAATAGGGGAGCGGCGCATAGCTGTTCTGAGGGCCGCGGCTGGCGATGACTGTGACCAGGTTCAGTTTTGGTACGACAAGAATATACTGTCCCCAAGCGCCGAAAGCATAGAATGTGCGGTGGTTTCCGGAGCCGAAGGGACGAATCCACCACTGGTATCCGTATTCGCCGGTACGACCGCCGGGGCCGGGGTTCTGTACGCGGGTGGAGTCCTCCAGCCACTGTGCCGGAATGATCTGACGGTCGTGCCAGATACCGCCCTCCAGACAGACTTGGCCGAACCGGGCCGCATCCCGGGCGGTCATCAGGATGCCGTTTCCTCCGTCGGTGATTCCCTGCGGATCGGTTCTCCACTCCACGCTTTCCATTCCGAGAGGATCAAACAGGTTGATCTTTGCATATTCCAGCTCGCTCATTCCAACGGCGGCCTCGAGCACCGCGGCGAGAAGATGGGTGTTTCCGGTGCTGTAGTTGAACACCGCGCCTGGCTGGGCGACGAGGTCTCGCCCAAGAATGTATTCCACCCAGTTGGACGCCGACTGAAACTCGTTCCAGTTGCTGTAGCCGCTTCCCCACTCATACCACTCGAGTCCGGAGGTATGGGTCAGCAGATGGCGCAGAGTGAGCTGGAGCTTGCGGGGATCCGCAAGCTCCAGCACCTGCGGAAGGTAGTCGGAAAGCAGGTCGTCCGGTCCGCCGATCAAGCCCTGTTCGATGGCGATGCCGGTCAAAATGCCGGTGAAGGACTTGGAACAGGAATGCAGTGCGCATTTGCTGGATTCGTCATACCCCTCCTGATAATACTCGTCGATGATGACACCATCTTTTGCGGTGACCATCGCGTAAACGGCCGATCCCTCCAGCGCGGTGTGCAGGCGTACGAACAGTTCCGGGTCCATGCCATGGTTTTCCGGTACGTCAAACCGCCATTCGTTGTCCAGCTCCGGTTCGGGGCTGGGTGGCGGTTCGGGGATGCCGGCGCTTTCGGCGGAGAATTCCGACGCAGCCTCATCCTCAGCAGCGGGAGAGGGGACCGACGCACCCGCGCAGGCCGTCAGACCCAATGATACGGCAAGCAGAAACGCGGCAAATCGCTTCATAATTTCTCACCTGATTTCAAGGATTTTGTGTCGGTGCGGAGAAAGGCCGCTTCATGAATTTTACGGCGAATTGCTTTCACATTATAAAGGGAAATTTCCGCCAAGTCAAATGCCTGTTCTGAATGGAGCAGCATACGGAGAAGGCATGGAGCGCAAAGCGGCAGGAAAAGGCGCCGGGCGGTCAAAAGCCGTCCGGCGTCCCTGAAAGCAGGCTTTCTCCCGCCGCTAGGATTTATCCCCCGATTTGAATACCAGAGAAACGATCAGGCCCGCGATCATGGCGGCGGTGATCCCCGCGGCGCTGGCGGTCAGCGGTCCGAGCAGGATTCCCATAAAGCCGTATTCCCGCACCGCGTCCCGCACTCCGCGTGCGATGGTGGCGCCGAAGCCGGTCAAAGGAACGGTGGCCCCCGCTCCCGCAAAGTCGATCAAAGGCTGATAGAGTCCCAGCCCGCTGAGAAAGACGCCCGCCACCACAAAGGCGACGAGAATCCGCGCCGGCGTCAGTTTGGTGAAATCGATCAGAAGCTGCCCGACCAGACAGATCAGCCCGCCGACCACGAACGCCTTGAGATAGGAAAGAAAAATCGCGCTCACAGGATTCCCTCCTTTTCATGCGAAAGCCAAACGAGGTGGGCGATTCCGGGGATGGACTCCTTCTGCTGAACAGTGGTGGGGGAAAGCAGCGCACCGGTCGGCATAAAGAGCAGATTGCGGATTTTGCCGTCCCGCAGTGAAGGCAGCAGGTAAGAACCGAGCACCGAAGCGGAACAGCCGCAGCCCGAACCGCCCGAATGGACGTCCTGCTTCTGCCGGTCATAAATTAACAGGCCGCAGTCGGTGTGGCGGGATTTGATATCGATCCCGTCGCGCTGAAGCAGCTCGACAAGAAGCTGGGAACCGATTGCCCCAAGGTCGCCGGTGGCGATCAGATCAAACTGTTCCGGGGAGGTATTGGTATCGGCGAAAAAGCGCCGCAGCGTCGCGGCGGCGGCGGGCGCCATCGCCGCGCCCATATTGTTCTGGTCGGTCACCCCCAGATCCTCGACGGTGCCTACGGCGGCGGCGCGGAGATAGGGCGGCTGGTTTCCCTCTTCCAGCACAACCGCGCCGGAGGCGGTCGCCGTCCACTGGGCGGAAGGCGGCCGCACCGAGCCGTATTCGAGCGGGAAGCGGTACTGCCGTTCGGCGGTACAGAAGTGGGAGGAGGTCACCGCCATCGCCCGGCGCACCGTCTGGGAATCCACCAGCAGCGAGGCCAGAAGCATCCCCTCGGCCATGGTCGAACAGGCGCCGTAAAGTCCAAAAAGCGGAATCCCGGAATCGCGCAGGCCGAAGGTGGTGCCGACGCATTGGTTCAGCAGATCCCCCGCGAAGATGCAGTCGATATCTTCATAGGTGAGCGCCGCGTTGGAAAGGGCCTTGGCCACGGTCAGAGAAACCATCCGGCTCTCCGCCTTTTCCCATGAGTCCTGCCCGAAGGTGCTGTCCGGTTCAATTAGATCAAATCCGGAGGCGAGAGGACCCTGTCCCTCCTTTTTGCTGCCGACGGCGGCCCATGCGCGGACGGTGAGGCACTGCTGCATAAGATAGGTTTGTTTTCCTTGCTTTTTTGCCATAACTTCCTCCTAATAGAGGCCGAAGAGCCAGATGATCAGCCCATAGAGCACGCCCGCCGCCACGCCGTAGACGATGACCGGCCCGGCGATCAGGAACATCTTGGCGCCGACCCCCAGAACCATTCCCTCGGTTTTGAACTCGAGGGCGGGGGCGGCGACGGCATTGGCGAAGCCGGTAATCGGCACGAGGGTGCCCGCGCCGGCATATTTGGCGATATTGTCAAAGACATTCAGTCCGGTCAGCAGAGCGGCGAGAGCCACCAGTGTGCAGGAGGCGGCGACCGGGCAGAACTTCTGCTCAACACCCAGCGCCGCATAGCCGTCGATCAGCGTCTGGCCGAGCAGGCAGATCAGGCCGCCTATGAGAAATGCCCCGGGCAGCGTGGCGGCGATTTTGCTTGGCGGCGAGGCTTTTTTGACCATTTGATCATAATCCTGGTTGGAAAGCTGCAACGTAAATCCCTTCCTTTCAGGGGTAGTGTGCCGTTTTTCCTCTGCAATATGTATTTTTAATGGAAAGGTCCCAAAAAGCAGGAAATCCGCATATTTTATGTGGATTTTCAATAGCTATGAAGTAGATCGGCGATGATCGAAAGGGGGGACCGAAGATTGCCTACACCGATTTAGAGCTCTTCGCGCGCTTGATTCAATGCGAGGCGGGCGGAGAAGGGGACGACGGAATGCGTGCGGTGGCGAGTGTGGTGATGAATCGGGTCAATGCGCCCGGCGGGGAATATGCGCGGATCGGTAAGGGAAGCCTGCGCAATATCATCTACCAGAAAGGACAATTCGACTGCGTTCGGGAGGTCGTTGGCGGAAAACCCAACAGCCAGCTCGTTTACAACATGTCTCCGGAACAGATCCATTACGATATCGCCGAGTGGGCGATGCTCGGAAACAGGCTGACCAACCTCGGGCAGGCACTCTGGTATTTTAACCCCTATAAGCCCGAATGCCGGGTCAATTTTCCAAGTAAGGTCGGGGAATTTGCCATCCGCATCGGGGATCACTGCTTTTACAACCCGACCGAATATTATTTTGAAACGTAAGAAGGGGGAATCCATTCCATGGCAATCGGGCCGTTTGAGAACAGCGTGGCATGGCATCTCAACGAAAGCGACCCTCCCGCGGTGAGCGGCAATGAAATTTCCCAGTCCGCGTACAGCGGCTCCATGCAGCAGATCCTGCGCGAAAATGTGGGCAATTATGTGATCTGTGAGTTCCTTGTGGGAACGCAGAACCTTGAGCGAAAGGAAGGAATTCTCTATTCCGTAGGGGTCAGCTTCATTGTACTGTACAGCGTATACAATCAGGAGTACATTGTCTGCGATTTTTATTCGCTGAAGTTTGTCACCTTTTTGGACCCGGAGACGCTTGCCCGCCGGGGCATCAACCTCAGTATGATTCCTCAGCTTCAGCAGTAGCGGGAGCCGCCGATCAACCACGGTGAAGGCATGCGCCGCGCCAGTCTGAAACAGCATGGGGTGACCCGCCGTTTAAGAAAACCGGCGCCGTTTTTTACCCGGCTCCAGCATCTCCTGTCAAACGGAGGAGGGACGCGGGCGGCTATAAGCCGCCCGCGTCCCTCCTCCGTTTTGTTCCCATGACGTACTCGCACGAAAAGGGCGGTGACACTGCTCACATGCAGGCTGCAAAAGTCTCCGGTAAGAGGAGAATTTTGGCAGGATACCGCATTGGCCGCATGACAGTTGCTCAAACATGCTGGCAGGCGGGAGGAAACTTCGACTTATGGGCGCACCCGTATGTATTGCGTCTGCCAAAGTTGAAATTCATCCTGTTTCGCCTTCGATTTTTGATTCATTGCCGCTTCGCTGCATTCAGCCCCGTTGATGAAAGCATTTTATTGCCCGCCGGCCGGTGAGTGCCCGATATGGGAAACAAAACGCCGCGCTCTTTCAAGTGTGAAAGAGCGCGGCTGATTCCGCTTGCGGTACAGAATGTCGGGATGCCGGAGACTCTTATTCCGCGCGCCGCGGCAGAAAGAGATAACCGGAGGCGGCGCCAACCACACCGCCGATGATGTGCGCGAACTGGGATGCCTCCTGATTTGTGCCCAGAGCGGCATCGAGCACCTCGCCGCCGAGATAGAGGACGGCCACAACGATCAGGGTCAGCGGAATCTGTCCGCTGCGGCTGCCGGTAATCGAGGAAAGCAGGATAAACGCAAAGACGATTCCGCTGGCGCCGAGCACTCCATACTGCGGGAACAAAAACAGGTGCAGAATCCCGGTGGTCAGCGCGGTGCAGAGCATGACCAGAAGCAGGCGGCGGCTCCCGTATTTTTCTTCGAGCATCGGCCCGGTAAGCAGCAGAAGCATGATATTGCCGCTGTAATGCTCCCCGCTCGCGTGGCCGAGCACGTGGGTAAAAAGTCTCAGGTAGGTGAGAGGATCGCTCCAACTGCTCCGATAAAGGGTGAAGTATCGGTTCATCAGTGCCCCGCCGGTGGCCTGTGAGATCAGCAGAACCGCCAGGGAAAGCAGCGAAAAGGTAAGAACCACCGGCGAATTATAAACAATGCCCCGTCGTTTCATGTCATCCTCCGTATCAGGTTGTCGTTGCCTGTCCATTTTACCGTACCCCGCCTGTTTTCGCAAGGGAGAAAGAGAGGGCGGCGTCTTGAACGATATCCATCATGATGATAAAATAAGCAGAAAAGCGGGGCGCGGAAATGGGGCGAATGAAGTGGGGCTCCCCGCTGTCAGCATAAAATGGAGCCGGAATTTGTCCAAAGGAGAGAAAAGCGGCGGCATCTTGAACGATACCCATCATGATGATAAAATAGCAGAAAAGCGGGGGTGATGAAGTGAAATGTCCTTACTGCCAGCAGGAAATGGAACCCGGATATATCCAGTGCCGGGATGGCGTTTACTGGAGTGAGAAGGAGAGAAAACTTGCAGCGATTCCGCCATTGAGCGGAAAGACGCTGAAGCTTTCGTCAAATGAGACGCCTTTTACGGCATCGGTCAGGGCGTGGCGCTGCTCGGAGTGCAAAAAAATCGTCGTTGATTACGGTGAAGTCGAGAAAGGTTAGGCCGGCGCCCGCCGGACTTTTGAATAGCGGGAAAGCAAAAATTTTCAATATTTAGAAATCTTGATGGAACAGAGCGGAAGAAGCACTCAGCTTCCATTTGACAAATTGATTTCTCAGAGGATGGAAATATGAAAAAAAGGAATCTTTTGGCCGCGGGATTGATGATACTCAGCCTTCTGGCATTGTCCGGATGCAAAAAGGAAGAAACGGTATATCTGGGACTCAACGCGGAAATCATTGAAATTGACATGGAAAACCAAACGCTTTGCGTGAAGGATCTCGATGAATCCGGCGTGTTTGGGGAGGAATGCGAGATAGACTGCCGCGAAGCAATCGAAAAGCATCAGGTGATTTACTGCAATTATGAAACGCATGATGTGAAGGCGATCAGCTGGAAGGATTTACAGGCCGGCGATGAGATCATACTGGAACTCAGTGAAACGGAGGTTGCCAAAATCGCGGAAGGCGCAATGGCGAAAACAAATCAGATTCAGCTTGGAACACAGAGGTTGAATGGAAGCTTGGAGATATCAGCCTGAAAACCAGAAAACCGCCCCGGCGAAGCGGGATGTCCCGGTGTAAGGACAGCCTGCGTTGCCGGAGCGGTTTTAAATTTCCGGGATATCCGCGGCAATGGAATCAGTTCCCCAGCATGATGTTGAGAATTTCGTTGTCGGTCGCCTTCATTCCTTCGCGCCCCATCCGCCCGATTGCAGTGGACGGTGCACCGCTCGGGCATTGTGCCGAGCAGCCGGCGCGCTTTGGCGGCGGCATAGGCGATGGCGATCGGTTCGGTGCAGCCCAGAGCGACAACCAGCTCGGATTTCAGAATGGCAAGATAGTTTTGACAGAGGAATTTCTGCATTGCGGCGTCCTTTCCATGTTTGAAGGAATTTAGCGGAGTGCCGGACTTCCTTTTTATATGCTTTCGCGATGTAAGAACCCTCAGCTCTGCCGGGAAGAGTAAAAAAGCTTTCGCTTCAAGCGTCGAGCGCAGCGGAAAACGAACGACAACTTTACGATCGTCAAAAAGCTGCCGTTGGAACAGTAACCGCCTGTTTACGGGCTGACGTGCCAGTGATGCGGGAGACAAGCTTATTCAACGCTTCCTGAGAGGCTTGCCGGTGTGAAGCCCTTCCGGAGCTTACACAAGCCCCCGGCTCTGCGGGGGTCATGACTTGCATGGCCTTGCAAAAAGCCCCCGCGCCGCGGCAAACGGGCGCGGGGGCTTTCCAAAGCGGGAAACAGGCTCAGTCCCGTCCGGCCAGAATCATGGCCGAGACGCAGCTGAGTACAAAACAGGCACAGCCGACGCAGACGGTGACGATCCCGAGGATCGACCGCCAGCGCAGACGGCTTAAAGATACCCTTTCGGAGTCTATCATCGTTTTCCTCACCATTTCCAGTTAACCCAGGCGCTTCTTGAGGGCTTCCAGCTGAGCCTTCAGCTCCTTGGGCAGCTTGTCGCCGAACCTGGCATAGAACTGCTCGACGCTTTCCATATCCTCGCGCCAAAGGGCGGGATCGACCTCGAGAATTTCTGCCAGCTGCTCCTTCGAGAAGTCCAGACCGTCAAGGTTGATATCATCGGGGGTGGGCTCATAGCCGATCGCCGTTTCCACCGCGTTGGCAGTGCCGTCGGCGCGGCCGAGAATCCACATGATGACACGCATGTTGTCACCGAAGCCGGGCCAGATGAAGTGGCCCTCATCGTCGAGGCGGAACCAGTTGACGTTGAAGATCTTCGGGGCCTTGTCGCCCAGCTTTTTGCCCATCTCGAGCCAGTGCTGCCAGTAGTCGCCCATGTTATAGCCGCAGAAGGGCAGCATTGCCATCGGGTCGCGGCGGACAACGCCGACCTTGCCGGTTGTGGCAGCGGTCGTCTCGGAGGCCATGATCGAGCCGACGAAAACGCCATGCTCCCAGTCGCGGGCCTGATAGACCAGCGGAGCGGTCTTGGCCCGGCGTCCGCCAAAGATGATCGCATCGATCGGCACACCCTGCGGGTCGTTGAACTGGTCGCTGATGACCGGGCAGTTCTCGGCCGGCGCGGTGAAGCGGGAGTTGGGATGAGCGGCCTTTACTTCCATATCGGGATTCCAGGGATTCCCCTTCCAATCGAGCGCGTTCTTGGGCGGGTTCTTATCCAGTCCTTCCCACCAGACGGTATTGTCGTCAAGGTTAAGCGCGACATTGGTGAAGATGGTGTTGCGGGTGGTGGTGGCCAGCGCGTTGGGGTTGGACTTGGCGTTGGTTCCGGGCGCGACGCCGAAGAAGCCCTTTTCGGCGTTGATCGCGTAGAGGCGTCCATCCTCGCCGATGCGCATCCAGGCGATGTCGTCGCCGACACACCATGCCTTATAGCCCTTTTCCTGATAGATCTCAGGCGGAATCAGCATGGCAAGGTTGGTCTTTCCGCAGGCCGACGGGAAAGCGGCGGCCACATAGCGGGTATTGCCCTGCGGGTCCTGGATGCCGAGAATCATCATATGCTCGGCCATCCACCCCTCGGTCTTTGCCTGGTAGGAGGCGATGCGCAGCGCAAAGCACTTCTTGCCCATCAGCGCGTTGCCGCCGTAGCCCGAATTGATCGACCAGATGGCGTTATCTTCGGGGAAATGGCAAATGTAGCGCTTGGCGGGGTCCAGCTCGGCCTTGGAATGCAGGCAGCGGACCCAGTCGTTCGACTGTCCCAGCTCATCGAGAGCGCACTGGCCCGCGCGGGTCATGATCAGCATCGAGAGGGTGACGTAGATCGAGTCGGTCACCTCAACGCCGATTTTGGCGGAGGGAGAGCCGAGCGGTCCCATCACGAAAGGAATCACATACATGGTGCGGCCCTTCATGCAGCCGTCATAAAGCTTGCGCAGGGTCGGATAGGCCTCTTTGGGGTCGAACCAGTTATTGGTCGGGCCGGCGTCCTCTTTCCTACGGCAGCAGATGAAGGTGCGGTCCTCGACGCGGGCGACGTCGTTGACATCGGAGCGGTGCAGCACACAGCCGGGCAGCTTGTCCTGATTGAGGGGAATCAGCTCGCCGGTACCGAACGCTTCCTGCCGGAGCGTATCGGCCTGCTTGTCGCTGCCGTCAATCCATAAAACATGGTCCGGCTTGCACAGGGCGACCGCTTCGTCGACCCAGGTCAGAACAGTCTTGTTCGTTGTCATTACAGTTGCCTCCCAGTCATTTCAGAATCGTTGACTGCCGTCGCAAAGTTGGACGGCACTACCTCTATTATAGCCATACCGGAGAAAAATAGCAATGAAATGTAAGAGAATTTCCATTCTTTTCGCTTTGGAACGGAGACCGGCGCCGCCGGACGGATTTTGGACGGGCGTCCGGCCCTGAAAGCGGAGGGCGGGAAAAAGCACAGACAGCCCTGCCGTTGTTTTGCGGGCGTGTCAAATCCGGCGTCCCGCATTGTCCGGTGCGTTTTCCCCCGCAAAAGGACGGGTAAAATCAACCGGTCCGTCCGGCGCGGGACGCTGCCCGAGAACAGGGAAGCAGCCGGGACTGTGGATTTTTCTCCATGATCCCGGCTGCTTTTCTGATTTTTCGGCGGAAAGCCGCGGCCTCGGAGCGTCTTTGGTTTTGGCTATTTTCCGTCCGCCTCGTCAAGCGCGGCGGTGGCGCTTTCCACCGTTTCCTCCTGCGCGCCGTCCTGCGCCGGGGCTTCCTCCCGCGCCGGTTCAAAGGAGGCGTCGAAGCTCAGCGGCTGTTCCGCGCCGCCGGACAGGCCGGACGAAACGGTATATTCCGCGGCATCCCGTTCGGATTTGTGCTGGGAGATTTCCTCGTCGATCTCCTCGATCTGCTGGTAGAGCAGGTCGATGTCCCGGCAGTAGTCGAGCATTTCCTCCGGCAGCGATTCACCGGCCTTTGCCTTGCTGTAGCAGTAGCGTCCGATCGCGGCATAGACCCCTTCAATTTGTTTTTCAAGCCCGGCGCGGTCGATGCCGAGTTTCGTGATCTGGACCTGTTCGCCCGCTTTTTTGGCAGTGGTCGATGCGATATTGCCAAGCACCTTGCCGATTTTTTCAAAAGCCATCATGTCATCCTCCTGACAGGGCCGGCCGTCATCCGGCCGGAGCATTGATTTGAATGTAGGTATCATACCACAAATTTTCGCAAAAAGAAACGAAAAAAGATGAACAACCGCCCGGAGGCGCCGTTTCCCTTTTGCTGACGTTCATTCAATTCCGATCTGCTTCATAAACTTTTCGGTGGAGACGCCGCCCGCCCGGTTGAAGCGCCCGAGGGAAAAGAGAACCTCGGGGTCGTTTCCGATTCGGTTGACCTTCTCCGTGCAGGTAAGGAGGACGGTAAAACCCATTTCGCGCAGAATCGGCACCGATTCGGGGCTGATATGCCCATAAGGATAGGCATAGGTGGTGGGAAGGATGCCGCAGTATTCCTCGAGCAGAGACTGCGTGCGGCCGGTATCCTCCACCAGGGCGTTGTAGTAATCGGAGGCGCTCTCTCCGGCTTTTCTCTTTGCCCCCCTGCGCGGAGACTGCCGGTGCATGTCGTAGGAGTGATTGGCGATCTCGATCCGCCCGGAATCCGCCAGCAGGGTAATATCGGCCCAGGTCAGATGGGCGTAGGCCGGATTGGGGTCGGGCTTCTCCGAAAATTTCTCGGAATAGGAGCCGACGACGGCGATGACCGCCTTCATATCGTATTGCTCGAGCAGCGGCAGGACATAGGTGAGATTATTGAGATAACCGTCGTCAAGGGAAATGATGACAGGCTTTTCCGGCAGCCGGCCGCCGCGGTTGACGATGCCGGCCAGCTCCGCCGGAAGAATGGCGGTATATCCGTGACCGGAGAGATAGGCAAGATCCTCTTCGATCGTATGAGGGCTGACGATGTACTTCCCGGACCTTTTTTCATCCCGAAGCACGCTGTGGTACATGAGGATCGGCAGCTCCGTTCCCTGCGAACCGGCGGCGAGCGGGTCCGGCAGCTTTGTTGAGGCGCTGATCAGCAGAGCGGCCAGCAGGAACACCGCCGCGCCGCGTATCCCCAGCGCGACGCAGGCGAAGGGACGCGGGCGTCTCATCCCCCGAGCGCCGCCGTCAGCGCCTGACCGAATCCGAGATCGGCTTTCGTGAAGAGAATCAGAATCTCTTCCAGCAGTTCGGCGGGAAGCTGCATCAGTTCATCGCAGAGATTATCGATTAGGCGTCTGCGCTCCCGCTCGCTCAGTTCGCGGAGATGGTCCCCCGCTTGTGAAAGCTCTCTGCCCTCGGCGGGCAGGGCCAAAGGCGCCGCCTCGATCCCGTCAATCAGATGGGAGGCGTCGAACCGTCCGGCGTCGAGATCCGGGTGAATCCTCTCCGGCAGCCGGTTGAGGGTCATCAGTCCTATCCGGCGCGGCGGAGCGATCTCCTGCGGCCAGATCAGAGTGGGATCATAGGGGTCGAACGGGAGAGAGCGGTTCGGCTCCAGAAGCTGAACCGCCAGTTCGTACTGCGGCAACTCGCCCCGTGTGACAGCGGTGACAAAGTCCCGGGCCACCGCGTCGGGATCGTAGCCGCAGAGTTCCTCGGACTCAAAGCGGGTGAGGGTCTGGGGCCGTTGGCGGGAAAGCCAGCAGCAGCGCGCGAGGCGTGTTTCACCGCGCGAGTTGGTCCAGACCGACGGAGAGCAGAATCCGTCGATTGCGCGGTAGCTGCCAATGGTGCCAAGATCGGAATAAAGCCAGACGGCGGCGTTGAGCGCCACCGGATTTTCTGCGACATACTCCCAGAAGCGCGAGCGGCTGCGCAACCCGGTGACCGGGTCGGCGCGGGTTGTGGCGCAGCAGGCCAGCACCGCCTGCTGTTCACATCCGACCGTTACCGGCAGATGTTGTCCAAGCAGGTCGTACTCCCCTTTTTTGCAGAAAAATTTGACCGAAAAGCTCCTGCGGCAGCGGGAGGCGTCGGCGCCGCCGTCCGGCAGATCGGCGGCAAAGCGGGCGAGCACCTCCACCGGCTCTCCCGGATTTTGCAGGAAGGAGGCTTTTGTGAGGTGACCGAGTTTTTCATAGGACCGGAAGGTCCCATAGGAGCCGATGCATTTTTCATATTCGGTGTGACCGCAGCAAAGTCCCCGATGCTCCGGACTGCAAGCCGAAAGAATGGGGGACACTTCGCAGGGCTCGGCAGGCAGCGCGGGGGTCGGCAGCGGAAGCGGCCCCTCTCCGGGTTCGGCGGAAGTGTCCCCGCAGGGTTCGGCGGGGGTTTCCTCGCAGGGTTCGGCGGGCAGCGCGGGGGTCGGCAGCGGAAGCGGCCCCTCTTCGGGCTTGGCGGAAGTGTCCCCGCAGGGTTCGGCGGGCAGCGCGGGAGTCGGCAGCGGAAGCGGCCCCTCTTCGGGCTTGGCGGAAGTGTCCCCGCAGGGTTCGGCGGGCAGCGCGGGAGTCGGCAGCGGAAGCGGCCCTTCTCCGGGTTCGGCGGGAGTTTCCCCGCAGGGCTCGGCGGGCAGCGCGGGGGTCGGCAGCGGAAGCGGCCCCTCTCCGGGTTCGGCGGGAGTTTTCCCGCAAGGCTCGGCGGGCAGCGCGGGAGTCGGCAGCGGAAGCGTCTCCTCTCCGGGTTCGGCGGGGGTTTCCCCGCAGGGGCAGTGGTGCGGCTCCCCTGGTTCTTCCGGCAGTTGGCTGCGGTACCGGCTTGGCGCGTTGTTTGCGATATCCTCGGGGTCGCCGCATCCGGCGCACCGGGGGCGGAGAACCCTTGCATCCGTAATGTTGGCAAGGCTCTCCGCAAGGGTGCTGCGCATCTGTTCGGATGCTTTTTTCGTCAGCTCGGGTGTTTCCGGAAGAGCGGTCTCCGTGGCAGAACCGGTGAGAAGAAGCTCCTCTGTTTCTTCCGCTTTTGCCTCAGCGACAATTTCCGGGCCGCTGACGGCCGCCGCCGCGGCGAAGATTCCCGCGGTAAGATCGGCGGCTACCGAGGCGGCAAACCCCGCGATCATGGCGGAAGAGGGTGCGGACTCGATCATCGCGGCGGGCGCGGGTTCCGGCACGGGTGCGGGTTCAATCATCGCGGCGGGCGCGGGTTCCGGTGCGGGTACAGGTTCGATCATCGCGGCGGGAATAGGGTCCGGGATGACCGCGGCGGATGGCTTCGGCGGGGCAGAAGATTCCGTTTTCGGTGCGGGCTTTGGCTTGGATGGCTCGGGAGAGAGGCTTCGGGTTTCGGTGACTGACCGCAGGTTTTGTGCGAGGGTCGGCCTTCCGGGCGGGGTCGCCCGCTGATAGCTGAGCAGTTCGGCGCGGTAGCGCGCCATCAGCTGTTCCATCGTCGCATGGTCAAAGGTGCTCGGGTTGTTTGATCGTTGCAACGCGATTCCTCCTTATTCTTTGTGTTCTCACAGGATCATTCACATAGAGTATATGCCCGGATGCATGCCGAATAGTATCAAAACAAAGCATGGAGGGTCCAGCAGCGACTGCAAAACGGCCGGAGTGCACCTGTCCCCCGGGCCGCCTCCGGAGAAATGCCATGATCAAAATGCGGGATTCCGTTTTTCGGAGAGCCGTCTTTTCATATTGAGTCCCGGCGCAAAAAAGGGTATACTGGAAAAAACGACATCAATCGCAAAGGAGAGCGTTATGGAAAACCAATGGACCGAGCTGACCTGCCGCGTCGCCGTCGAAGATCTCGACGAGATGGCCGCCATTGCCCAGATGGTGGTGGGAGCGGGACTTTATATCGAGGACTACTCCGATCTTGAGGAAAAAACGCTGGAGATTGCCCACATCGATCTCATCGATGAGGAACTGGTGGCGAAGGACCGCGCTCACGCGCTGGTTCACCTCTACCTGCCGCCTGAGATGAGTCCCGCCGAGCCGATTTCCTATATCGGGCGGCGCTGCGAGGAATGCGGCATCCCGGTGGAGATTTCGACCGAGGGGGTCCGGGAGGAGGACTGGTCAACCGCGTGGAAGCGGTATTACCATCCGATCGAGCTTTCCGCCCGGCTGGCCATCTGCCCTTCCTGGGAGGAGTATCATCCCCGGGAGGGACAGAAGATCATCCGCCTTGATCCCGGCATGGCTTTCGGCACCGGAACCCATGAGACGACCCGTCTCTGCCTGAAGCTGCTGGAGCGTTCGCTGCGTCCCGGCATGAGCATGCTGGACGTCGGCACCGGCAGCGGGATTCTTGCCATCTGCGCGAGGCTGCTGGGCAGCGCGCGCACCGTCGGGGTGGATATCGACGAGGTTGCGGTCCGCGTGGCGAGGGAGAACGCCGCCCTCAACGGCTGCGGCGAAATCGAGCTGATCTGCGGGGATCTCGCGGCCGACGTGACAGGTCCCTTCGACCTTATCTGCGCGAATATCGTGGCGGACGCGATTCTGCGCCTTTCGAAGGACCTGCCCGCCCTGATGCATGAAAACAGTGTCTGTGTCGTCTCGGGTATTATCGATACCCGCTGCGGAGAGGTGGAGGCGGGGCTGCGTGCCGCCGGGCTGGAACCGTTTGAAACTGAGCTGCAGAACGGGTGGGCGGCAATCGCCTGCCGAAAGGCGGGATAGACGATGCCCAGATTTTTTGTGGAGTCTCTCTCCGATACGGTGGTGCTGACCGGCGAGGATGCGCGGCATATCTCCCGATCACTGCGAATGCGGGCGGGCGAATCTCTGACTCTCTGTGACGGGAGGGGAAACGAGGCCGAAGGAACAATCGTTTCTTTTTCCGCCGATGCGGTTTCAGTGCGTTTGGGAGAGCTTTATCCCAGCGAAAGCGAACCAAAAACCGAGGTGAGCCTCTATCTTGCGGTTTCAAAGGGGGACAAGCTCGAGCTGGTGGTACAGAAGGCGGTGGAGATCGGCGCCGCGGAAATTGTGCTGCTGCTGACATCGCGCTGCATCTCCCGCCCCAAGGGCCCCGATGCGGAAAAGAAGGTCGCGCGGCTGCAAAAGATTGCCCTTGAAGCGGCCAAGCAGTCGGGACGCGGCAGGGTGCCCGCGGTGCGCGGCATTCTTTCCTTTTCGCAGGCGCTCGACGAGATGGAACAATTTCCCGCTTCCTTCACACTGTATGAAGGGGAGTGTCCGCCGCTGCGTGCACAGCTTCCCGGGGCTCCCTGCAAGACCGCGCTGCTGATCGGCAGCGAGGGCGGATTCTCCCCTGATGAGATTGCCGGGGCGCGCGCCCGCTCTGTGCGTCCTGCGTCGCTGGGTCCGCGGATTCTGCGCTGTGAAACCGCGCCGATCGCGGCTTTGTCGGCCCTGCTTTTTGCCATGGGGGATCTTGACTGACCCGTTTTGGCCGGGGCGTACCCAAACGGAGGCTCTGCCGATTGGCGCCGGCACCGCTTCGAAGCGTTCGAAGCGGCTGTGCAAAATCTGCCAGTGCTTTTCCGGACGGAATTGGGCAGACTGTTGGTACAGGCGGGATATTCCGCCAACCTTTCGGTAATTTGGAGGCTTTCGAATGATGTTGAATCGAACCGCAATTTTGCTTCTCTGCACGGCTCTCGCGGCGGGGGCGGTGATTCCCGGCTGCTCCGCCTGCTCGCGGAATCTCGACGGCGCTTCCTCAATTTCCTACGCGCAGGTGGGAGATCCGGACGACTATGTTCCTGATCTTCCGAGCAGCAGTCTGCCCGACGGCTGGGAGGAAAGCTCTGCGCCGGAGCCGGAATCCGAGCCTGCCCTTGATCTTCCGGCGCTGGCAATGAGCGCCGACTTCCTTGCGATCGGCAAGCTCTCGAACGAACCGGTGAAATGGGGCCCCGGCACCATTCAGGACGATTTGGGACGCTCAACCGCCTGCACCGGCCTGCAGGATCGCTTTGGCAAGTATAACGCCTGCTTTATCGGCGCCGAGAACGAAAAGACCATAGCCCTGACCTTTGATCAGGGCTATGAGAACGGCTATACCGCTCCGATTCTGGACACTCTCAAGGAGAAGGGGGTGCGGGCGGTCTTTTTTCTCACCGGACATTATGTCCGCAGCCAGCCCGAGCTGGTACAGCGGATGATCGACGAGGGACATATCCTCGGGAATCACTCGGACAGCCACAAGGTTTACTGCAGAGACCTCTCGATCGAGGATTCCGCCGCCGACGCGATTTGGATGCAGAACTACCTGCGGGAAAACTTCGGCTATGAAATGCGGCTTTTCCGCTTCCCGGAGGGAGAATTTTCCGAGCAGTCGCTGGCTCTGATGCAGCAGATGGGCTACAAGAGCCTGTTCTGGAGCTTCGCCTACAACGATTGGGACCCGAACAACCAGCCTGATCCCGCGGCGGCCCGCGCGCGGATTGAGAAATTTCTGCATCCGGGCGAGATTATGCTGCTGCACTCGGTAAGCGCGACCAATGCCCAGATCCTGCCGGAGGTGATCGACCTGATCCGCGAAAAGGGCTATACCGTCGGGCCGCATTCCGACTGGGCGGTGTGATTTGGACGGGGCGTTCAAGCGGCCCGGCGGAGCGTTTTTGATATGCCCGCATAAGCCGGGAACCCGGGCGAGCCGCTCAGACAGCATTCCTTTTATCCTGTTTGTGCATATTAGAGCCGTTTTTTCCCAATAACAGGGACGGCCTCAAAATGAGGCCGTCCCTGTTATTGGGATTTATGATTGTATTTTAAAAAGAAAGAAAAGATTGATTACAATCATAACACTGGCAAAAATCACAAAGAAGGAAAATACGACTTTTAATGTTTTAGATGATGTTTTTTTCATGCAATTAAGCAAGTATAGAATCCAAACTGCGTAGGCAACAAAAATTACACCACAATTACGGATGAATAAAGATAGGAAAAACAGAAGATTAACAACCTTCATTCCTATTTCCGAAAAAAACATTTTTTTCATTTGGTTCATGAAAACAATACCTCGTACAAGTTCCGGTTGATCATTCTTTCATACTTGCATGTATTTTATCATGCGTTCAAACCGTTTTCAATGTTTGGTCAAAACATCAGGGGTTTCAAGCGGGCGCAGGCGGAGCAAAAGGGCTCGGAAGGTCCTGCTCTTGACAGGACGGGGCTTTTCTGCTATTTTAGTGGTATTCTCAAAGGATAGGGGCTGTAACATGCGTCAATAACCTGCTGCTTTCCATTTGGAGGGACCGCGTGAGCACAGCGGCGTACCGCCGCCTTGTTTTGCTGCGCGCGGAGCAGGAAAGAGACGACTTGCTGCGGCCTTTTGGCGCGGCTTTTTGCCGCGCGTCCCTCTGGGACGAAAAAACGGCAGCGAAGAGGCTCTCTTTCCGCTGCCGTTTTTATTTGTCTGCCCAGTGGCGCCTGCTGCAAAGCGGGCCGGGGCGCGGAGGTCACTTTATGTCACAAATTCGGGTCAGCAGCCTTTCCTTCTGCCATGCGGGAAGCTTCGAGCCGGTGTTTCGGGAGGTATCCTTTGTCATCGACACCGATTGGAGGCTCGGCTTCATCGGACGAAACGGCCGGGGAAAAACTACCTTTCTGCATCTCCTGATGGGGAAATACCCCTACAGCGGCAGCATCGAGGTGCCGGTTTCATTTTCCTCCTTCCCGTTTGAGGCGGAGGACCCCGGTGCTCACGCACGGGCGGTGCTGCGGGAGAGCGTCGCCCCCTACCGCCGGTGGGAGCTTGCCATGGAATCCCTGCTCAACGCCGGGGACGAAGATTCCCTGCGGGAATATGGGGAGCTGCTGGAGCGGTATCAGGCGGCCGGCGGATACACCGTTGACGCGTCGATTGAGCGGGAGGCCGGACTGATGGGGCTTTCCCCGGAGCTGCTTGACCGGCCGTTTGACACCCTGAGCCACGGCGAGCGGACCCGCCTGCAGCTTTGCTCCCTCTTTCTCAAGCCCAACGGCTTTGCCCTGATCGACGAGCCGACCAATCACCTCGACGCGGAGGGCCGGGAGCGGGTGGCCGGTTATCTTGCCGCGAAGCAGGGGTTTCTGCTGGTCTCCCACGACCGGGATCTGCTCGACCGGACGGTGGATCATATTCTTTCGATTAACCGGGCGGACATCGAGGTGCAGCAGGGAAACTATTCGAGCTGGCAGGAAAACCGAGACCGCCGGGACAACTATGAGCGGGCCGAAAATGAGCGTCTGAAAAGGGATATCTCCCGGCTGCAATCCGCCGCGCGTCAGAAGGCGGACTGGTCGCAGGCGCTGGAGCGCACCAAAATCGGACACAAGCCGGACGGGCAGCTTGCGCCCGACCGGGGCTTTGTGGGGCATCGGGCGGCCAAGGCGATGAAGCGGGCAAAGTCGATTGAAAAACGGCAGGAGAAGGCGCTCGCCGAAAAGGAAGGCCTGCTGAAAAATCTCGAGAAGGCCGACGAGCTTCGAATCACTCCTCTGCCGTGGCGCGGAAGGCTTCTGGCGGAGGCCCGGGAGCTTTCGATCAGCTATGGGAAGCCGCTCTTCGAGGGACTCAGCTTTTCCCTGGAGGAGGGGGACCGCGCCGCGCTGACCGGGCCGAACGGCTGCGGCAAATCGAGCGTCCTGCGTCTGCTGGCGGGCGAGGAGGTCCCGCACACCGGAACCCTTTCCAGAGGCGGGGGCCTGATCGTTTCCTATGTCCCGCAGGATGCCTCCTTCCTTTCGGGGACGGTGCGGGATTATGCCCTGCGGGAGGGAATTGACCGGAGTCTCTTCCTTACCATTCTGCGCAAGTTCGATTTCCCCCGGAGCCAGTTTGAGAAGGATATGG
The DNA here is from genome assembly GCA_014385025.1 of Yanshouia hominis. Lineage (GTDB taxonomy): Bacteria > Bacillota > Clostridia > Oscillospirales > Ruminococcaceae > Yanshouia > Yanshouia hominis. Next base: position 13,966 of record JACRTB010000011.1, on the reverse strand, counting down.
CGGGTTACAGCGGCGGACAAAAAAAGAAGGTGCTGCTCGCCCGCAGCCTCTGCGAGCGGGCGCATCTCTACATCTGGGATGAGCCGCTCAACTTTATTGACCTGCTCTCGCGGGTGCAGATCGAACGGCTTCTCGGTACGGCTTCTCCGGCCATGCTCTTTGTGGAGCACGACCGGCGGTTTGTCGAACAGACCGCCAATAAGATCATCGCGCTGCGAACACAGCCGCCGGCCGAAACGGGAAAGGACCCGCTGCCGCCAAACGGCTGAAAACGTGCTGAATTTATCCCTTCCGCATCATTTGCAGGACGGCCCGCAGCAGCGGGGCGCGGCTGCTTTGGCGGTATCCCCCTGCTTTCCGGCGGACGGCTGTCGGCGGACCGCTTCACCCGATGTCCGCGGCGGGAGCTTTTTCGGAGATGCTTCCGCCGGATTTCCCATGCAAAAAGCGGCCCGCCGAAGGGCGGGCCGCTTGCAGCAGGAAGCTGCCGCTTCACTTTTAAATTTCCACAACCTTGGCGTCATCCGGCTCGAAGAGGCCGAGACGCTTGGCAACGTTGAGGTACACCTGCGGGTCGCCCGAGGTGCAGACGGTGAAGGTCCCGCGCGTTTTGGGGGAGAAAGCGTCCTGTTCCGCGAGATAACGCTGCACCGCCTTCGCCTGCTCAAGAGCGGGGTTGATGAAGGTGATCTCCGGGTAGCATTTTTTGAAATTTTCCTCAACAATCGGGTAATGGGTGCAGCCGAGGATGATATGGCTCACCCTGCGGCGGGCGAGAATTTTGTCAACCTGAGTGGTGATTTCGGCGTTGATCTCCTCCTCGTTGAAGTCGCCGCGGTCAACCAGCCCGGCCAGCAGCGGGCTGCCCTGTGCAAAAACCTCGATCGAGGGATCGTGGGCGTGAATCAGCTTTTCGTAAGCGCCGCTCCTGGCGGTAAACTCGGTGGCGATCAGACCAACTTCGCGCAGGCCGTCGCGGGCGATCGCATCGGCGGCGGGAGAAACGATGCCGATGATATGATAGTCAAAGCATGGAATCAGCCGGTCAACCAGAGTGGAGATGGTGTTGCAGGCGATCGCGGTTGTCTTGGCGCCTTGATCTCCCAAAAATTGCAGCATGTTTTTGCTCAGCTGGGTAATCTGCTCGGTCGTGCGGTTCCCGTAGGGGCAGTTGGCACTGTCGCCGAAATAGATGATGTCCTCGCCGGGGAGAAGACGCTGCAGCTCGCGCACGACGGTCAGGCCGCCGATGCCCGAATCCATTACGCCGATCGGACGATTGTTCATGGCCATCGGAAAACTTCCTTTCACTCTTTGTTGGGTTGGAAAAAGCGGTCGTGCTCTTTCCAACCCATATCATAGGACGTTTGACCGGAAAAATCAAGGAAAAAAAGACCCGCCGGATGATATGGGGATCGGGCGGCCAAGTTCGGAAAAATCAGCGCCGCCTGCGGCCGTAACGGCGGCGGTTCCGGTTGCGCACGATCATCAGGGCAATATAGAGGATCATCAGGACCGCGAGGAAAATGACGATGAATTTAAACCAGTAGGTGCGGGTCAGCCCGATGACCCGATCAAGAAGCAACAGCGCGCGGGAAGCCTCCGCCTGCTCCGCGCTGACCACCCCGACCACTCCTACCTTCTCCCCGGCGAGCACCAGCCGGACCTCGCCGATCAGCTGGCCTTTCTCCACGGGAGCCTGCACGTATTCCGGAAGGACAAGTTCATACTGGATGCTCGAGGCTTCGATGGCGTCGGGAATCAGAGCGGTGAAATTGTCGGCGCTCATAATTCTCAAAAAATCCTTGCCCCAGGCAAGCCGGAGCGGCACTTCCCCGAAGCTCTTGCCCTTTTCGAGCAGCGTTTTGACCCGGAAGGTGGAGAAAGCCCAGTTGTAAAGGCGGTTTGTTTCGTCAAACGCCGAGAAGGCGTCGTTGTCGCTCTGGGTGTCGGCGCCGCGGCTCGCCATCAGGACGGCGAGATAGCTGTAGCCGTTTCTTCTGGCCAGAGTGACCGCATAAGAACCCAGCGTGTGATGATAGCCGGTTTTGATTCCGCTCACCGCGCTGTTGTAGTAAGGGGAGCTGCTCACCATCAGCCGGTTGGTGGTGTTCCAGTTGAGGTGTTCGTTGATGTTGGTCGGTCCGCCGTCATAGGTGGTGGCGGTCATCAGTGCCTCAAAACCCGGCAGACTCAGGGCGTGCCGGGCGAGAAGCGCCATATCCCGGGCGGTGGTGTGAGATTCCGGATCAGGAAGCCCGTGGGGAGAGGTGAATTTGGTGCCGGACATTCCCAGCTCCTGCGCCCTTTCGTTCATCATTTCGACGAAGTAGGGCACCGAGCCGTCTCCGACATAGTCGGCGATCATCATCGCGGCCTCGTTGGCGTCGCGGATCATCACCGCATACATCAGCTTTTGGATGGAAATTTCCTCATCCTTGTAAAGCCCCGCAAGCCGGATTCCGCCGAGCGAAACATTTTGGCGGTACATCTCGTCCTGAATGTATCCGCGCATGGACGCCATGGCGCTTTCCGGATTTTCAACCTTCTCGAGGGCAAGCACCACCGTCATCAGCTGTGCAAGGGAGGAAGGCTCGACCGGTTTGTCGGCATTCTGCTCGCAGATGACCATATCACTGTCGAGATTGATCAGATAGACCGCCTCGGCGGCAAGATCAAAATTCGGGGTGTAGGATGCCGCAAGGCAGCTTCCCCCGATTGTTGAGGTGCAAAAGACCAGCACAAACAGAAAAAGGAAGAATTTTTTCATGAAAATCTCCTCGGAATGTGGTATGATAAAACAGATATTTTTATTATAACAAAGAAACTGCTTTTTTCAAACTGTTCCGGCAGATTTTCATCCGCGCGGCGAATTTTGCATGATTACGACACAAAAGGAGAGACGGCCGATGATTTATGTCACGGGCGACACCCATGGCGATGAGACGCGCTTCAAGCAGTTCAAAAAGCTTTTCCCCAAGCGGCGGGACCACCTGCTGGTCTGCGGGGATTTCGGCTTTGTCTGGGACGGCTCGGAGAAGGAAAAGAAGCGCCTTGCCCGCTTGGAACGCCTTGACTGCATGATCCTTTTTATCGAGGGGGTTCACGACAACCTCGACCTCCTGTCCGCCTGTCCCGAAGAGGAATACTGCGGCGGCAGGGTCCGCCGGGTGGGAAAGAACATTCTGTGGATGCAGCGCGGGGAGCTTTTCACGATCGACGGGATGAAGATTTTTGCGCTCGGAGGCGGCGAAAGCGACGATGCCGACGAACGGGAACCGGGGGTCAGCTGGTGGCCGCAGGAGCTTCCCTCCGTCGAGGAGCTGACCGCCGCGCGCGCCGTTTTGGAGCGGGCGGGGGACGAGGTGGATTTCATTATTACCCATCAGCCGCCCGATCTTGAACTGGGGCTGGTAGACCCCCGCCATCAACGCATCAATGCGCTGGGCGCCTTTCTGCGGGTCACCGCCGAGACGGTGCGCTACCGCCACTGGTATTTCGGCAGCGAGCACATCGATCGGACCGTTTCCCCCAAGATGACGGCGGTATTTGAAAAGGTGATCCTCTGCGAGAAAAAATAAGACAGGCCATGCGCGGACTCCGGACGGTGCCGGCCCGGCAAAGCGGTGCGGGACGAACCGGTGCCGCAAAAGGTCCATCGCTCAAAGGGCGCCGCGTTTTTTCGCGGCGCCCTTTTACCGGCCCGGCTTGCGCCCGCCTGAGAGCCGCGCCCCGATTTCGGACGCCTATTCCCGGCGGAAGCAAAAGCGGCGATGCATTGCCCATACCCTCCTGAGAGCTGCGTCCCGATTCGGTCCGACCATTTCCGGAATAAACAGGAGAGTCAGCGATACACTACCAAAAGAGTGGTGAGGACGGCCGGGAATCCGCCGTTTCATCCGAAATTTTACCGCGGAGGGAGCGCTTGAAATATGAAACAGCAGGTCCTTTATACAGGTGGGGAGATCATCACCCTGGATGCGCCGGCAAGAGCGGTGCTCACCGAGGGGGAGCGGATTCTCGCGGTGGGGAACGAGGCGGCCCTTCGCCGGATGGCCGGCCCCGATGTGAGAGAATTCCCGCTGAAGGGACAGGTGATGATGCCCGCGTTTCTTGATTCGCACGGACACATCACCGCGTTTGCGGCCACCCTTTCCCTTGCGCCGTTGGGCGGCGCGGGCAGTTTTGCGGAGATCGTATCGCTTTTGTCAAAGTCTGCGCGGGAGCATCCCCAACGCGAATGGGTGATCGGCTTCGGCTACGATCACAACGTGCTGAAGGAGGGCGTTCACCCTGATAAGGAGCTGCTGGACGCGGCGTTTCCGGACCGGCCCGTGCTGATCTCCCATGCTTCCGGCCACATGGGGGCGGCGAATTCCGAGGCGCTGCACAGAATGGGGATTACCAGGGACACGCCAGATCCGGATGGCGGAAAAATCGGACGCGGCGAGGACGGCGGCCCAAACGGCTATCTGGAGGAAACGGCCTTCACCCTCTACTCGCAGGCGGCTCCCGCCGCGCGGCCGGAGAAAATCGTCGATGATTTCAAAAGGGCACAGCAGCATTATCTCAGCTGCGGAATTTCGACCGCGCAGGAGGGCCTTGCCCGGGCGGGGGAGATGGCGGTACTTGCCGATCTCGCCGGCAAGAACCTGCTTACCTTGGACGTTGTGGCCTACTGTGACGCCGGGGAGGGAGGCGAACCACTCCTGCCCCGGAGCTGCGGGGAAAAAGGAAAAAACCGTCTGCGGATCGGCGGATACAAGGTTTTCCTTGACGGATCCCCGCAGGCCCGGACCGCATGGCTCACCCAGCCCTACGAAGGGGAGGAAAGTTACCGGGGCTATCCGGTGCATACCGACGCCGAGCTGGAAGCAACGGTACACCGTGTATGCGCACAGCGGGCGCAGCTTTTGGCACACTGCAACGGGGATGCCGCCGCCGATCAGCTCATCTCCGCCTTCGAGCGGGAAAACCGGCGCTGCGCCGTCGCGCCTCTGCGTCCGGTGATGATTCATGCCCAGACGCTGCGCGCCGATCAGCTCGACCGGATGAAGCCGCTGGGCATGATCCCCTCCTTCTTCGCGGCGCATCTCTGGTACTGGGGGGATGTCCACCGCAAAAATCTCGGAAAGAGAGCCTTCTGCATCAGTCCGCTGCACGACGCGGCGGCGCGGGAAATGCATTTCACCCTGCATCAGGACACCCCAGTTCTGCCGCCCAATATGCTGGAGACGATTTGGTGTGCCGTCAACCGCATTTCCCGCGAGGGAGTTTCGATGGGGGAGGCGCAGCGGATTACTCCGGAGCAGGCGCTGCGCGCGGTGACTCTCGATGCGGCCTACCAGTATTTTGAGGAGCGGGAAAAAGGCTCCATCACCCCCGGCAAACGGGCGGATTTTGTCCTGCTCGACGGAAATCCTCTCACCGTCGCTCCCGGCGATATCCGCCGCCTCTCGGTGACGGGGACCATTCTGCGGGGAGAGATGGTAAGTCAAGCCTAGAAAAGCGGAGCGGACATGCACCGCCGCCTCATTCGCTCTGTTACCCGCTGGGTCCACACTTTTGTGCAGGCCGCACAACCCGCGGCTGCCCGCTCACACCGTCCCTCCGCATAAATCTCCCTCTTTCTGCTTGCGGCTCGCTTTTTGTGGTCCGTACAACCCGCGGCTGTCCGCTCACACCGACCCTCCGTATAAATCCCCTCTTTCTGCTTGCGGCTCGCCTTTTGTTGACCGCATCGCCTGCGGCCGTCCGCTCACACCGTCCCTCCGCATAAATCCCCTTCTTCTGCTTGCGGCTCGCCTTTTGCTGCCCGCACAATTTGGGACTGTTCAAAAATGCAGCGGCCCCTGTTCTTTTTGGAGAAAAGCGATTATAATAGCGTTGAAGCTTCGACTTTTGAAAGGACAGAACGGGATGGACATCAAAAGGCTCAGCGACATTACAACCGAGATCGGATTTCAGCTTCTGACCAGCGGCGCGGAGATTCACCGGGTTGAGGACACCATCTGCCGGATCGCCGCCGCTTACGGCGCCCGCGCCGACGTCTTTGCCATTCCCGCAAGTCTGGTGGTCACCATCGGCGATGGGGAGGGGCACACCTTCACCCAGACCAGACGAGTTTACCACAGCGACAGCAATCTCGCCCGGGTCGATGCGCTTAACGCCCTTGCACGCCACATCTGCGCGCGATGCCCGGAGGAAGCGGAAATTCTTGCAGAGCTGGGAAAAATCAGAAATCTGCCCCGCTATTCCCTGCGTCAGCAGCTCGCGGCGGCGGCGCTGGGAGCGGGAGCCTTCGCGCTCCTTTTCGGCGGCGGAATTCCTGAAGCGGCCGCCGCGCTCGTGGTGGGGGTTGCGGTGCGTTTTGTGGCGACGGTCATGGAGCGGACCGACGGAGGCTCCACCTTGAGCAATATTCTCGGCGGAGCGGCCTGTGTCCTCGGCGCGGGGCTTTGCTCGCTGGTTTGGCGGGGCCTCGAACGGGACACCGTCATCATCAGTGTGCTGATGCTTTTGGTTCCGGGACTGCTGATGACCAATTCGATGCGCGACCTCATCGCCGGGGACCTTGTGACCGGCGTGATGAAGAGCGCCGAGGCTCTGCTTGTCGCCACCTGCGTGGCGATCGGAGTCATGTGCTCCCTGGCGGTTTGGCGCTGGCTGACCATGGGGGTGATGTGATGGAGGTTTTTTATGCGGCGCTGGCTTCGCTCGGCTTCGGCGTCTTTTTTAACCTGCGCGGCAGAAAGCTCTTTGCGGCGGCCGCCGGCGGCGGAATCGGCTGGCTGTTTTACACCCTTGCCGCCGCGCAGGGCCCGATGATGCAGAATTTTATCGCGAGCCTGTCCATCACCGCTTATGCCGAGATCATGGCGCGCACCCAGCGCGCGCCTGTTCCGGTCTATCTGACCCCCGCGCTGATCCCGCTGGTGCCGGGCGGCTCCATCTATCAGGCGATGCTGCATGCTCTCAACGGGGAAACGGACCTCTTTCTTTCCACTGGTCTGCTGGCGATGAGTGTTACCGGCGCGATCGCCCTCGGTGTGGTCGCCGCCTCGTCGGCGATGCGGCTGATCTTTCTTCGGCATCTGGCACGCCCTTCCCGATAGGTTGGACCGGAAAGCTTTTGGAAAATCAGCCGGGGGCACGCTTGAAAATGCGGCCGAAAAAGCTCCCACGATGGCTTCACATGAAGCCTGTGCCGAAACGGCAAAGGAGTTTCCCTGCAAAAGCAAAGAAAGAATACGCCGCCAAATGCAAAAATGCATTTGGCGGCGTATTCTTTTCTGACACTTTGGTGAGCGGAACCGCCGGCCCTGCCGGTAAGGATAAAATGCTCCCGCTGCAAGAACAGGGCGAAACGGGCAGCGAACAAGAATCTCCGGATGAGGGGAAACCTGCCGATAGAACGGCCATGCCCCGTTTATGGGCCGCGGGGCGGACGATGTATGATGAGGAGTTTTCGGCACTTGAGAGACTTGCCGGCACGAAGTCCTTTGGGGCTGACTCAAGCCTCCGGATTCACCGGAGAGCCTGACGATCGCTTCGATGAACCGAACCGCCAGCCTCGTGGGCTGTAAGCCTATTCTGCGGCGCCGGCAAGTGATTCCAAAATCGCATTGGCCAGCGACTCCAGCTCGGCGGAGCGGTCGGGGCGCAGCGAGGAGGCCATCGAGAGGCGCTCGCCCAGCACTGTCATGTTTTTCAGCTCGTTCTCAATAAATTTCTGCATCAGATCGCCGGATTTACAGGCCCAGGAGCCGTTTTCCACAAGAGCGACGGTGCGCTTCTGAAGGTTGAGCGCCTTCATATCAGAAAGAAAGCTGTGCATGACGGGATAGATGCCGAGATTGTAGGTCACTGAGGCGAGGACCAGATGGCTGTACTTGAACGCCTCGGAAATGAGGGTGGAGACATGGGTGTTCGACACATCGTAAAGGACGACCCTGTGCATCCCTTTATCGCAGAGGCGCGCGGCAAGGGCCTGAGCGGCAGCTTCGGTGTTCCCGTACATCGAGGCGTAAGCGATCATAACGCCCTTTTCCTCCGGCTCATAACGGCTCCAGAGATTGTATTTGCCGATCAGATATTCGAGGTCGCTGCGCCAGACCGGACCATGCAGGGGGCAGATGATCTTGATCTGATTGAGGACGGCGCCGGCCTTTTTGAGCAGGACCTGCACCTGCGGGCCGTATTTGCCAACGATGTTGGTGTAATAGCGGCGCGCGTCATCGAGCCAGTCGCGGTCAAAGTTGACCTCATCGTTGAAAAGCTTGCCGTCGAGAGCACCGAAGGAGCCAAAGGCGTCGGCGGAGAAAAGCGCGCCGCTGGTGAGGTCGAGGGTTGCCATCGCCTCGGGCCAGTGGACCATCGGGGCGGAAATAAAGGTGACGGTATGCCTGCCGAAGCACCGGGTATCGCCCTCCTTCACCTCAATCTGCTCATGGCCGTCGATCTGGAACCCGAACTGGCGCATCAGCATGAAGGCTTTTTCCGTGGCGATGATTCCGGCATTGGGCCAGCGCAGCAGAACCTCTTCGAGAGAGGCGCCGTGGTCCGGCTCCATGTGGTTGATCACGAGGTAGTCAAGCGTCCGTCCCGCGAGCAGGTGTTCGAGATTTTCAAGCAGCTGGCGGCAGGCCGACCAGTCCACGGTGTCGAAGAGCACAGTCCGCTCGTCGAGCAGCAGATAGGCGTTGTAGGAAACCCCGCGGGGAATCGGGTGGATATTCTCAAAAAGGGTCAGGCGGTGGTCGTTTGCACCGACCCAGTAGAGGTCTTCGGTTACATGGCGGACACAATACATTGTCTTTCCTCCTTATCCGTTCGCTGGCCGGGGAAGCGGCACCGCATGGCCGCCTCCTTGCGGACATACAAAAGGTTCTGATCCGTTCGATGGCCGGGGAAGCGGCGCAGCGCTTTTATGCGGCTTATGATTCCGCGACAAAATGTTTTTTGGCAGTGGAGCATTCCGGGCAGACCCAATCCTCGGGGAGCTTCTCGAACAGGGTTCCGGGAGCGATGCCGTTTTCCGGATCGCCCAGCTCGGGGTCGTACCGGTATCCGCAGCCGAGGCAGACGTAGGTCTTGCCGATGGGCGCGGGACGCGGCGGATCCGGGCGCTTCATCTTGATCATGGGCGGAGCGGGAGCCTTGGGCTCGCCGCTGTCGAGCGCGGCGGTCAGCAGGGGCAGAATCTCCATGAGATCCCCGACGATGCCATAGTCGCAGTTCTTAAAGATGGGGGCGTTGACGTCCCGGTTGATCGCCACAATCGTCGCCGCGTCCTTGATGCCCTTGAGATGCTGGACCGCGCCGGAAATGCCGCAGGCGATATAGAGGTTGCCGGAGAATTTCTGCCCGGACATCCCGACATAGCGGTTGAGCGGGAGGTACTTGAGGCTTTCCGCAACCGGACGGGAGGAGCCGATCGCCGCTCCGGCCTGGATGGCCAGCGCCTCGATGAGCTTCATGTTTTCCTTGGCGCCGATGCCCTTGCCGGCCGAAACAACCCGCTCCGCCTCGGCGATGGGGGTGTCGATCGGGATGCCCACCGAAAAGTCATGCCCGTCCTTGCGCAGAGCCGCCGCCAGTGCGGCGACCCGGTCGGCGGCGGGTCCTTCCTGAAAGAGCTGCTTCTTGCGCAGGCCGGTGACCGGGGCGGGCTTTTTGAGGACTTTTCCGCCGTCGGAGGACGCTTTCGGAGGCTTTCCAATCAGATGGGAAGCGATGACAACCCGCTGAATCTCGTTGGTACCCTCGTAAATGGTAGTGATTTTTGCATCGCGGTAGGCGCGCTCGACCTCCATCCCCTTGAGATAGCCGCTGCCGCCGAAGATCTGAAGGGCGTCGTTGGTGACCTCCAGCGCAATGTCGGAGGCATATTGCTTGGCCATGGCCGATTCCATTCCATAGGGCTCGTGATGTTCCTTGAGCTCGGCCGCGCTGTAGATCAAAAACCGCGCGCAGCGCAGCTTGGTGGCCATGTCCGCGATCTTGAAGGAAATCGCCTGCTGAAAGGCGATCGGCTTTCCGAACTGGACCCGTTCCTTGGCGTGGGCGAGCGCGTGTTCAAACGCGCCCTGCGCGATGCCCAGCGCCTGGGCCGCAATGCCGATCCGCCCGCCGTCGAGGGTGGCCATCGCAATTTTGAAGCCGTCCCCTTCCTTGCCGAGCAGGTTTTCCTTGGGGACCTTGACATTGTTGAAGATCAGCTCGGCGGTAGCGGAAGAACGGATTCCCATCTTGTCGTAATGATCCCCGTAGGAAAAGCCTTCCCATCCCTTTTCGACGATGAAGGCGGAGATTCCGCGGGTGCCGATATCCGGAGTGGTGACCGCGAAGACGACATAGGTATCCGCCTTGGGCGCGTTGGTGATGAAGATTTTGCCGCCGTTGAGCAGGTAGTAGTCCCCTTTCAATACGGCGGTTGTCTCGGTGCCGCCCGCGTCGGAACCGGCGTTCGGCTCGGTCAGTCCGAAGGCGCCGATCTTTTCGCCGCGTGCGAGCGGAACAAGATATTTTTTCTTCTGTTCTTCGCTGCCAAAGGCAAAAATCGGCCATGAGCCGAGGGAAACATGGGCCGAAAGAATGACTCCCGCGCCGCCGTCAACCCGGGCAAGCTCCTCCACCGCGATGGCGTAGCTCAGAGCGTCCAGCCCCGCGCCGCCGTATTCCACGGGGTAGGGAATGCCCATCAGCCCCATCTCTCCCAGATGCCGGATTGCCTCGTCGGGAAACTCGTTGTTCTGGTCAAGCAGGAAGGCGATTGGCTTGATTTCATTTTCCGCGAACTGTCTGATTTTGGCACGGAGCTCTTCATGCGCCGGGGTTGTTTGAAACAACATGGGTCATCCTCCTTTATACTGTTATGCTTTTTCTGTGTATACGGTAAAAAATAGAAAAACGATATCAGATAATTTTTATCCACTTTCAAGAAAAAATATCGTCCGGCTTTCCCTTTCATTCACCGGAAAGGATTGCCGCAAGGCTGTGCCGGCGCAGCTCCTGGTCCAGCGACCGCTGGATTTCCGCCAGCCGGCTGTGGATTTTGCAGTCTCTGCCGCAGCTTTGCCGCCAGGAGCATTGATATCCCGGCGCCATACAGGCGTTGACCAGTTCAACCAGATCCAGCGCGGCCATCAAATCGAAGAGGGATTTTTCCCGGAGATCAGCCGCAAGACGGCACCCGCCTTCGGCTCCCCGGTTGACGGCGATGATCCCGGCCCGCGAAAGCTTGCGTAGAATCTTATAGGCAAACTGCCGGGGAATCAGCTCCCGCTGCGTGATCTCGGCGGCCGTAACCTGTCCGCCTTCCGAGAGGGTACGGAGAATCCGCAGGGCATAATCGGCCTCCCTTGTGATCAGCAACGAAATCACTCCACTTCAGTATGAAATAGGATGGCTTTATCGTACCATTTTGGATAAAATTTGTCAAGATTAAAAGAACGGATTTTCTGATCTTTGGACACAGTCACAGAAAATGGAATGACAAATTGGGCAGAACGGGGAAAAGGACGGGCCGCAATTGTGAGGGAAAAGAGCCTGTGCTATACTGTCTGAAAATCGACGGACTTTCAAAGAGAGGTGGCGGCATGAAGAAAAGCAGGACGATTCTTATGGCGGCGGTGCTGCTTGCGTTTCTGGCGGCCTGCGGGGGCGGCCCGCGTCCCCATGAGGCGGCGCCGGAAGGGGAAACGATTGTCTCGGAGCCGTCCTCGATGGACGCACCTTCGGAGCTTCCGGGAAAGCAGGCAAAAACAGCTCCCATGCGGAAAAAGCCGCGGGCGCTGGAGGTGATTCCCGCCCAGCGGCTGATGGATGTTCCCCCGGCCGCGCGGGAGGCGGGGCTGAATCTTTATCTGCTCGGGGAGGACGGCGGCTTCCGGCAGGCGCTGTCCTACGGCCAGCGCGAGCGGGGACAGGTGATCGCCGCCCGTCCGGGGGAGGACGGCCATGTCCTCGGAAGCTACCATACGGACAGGGAGAGCTGGGGCACTCTCAGCCCGCTGGACGGGGAACGCGTCTGCTTCAACAATTATGAAGAGCTGATCTTCGTCGATACCGGGGAATGGGTCGATACCGGCTTTGCGCTGGACTTTCAGCAGCCGCAGGAGCCGAACTGCCGGATATCAAGCCTTGCCTTTGACCCCAAGCGGGAAGAGTATCTGGCGATCTATCAGGTTTCGAGCTATACGGTGAGCAGCGACGGCGAGGTGCGCCCATGGATGACCTTTGAGAATAACGAGGACGTGGGGGCGCGGGACGCCCACATGGAATTCCAGCGCTTTGACCGGGACGGGCGCTTTCTCGAACGGGTTGTGACCGATTTGGAGCCGTACCGCCTCAACGAGGTCAGCAGCTGCCTGCCGAATGATTACCGGGATGGGGTGCTCACCTTTCTGCAGAAAAGCTATATTGCCCGGCTGGTCCGGTATGACCTTGCCTCAGGGGAGGCCCGGTGTCTGCCCTGCGACGGCGCGGTGCTGGCGGGTGATGTGTCGGTCACCTACCGGTTTCAGTACAATGAGCCGGGCGGCGTCTTTTTCTACGATTGGTATGAAAATGGGGAGAAAACCGCTTCGCTCGAACTGAAAGAGGATTTGGACCTGTTGACCCTTTCGATTGGAAACGCCGCATATCCGATGGAGCCGGCGGAGCTCGACCCCGAGGCCCGCAGGCTGGTGATGTGCTCGCAGGGCTATATTTTTCACTGCCTCGACTTTCAGAGCGGAACCGCCGCGGTCGAATACCGGTATTCACAGGATGTGATGGGCGCGGCGCTGACGGTCAGCCCGGACGGACGGTTTTCGGTTCACCGCATCGGAGATGCTTCGGGCGGCGAAGCCTATTTTGAGGAGTTGGCCGCGTGGGACGGACAGGCGGGGCGTGTGGTGCGCCTTGGGGTGCTCAATAACGCATCGGACGAAGCGGTCACATGGGACAATCAGTATGTGGTGCGCTATCCCGGCCGTGTGGAGAGCTGCCGTCTCGAAACCGGGGAACGGCGCGTTGTGCTGTCGGCCGGAGAGGATGGCGGGCGGCTCGCGGGAGAATGCTTCCTGAACTTGCGCTATGACGCGGAAAACCGGCTGTTTCTGCTCCTGCACACCCCGTATTTTGACCCCTTCGATGAGAGCTTCTCGGAGGAAACCGATCCGAAGACGCTGTTGCTGGATGTCTACTCTGAGAACTGGGAGCTGCTTCGCTCCTTTGACACCGGAGTGCGGGCCCCCTATTCCCTGAAAGCCTATGGCCCTTACAGCCCGGATTTTCGGCTGGCGAACGGAAGCGCGGTTTTGTGGGATGAGGACCGGCAGCAGAATGTCGCCCTTCCTTACTGCGGGAACGGAGAAAACGGTGCGCAGCCCTGAACGGGATGTGGCGCGGAGCGTCCCGGCGCTTAAAGGCACGTCCTGAAAAGCCCCATAAGGGCTTCCTGAGGAGCCGGCGCCGAAAGGGGCGCCGGCTCCTCAGGGCTTTGGCGTACAGAACGACCAGCCCGGCCGGTGAGGGAAAAAGCTTTCGCCGCAAGAATAGAGCGAAGCGGGCAGCGCATAAAGATTTTTGGATGATGGAAAACCTGTCAATAGAGGGGTAATTGCCAATTTATGGCTGCGGGGCGGCGATGCGGGAGCAGAAGCTCCGGCGCCTCTCAAGAAGCACTGAACAAGCCGTCTTTTGCATCGGGAGCGTCCCGAATTCTGTGTAAACGGACAGATGCAGTGCAAATAGAGCAAATTATCTCAAGCGAGCGGTCTTGTGTTCAGGGAGGCCGCTCCCTTGGCGTCATATTAGCGGCAGAGATGCCGCGCGTCAAGGATCAACCGCTCAATCCGGCATCCTGTCGGAAAAGAAAACTGCGAGTTGAGCGTGGATCATGCTTCAGTCCTGGCGTCTGCCGGTCCATTTCTTTGTAATATCCATCATCGCCGGATACAGCATTTTCAGCAGGCTGTCA
>JACRTB010000010.1 GCA_014385025.1 Yanshouia hominis | reverse complement strand
CAAGGCTACAAATACTTACCAAAGAGACGCGCTACATTTCACGAAGTCAATACTCCAGAGCATCCAAGGCATTTGCCGGAAGATGTATAGTCAGTATCAGATGAGATTGGCTACAGAATCCCCATGATTTACCAATTGAACGGAAGCGTATTCAAGAAGGGCGTGCGAACCCTATGCCACTATCAAAGGATAGAAATCGTAGTCCGCGATCTGCCTATTTTTTTATTTGCGGGTTTTCTTTTTTCTCGATTCTCTCGGTTTGGATTCGGAACACCTAATTACTCCGTTTGGGAAATAGGTGTTTTCATACTTATTAAAATAAACAAATAATCCGAACCCGTCTCCTACAAGGAAGATTTGGTTCGGATTATATTGCTTTGGTGCGCGTGAAGGGACTCGAACCCCTGGCCTACTGGTTCGTAGCCAGTCACTCTATCCAACTGAGCTACACGCGCAAATGAAGCCTGTCCGCCGGACGCGCCTGCGTCTTGCTGACAATTTGATATTTTATCAGTTCACGCACAAAATGTCAACCTTTTTTTGCTTCTGTTCAAGAAAAAACTCCTCCTTCCGGCAGGAGAGGGGTGAAATCCCTTGGGTTTAATGTTATAATAGTCAGGACAACTGTAAAAAGGAGCGGCGAATGATGTCGATTACGGCGGTAAAAAGCTATTTCAAGGAGCTGGGCCTTGAGGACCGTGTTCTGGAATTTTCCGTCTCAAGCGCGACGGTGGCCCTCGCGGCGCAGGCGGTCGGCTGTGAGGAAGCGCGGATTGCAAAAACTCTTTCTTTCCTTGTCGATGGACATGCGGTGCTGATTGTCACCGCGGGGGATGCCAAAATCGACAATCGCAAATTCAAGGATCAGTTCCATACCAAGGCGAAGATGCTCACTGCCGAGGAGCTTGCCGCTCTGGTGGGACATGCCCCCGGAGGGGTCTGCCCTTTTGCCGTCCCCGACACGGTTGAGGTCTGGTTGGACGAGTCTCTGCGGCGCTTCTCCACCGTTTTCCCCGCCGCCGGAAGCGATAACAGCGCCATCGAGCTTTCCTGCGGGGAACTCGAGCGTTTCTCCCGCGCGCGCGGCTGGGCGGATCTCTGCAAGGGCTGGCGGCCCGAAGAACAGTAATTCCGCTCTGTGACGGGATTTTTTATGCCGTTCCCTTGACGCTCGGCGCGAAACAGGATACACTACTATGGTAATGCAAAGTATGGAGGTTACGTGATGAAGAACACCGACAAAACAATGGAAAAAATCGTCGCCCTCGCCAAGGGGCGCGGCTTTGTTTATCCCGGCTCGGAAATCTACGGCGGCCTGGCCAACTCCTGGGACTACGGCCCTCTCGGGGTCGAACTGAAGAACAACATCAAGCGCGCCTGGTGGAAAAAATTCGTGCAGGAAAATCCCTATAACGTGGGGCTTGACGCCGCGATCCTGATGAATCCCGAGGTGTGGGTTGCCTCCGGCCACGTCACCACCTTCAACGATCCGCTGATCGACTGCAAGGCCTGCAAGATGCGCCACCGCGCCGACAAGCTGGTGGAAAGCTGGTGTGAGGAGCAGAAACGCGCCGATGTAAACGTCGAGGCGATGACCAGCGACGATCTGGTTGCCTTTATCCGTGACAACGGCGTTACCTGCCCTGGCTGCGGAAAGTCGGACTTTACGGATATCCGTAAGTTCAATCTGATGTTCAAGACCCATCAGGGGGTCACCGAGGATTCTTCCACCGAGGTTTACCTGCGTCCCGAGACGGCACAGGGCATCTTCGTCAATTTCAACAGCATCCAGCGCACCACCCGCAAAAAGGTGCCGTTCGGTGTCTGCCAGGTAGGCAAGAGCTTCCGCAACGAAATCACCCCCGGCAACTTTATCTTCCGGATCCGCGAATTCGAGCAGATGGAGCTGGAGTTCTTCTGCAAACCCGGCACCGACCTCGAGTGGTTTCAGTATTGGCGCACCTTCTGCCACGACTGGCTGCTGAACCTCAACATCCGGGACGAAAACCTGCGGCTTCGCGACCATGAGCCGGAGGAGCTTGCCTTCTATTCCAAGGCGACCACCGATTTCGAGTTCATGTTCCCGTTCGGCTGGGGAGAGCTGTGGGGCGTTGCCGACCGCACCGACTACGACCTCAAGCAGCATCAGGACCATTCCGGCAAGGACCTCACCTACTTCGACCAGGAGCAGAACGAACACTATATCCCCTATGTCATTGAACCCTCGCTCGGCGCCGACCGCGTCACCCTCGCTTTTCTGGTGGAGGCATACGACGAGGAGGTTGTCGACGCGGAGAAGAACGACACCCGCGTGGTGCTGCGGCTGCATCCCGCGCTGTCCCCCTTCAAGGCCTGCGTCCTTCCCCTTTCGAAGAAGCTCTCGGCCAAGGCGCAGGAGCTTTATGCCTCCCTTGCCCGCGAGTATATGATCGATTTCGACGACGCCGGTTCCATCGGCAAGCGCTACCGCCGTCAGGATGAGATCGGCACCCCGCTCTGCATCACCTACGATTTTGAGTCTGAAAATGACGGTGCCGTCACCATCCGCGACCGCGACACGATGGAACAGGTTCGCATTCCGATGGAGCAGGTTTCCGCCTATATCCGGGAAAAGATCGCGTTCTGACAGACTTTTGTCGGAATCGTTCATCAAACATCAGCACAAACGCATAGAATTGCGGAGATGGCCCGGCAGCGCCGCTGCCGGGCCATCCTTTCCAAGGAGGAATGCTTGAATGGAGCCTTTGATTACCCGGCGTGCCTGGCTGGAAATTGATCTCGACCGGATGGCTCAAAACCTTGCGGAAGTACGCCGCCGCCTTTCCCCCGGCTGTAAGGTGTGCGGGGTCGTCAAGGCGGACGGCTACGGGCAGGGGGCTGTGATGATGGCCAAGCGGCTTGCGCGCGAAGGGGTCGATTTTTTTGCGGTCGCCACCCTTCTGGAAGGAAAAGAGCTGCGCGATGCACGAATCACGGGGGAAATCCTCGTTCTCTCCTATACCGACCCGTCCCTGACCTCCGAGCTGCTGGCCTGCGACCTGATCCAGTCGGTCAGCTCCCCCGAATATGCCGCCGCGCTGGATGAAGCGGCACGGGCGGCGGGCGGAAGGCTCAAGGCGCATATCAAGCTGGATACCGGCATGACCCGCACCGGCTTCGACTGCGGCACCCCGGAGGAGCTTGACCGCGTGGCGGTGGCCTGCCGTCTGCCGGGCCTCAAAATCACCGGAACCTTCAGCCATTTTTCCTCGTCGGACGACGGCTCCGAGGGCGCCGATGAATACTGTCTCCGGCAGCTCGAGCGCTTTACCGCCGCTCTTGACGGGCTTGCCTCGCGCAAAATTTCCACCGGCATCCGGCATATCTGCAATTCGGGGGGAATTCAGAAATATCCGCAGGCCCATTTTGACATGGTGCGCTGCGGGGCGATTCTTTCAGGATATCCCACCGCCTGCCATGTGGGTGCCTGGCCGGATATCCGGCCGATCACCTCTCTGAAAACCACCGTCACCTGCCTGCGGGAAATCGAACCCGGCACCTGTGTCAGTTACAGCCGGACCTTCCGCGCGCCGAAGAGGATGCGGGTGGCGGTCCTGCCCATCGGATATGCCGACGGCTACCCCCGCGCTCTTTCATCCAAGGGGCGGGTGATTCTGCATGGGCGGTGGGCCGGCCAGATCGGCCGGGTTTGCATGGATCAGATGATGGTTGATGTCACCGGAATTCCGGATGTCCGCCTCGGCGATACGGCGGTCATCCTCGGCGGAGACGGTGCTCTGTTCCAAAACGCCGACGAGGTTGCCGCGCAGGCCGGAAGCTGCATGCACGAGCTGCTTTCGCGGCTGGGGCCGCGGCTCCAGCGGCTTTATTTCGAAGGCGGAGCGCTCGTCAAAGTATTGTGACTTCAAAAATACAGCCTTCCGAAAGAGGGGCGGACGGATTAAAATCCGTCCGCCCCTTCTCACTGTCCTTTCCCTGAAAAGCCCTCTCGCGCCCGTTCCTGCGCGAGAGCATCAAGGCCGATATCGACGTATACACATTCGCGGCAGCAGCCCTGAAGATCAAGCGTCACCTCTCCCAGCAGACATTTGTGCTCTTCCCAGTAGATGCAAAAGCGATTTTCACAGCACATCCGGCAGCACCTCCCTGCATATTACAGTCCATATTTGAACAATGTTCAATATAGGGACTTTATACTATGCTGAAAACCGGGTGATAAAAATGATCGTATACGATCCTTTCTGGAAAACCATGAAGGAACGCGGCCTGACAACCTATCAGCTCATTAACCGCCACGGGTACAGCAGCCATACAATCCACCGCCTGCGCCATAACAAAGGGATTTCCACCTCCCTCATCAATGAACTCTGCATTCTTCTCGACTGCCGGGTGGAGGATATTTTGCTCTTTCTTCCGGAGACAGAGAAAAAATAAGCGGAGCGTTGAAGCGCCCCGCTTATTTTTGATGGAACCATCCCGATTCGCCCCGCCTACAGCCAGCGCCGCGCCGGAGTTTTCTCCAATACGCCGCGCCAATCACAGCGGTAGGTCACCCAGGTCAACGCGGCCGTCACCACCGCGCCCCAGAACACATCCACAATCGAGTGCTGCTTGATGAACACCGTCGAAGCACAGATCAGCAGCATCCAGAGCCAGACGGCCGCTTTGATTCCCCGCCGCCCCGCAAGGCGCGGGTCCAGCTGTACCGCCGCGGCGATGGCAAGGCTGGAGCTGACATGGATCGAGGGACAGACGTTTCGCGGGGAGTCAAAGCCCTGTAACAGCCCCACCAGCCGGTGCAGCACGCCGCCGCCCTCAAGAGGAACCCTGACATCGATCGAAATGGGATAGATGACATAAACGGCCAGCGCGACCGTCATGCCGGAAAACATCAAGAAGCAGAGATTCTGAAAGCCCGCCCTGTCCCGGAACAGATAATAGCCCTGCGAAAGGGCCAGCGCCGGGAACCACGAAAAATAAGGAACGGCAAACCATACGCAGAACGGTATGCTCTCGTCCAGCGCACAGATCAATGGATGCTGCGGCAGCACCAGAACCTCCAGCACCGAAAAAGCGGCGAGGTAGAAGATCCAATAAAGCAGAAATCCCGCTTCGTTGTGCTGCCGGAGCCAATTTTTTGCCTGTACCATCCGATTCCCCCACTTTCAAACGTAACAGAATCATGATACCGGGAAAGGCGCCGGCTTGTCAAGCGCCGCTTCTTTCGCCGCATAAGCTTCCGCAAACTTTCCGCCGTCGTGAGGCCGAAACCCGTATATCCAAAACCGCGCATTAACGTCTGGGGCCTCCCGATTCTAAGCTGCTATGATTCCGGCTTGCTTTTCAGGTGGCGCCGAGCTATTCGCACAGTGAACCACCGTTCATCCACTTGCCGCCCGAGCGTATACGTCCGTGCATATCGTGGGCAGCACCAAGCCGGCTCTCTGTCCATCCACTCTCCGCCCCGAGCGTACACGCCCAGCCTGCGGTGCGCGGAGATGAGCGCGGATGCGGCCAGTCCCTCTGTCTTTCGCTTTAACCTTTTCGCTGTGCGCGGCATCTGTCGGGCGAGCGGCGCCCGAGCGGAAAGGGAGGCCTTGGCCCTGCTCTGCCGCCCCGAGCGTGCACACGCCCAGCCTGCGGCGCGCGGAGATGAGCGCGGATGCGGCCAGTCCCTCTGTCTTTCGCTTTAACCTTTTCGCTGTGCGCGGCATCTGTCGGGCGAGCGGCGCCCGAGCGGAAAGGGAGGTCTTGACTCTGCTCTGCCGCCCCGAGCGTGCACACGCCCAGTCTGCGGCGCGCGGAGATGAGCGCGGATGCGGCCAAAGCAGCAATTCCATCCCGTTTCATCCCTGTTGCTTTTCTGATTCATAGGCATTTCGTCGCACTCCCCCTCTGCAGGCGGCAGCGTGGATGGTCCCCCCTATGCACAAGCAATGCAGCGCGCCTTGGATTCCCGAGGCGCGCTGCATTGCTGTAAAAACATGCGGAATCAAATTGTGGCCATGCGAAAACAGGCGGGAGGAACGACGGTATTTCAGGACTCCCCATCTTCGCCCGGACACTGTTTTTGCTCCGTCGGAAACTGTACTGTTATCGTCGTTCCGCGTCCCACCTCGCTGGTGAGGGACAGGGCGGCGCGATGAAGCTGTGCGATATGCTTGGCGATCGAAAGGCCGAGACCGGTACCGCCCGTTTCTTTTGAGCGGCTTTTGTCCACCCGGTAGAACCGCTCAAAAACCCGCGCCTGATGCTCCTTCGGAATTCCCACGCCGGTGTCGGACACCTGCAGGCAGGGCGCTGCGTCGTCTCCCGAAAGGGCGATTGTCACCCGGCCGCCCTCGCGGTTGTATTTGATTCCGTTTTCGCAGAGGTTGGCCGCCAATTCCTCCAGCAGGGTGGGATCTCCCTGCACCGTTTTGTCGCTTCCGGTCACTTCAATCGTGATACCGCGGCGGTCGGCCAGCTCTCCGAGACGGACCGCCACCCGGTTGGCCACTTCCAGCAGGCTGACCGAACGGTTGTTGGGCAGCTCCTCCCGTTCGTCCAGCTTGGAAAGCTCCAGCAAATCCTCGACCAGCTGAATCATCCGGGTCGCCTCGCTGTGAATCCGCGCGGCAAAGGGGACCACGTCCACCTGCTTGGCAATGCCGTTCTCGATCATCTCCGCATAACCGGAAATGGAGGTTAGCGGAGTTTTCAGCTCATGTGAGACGTTGGCGGTAAACTCCCGGCGCAGAGCCTCGGCCTGCTTCTGTTCGGTAACGTCGAGCGCAAGCAGCACCACCCCTTCCACACGTCCCCGCTCGGGGCGAACCGGCGTGGCCACCAGCTGATAGCTGCGTCCGGCCATCGTCAGCCCGGCCGAACCGACCTTCCCTTCCGCGGCGGCGCGGGTGAGCGCCCGGGCCAGAGGCTCACTGCGGTTGAGGGTGAGAAAGTAACGGCCCCGCACTTCATCGGCGGACACCCCAAAAAGGGCGGCGGCGCTGCGGTTAAGCGAAAGAACCTGAAGGTTTCCGTCAAGGACAGCGAGCCCCTCGCGCATATTTTCGGTGATGGCGGTGAACTCCTGCTGCTTTTTATCAAGCGTCTCGATCTGCCGGCCGATTTCCTCCCGCTGTCGGTCCATCCGCAGCAGAAGCGGGGAAAGCTCCTCGTAGACGTCGTTTTCCTTCGGATGCTCAAGGTCGAGGGTCAGCAGAGGAGCAATGATTCCTCTGGTCTGCCGCTGGGCAAGCCACGCCGCAAAGGCCAGCACCGGAAGCATTGCCGCAAGCAGCCCGCCCGCCTGTCTGAAAAAGATATTCCAGATGCTGTCGCTGGCGGCCGCCATCCGCAGAATCTGCCCGTTCTCGAGCTTCATGGCATAGTAATAGGTTCTGGAGCCGAGAGTCCCCGAATTGCGGGTTTCCGCCCCTGTGCCCACCTGCATCGCAAGCTGAACCTCCGGCCTGTCGGCGTGGTTCTCCATCGTCGCCGGATCGGCCACACTGTCGAAGAGGACCGTGCCGTCCGGGGCGATCAGGGTCAGCCGGGTGGCCGGATTAGCCCGTCCCGCTTCGGCAAAAAGCTCCTGCGTGCCTCCCTCGGGCAGCAGCCGGGAGATAATCCGCGCCTCGCTGCGGACCTCCGCGTGGACCCGCTCGGTGAGCACCGCGTGGGCCACCGCGCCGGAAAGAATCGCTCCGGTCAGAATCGTGACGACCGCGAGCAGCAGCATGGAATGAAAGATTCTTTTTCTCATTTCTCCGGCCCCTCCATCCGGTAGCCGACTCCGCGCACCGTTTCAATCAGCGCGCCGGCCTCCCCGAGCTTCTGCCGCAGCGTCTTGATATGCATATCGACAGTCCGCGTCTCTCCCTCAAAATCGTAGCCCCAGACCGTTTCAAGGATTCGGTCGCGGGTCAGCACCCGTCCGCTGTTCTCCATCAGAAACTGCAGCAGGGAAAACTCCTTGAAGGTGAGGGTGATCTCCCGCCCCGCGGCTCCGACGCGGTGGCGTTCGGGGTCCAGGGTGATTTCTCCGAGGGTCAGCGTGCGGGAAACGGCTCCCTCCGGGGCGCAGCGGCGCAGCACCGCTTTGACCCGGGAGATCATTTCGATCACCCCAAACGGCTTGGTGATATAATCGTCCGCACCCAGATCAAGTCCCAGCACCCGGTCGTACTCGCTTCCCTTCGCGGTCAGCATGATGACGGGGACCTTACGGGTCTGCGCGTTCTGCTTCATCTTTTTGAGGATAGCGATGCCGTCCTCCCCCGGCAGCATGATATCCAGCAGAACCAGCTCCGGCGGATTGTGCAGCAGCTCAGGATAAAGTTCCGAGGAGTCGGCAAAGCCCTTTGCCTCAAAACCTCTGTTTTGCAGCGCATAGAGCACCAATTCGCGGATCGAGCTGTCATCCTCAACGCAGTAGATCATCCGAGCAGCTCCCCCTTATGCACGCCGGTGATCGAAAACTCCACCCACTCGGCGATATTGGTCGCGTGGTCCCCGATCCGCTCGTAGTACTTGGCGATCATCAGAAGGTCGAGCGGCGCCTCCCCCTCGGCCGGATTGATCTTCAGCCCGGCGAGCAGCTCGCTTTTCACCGTCAAAAACAGATTGTCAACCACGTCGTCCGCCTCGATGACCCGCCGCGCAAGGGCGAGGTCGCGCCGAACATAGGCGTCGATCGAATCGGTCACCATGCCGATGGTGGCGCGCGCCATATCCCCGATATGAATCGCATGGGCCGCCGGGTCCAGCTCCACGCTCATCACCATCTCGGAGATATCCGACGCCTGATCGCCGATCCGCTCCATGTCGGTGATCATTTTAAGGGCCGAGGAAATCTGCCGCAGGTCGCGCGCCACCGGCTGCTGCTGAAGCAGCAGCTTGAGGCAGAGCGACTCCACCTCCCGTTCCGCCTGATCGATCTCGCTGTCCGCCTCGATGGCGCGTCCGGCCAGTGTACGGTCCCCTTCGAGCAGCGCCTTGGTCGCGTTGGCAATCGCGCTCTCACACAGCGCACCCATCCGGATCAGGCTGTTGTTGAGCGACTCGAGCTGCTCGTCAAAACGGTTTCTCATTATCCGAACCTCCCCGTAATGTAATCTTCGGTGCGGCGGTCGACCGGCCGGGCAAAAATCTGCTCGGTTTCCCCGAACTCGACCATCTCCCCGATCAGGAAAAAGGCCGTCTTATCCGAGATGCGGACCGCCTGCTGCATGTTGTGGGTGACGATGACCACCGTATAGTTCCTGCGCAGCTCGGCCATCAGATTTTCAATCCGGATTGTGCTGCCGGGGTCGAGGGCGCTGGTCGGTTCGTCCATGAGCAGGACCTCCGGCTCGACCGAAAGGGCGCGCGCGATGCAGAGCCGCTGCTGCTGCCCGCCCGAAAGCCCGAGCGCCGATTTTTTCAGCCGGTCCTTGACCTCATCCCAGAGGGCCGCGCCCCGCAGGGACCGCTCGACGATCTCGTCAAGCTCGGTTTTCTTGGGACTGCCGTGCAGCCTCGGCCCGTAGGCGATGTTGTCGTAGATACTCATCGGGAAGGGGTTCGGCTTCTGGAACACCATGCCGATCCGCTTGCGCAGAAGATTGACATTCATTTCCTTGGCGAAGATATCCTCTCCGTGGAATTTGATCTCCCCCGAGATCTTGACTCCGGGGACAAGGTCGTTCATCCGATTGAGGGTCTTGAGAAAGGTGCTCTTGCCGCATCCGGAGGGTCCGATCAAAGCGGTGATTTCCTTTTCCGGAATCTCGATGTTGATCGATTTGAGCGCCTGGAAGCTTCCGTAATATAAATCAAAATTGGTTGTCGTAATAATCTTGTTCATGCGCTTCACCCTATCCTTTTGAGCTTTTTCTTGGCAAGCTTGGTGGCAAAATTGATGGCCAGCACCAGAATCATGAGGATCGCCGCAATGGCAAAGCCAACGTCGAACTCCCCATTCTCCGAGACGTAGACGTAGAGCATGACGCTCAGGGTCCCGCCGCTGGTTTGCAGCGCCTCAAAGTAGTTGGTCACCAGCACATAGCCGGTCCCCGCAGTGAAAAGCAGCGCGGCGCTCTCTCCGACGATCCGCCCGATGGCGAGAATCGCGCCCGCAACAACGCCGTCCAGAGTGCAGGGCAGGACGATGGTGCGGATGGTATACCACTTGGTCGCGCCCAGTCCTACCGCGGCCTCCCGGTAGGATGCCGGAACCGTCTTGAGCGCCTCCTGCGTGGTGCGCATGATGGTGGGCAGAATCATGACGACAAGGGTGAGGGAGCCGGCGAGGACGCTCGACTGAAGCCCCAGCTTCTGACAGAAGAAAAGCATCCCCACCAGACCATAGATAATCGAGGGGATGGCGGTCAGCGTTTCGGTCGCTCCCTCGATGATCCGCACCATGTTCTGATTGGCCGCATATTCGTTGAGGTAGATTGCCGCGCCGATGCCGAGCGGCAGCACGATCACCAGGGCGGTAAAAACGGTGTAGAGGGTGAAAAGAATGTTCGGCAGAATGCCGATGGTCCCCTTGAGGGCGCTGCGCTGGGTGGAGAGGAGCTGCCAGGTGATGTTCCCGAGCCCGCGGTAGAAGATGTAGGCGATGAGGGCAACCAGCAGCAGCACCGTGATTCCGGCGCAGAGGTAGATCAGCGCACGGGCAATGGCGTTGTATGCCTCCCGCTTGGGAGAAAGCTTTTCGTTCATTTGCGGTCCCCCTTCTTCAAAAAGGCGTTGAGCAGCAGGTTGATCAGCATGATGAATACGAAAAGGACCAGGCCGATCGAGAAGAGCGCCTGCTTCTGCAGGCCGCCGGCATAGGACATCTCCGAGGCAATCGCCGTTGTGAGGAACCGGACGCTCGAAAAAAGCTTGGGCATATTCGCAACATTTCCGGAAACCATCATGACCGCCATCGCCTCGCCGATCGCCCGCCCTACCCCCAGCACCACTCCGGCGGCAATTCCGCTGCGGGCAGCGGGGATGCTGACCTTGAAGATCGTCTCGATCCAAGTCGCGCCCATCGCGATGCTTGCTTCCTCATACTCGCGGGGCACCGCCGAAAGGGCGGTTTCGCTGACGCTGACGATGCTGGGCAGAATCATCACCGCCAGAACGATGACGGCGGTGAAAAGGGTGGTGCCGCTTTTGATCCGGAACAGGTCCATCACCGCCGGGACAAGGACGATCATTCCGATAAAGCCATAGACGACCGAGGGGATGCCCGCCAGCAGCTCGACCGCCGGACGGACAACCGACGCGACCCGAGGGCTGGCAAGCTTGGAAAGGAAAACCGCCATCATCAGCCCGATCGGCACCCCGATGAGGATGGCGCCGAGCGTTCCATAAACCGAGGTGAGAATGAACGGCAGGATGCCGAAGAGCGGCTCTTTGGCGGTGCTTTTCCAGACCTGCCCGAAGAGAAAGTCCACTGCCCCGATTTCCCGGATGGCGGGCAGTCCGCTGATGATCATATAAACGGTAATCAGCGCGACGGCGGCAATCGAGACAATGCCGCAGCAGAAAAAGAGGGTCTGCATCGCTCGTTCAATCGCGTTTCTTGCTTTCATCATTATAACTCCTAATCCTATGGAAAAAAAGGGGCTCTCACCGGTTTGAAAGCCCCTTTTCCCGCATCTGCTTGATTACTTGGCCTGAACCGCGCCGGCGTTGGCGATGATTTCAGTTGCCGCATCCGAAAGGGCAAACTCGATGAACGCCTTGGCCGCGGGCGAGAGCTCGGCCCCCTGCTTGGTGATCATGTTGAAGTTTCTCTGGATGGCGTAGCTTCCGTCGAGGACGGTTTCCTCGGTGCAGGCGACTCCGCCGACCGTCAGGGTCTTGGTGTCGCTGCCGACCGACGAGAGGGAGGCGTAGCCGATCGCGTTCTCATTGGCGGCGACCGCGGCGATCACCGCGCCGGTGGAGGTCAGCTCCTGATCATACTTGGCGTCCTCACCGACCTTGGTGATGCTCTCAAATCCGTCGCGGGTGCCCGATCCGGCCTCGCGTCCGACGATCACCGGAGCGGCGTCGGCCCCGCCGACATCCTTCCAGTTGGTGACCTCGCCCTTATAGAGAGCCGCGATCTGCTCGAGCGAGAGATCGGAAACGGGGTTGGCGTTGTTGACGATCACCGCGATGCCGTCAATCGCCACCACGGTGGCATCGAGGCCGGTTTCGGAATCCTTGAGGTCGCGGCTGGCAAGACCGATATCGGCGGTGCCTTCGGTCGCGGCGGTGATGCCCGCGCCCGATCCGGTGGGATCATAGGTCACGGTTACGTCGGGATGCTTGGCCATGAACGCTTCGGAGAGGGAGGCGATCACCTTCTCCATCGAGGTGGAGCCGTTGGTCGAAACCTTTCCGGAGAGCGGCTCGGCGGAAGCGGATGCCGGGGCGGCCGCAGGGGCGCCGCCCGCCTGAATTGCACCGGCGTTGGCGATGATGCCGGCAGTCTCCGGGGAAAGGGCAAACTCGATGAACGCCTTGGCCGCGGGCGAGAGCTCGGCCCCCTGCTTGGTGATCATGTTGAAGTTTCTCTGGATGGCGTAGCTTCCGTCGAGGACGGTTTCCTCGGTGCAGGTGACTCCGCCGACCGTCAGGGTCTTGGTGTCGCTGCCGACCGACGAGAGGGAGGCGTAGCCGATCGCGTTCTCATTGGCGGCGACCGCGGCGATCACCGCGCCGGTGGAGGTCAGCTCCTGATCATACTTGGCGTCCTCGCCGACCTTGGTGATGCTCTCAAATCCGTCGCGGGTGCCCGATCCGGCCTCGCGTCCGACGATCACCGGAGCGGCGTCGGCCCCGCCGACATCCTTCCAGTTGGTGACCTCGCCCTTATAGAGGGCCGCGATCTGCTCGAGCGAGAGATCGGAAACGGGGTTGGCGTTGTTGACGATCACCGCGATGCCGTCAATCGCCACCACGGTGGCATCGAGGCCGGTTTCGGAATCCTTGAGGTCGCGGCTGGCAAGGCCGATATCGGCGGTGCCTTCGGTCGCGGCGGTGATGCCTGCGCCCGATCCGGTGGGATCATAGGTCACGGTTACGTCGGGATGCTTGGCCATGAACGCTTCGGAGAGGGAGGCGATCACCTTCTCCATCGAGGTGGAGCCGTTGGTCGAAACTTTTCCGGACAGGGTCGCTTCGGAGGAAGCGGCCGAAGATGCGGCAGCGGAGGAATCCGCCGCGCTGGAGGCCGGGGCGCTGCTGGAGGTCCCGCCGCAGGCGGCCAGCGAACCCACCATCGCAGCGGAGATCAAAAACGAAAGCATCTTTTTCATAACAGTCGAAATCTCCTTTGTTTTTCTGTTATTTCATCTCTTTAGAACAGTTCCCATCTTATCTGCCTTTTGTAAAATGCGCCCGGCGCACTTTGTAAAAAACACGTAAAGTGAAAATTTTTCTTTACAAAGTGATTTTACAATAAAATCCGAGGGCTTATACAAGCCCTTGAAAAAGACGCGGCCGGGCGGCCGCACGTCCGGTCGTTTGGATTTTCGCCGAGGAATAAAAGAAGTTCCGAAACAAGGCTCGCTTTCAGGGAGATTTTGTTCCCTATGCCCGGGAACGGTTGTATTCCCTCGAAAAAAATGCTACAATGTCCCCAAACAGCGAAGCAGATTTTGGAGGGACCATCATGAAAAAATTTCTGACGCCGCTGAGCGCCTGTCTGTTGGCGGCGATGCTCACCACCACATCGTTTGCCATCACCCGCGGCACCGTGGTCGTCAAGGACGAGTATTACGACGACGAAATTACCGCGGCACTGCCGGGACAAACCGTCTATGTCGGGCTCTGCTCGGTCGGCTCAAGCAAGGAAACGCCGACCAAGGCTTATTTATTTGAGGCGGAAACGATTAATTCGGATACCGGAGACGACGATAAGCTTTTCGGCAGCAAGGCCGGCAAGTCCTACAGCGAAAAGGGAACCGGCGGACAGCAGCTTGATATCGTAAAAAAAGAGGTCGATGACGGCGACGACTACTATTTTGCCGTTCTCGAAATCAAGGATGTGAAGGACTTTCCCGCCGACGGCTATGATATCGTCCCCGGCGTCATCCGGGTCACCCGCAAAAACGGCGACATCTTCAAAGTGGAACCCAAGCTCGACAGCATCGGCTATGAGGAAGGGGACGACGAGCTTGAGGAGGACCCGCTGGGCTTTTCCTTTGATAAAAACGACGATGTCCAGATCGACTTTCCGGACGGTGGCGGCTACTTCTATGGCGTTGCCCGCAAGAACGGCACCATCGTCGCCTCGATGAGCACCGAGGGAATCTCCTCGATTACCCGCCGTTATCCTGACGCCGATCTTCGCTTCTTCCTCGGAAACGGCGCTTCGCTCACCGCCCTGCGCAGCCCCAAGCTCTTTTTTGAGGGGAGCGAGGATGACTATCTCTATGAAGTCACCGGCACCAACACCCTGACCAACCGCACCAGCGCCTACGACGATGACGAAGGCGGCTTCGTTGTTTCCAGCAGCACGCTGGGCAAATATGTCGTCTCGGATACCCGCCTGAGCAGTTCGGGCTCGTCCTCCTCTTACGACGATGATGACAATGACGGCGATGATACGGTCAGCCCATCCGACCAGCCGGTATACGTCGTGCCGATCAACCCCTCCACCGGGGCGGCGGTATAACAGACGGCCGGGAGATCCAACGGCGGCAGGCAGCGGCAGATTTTTTAGTCCGCCGCTGCCTTTCTGTTTTGCCGCGCGGCGGCGAATCCACACGCGGACGCGGGGATCATCTTTTTTGCAGGCGCAGGTGTTCTGTTTTGCCGCGCGGCCCGTTCTCTATACGGGATACGGGCGTGATCGCTTTCGATCCGGGAGGAAGATTGTTTTGCAGCAAATTGAATTTGACGGCTTGCAGCCCGAAAATACCGAATGGGTAAAAATCATGAGCTCCAAGCTCAAGGATGCAAAAAGATTTGAAATTCATTGTTGGGAGGACGAGACGGAGGAAATCGCCATGGCCCTTCGCTGCGGCGAGCTGAAAGAAACCGATTGGCGCGGCGGAAAAGTGATCGCCGGAGCGATCACTCCGGAATTGATCGGCCTCTTGCTCACGCTGCCAAAGCCGGCGGACACGGAGGTCTATCATAAAATGACGCCGTTCTTTTCCATCTTTTTGGATAACGGTTTCTCATCCGAGCATTATGGAACGGAATTAAACCAGCAATAAAGTCCATTTTCCGCCATGATATGAGACGGGCGGGACAATTTTTGATGAGAAAGGAAAGAAACAATGAAAAGGCTGTCCGCGGTCCTTGCGGTTTTCGCCGCCCTCTGGATTCTTTCCGGCTGCGGCGCCGGTTCACCATCAGGCGCCGGACGGACGGATACCGCCGAGCCCATCCAACAGCAAAGCATGACCGGCGAGCCTGCCCAACGGCAGGACGAGGCCGCCGAGCCCGTCCAACAGCAAAGCACGACCGGTGAGCCTGCCCAACGGCAGGACGAGGCCGCCGAACCCGTCCAACAGCAAAGCACGACCGGCGAGCCTGCCCAACGGCAGGACGAAGCCGCCGAACCCGGATCGTCAGGGAAAAGCTGGACCAAGGAAGAAATTCATTTGCTGTTTACCGCTGCCGGCCACGACAAAAGCCCCTCGGTTACGTTCATCGACTCCGTCGTGATTCCCGACCTCGCGTATGGCCGGGTGGGCGCCGTATTATTTACAGATGATGAAATGCAGACAGCAAAGGTGATGTTTCTGGATGCCGACGGAAACGGTCAGACGGCCGGGCCCTGCGCCAAGCCCTGCGCGGAAAGCGAATTGACATATTGCGGGGATGGAACGGTCTCATTCAGGCTGGAAACGGAAGAGGGAACCACATACACCTACTGGCTTTCCCTTGCAATTGACGGAAGCCATGTGAAATTTTCCGCCCGGGACAATCTGAGCAAAGCGATGAAACAGGCATGACATCACACAAAAAGGCGCCGCAGCCGGTTTCGGCTGCGACGCCTTTTTACTTTTATGAACTTTTTAACGGCGAAGGCATTCTTTTTAAGCCCGGCGTTTTTTACCGTCTCCGCCAAACAGAAGGGGCAAAGATCAGCAGCATCGGGAACACCTCCAGCCGTCCGATCAGCATGGCGAAGCTGAGGAGCAGCTTGGAAAAATCAGAAAAGGCGGAAAAATTCCCGGTCGGCCCCACCATTCCAAGCCCGGGGCCGATATTATTCAGACAGGCCGCCATGGCGGTGAAGTTCGTCTCAAAATCGAAGCCGTCGACCGAGATCAGCAGGACGGTGACCAGCGCGATGGCGCTGTAAACAAGGAAAAATCCGTTCGCACCGGCGACGGTGTCCTCGGGAACCGGCTTCCCGTCGAGCATCACAACCTCAACCGAATGCGGGTGCAACATCCGGCGAAGGTCCCGCCGCATCGTGCGGAAAAAGAGGAGAAGACGGGCGATTTTCAGACCGCCTCCGGTTGACCCGGCGCAGGCTCCAAAGAACATCAGCACCACCAAAATCGTGCGGGAAAGCTGGGGCCAGCCGTTGAAATCGACGGTGGCATAGCCGGTGGTGGTAATGATGGAGGAGACCTGAAAGGCCGCATGGCGCACGGCGACTCCCAGCTTCTGATACATCGGCAGGATATTGACCGCAATCACCGCGATGGAGGCGCCGACAATCCCCAGATAGCAGCGCAGCTCATCACTTTGGAGAACGGTGCGGATTTTTCCCAGCAGCAGGAAAAAATAGAGGTTAAAATTGATGCCGAACAGAAGCATAAAGATCGCGATGACCCATTCGATATACGGACTTTGGTAGGCGCCGATGCTGGCGTTCTTCACCGAGAAGCCGCCGGTGCCGGCAGTGCCGAAGGAGTGAACCAGGCTGTCGTAGAGGTCCATCCCCCCAAACAGCAGCAGAACCACCTCAATCGCGGTCATGACGATATAGATTCCGTAGAGAATTTTCGCGGTGCTTTTCAGGCGGGGCACCAGCTTGCCGACCATCGGCCCGGGGACCTCCGCGCGCAGAATATGCATCGAACGGTTATCGCCGAGCGGGATGACCGTCATCACAAAAACAAGAACGCCCATGCCGCCGACCCAATGGGTAAAGCTCCGCCAAAAGAGAAGCCCGCGGCTCAGGGATTCGACCTCGGTCAGGATGCTCGCGCCGGTGGTGGTAAAACCGCTGACCGTTTCAAAGAAGCAGTCGACATATGAAGGAATTTCTCGCGTCAGCCAGAAGGGCAGCGCGCCGAAGGCCGACAGGACCAGCCACGAGAGCGCAACCACCGCAAAGCCCTCCCGCGCGTAGATCACCCGGTTCTGCGGCCGGCGGAAGGTGCACAGCGCGCCGAAAGCCACCGTCGCGGCAATGGTGATGAGGAAGGCGAAGGCGACGCCCTGTTCCCGGTAAAGAAACGAAACGGCGGTGGGAAACAGCAGCAGCAGCGCCTCGGCATTGAGCATCTGGCCCAGAATGTAGACGACCATGCGTCGGTTCATAGAAACGGTGCTCCTTTATTTTGTGATCTGAAGGCAGCTTCTCAAAGAAGGATGTCGGAGAGGTCCCGAAGCTGCTGGTTGGTGGTGACGACAACCACCCGGTCATCCGCGGCGATGCTGTCGCCGCCGCCCGGAAGAATCGCCCGATCCCCGCGGGTAATGCAGGCGAGCAGGAGGTTTGGCTTAAGGGTAAGGTCCTTGAGCGGAGTTCCAATATGCGGGAAGTCGGGCTTGACCCGGAATTCCAGCGCCTCAACCCGGCCGCCGACCAGCTTATAAAGCGTCTCGACATTGCTGCCGAGGGAATTCTGCATCGCGCGGACATAGCGGACAATCTGGTTGGCGGTGATTTCCTTCGGAGAAATCACGCTCTCAAGGCCGGCGCTTTCGACCAGCGAAAGCAGAGAGGTGCGGCTGACCTTGGTGATGACCTTGCCCACCCCCCGGGAAGCGGCGAACATCGAAAGGATCGCGTTCTGCTCGTCAAGGCCGGTCAGGGAAACAAAGGCGTCCACCCGCTCAAGCCCCTCTTCAAAAAGGAGCTCCTGCTTGGTGCCGTCTCCGCAGATGATCATGGCGCGGGGCATCTGCTCACAGAGATGGCGGCATCGCTGCGGGTCGGTATCGATAATTTTGACCGAAACGCCGATGCCGAGCAGCTTGCGGCAGAGGTAGTGGGCAATCCGCCCGCCGCCGACGATCATGACACTGTGCGCCTCTTCCTTGAGAAGCCCGGCCGCGCGGAAGAACCGCTCAATTTCGGCGGGTCCCGCGGCAATGCTGATCTTGTCTCCGGCACAAAGCCGGAAGTCGCCGGTCGGAATCAGGACCTGCTCCCCGCGCTGCACGACGCAGACCAGCACCTTGACCTGAAATTTTTTGGAAAGCTCATGCAGGTAAAGTCCGTCGAGCTTCGAGCCTTCCCGCAGGCGGACCTCGGCCAGCTCAACCCTGCCCCGGGAGAAGGTTTCGATCTTCAGCGCCGAAGGGAAGCGGAGCATCCGGAACAGCTCTCCCGCGGCGGCCGCCTCGGGGTTGATGGCGAGAGAAAGCCCCAGCTCCTCCCGCAGGAAAACGAGCTGGTCATTATATTCGGGGTTTCGAATCCGGGCGATGGTGTGACGCGCGCCGAGTTTCTTGGCCACCAGACAGCAGAGCATATTCAGCTCATCCGAATTGGTAACGGCGATCAGAAGATCCGCCTTCGGCACCCCTGCCTCGATCTGCACAAGATGGGAAGCGCCGTTCCCATAGATTCCCATAACGTCGAGCCGGTTTTCGGTTTCCTCAATGACCGCCTGCTGGTTATCGATCAAAACGAGGTCGTGCCCCTCTTTCGCCAGCTGCTCCACCAGCGTTTCACCGATCTTACCGCCGCCCACCACAATAATCTTCATTTGCCGCCTCTTCCGGGACGTGAACCGCCCTGCCTTCATCTTTTATTTATACATCTGCTATGATACCCCACAACGCGGCAAAACGCAATGCCCGCCCGGCAAAAATGCCTATTTTACTGCCAAAATCCGCGTTTTTCCGATTGACACCATTGAACGCCGCTAGTAGAATAGGGATGTTCCGGAAAATCCCGGGACTTTTTTGCAGGAATTCCGGTGTTTTTTAACACCATCTCAATAAGCAATACAGCTCCCGCAGACGCGGGAGAATGGAGGTACCAACAACAATGAAACGACCGCTTTTGTCCTTGACGGCGCTGCTTCTGGCCGCGCTTCTCTGCACGGTTGGCACGGCGGCCGCCAACACTCCGCTTTCCCCACAGCAGCTCGCCGAACAGAAGGCCGCCGCGGAAGAACAGGCCAGGCAGGCGACCCTCTCGGCCCTGTCGGGCCGCTGGGAAGCCGTCCTTCCGGTTTTCTATTATGATGTGGAAAACACCTTCTTCAGCGACCCCTGCGTTCTGGAATTCGACCGCACCCGCGGCAATCCTCTGCTGGTCAGCTTTGCCTCGCTCGATTCCGAAGTCTTTCTGCCTCCGGCGGACTGGACAGTCGGCAACCGCGCCCTGAGCTTTTCCTTTTACGATTCTCCCTGGACGCTTCGGCTTGATCTCACCCTTTCCGAGGATGGGAACACACTTTCCGGCACCCTGAACCAGTACGAACGGCAGACCAATGTGACCCTTACCCGAACCTCAAATGCCCCGACGCCGCTCGATCAGCTGAAAACGGAGTTCACCTTCGAGGAGCTGACCGAGACCCAGTGGCGGGAACAGCTCCAGCAGAACAAGAGCTATACCCCCTCCGCGCAGCCGATTCCCTTCACCTATTCCCTTTACCGCTGGGATAAGGTGCTGCCGATGATCAACGTCTACGGGCTTGGCACAGTGATGGATGGCCGCAGCGACATTGAAATCATGCAGTCTCTGCTTGACATCGTCAGCAAAAATTTCAGGCACAACGGATCGGTGCTCTTCCCCGCTCAAACCGACGCCCTGTCGGTCATCGCCTGGCACAACAAAAACGAAGGGGTCGAGTGCCGCGGGCTTTCCGTCATTCTCGCCGAAATGCTGCGCACCTGCGGCATCGAAGCGAAGGCCATCATGTGCATTCCCTCAAGCGAACCCTGCGAGGAATGCCACGTCGTTGTTCATGCCTGGTCCCGCTCCCTCAACCAATGGGTGATGCTCGATCCGACCTACCGCCTGATTCTGCGCAACCGCGATGGCCGGCCCATGAGCCTGCCGATGCTGCGCGAGGCCCTTGCCAACGAGGAGCCGCTTTATCCCAACAGCACCGCGGGGCGCAACGGCCAGCCCTTCTCGATGGAATATTACCGCGCCTACATGACCAAAAACACCTTCCGTTTTGCCTGTGCCACCGACTTTTACGCGGGCGGCGACCGCTTCGCGGATACCGACCAGCAGATTGACGAGACGGTTTCAGCCGCCGATGTTTTCGGAGCGGGCAACGTCGGCAATCTGACCGGCAGCAGCCAGGCCGTTTCCGACGGCGGCGCCGGGGCGTCAAGCAGCGAACCCACCGAGCAGCTCAAGCAGCTGCAGGAATCCAACCCGCAGCATATGCTGGTGCCCACCGAATATAAGGTCCCCTACCGCTGGTCCCGCAGCGAGGTCATTACCACCTCGGCAGAGGATTTCTGGGCCGCACCGTAACAACCGCGGCAAAAAGGCTTCCGGAGAGAAATCTCCGGAAGCCTTTTCTGTTGCATTGATTTATCGCATAGAACCGCGGCCCCGGCAGCGGAAATCAAATATTCCTCACCTCAGGAATCGGGCAAAACGGACCGACCACAGAAACCTCTGGATGATAGAAAACTTTGATAGGGGCAGCCGTATCTTTACGGGTTGCGGTGCGGGTGAGAAATTTTCAGCATCTCTTGACGGCGCCGCTTTCCGTCCGGGAGCGCCGGACAGGGGAAACGGAAGAAAAACGCGGCCCGCGGCCGCATTTTCAGAGGCTGTGGGAGGCCGATGCAGGCGGAGAAATTTTCTGTGTTCTCTGAAAGGTCCGTCGCTGCAAAGCCCTTCTAGGCCTGATGGCCCGGCGCAGGCCCCGGTCCTTCCGAATCCCTGACTATTTCTCATGGCCGGATGAACGGGTCCATTCCTCCGCAAAGCGAATCGCGGCGGCCACCAGCGGAGAGACGGTATCCTTCCGCCATGCGACCCCCACCTCTTTGGTGATGCGTTCCTTCAATCTCAGCTCGGTGACACCCCGGAGCGCATGTCCGCGGAATTCCTCCGAGGGGAGGAAAGCCACCCCCAATCCGCCCTGAACCATATAAAGCCCTGTGGTCGGACTGCTCGACCGGCAGACAATATTCGGCTCAAATCCCGCGCGGAGACAAGCGGCCCGGCAGAGTTCCGCGGCCGCCTGCCCGCTCTGGTGAAAAATGAAATGCTCTTCTTTCAGCTCAGCCAGACTTACCGTTCCCCGTTTTGCCAGCGGATGCTGACGCGGCACCGCCAATGAGTAATGATCCTCTCCCATTCGGACAAATTCCAGATGGTCCGGCAGTCCGCCGAGCGGCCGGTTTAAAAAAGCGATATCCAGCTTCCGCTCGCCTAAAAGCTCAATCAGATGGTGGGTTCCGTCTTGAATAATATTGACCGAGATATCCGGATAAGTCCCGCAGAAGGCGGCCAGCATCCCCCCAAAATCGATGCACTGCAAACTTGTAATGATTCCCAGGTTCAAAGTGCCACGCTTGAGTCCCGCATAGAAGGACATTTCCGCCTGAAGGGAATCCGCTCGCTGAAGGATATCACGGGCACGCCGCACAAATTCCTCACCCGCTTCGGTCAGCGCCGCGCCGCGCGGTCCCCGAAAAAACAAGGAAACCCCCAGCTCCTGCTCCAGGCGGGCGATCCGCTGGGAAAGGGCCGGCTGACCCACGTGGCATTCCTGGGCCGCCTGAGAAAAATTTCCCGCATCGGCTACCGCCACGACATACCGCATCGTATAGAGCTCCATAGCGCCCTCCTTCAAACACAATTTTCTAATATGTTACCAAAAATTCCGATATGAAATTATGCAAAAATGATAGCGGCACTGCAAATTTTTTCGCGGAAAAGTCCGATTTTTCGCACTTTTAAGGCAATCCGCCGGGGAAGCCATCACTTCTTGTGATAGTAAGCCTCACAAAAACAAATTGGACATGCAGGGGCGGCGGCGATATCCTAAGGTACGAAGGAAGCGGGGCGATTTAGTCCCGCACCCGGGCCCACCTTCAGAAAGGACGGAACACCGTGAACCACAATTACTTCACACAGCAGGATGTGGAACGCCTGGAAGCACAGGCGGTTCAGATCCGCAAGGATATCGTTTCGATGATCCACGACGCCGGAGCCGGCCATCCCGGAGGCTCTCTTTCCGCGGTGGAAATCATCACCGCGCTGTATTTTCATGTCATGAGGATCGATCCCGCCCGGCCCGCCTGGTCCGAACGTGACCGTTTTATTCTCTCCAAAGGGCATTCCTGCCCCGCCCTGTATGCCGCGCTGGCCCGCCGGGGCTATTTCGACCCGGCGCTTCTCGGCACCCTGCGGCGCTACCACTCCATCCTGCAGGGGCATCCCGACATGAACAAGACTCCCGGCGTCGATATGACTGCCGGTTCACTGGGAAACGGGCTGTCCGCGGGAGTCGGCATGGCTCTTTCAGCGCGGCTGCACCGGCAGGATTACACGACCTACGTCATGTTGGGGGATGGCGAAATTCAGGAGGGGCTGGTCTGGGAGGCCGCGATGGCCGCCAACCACCATGAGCTGAAAAACCTGATTGCCATCGTCGACTGCAACGGCGTCCAGATCAACGGCTGGGTCAACGACATCATGACGGTGGAACCGCTTGCCGACAAATGGCGGGCCTTTGGCTGGCGTGTTCTCGAAATTGACGGCCATGATATGAAAGAAGTGCTGACCGCCCTGCACACCGCCAAATCGATGCGGCACCACACCGTAATCCTTGCACGTACCGTCAAGGGAAAGGGCGTATCCTTTATGGAGGACGACTGTGCCTGGCATGGAAGCGCGCCGAATGACGAACAGCTCATTCAGGCGATGGAGGAAATCCGGAAGGGAGGCGTCGCCTGATGGCACAGGTTCTGGCTACGCGTATGGCGTTCGGGCAGGAGCTGCTCGAAATCGCCCGGGAAAATCAAAATTTTGTGGTCTGCAATGCCGACACAAAAACCTGCGGTCTCGAAAAATTCGGGAAGGAGTTTCCCGAACGGGAATTCTCCTTCGGAATCGCGGAACAAAACCTTGTGGCGGGTGCGGCTGGGCTGGCCGCCTGCGGGAACAAGGTGTTTCTGGCCACCTTTGCGGTCTTCGCCTCGATGAGAGCCTGCGAGCAGGTGCGCACCTTTGTCTGTTATCCCAGGCTGAACGTCACTATCATCGGCACCCACGCCGGACTGCAGGTGGGAGGGGACGGCGCCACACATGCCGCGATTGAGGATATCGCCATCATGCGCTCTTTTCCAAATATGACGGTGGTGCAGCCGGCCGACGCGGTGGCGGCCAGGGCGCTGGCCCATGCCGCCGTGGATTTCAACGGACCTTTGTATATCCGGCTGCACCGCAACCCGGTGGCCGACCTTTACAGCCCGCCGAACTACCGCTTCGAATGGGGCAAGGCCCGCATGGTGGTGGACAACGGCGCCGATCTCACGATGATCGTTTCAGGGATTCTGCTGAAAAAAGCGGTCGATGCCGCCGATGCGCTTGAAAAGGAGGGAATCCACGCACGGGTTCTGGATATGGCAACCATTAAGCCACTCGACGAGGAAGCGGTCATCCGCTCCGCCCGGGAAACCGGCGCGATCATCACCATCGAGGACCACACCATTCTGGGCGGTCTCGGATCCGCGGTGGCCGAAACGGTCGCGGAGCACTGTCCGGTGCCGGTGCGGCGCATTGGAATCCGCGACCGGTTCGGAGAATCCGGCGACCCGGAGCTTCTCTACCGCGCCCATGGAATGGATACCGCCTCGATCACAGCCGCAGCCAGAGAGCTGGCCGCTCGCAAAAACAGTTATCGATAAAGGAAAGGATGTTTCTCAATGGCCTCTGCACACGTTTGCATTCTCCAGACCAGCTTCGCCAAGCGCGATGACACGGTCGCCTTCCTGAAGGAACAGGTTCCGGGGGTGCGGGTGGAATTCATCACCGACAGCACCCTTTTGGCCGAGGTTCGCGCCAACGGCGGTCCCACTCAGGCGGTCATCGACCGGATGACTCTCTATGCAAAAGCCGCCGAAATTTCAGGCGCCGACCTGATCGTCAACTCCTGCTCCACGGTCGGCGAGGTTGCCGACGTCTATGCGAAGGAGGTCGGCATTCCCGTCATGAAGGTCGATCTTCCCATGGCGCAGGAAGCGGTCCGGCTTGGGACAAGGATCGCGCTGATTGCCACGGTGGAAACCACCCTCGGACCCAGTCAGCGTCTGATCGAAAAGATAGGCGCCGAGCAGGGGAAGCGGATGGAATGCACCTCGTACCTCCAGAATCCCGCCTGGGACGCTCTTCAGGCAGGGCATCCGGAGGAGCATAACCGCATTCTGATGGAAAACATCCGTGAGCTTGACCGGATGGGCTATGACGCCATCGTGATGGCACAGGTGTCGATGCGCGCTCTGCTTCCTGACCTGCAGGATGTCAAAACGCCGCTGCTGTGCAGCTTCTTCAGCGGTTATGGCGCGATAGCGGAGCGACTCAATGAAATCGCCGCGCGAAAAAAAGCGTCCGGCCGGTAGAGGCACCCGGCAGATGAATTATCCTTCCGGCAGAGAATAATGCTTCACGATAAAATCCCGGATCTCAGCTGCCGCCGGCGACAGGGGCCGGGTGCGGGACCATGAGAGATAGATCGTCCGCACGAACTCACGGTCCTGATCCGATATGGGGAGAATCGCAACCTTCTCCGATTCCATCGCCGGCACATGCGGCAGCACCGCGACCCCGAACCTCAGTCCGACATACTGCAAAGCGGCATTGCATTCCCGCACTTCAAAGACAATGTGCGGAATCGTCCCCCTCTGGGAAAAGACACGTCCGATCTGTGCACGCAGGCTGCTGCTCGGTTCGAGCATGATCTGCGGTTCAGAAGCGAAGTCCTCAAAGGTGACGGAGTGGCGTTCCGCCAAAGGGTGCCCGCTCGGGACCGCCAGATACAGGGGCTGCCGTATCACGCTGACCGATTCAGCCCAATCGGCCCGGTGCAGGCTGAATGCAAGATCGAGCTCCCCCGTTCTGACCTGCTCGAAAATGTCGTAGGATGGGCCTTCCGCAAACTGGAAGCGAACCGAGTCCGCGCCCTTTTCGGCATAAAAATTTTCGACCAACGCCGGGACGAAGGAAGCTGAGATGCTGTGGAAGTATCCGAGCCTCACCACCTGCGGAGAGGCCGCCGAAAGATGCTTGAGAAGGGCGCTGCCCTCCTGAAGCAGCGCGAGCGCCTTTTCCGCATAGTAGAGAAACTGCTGCCCGTAGATGGTCATCTCCACCTTGCGGCCCTCCTTCTGGAAGAGCTTCACCCCCAGCTCCTTTTCCAGCTCGCTGATCGAATAGCTCAAGCTCGGCTGAGAGATATGAAGCTCCTCCGCCGCACGGGTATAGTGAAGGACACGTGCGAGGGCCTGGAAATATTGCAGCTGCAAAATCGTCAAAAGAGTCCCCCTGCCTTCCTTATTAAATCAATAGAATTATTCTATCACACCCCAAAAATTTTCGCAACGGAGGAATTTTCTTCCGACCAATGGCTGTTTTCCGCCGCCTGTGCGGCGTCCCGCTTTTTCCTGAAGCCAAGTATCGACAGGGATTGATAAAATTCTTCTATCCATTTAATCCAAAACAAGTATTGGACGCTTGAAAGCCTCAGGAGTTATAATCAGTTCAACGATCGATCTGAAATTTTATTGATTTTGACGAAACAGCAGCACAAAAGGAGTGGATTCAAATGGCAAAAGAAATTACCCAAGAGCAAATTCAGATGATTGACGAAATGGTGGAGCGCGCCAAAAAGGCCGCCGCCGTCATCGCCGCTTACGACCAGGCAAGGGTGGACCGCCTCTGCCGCGCGGTCGCCGCCGCGACCTACGACCTCAAGGCGTGGGCTCCCCTCTGTGATGAAGCAGTTGCCGAAACCGGTCTGGGCGATCCGGTGAGCAAGCGCAATAAGCGCAACAAGATCAAGCTGATCCTTCGCGACTGCCTGCGCAGCCCGAGCGTCGGCGTGATCGAGGAAATCCCCGAAAAGGGCCTGGTCAAATATGCGAAACCGGTCGGTGTGATCGCTTCGCTGGTACCCACCACCAATCCCTGTCTCACCCCTGCCGGTCAGGGCGTTTACGCGGTCAAGGCCCGGGATGTGATGATCTTCTCCCCGCATCCCCGCGCCAAGAAGGTCACCTTCAAGTGCGTTGAAATGATGCGCGCGGCGCTGGTGCGGGAAGGCGCTCCCGCCGATATTTTCCAGTGCATCCCCGATCCGAGCATCGCCGTCTCCCAGGAGCTGATGAAGAGATGCGATCTCGTCATTGCCACCGGCGGACGCCCGATGGTCAAATCCGCCTACTCCTCCGGCACCCCGGCCTTCGGTTCCGGCGCGGGCAACGCCACCGTCATCATTGACGAGACGGCCAACTGCAAGGAAGCCGCGATGAATACCCGCATCTCCAAAACCTCCGATTTCGGGTCCGGATGCTCCTGCGACGGCAACCTTGTCATCCACGAATCGGTGTTCGACGAGATGACGGCATGCCTCCAGGCCGAGGGCGGTTATCTGGCCACCCCCGAAGAGGCTGAAAAACTCAAGCTCGTGATGTGGGACGCCGAAGGCCACCGCCTTCCCCAGACCGTCGCCATTGCTCCGCAAAAGCTGGCCGAGGCCGCGGGCTTCTCAATTCCCGCCGATCGAAAATTCATCATGGTCATGGGAGACGGCATCGGCAAGGAGCATTTCTTCTCCAGCGAAAAGCTGACGACGCTGCTTTCCCTCTTCAAATATGAAGGTGAGTTTGAAAACGCCCTCGATATGATGCGTGCGATCTTCGAGGTCGGCGGAAAAGGCCACTCCTGCGGAATCTACTCGTTCAGCGACGACCACATCGACCGTCTCGGCAAGGCCGCGCCCGTCTCCCGCATTATGGTGCGCCAGCCGAACAACAAGGGCAACGCAGGCTCCGCAACCAACGGAATGCCTCCGACCTCCTCGATGGGCTGCGGCACTTGGGGCGGCAACATTGTCTCGGAGAACATCGCGCTCAAGCACTACATGAATACCACCTGGGTTGCACGCCCCATTCCGGAGGATATGCCTTCGCTCGAGGAGCTCTTCGGAGACTTCTTCAAGCCGGGCATGGATCAGGAATAATCCGGAAATAATCCGGCAGAGCTTGACCGGCCGGTTTTCAAAAAGGTATCATGCCCTTTGGACGCCGGCGGCCGGCCATGCCGGTCCGCACACAAAAAGAGGAAGGAGTTTTAAGATGCGGCACAGTATCGATGAACTGGAGCATCTCGGAAAGGAAGCGCGGCGCACCGCCCTTGAAATGATCGCCAGCCTTGGCAAAGGACATGTGGGCGGGGCGTTGTCCATTGTTGATCTTCTCGTGGTGCTCTATTATGAAGAGATGAACGTCGATCCCGCCAATCCGCAGATGCCGGGGCGGGACAGACTGGTGCTTTCAAAGGGTCACGGCGGTCCGGGCCTCTACTCAGTTCTGACCATGAAGGGATATTTCGACCGCAAGGAGATCTACACCCTCAATAAGCCCGGAACCATCCTCCCGAGCCACTGCGACCGGAAGCTGACCCCCGGAATTGACATGACAACCGGATCGCTCGGTCAGGGGCTCTCCGCCGCCATCGGCATGGCGCTGGCCGACCGGATCGACCGGAACGGCGCTTATACCTACTGCATCATCGGCGACGGCGAAAGCCAGGAAGGGCAGATCTGGGAGGCCGGAATGTACGCCGCCCAGGCCGGACTGGGTCATCTGATCGCCGCGCTTGATCTGAACGGCCAGCAGATCGACGGCCCGGTGGATTCCATCAACTCGCTGCGCAATGCAGCGGATAAATGGCGCGCCTTCGGCTGGAACGTACAGGAAATCGACGGCCACGACTATCAGCAGATCTACGATGCGATTGAAAAGGCCAAGCAGTGCACCGACCGGCCCAATATGCTCGTCATGAGGACGGTCAAGGGCAAGGGCTGGAAGAGAATCGAAGGGACGACGGCAAGCCACAGCCGGCCGGTTACCGCAGAGGATCTCCAGGAAGCACTGCGCGATCTGCAGTAGAAAGGGAACGGGAGGTGAAGGATACTATGGAAACAGTCAAGGCAGAGATGAAGAAGGTTTATTGCGATACCCTTCTGGAGCTGGCAAAGACCGACGATCGGATTGTCATCATCAATTCCGACTCAAGAAATATTACGGGGACCGCTCCCTTTGAGGCGGCTTACCCCGACCGCTCCTTTAATGTCGGCATTGCCGAGGCCAATATGGTCGGTGTGGCCGCGGGCCTTTCGGTCAGCGGCAAGCGCCCGTTTGTGCATGCGTTCGGCCCCTTCATGACCAGACGGGTCCTCGACCAAATGACCATCTCACTGGCCTATTCGGGCCTGAACGCGGTTCTGGTCGGCGTTTCTCCCGGCATTATCGCCGAGGTCAACGGCGGCACCCATCAGGGCTATGAGGACATCGGCGTGATTCGTCCGGTCGCCAATT
The DNA here is from genome assembly GCA_014385025.1 of Yanshouia hominis. Classification (GTDB taxonomy): domain Bacteria; phylum Bacillota; class Clostridia; order Oscillospirales; family Ruminococcaceae; genus Yanshouia; species Yanshouia hominis. The sequence goes on along the minus strand of JACRTB010000010.1, from coordinate 107,228 downwards.
CCACCATCGTGGAGGCTTTTGACCCGGTACAGCTCCGCAAGATGATTCCCGCGCTGCTCGACGTCGGCGGACCGGTCTATCTGCGCTACTATCGCGGGGTCATGCCCGAATATTACCCCGCTGACTACAAATATCAGTTGGGCAAAGCCGATACCCTGCGCGAAGGACAGGATATCACCCTGATTTCTTCCGGGCTGATGCTGGAAACCGCCCTGCTGGCGGCCGACATCCTCGCGGAGAGGGGAATCTCGGCGCGCGTCCTCAACATGCACACCATCAAGCCGATCGACCGCGACGCCATTGTGCGCGCGGCAAAGGAAACGCATGGTATCGTAACGCTGGAAAACCACACGATCATCGGAGGTCTGGGCAGCGCCGTGGCCGAAGTGCTCAGCGAGGAATCCCCCGCTCTTCTGCGCCGGGTTGGGATCCGCGACCGTTTCGGGGAGGTCGGAAATATGGCCTACCTCCGCAAATGCCTCGGAATCGACACCGAAAACGTTGTTGACGCTGCGATGCAGCTGATAAAAAAGAGGGAGGAAATGTAACATGAAAAAGATTCTCAGTGTGTTTCTGTCGCTGTCGCTTTGTGCCATGATGGCGGCCTGCGGAGGACAAAGCTCTTCGGCGCCCGCCGCCCCCGCGTCATCCGGCGGCAGCGAAGCCGCCGCTCCGGCTGCTTCCGCCAAGACCTTCAAGCTGGGGCATTCCCTGACCGAGAGCTCCGCCTTCCACAAGGCCTGCGTCAAGTTTAAGGAGATCGTAGAAGAAAAGAGCGGCGGTTCCATTGCGGTGGAAATTTACGCCAACGCCGCGCTCGGTTCTGAGGGCGATATGGCCGAGGGCCTCGTCATGGGCACCGTCGATGCCGCTTTGATCGGCCCGAGCTCGGTTTCCAAGCTGGAGCCAACCTTTGAAATTTTCAATCTGCCCTATCTGTTCCGCGACAACGCCCACGCCGACGCCGTCACGATGGGCGAGGTGGGCGAGCACTTCAAGCAGTCGATCTATGATGCCTCCGGCGTTCGGCCGCTGAGCTTCTGGGAATCGGGCTTCAGACATTACTCCAACAACAAGCGTGAGATCAACTCGCCCGCAGATATGTCCGGGCTTCTGATCCGAATTCCCAGTTCCTCGGTGCAGGCCGCCACCCTTCAGGCGCTGGGCGCCAGCTCCACCAATATCGCCACCGGCGAGATCTACATTGCCTGCTCGAACGGCACCATTGACGGTCAGGAAAGCCCGATCGATACCGTTGTTACCTCCAACTTCAACGAGGTCCAAAAGTACATGGTCCTCGACGGGCATGTTTACGGCGTCATGGGCTTTCTGATGAACGGCAAGCTCTTTGACAGCTTCACCCCCGAGCAGCAGCAGCTTCTGATGGACGCCGCCGACGAAGCCGGCGTTTACGAAAGAGAGGTTCGCCGCACCTCCGAGGCCGAACAGCTTGAAAAGCTCAAGGAAACCATGACCATCAATGAAACCCCCAATAAGGAAGAATGGAAGGCCGCCGTGCAGAGCGTCTATGACCAGTACTACGATGTTTTTGGACGTGAACTGATCGAACAGATCGAAAACACCGCCGCCTGAAGCACGCAATCCTCACCCCTGTGGTCCTAATCCCGCTGCCGCCGGGCCGCCGCAGCGCCTCCGCGCCTCCAAAGGCCGGAAGGCGGATTTTCCGCGGCAGTCCGGCAGCCCTGCGGGAAAACTCCGAACCGAAAGGAGCATCGCATGTTAAAGCGCATATCGAATGTTTTCTATCGTACTCTCTATCATCTTTCCGCCGTCGGTTTCGGCGCTCTGGTCGCCCTTCTCTTTATCCAGATCGTAACCAGAAATCTGCTGAAGTTTACCTCCTCCAGCATCGATGAATTTACCAAGTTCCTGTTCGTATGGGTCATGTACCTCGAAATCAGTTTGGCGGTCCGCAACGAACGCCATATCCGGGTCGATTTCCTGATCGATAAAATTAAGGGAAAGACCCGGCACGCACTCGATATCATCAATTGTCTGCTCACCATCGTCTTTTTTGTCGTTTTGTTCATTTTCGGCGCCCAATATGGCATGTCTACCGTGCGGATGATCTCTCCCATTCTCAAATGGTCGATGGGCGCGATGTATCTGTGCATCCCGGTTGGATGCTTTTTCAGTATTCTTTTTTCCGTTGAAAAACTGATAAAACTGATCTTAAACAGGGAGGATGCGTAATCTATGGCTTCATCAACACTTCTGCTGATTATGATTGCAGTCTTCCTTGTACTGGCGCTTCTCGGGCTTCCCATTGCCATTTCGATCGGCGTCGCTTCCCTGGGAGCACTGCTGATGCAGGGCGACATCCCGCTGACCATCATGGCCCAGCGGATGTATTCGTCGGTCAACAGTGTAACCCTGATGGGAATTCCCTTCTTTATGCTGGTAGGCAACATTATGGGCCGCAGCGGCATCACCGCCCGTTTGATCCGCTTCTGCAACGCCATCGTCGGCTGGATGATGGGCGGACTCTGCTATGCGGCAACCCTCGCGGGCATGATGCTGGGCGCGGTCTCCGGTTCGGCGCCGGCCAGCACCGCTGTCCTGAGCAGCGTTATGGTTCCCAAGATGGAAGAGCTGGGCTATAAGCGGGAATTTTCAAGTGCGATCATGGTTGCCTCCGGCAGCATCGGGATCATCATTCCGCCCAGCATGCCGATGATTGTTTTGGGCAGTTTGACAGGAATCTCGGTCGGCAAGCTCTTCATGGGCGGCGTGATTCCGGGTATCATGATCGGACTTTCCTTCATGATCGTGAGCTTTTTCGTCTGCAAAACCAAGGGCTACGGCGAAGCGGCCCGGGTTCCCTTCTCGATGAAGGAGCTTTGGGAATCCTTTAAGCAGGCAATCCTTCCGATGATCGCACCGATCATCATCATGGGCGGCATTATGTCAGGCGTCTTTACCGCCACCGAATCGGCGGTTGTAGCGGTCGTTTACACCCTCTTTTTGGGCGTCTTTATCTACCGCACCATCGCTCTGCGGGATCTGCCCAAGCTGTTTGCCGAGGCCATGCTGATGGCCGCCAACGTTATGCTGATTATTGCAGCTTCCAGCGTTTTTGCGTGGATTCTTCAGTCCAACAATTTCGGACAGATTATCCAGAGCCTCTTCAGCGGCGCTCTGCACAGCAAAATTCTGATTATGGTGATTGTCAACCTGATCTTCTTCGCGGGCGGATTTTTCCTTGAGGGCACCGCTATGCAGATCATGTTCATCCCGATCCTCTACCCCATTATTACGCTGGCAGGGATTGATCCCGTTGCCTTTGGCGTAACGGTGATCGTCAATATCGCTCTGGGCACCATTACGCCGCCGGTTGCGGTCTGTCTCTATGTGGCCTCCTCCTCAGCGAATGTCGCGGTTGAGAAGATCATCAAGGAAGTCATCCCTTATGTGGTCGCTCTTGCGGTGGATATTGTCATCCTTATTCTGTGCCCGCAGCTGATCACCTTTATGGCACAGTTTGTCAGCTAATCCCACAACAGAGAAGGTCGTGACCAGAACATGAGCTTTCATTTTCCTCCAAAAATAACTCTTTGCGAAGTGGGGCCGAGGGATGGGCTGCAAAATGAAGCGGTCATTCCGACGCCTGCCCAAAAAGCGGATCTGATTGACCGGATGACCGACGCCGGATTCCCCGTCATTGAAGTCGGTTCCTTTATGAGTCCCAAAGCAGTCCCCCAGATGGCCGGAACCGACGAGGTGTTTCGGCTGATTCATCGAAAGCCCGGGGTCGAATACCGGGCGCTCATCGCCAACCTCAAGGGGGTGGAGCGCGCGGCCGCCTGCGGCTGCACCAAGGTCAAGCTCAATGTCTCGGCCAGCCGGGCGCACAATCTGGCCAATCTCAACCGGACCCCGCAGGAATCGGTAGCCGGCTTCGCTTCCTGCACCGACGCGGCGCGGGTCTGCGGCATTGAGATTTCCGGCTCCATTTCGATGCCGTTCGGCTCCCCATGGGAGCGGGAAATTCCGGTCTCCGACGTGCGGGAAATCGTTGAAGCCTACCTCGCGGTCGGCGTCACTGAAATTTCCCTCTCGGATGCGGCCGGGGTAGCCTGTCCCACACAGGTTCTCAGCCTCTGTACCCAGATGGCAAAGGAGTTCCCGCAGGTCATCTGGTGGCTTCATTTTCATAACACGCGCGGGCTCGGACTCGCCAATGTGCTTGCAGGGATGGAGGCGGGTTTTACACGCTTCGACTCCGCTTTTGCCGGAGTGGGGGGCTGCCCCTTCGTCCCCGGAGCGGCCGGAAACATCTCCACCGAGGACCTCCTGCACATGTGCGGGGAAATGGGGGTGGAAACCGGAATCGATCTCGACCAGGCTCTTGAAATCAGCCGCATGGTTGTCGGAATGGTGGGACATCCCACCGACAGCTACCTGCTGCGGGCCGGAAAATCGAGTGATCTGATCCGCGAACTTCCCACCGGCCAGGGAAAAAATCCAAAGGCCGCCGAAAAATCTTAATTGCCCCCTCTTAAAAGGGCCTGCCCGCCGTTTCCGGCGGACAGGCCCTTGTTCTGTGTGTCAGAGCTGCCGCAGCGCCCGCAGCGCAAGATCAAATGCGTGGGATGAAGAACGGAAGCGGATATTTTCCCGGTCGTCGGCACGGCCCCGGGCAAGGTGCAGCTCCCGCACCTCCTCAAAACGGTCGCTCACCACCGCGACATAGACAAGTCCCACCGGCTTTTCATCGGTGCCGCCATCCGGACCCGCGAGGCCGGTTGTCGAAACAGCGACATCCGCGCCCGAAGCGGCCCTCACCCCGCGCGCCATCTCCAGCGCACACTCGCGGGAAACCGCGCCGTACCGTCCGAGGGTTTCGGCGCTGACCCCCAGCAGTTTCTGTTTGGTTTCGTTGGAATAAGCCACCACCCCGCAGCCGAACATTGCCGACGCTCCGGGCAGGTCAACCAGCCGGGAGGCAATCAGTCCCCCGGTGCAGCTTTCCGCGGCGGCAAGGGTTTTTCCCGCATCGGTATAGCGTTTGACAACCGCTTCGTTGATGGTGTGGAAGTCAAAGCCGTAGATCTGATCGGGATAGATTTCCACAATTTTCCGAACCACCGGTTCAATGAGACGGAGGCCCTCCTCCTCGGTGGCGGCGCGGGCGGTCACCCGCAGCTGCACTTCGGAGGTCTTTGCATAGGGGGCGATGGTGGGGTTGGTCGAGGAAACCATCATCTCCCGCAGGCGGGCCTCCAGCTCCGACTCCCCCACCCCGAAGAAGTTGATGGTACGGGAAACAAGCATTCCGTCGTGGGCGCGGCGCATGAGATAATCGGTAACCGGTCCTTCGAACATCGGACGCATTTCGCGGGGCGGTCCCGGCATCATCACCGCCGTCTTGCCATTCTCCCCCTCGATAATGCAGCCGGGCGCGGTCCCGTTCGGATTCTGAAGAATGATGCAGCCCTCCGGCATCATCGCCTGCTTGCGGTTGTTTTCGGTCATTTTGCGTCCGGTGCGGGCAAAATAACGCTCGATGGTATGCAGGCTTTCTTCATCCATCGCCAGTCCGCGTCCGAAATGAGCGGCCACCGTCTCCTTTGTCAGATCATCGTAGGTCGGGCCGAGCCCGCCGGTCAGCAGCACGAGATCGCAGCGGGAAAGGCTGTCGCGCAGGCATTCCCGCAAGCGCCGCGGATTATCCCCCACCACCTCATGGTGATAGACATTGATTCCCATGTGCGCGAGGCCCTGAGCGATATCCGAGGCGTTGGTATTGACCACATCGCCGAGAAGCAGTTCGGTACCGACACAGATGATTTCAGCGTTCATTTTTGTCTTCCTTTCCTCCTGATTCACTGTTTCTTATTATAGCCCCGCGGACAGCTTTATGCAATCAAAAAGGGATTTTCCTCGGAAAATCCCTTTGGATGGGCACTCTATCTGCATCGGAAGACCTGGTCAACTTCGCTGATCACGCCGCCCTTTTCGTCTTTGAATTCAAAGCTCACGGTGATGTTTCCGCGCTCGTCAAACCGGATCACGGCATCGCCGTCCTGAGAAAGCTTATCCTCCTCGATGGTCACCGACTTTTTAGGCGAAGCCTTGATCTCAAGCCGGTCGGCCGCACCGAGGGTACAGGGAATCGAGAGCGTCTCACCGACCGCCACCTCGTTTTCATCCGAATCAAATTCGATTCCAAAGTCCCCGACGCGCACCGTCCATGTATTCTTCCCGGTGACCGCCTTGGCAGAAACGCTTTCCTCGGGAATCGTCAGCCAGCCCTCCTCGGCCTGAATATAATAGTTGTGGTCCGCTTCCAGCGGGGCGCCGAGATTGATCAGCAGCGCGGTGCCCTCGTCGGCGCTGAACGTGCCGTCATTGGCCTTTGCCCAATCCAAGAATTCGACCGCGCCGCTGTCGTCGAGATCGATCGAACAGAATTCACTCCCGTCTTTTGCATCGAAAACAGTCAGCGTCACCTCTCCCGGCTCTACGCCAACCCTTGGGACCAGCACCGTCAGCTGGTCGATCCCCATGCAGCTGACACCGTTCGCGCCGTTGTTGGGCAGCAGCATTACCTCACCGATTCCCTCCGATGCGGCGGATGTCCCGGAGGATGCCTCTGTTTCAGAGGAGACGGCCGGCGCTGCGGACGATTCCGCCGCACTGCCCGCGGGAGCCTCGGAGGAGGGGGCGGGCGCCGGGGACGCGGATGCCTCGGAAGGCGCCTCTGTTTCAGAGGAGACGGCCGGCGCTGCGGAAGATTCCGCCGCACTGCCCGCAGGAGCCTCGGAGGAGGGGGCGGGCGCCGGGGATGCGGATGTCTCGGAAGGCGCCTCTGTTTCAGAGGAGACGGCCGGCGCTGCGGAAGATTCCGCCGCGCCGCCCGCGGAAGCCTCGGAGGAGGGGGCGGGCGCACAAGCGGCAAGGGTCAGCAGCAAAGCGAATATCAGAACAAAGGAGAGCGATCGTTTCATAAGAATCCCTGCTTTCTGTCACAATTTAATTGATCTTTCGTCCATGGGCTTTTTCCATTATAATCCTGTCCCTCTTCTTTTGCAAGCGGGCACTCCCTGATTTTCGTCCGTTCACATCAACGGAATCTGTATTTCGGTGCGGTACTCGTCCAGATTATCCGTATCATGCGCGTCGATGTGATAAATTTCAAGCGGTTCCCCCGCAGTCTCCAGAGCATGCTCCCGCGCGTAGTCGAGCAGAGCGCGGCAGCAGCCCGGAAAGGCGGCATAATCCCCCGCATAGACAAGGCTGAGATAGCGTCCCCCCGGCAGCAGAACCGGACAGCCCTTCAGCCCCTCCCCCAGAAAAAACACCTTGGAATAACGGGTCAGATCCCCCTGACGGAAGCTGTCCCCGTCGAGCAGGGCCCCCATGCAGAGGCTGCCGATTCCGCGCAGCAGCTCGGCATGGCGGTTTTCAAGCTTCTTGAGCGCATAATCAATCTCAAACGAAAAGATGCGGTTCTGACGCAGCGAAAGTCCCCGGCGGTCAGGCAGCTCCATGACCCGGATCTGCCCCACCGGAAGAGCCTGCGCGGCAAGAATCCGGCCGCGGCGGGCGCGCACCTGCGCGCGGGCGCGCCGAAGCTGGGTCAGCTTCCGCCCTATCACTTCTTCCTGCTCATCGAGCAGGCGCAGGGTTGTTTCACAGCGGCGGTCCTCGGTATAGCGGCGAATCCGGTCGACCGGAATTCCCAGCTCGCGCAGCGCGCGGATCACATTGATGTTGCAGATGTCATCGATCCCATACATCCGGTAGCGGTTTTCCCCCCGCACAGGATGCAGCAGCCCCTGCTCCTCATAATATCGCAGGGTGTCCGGATTGAGGCCGTAAAGGCGGGCCACCTCGGTGATTTGATAAGAGGGTTTCATCTTTCCCGCTCCCTTCTCTTGACACTCGTATTATACGAGGGTTTATACTGAATTGCAAGAGCTGCGGGAGGCCGGAATTCCGCCATCCGCGCCATGTTGGGAGGTTTTATTTTGTTTCTCGCAAAACGGTTCATCCGCTTTGTCGCCCCCTCGGTTCTGTCGATGTGGATTTTTTCCCTTTATTCCATGGTCGACGGCTTTTTTGTGTCGCATGGGGTGGGCGGCCACGCGCTGGCCGCGGTCAATCTTTCGATGCCGTATATCAACACTGTTTTCGCCATCGGTCTGATTCTGGCGGTCGGCTCCTCAACCGTGCTGTCGATTGCACTGGGGCAAAAGGATCAAAAGCTGGCCAACGATTGCTTCAACCAGAATCTCGTCGTCGTCGCGCTGGTCTGTGCCATTGTCAGCGTGCTGACCTTGCTCAATCTCGACGGGGTCGCCCGTTTTCTCGGCTCCACCGCGCCGACACACGGCTATGTCCGGGAATATATCGGAACTCTTGCTCCTTTTATGCCATTTTTTGCGGTATCCTACAATCTGGAGGTGCAGGTCAAAGCGGCCAATGCCCCGCAGGTGAGTGCGGTCGGTGTGGTGAGCTGTGCTCTGACCAATGTTCTGCTTGACTATCTGTTCGTGATGCGCTTCGGCTGGGGGGTCGCGGGAGCGGCTGCCGCCACCGGCATCGCACAGGTGGTATCCACCATCATCTTCTTTCTGTTTTTCCTGCGCGGCAAGGCCGTACTGCGCTTCGGCCGCTTCACCCCGCGCCCCGGGCTTTACCGCAGAATTCTTCCGCTTGGTCTGGCGGACGGAATGACCGAGTTTTCCAATGCCATTGTTATTTTTACCTTTAACCAGGTCATCCTGCGGGTGATCGGCGAAGGGGCGCTGATCAGCTACACCATCATCAGCTACCTCAACACCCTCGTGCTGATGACAATGAGCGGCATTTCACAGGGAATCCAGCCGCTGGTCAGCTTTTATCACGGCGCGGGGGAGTCCCGCTATTGTGAGGTTCTCCGGCGGTACGGCCTGCTGACCGGAGCCGTCTGTTCCGCCCTTTTCCTGATCTTCTCGCAGGCGGCGCCCCAGCTTCTGGTGGGCTTTTTCCTCGACGGAAGCGATCCTGCCCTTTTTGATTCCTCGGTGCGGGCGCTGCGCCTTTATTCTCTTTGCTTCCTGCTGATCGGCTTTAATGTCATCTGGGCGGGCTATTTTACCGCCATCGAACGGCCCTTCCGCTCACTGACGATCTCGATGGGCAGAGCCTGCGTCCTGCCGCTGCCCTGTCTGGTTTTTCTGCCGATGCTCGCAGGGGAATCGGGCGTTTGGCTGGCCCCGCTGGCCAGCGAGGGAATCTGTCTGCTGCTGGCCTGCTTCCTCATCCGGCGCTACCGCCGGGAACAGGCCCGTCAAGCCGTCCCGCATCCGTCCCTCTGATACATTTCTGTTCACCGTGGAATCAACGCCACCGGCCGTTTCTCCGGGCGGCGCAGTCCCTTTGAAACTTGTCAGCAGGCGGGGATTTGGACCTTCAAAGTTTTTTCTCTGCCCGCATCAGCCGCCCCGCCGCCATTAAAACAACTCATTTCACGGCTTGTCATAAGCAACCGCTTTTGTGTTTCGGTATGCGGAGTTCTCCGCCGCGCCCGAATGGAAGGTGTGCGCCGCCGGGCACGCTTTCTCCGCCGAACACTTTGCTCTTCACTCGAACAGAGACGACGCGCGCCGCCGGGCCGCTTTCTCCGCCGAATGCTTTGCTCTTCACTCGAACAGAGGATGAGCACGGCGAAGGATCTCTGGGACCGCCGGCGGTTTTCCCGCCCAAAAACGCCCGCAAAGCGAATCCGCTTTGCGGGCGTTTGCCTCTGCTTCTATTTGTCTGCGATCCGGTGATAGAGGTTGATATACTCGGTGGCCGCATGTCCCCAGCCGAACTCCTGATTCATCGCCTTGACGCTCAGGGATTCCCAAAGCTCGCGGTCCGAGTAATCCGTCACCGCGCGCTTGAGCGCCCCGAGCATGTCGTGGGCATTGTAGGTTTCAAAAGTGTAGCCGCAGCCGCCGTCCCCGGCATCGGTCACGGTGTCGCGCAGTCCGCCGGTTCTGCGGACGACCGGAATGGTGCCGTAACGCATGGCGATCATCTGGGCAAGGCCGCACGGCTCGGTGGCGGACGGCATCAGGAAAAGGTCCGCGCCCGCGTAAATTCTGCGGGAAAGCGCGGCGTCAAACCCAATGTTTACCCCAACCCTGCCGGGATAGCGTCCCTGCATATCGAGGAAAAACTGTTCATAATCCCAATCGCCCGAGCCGAGCAGCACGAACGAAATGGGAAGCTGCATCATCTCCTCGAAGATATAGCGGATCAGGTCGATTCCCTTCTGGTAGGTCAGCCGCGTCACCATTGCAACGACCGGATTCTGGTTTGTCTCGATTCCCATCGTTTTCTGCATCTCTCGGCGGCAGACCTTCTTGCCGCCGGGGTCCTGCGCCGAATAGCGCGCCGGAAGAAGCGGGTCCCGCACCGGGTCGTAAAGAGCGGTATCGATTCCGTTGGTGATGCCCGACAGCTTGGCGCGGTGTTCCCGCAGCAGCCGGTCCATTCCGTAGGAAAACCACGGATCCATCAGCTCGACTGCGTAGGTGGGGCTGACCGTTGTCACAAGGTCCGCCTGCTCGATCGCGCCCTTCATCAGATTGCAGCAGCCGTCATACTCCACCGTGCCCTGCATCGCCGGCGGAATGCCGAGAACGTCCTGCACCATGTCCATGCCGTACTTTCCCTGAAACTGAATGTTGTGGATGGTAAAGACGGTGCCGATCTCCCGGTATGCGTCGCGGCCGCGATAGAACAGATTGAGGTAGGTGGGGATCAGAGCGGTCTGCCAGTCGTTGCAGTGGATGACATCCGGAATAAAGCCGACCGGCTCGAGCATATCAAGCACCGCCTTGGAAAAGAAGGCGAACCGTTCCCCGTCATCAAACTCCCCGTAAAGCTTGCCGCGCTGAAAATAATAGTTGTTTTCGAGGAAGTAATAGACCACGCCTCCCTCGGTCAGACGGTAAACACTGCAGCTCTGCCTGCGCCAGGAAAGCTGCACCGAGAATTCCGCGACAAACTCCATCCGCTCCCGGTACTGCGGCGCGATGGTGTCATAAAGCGGCATCACCACGCGGCAGGCGTTCCCGCGGTTGCGGATGGCCCGCGGCAGCGAGCCTCCCACGTCGGCCAAACCGCCCGAGGCGGCAAACGGAACGGCTTCGCTCACAGCAAACAGAATTTTCATACCGGATCACTCCTTTCAAGGACAGCCGCCGTCAAACGACGCTGTCGCTGCCGATCACGACGGGATAACTCTCAAATCCGGAGAGGATGCGTCCCTCCTTGATATAGCACCGCCGGTCGGTAATGACGTACGAGAGAGAGGCATTCGATTCCACGGTGGAGTTCTGCATAATGATACAGTTGGAAAGCCGCGCACCCTTCTTGACGTTGACGCCCCGGAACAGGATGCAGTTTTCGATCTCCCCATCGATAATGCATCCGTCGGCAACCAGTGAATTTTTTACTTTGGAAGAAAGGCCATACTTCACAGAAACCTCGTCGCGCACACGGGTGAGCACCGGATTTTCCAGCGGAAACACCTGACGGCGGACAACGGGATCAAGCAGCTCCATGCTGACCGAATAGTAGGACTGGAGGTCGTGAATCTGACGGCAGTACCCCTCTACCCGGAAGCCGCGGATCTCCATCTCCCCGAAACCCTTTTGCAGCAGGTCGCGGGCAATGCTGCCCTGATTGCGCGGAATCATGGTGGCCAGACAGGAAAGCAGCTTCTCTTTTCCGATGATGATCGCCCCGAGGGAACGGTCGCAGGGGCCGTTCCATGCGGCGCCGATCGTCACATCGTTGACCCGCCCTTCCCCGTCAAAGCCGTAGACGATGGCGTCGTCCCCCAGCTCCCGCTCGTCATCGATATGGTTATAGAGGACCGTGATATCCGCACCGGTATCGATATGCTGCTCGAGGGCCGTATCGAAGTCGATCTGCCCGACGAGGTTTGCGTAGGCGATGACAATATAGCGCGCCCGCTGGTTGGTGAGGAACCGGCGGTAATCCGAAAGAAGATAGAGCGAATCCCGGGCCATCGCGGAAGCCGGGTCGTTGAGCATCGGGGGCAGAAGGGTAAGCCCGCCGTCCTTGCGGGCGAGGTCCCAGTCCCGGCCGCTGCCCAGATGCTCCATCAGCGATTCGTATTTATTGCGGGTAATGATCCCGATGTTCCAGATTCCCGAGTGGACCATGTTGGAAAGCATAAAATCGATGAGCCGGTACCGTCCCCCAAACGGGATGGCCCCCACCGTCCGCCGGTCGAGCAGCGCGCCGAGCAGCGGTCTGTTTTTGCCGGGCATGATGATGCCCATTGCCTGATTCTCTCTCATTGCTCCGGCGCCTCCTTCCCGACATTCTGACTGATGATTTCGCAGGGATACACCTTTGCGCCGGGGGCGACCGAAACATTGTTCCCGATCACCGCGATCCCCCAGGGCTTGCCGCTGTCGGCGTAGCATTCGGGCCGTTCCCCGACAACGCTCCCCGCGCCGATCTCGCAGTTCTCGGCCACGATGGCATACTGCACCACCGCGCCCCTGCGGATAACGCTGCCCGGCATCACAATGGAATCCCGGACCACCGCGCCCTCCTCCACCGTGACGCCCGAAAACAGGATCGAAAAATCGATCTCTCCATCGACATCACAGCCCTCGGTAATCATCGAATTTTCAACCTTGGCGTGCCCGCCGACAAAATGCGGAGGCTGTGCGCTGTTTCGGGAGTAAATCTTCCAATCGGGATCGTAAAGCTCCAGCGGGACGTTGGGGTTCAGAAGGTCCATGTTCGCCTCCCAGAGCGAATCGATGGTGCCGGCGTCCTTCCAGTAGCCCTCGAACCGGTGGACAAACATCCTCTTCTGCTCGGCAAGCATGGTTGGGATGATGTCCTTTCCGAAGTCGTGGGAGCTGCTTTCCTTCGCCTCATCCCGGATCAGCTGCTCGCGCAGGCTTTTCCAAGTGAAGATATAGACCCCCATCGAGGCCAGGGTGCTCTTGGGGTGCTTCGGTTTCTCCTCAAATTCTACAATCCGGTCATTTTCATCGACATTCATGATGCCGAAGCGCGACGCTTCCTCAAGCGGAACGTCGAGCACCGCGATGGTGCAGTCGGCGCCGGCCTCCTTGTGGCTCTTCAGCATCTGGGAGTAGTCCATCCGGTAGATATGGTCTCCGGAAAGGATCGCCACATACTCGGGGTCGTAACGGTCGATGAAGCGGATATTCTGATAGATGGCGTTCGCGGTCCCGGTATACCAGTTGGAGCCGCTGCTCTTCTGGTAGGGGGGCAGAATATGTACCCCTCCATGATTACGGTCCAAATCCCAGGGCTGTCCGCTCCCGATATAATCGTTGAGCTCCAGCGGCTGGTACTGGGTGAGAACTCCCACCGTATCGATGCCGGAATTGACGCAGTTGGAAAGGGTAAAGTCGATGATGCGGTATTTCCCGCCGTAGGGGACGGCCGGTTTGGCCAGATTTTGGGTCAGCGCGTAGAGACGGCTTCCCTGTCCGCCCGCCAGCAGCATTGCCAGCCATTCCTTCTTGTATGCCATTTGCCTCGCCTCCAAGGAGTTTTATTGAAAAGCCGCGCCGCGGCTCGTCATCAAGCGCGTGGTTGCGGATGCCGCGCACCCGCGGGCTGATTGATCCGGCCCCGGACGGCACAGCGGCGGGACCCGCAATCAGATCGGCCGCCGCGAGCGGCGGCACCATGATTTCCAGCGGCTGGGGACTGCCGTTTACGGCCGCTCCGGTCCGGGCAGCGCGGCGGTGGGATCCGCAATCAGGTAGACCGCCGCGAGCGGCGGCACCGTGATTTCCAGCGACTGAGGGCAGCCGTGCATCGCAACCGGCTCGGCGGCGAGAGGTCCGGGATTCATCACACCGCCGCCCCCAAACTCGACCGAATCGGAATTGAGAATTTCCTCATATCCGCCCTCCTGCGGCACGCCGATGCGGTAATGCTCCCGCACGACCGGGGAAAAATTGATCACCGCGACCAAAGCGCGGCCCCGCTCGTCAAAGCGCGCAAAGGCGATGACGTTCTGCGCGCTGTCGTCCACCACCAGCCAGCGGAATCCCTCCCATGAATTTTCGACCTCGTAGAGCGGCCGCGTGGACCGGTAGACGTGGTTGAGACAACGGACGTATTCCTGCGCCTGCCGGTGCGCGGGATAGTCGAGCAGCAGCCAATCAAGCTCCTTTTTGTAATCCCACTCGATAAACTGGGCGAACTCGGAACCCATAAAATTGAGCTTCTTGCCTGGATGTGCCATCATATAGCCGAGAAAAGCGCGAAATCCGGCAAATTTCTGCCAGTAATCGCCCGGCATCTTGTTGACCAGCGAACGTTTGCCGTGCACCACCTCGTCATGGCTGATCGGAAGGATGAAATTTTCTGAGAACGCATAGAACATTCCGAAGGTCAGCTTGTCATGGTGATAGCTGCGGTAGACGGGATCAAGGGCAATATAGGCAAGCGAATCGTTCATCCAGCCCATGTTCCATTTGAAGGTAAAGCCGAGCCCCCCGATATAAGGCGGCTTCGTGACCATCGGCCATGCCGAGGATTCCTCCGCGATCATCATCGCATCGGGATGCCGGGTGAGAATTTCGGAATTGAGCTTTTTCAGGAAAGCGACCGCCTCGAGATTTTCACGTCCGCCCTGCTCGTTTCTGGCCCACTGGCCTTCCTCCCGGCCATAGTCCAGATAGAGCATCGAGGCCACGGCGTCCACCCGGATGCCGTCGATATGATATTCCTCGATCCAGAACAGCGCGTTCGAAACGAGGAAGCACTGCACCTCGTTGCGTCCAAAATCAAACACCCTTGTTCCCCACTGGGGCTGGTCGCCCTTGCGCATGTCCTGATATTCGTAGAGCGGCTGTCCGTCGAATTCAAAAAGGCCCTGCGCGTCGCGCGGGAAGTGCCCGCCGACCCAGTCAAGGATGACTCCGATCCCCCGCCGGTGGCACCGGTCGACAAAATATTTGAAATCGTCCGGCTCGCCATAGCGGGCGGTGGGCGCGAAATAACCGGTGGCCTGATAGCCCCACGAGCCTTCGAAGGGGTATTCCGAAACCGGAAGCAGCTCGATATGGGTATACCCCATTCCCGCCGCATAATCGGAAAGCTCGTCGGCCAGCTTGCGGTAGCCGAACGGGGTCCCGTCGGGGTAGGTCCTCCATGACCCGGCGTGCACCTCGTAAATATTCAGCGGTTCGGTGAGATGACGTCTTTTGGTGCGCGCGGCCATCCATTCGGCGTCCTGCCATTCGTAGCGGTCCAGCGGGTAGTACTTCGACGCGGTCTGAGGCGGGCATTCGGTGTGGAAGCCGTACGGGTCCGCCTTCATCAGCACCCGGCCGTCACGGGTTTCGACGGCGTATTTGTAGGAATCAAACCGTTTCCTCTTGCGGATCACGCACTCCCAGATTCCCTGTTCGGTAATTCTGGTCATCGGGGCGGCGGTGCGGTCCCATGCGTTGAAATCCCCCACTACCGAAACAGCCGCGGCGTTCGGCGCCCAGACGCGGAACACGGTGGCATAACCCCGTCCTCGGCGGATGGGATGCGCCCCCAGAAGCTCCTGACTTCGGTAGTTGGTCCCCTGATGGAACAGGTACGCGGGAAGCTCGATGCTCTTTGGATTCATCGGCGCCACCTCCTTTTTTACATTTTACCAGAATCACCCTCTTCATTCAAGATGGACCGCTCATTTGGAATAATTTTTTTCTTTCATTTGGGGTAATTCATGTAAAAATTGTACAATTTTTGCGTCATATCTGCAAAATGCGACCAATTCTCCTCCCGGGCGGACCGGGCGGCGGACCCCGCCGGCTCCCGCCGTCCGAACAACCCTATGAGAATAGCACAGATCCGCCGTCGAGAACAGCCGAAAGCAGGCGGACCTTTTCCGCGCGGATATGCGGAAGGTCCATTTGGGCAGATCAGCCTTTTGCCGCACGGGAAGGGGCTTTCCCGGCGCAAACATGCAGAAGGCTATTCCCGCTCCCAAAGCTCCACTTCGATTTCATCGCCCGGTTCCTTTCCGAGCCGCGCGCGGATCGATTTGCGAACGCCCAGAATATGCCCCGGCGTCCCCATCCTGACAAGGCTCCCCTCATAGGGAATCCCGTCGAAGCGGGCCGAGACCTTCACACGTCCTTTGCCAAACTCCTGCCGCGCGTCGCCCGGGAATTCAATGTAAGCACCGTCGATATCCGGCACCTTTTTCAGCACAGCGCGGAAACGATAGATTTTTTCGTTCATGACAGTCCCTTCCTTCCCCCGATACTGTATCCCAAAAACGCGCAGACATGCCGGGTGTGGATGCTCTTTGCAGGAAATCCGCAGGGGCCGATACCGCCGGGCGGGAATATGATATCGTGAGGAGGGTTTTATTTTGAGTGAACAAAACATCATGGTCCAGGTTTCAAACCTCGCCTTGACATATCAATCGGCCGAAGGAGAGATCGAGGCGATCCGCGATCTTTCCTTTTCGGTGGCGGACGGGGAATTCGTCAGCGTGATCGGGCCTTCGGGCTGCGGGAAATCCACCCTGCTCTCGATCATCGCCGGGCTGCTGTCCCCTACCGCCGGAGAGATTCGTCTCGCGGGGGACGGCTCCATCGGCTATATGCTGCAAAAGGACAGCTTATTTCCCTGGCGGACGATCCGCCGCAATGTGCTTCTGGGAGCGGAAATCAAGGGCGGGGGGCTGAGAGCCGCGGAGGAGTACGCCGATTCTCTGCTGAAAACCTACGGTCTTTGGGAGTTTCGCGACTGCTTCCCCGGCCAGCTCTCGGGCGGGATGCGCCAGCGCGCCGCGCTCATCCGCACCCTCGCGGTGCGCCCGCAGCTTCTGCTGCTCGACGAGGCGTTTTCGGCGCTCGACTACCAGACCCGGCTGGCGGTGGCGGACGATATCTACTCGATTATCCGCCGGGAGGGCAAAACCGCGATGATGGTCACCCACGACATCTCAGAGGCGGTTTCCCTTTCCGACCGGGTCATCGTTCTGACCAAGAGGCCGGCAGTCATCAAATCCATCTATGACATCCGGTTCGCGGCGGGCCGCAAAAGCCCGCTTCAATGCCGGGAGGAACCGGAATTCCGGGAATATTTCAACCAGATCTGGAGGGATATCGATGTCCATGTCTGAAGGACCCGTCTCGCCGGAGCGCACCGCATGGCTGCGCCGGCGCCGCCGGGACCGCCTGCTGGTGCGCTCCGCCAAAATCGGGCTGCTGGCCGGCCTGCTTCTTCTTTGGGAGACAGCGGCGCGCTGGGGCACGATCGACCCCTTTATCACCAGCAGCCCTTCCCGTTTTACCGGGAGCATTCTGAACCTCATCTCCCGGGGCGAGCTCTGGCAGCACCTCTCCGTCACCACCTTTGAGGTCGTCTGTGGTTTTCTCGGCGGCACGGTGCTTGGCACCCTCATCGCCGTTGCGCTCTGGTGCTCTCCGTTTCTCTGCCGGGTGCTCGAACCCTATCTCGTTGTGCTCAATGCGCTGCCGAAAATCGCACTGGGTCCCATCTTCATCGTCTGGCTCGGCGCGGGCCCCCTTGCCATCATCGTCATCGCCCTGTCGATTTCACTGGTTGTCAGCATTCTTGAGGTGCTCAACGGTTTTCTCTCGACCGACCGGGACATGATCCGTCTGGTTGAGAGCTTCGGCGCCGGGCGGCTCGGCGTGCTCTGCCGGGTCGTACTGCCCGCCAATCTGCCGACTATTCTGAGCTCTTTAAAGATCAATGTCGGCATGTCGTGGGTCGGGGTGATCGTCGGCGAATTTCTGATTTCCCGGGCCGGACTCGGTTATCTCGTCGTCTACGGCAGCCAGGTGTTCCAGCTTGACCTGGTCATGGCGAGCGTGGTTATTCTTTCTGTGGTGGCAGCCTGCATGTATTTCTGCATACAATGGATTGAACAAAGGCTGTTGCGCCGCCGGGGCGTAAACGGCTAGGCCACCGGGCCGAGAAACGACTGGAGGTAATCCGATGAAAAAAAGAATTCTTTCCCTGATGCTCGCCGCCGGGCTGAGTCTTACCCTGTTTGCAGGGTGCGGTGCCAAACCCGAGGAGCCCAAGGAGCTGACAAAGCTCACCGTCAGCGAGGTGGCCCGCTCGGTTTTCTACGCGCCGCAGTATGCTGCGGTCACCCAGGGCTTTTTTGCCGAGGAAGGGCTTGAGGTGGAGCTGGTCACCGGTCAGGGGGCCGACAAGGTGATGACGGCGGTGCTCGCGGGGCAGGTGGATATCGGCTTTTCCGGCCCTGAGGCGGCCATCTATGTCATGCAGGAGGGCCGGGCCAACTATCCGGTCGTCTTTGCCCAGCTGACCAAACGGGACGGCGCGTTTCTCGTCGGACGCGAACCCGCGCCGGATGGCGGCTTCTCCTTTGAGCAGCTTCGGGGCAGCGATCTGATCGGCGGGCGCAAGGGCGGGGTTCCGCTGATGACGCTGGAATACGTTCTGCGTGAAAACGGCCTGACCCCCAACGTCGATCTGACGGTGGATTCCTCGGTGCAGTTCGCGCTGATGGCCGGAGCCTTCACCGGCGGGCAGGGAGATTATGTCGCGCTGTTCGAACCGACCGCCTCCGCCGTCGAACTCGAGGGCAAGGGATATGTCCTCGCCTCGATCGGCGAACAGTCCGGCGAGATGCCCTACACCTGCTATTATGCGTCCAAGAACTTTATCGACGAGAGCCCGGAGGTCATTCAGGCCTTCACCAATGCGGTTTACAAGGGACAGAAATGGGTTGCCGGCCACACTCCCCGCGAGGTTGCCGAGGCCATTGCTCCCTTCTTCCCCGACAACGACATTGACCTGCTCGAACGGGTCTGCCGGCGCCATGCCGAGATCGACGCCTTTATGTCCACCCCGGTCATGAAGGAGGAGGCCTTCGATAAGCTTCAGACGGTCATGGAGCAGGCGGGAGAACTCGAAAAGCGCGTCTCCTTTACGTCCGTTGTTGACAACAGTTTTGCCCAAAAGGCAGTGGAATCAATCGGATAAAGCGGCCGCGCGCCGGCGGCAAAGGAGCGCTGTGAAATGTGCTCCGGCGCCGGCGGAGCCTCGGCGGCCTTGGGGTCAGGACGCGCTCCCGTTCCCATTTTGCCAGTGCCGCCCCGCGACCGCTCCCATCAGAAAACAGCATGGGCCCGCCGCCGCGGCAGAAAAAGCCGGCGTCTTTCACAGACGCCGGCTTTTGGTATCGCTTCGGCGAACCGAGCCGCCTGCTCTGCCGGTGAGAATAAAAGCCTTCGCCTCAAGGTGCAAACGAAAAGAATCGAGAAGCAGTCGGCCTTTGAATCACAAAAGATCTCGATAGAAAAAGTTTCGCTGTCTGAGCGGCAGAGGGCATGGCGCCGCTCGAGCGCGCCCGCTCACCGGGCAGGCGGGAAAGAAAATAAAAACTTTCCCACACTGTAGAGTCGGCTGTTGGCGGTTCGCTTCGCTTGGTGCTTGAGCTGAAGCTTTTTTACGGGGCGCCTCCGCCGGAAGAGCCGGTGGTTTCCGTAACCAGCAATCAAAACCACCGGTTGAACTGATGGTTTTGATTACATCGCCGTTTCCGCCGCCCGTTTTTTACAGCACCTGCCTGATGCCGATGAGGACCAGAATGATCCCGCCACAGAACTCAGCCCTGCGGCCGAACCATCCGCCGATCCGCCGGCCGGCCTCCACAGAAGCGAGGCAGCAGAGCAGGGTGACGGCGGGAATCACCAGAAACGCCGGAAAAATCTCCGCGCCCGCCGCCCGCAGGCCGACGCCGACCGCAAGCGCGTCGATGCTCGTTGCAACCGCCTGCACCAGCAGAGTGCGGCGGGTCAGCCCCCCTGCGGGACATCGCTCCTCCTCATGGGAAAGTCCGGAGCGGATCATCTGTCCGCCCACCCAGCCGAGAATCAGCAGCGCCAGCCAGCCTCCCATCCGGGCAACGAGATCCGAAGCGGCCCCCGCCGCCAAAAATCCGGCCAGCGGCATTGCACCCTGAAAGACCGCGAACCAGACCGCCATTTCCAAAAGCCGCAGCCGTTCGCGCGGGAAGCACATGGCGTTGGAAGCCGAAACCGCCACCGCATCCATACTGAGTCCCAGCCCGATCAGAACAATTTCTCCGATTCCCATTTGGGGTTTCCTCCCTTGCTTTTGCGTGCGCCGCACTGCCGCAAAAAAGAACCATGTGCGGACAGGTCCCCCTGTCCGCACACAGTTCTCGTTCATTAAGGCAAGCCAGCGGCGGCAGCCGCATCCTGTTGACTTGACACGCGGTAGCGGGCCGCGCAAACTACTCCACCATGTTTTCGCTATTATAGCAAAGAAATTCCTCCCGGTCAAGCCGGAGGCCCCGCCCGTCCTTTTTGCATTTGGACTGGCGGGCGATGGCTTCGTCAATTCCACTGTGCGTTGATGGAAGCGGGAAAATATGATAGGGTAAGCAAAAAACAATTCGGGTTTTATCGTTATCCCTTTTCCGTTTCATTATCTCTTGGCTTGCGAACATGACATAGCATTTCCTTATCGCAAGCACCAAATTGCAAGAAATTATCTTTTGCCTCTTTCAATGTCATTCCATGATTAGAGTCACTTGGCTCACTATCAAAAGTTATAAACGGGTCGTTTTCCCAAAAGCAAACAGGGCAAATATATCCGCAATCCTCATTTGCAGGCACATGATAGGTGAAATATCCGCAGCAAGGACATTGATATTTTTTCACTTTTGTATTCCTCCTCACAACTTCCAGTTTACCGTTCAATCCCCAAAGCATCATAGTATTCATCGCTAAGTTCAATTTTACCATAATCAAAATTGAGCTGTAATTTTTTCACATATTCAAACGGACATTCCATAGCAGTAATATGGAGTTCCCTTTCCAAAAGGGACAGTAGTTCTTTCTGTTCCGAAGTTTGTATTTCCTTTTCATCTTGCAAATGCTGTTCAAATTGCCGCTTATTCATCCACACGATTTGTTCAACGGGATTTGTAGAACCGCAGGCAAGCATCAGTCGCATAAAATCCTCAAAATTCCTGGCGAGCGGATAGACATTTATATCTGCACAACTTTCCGGGTTACAAGCAAATACGGTTTCTTCATATCCGTCAATGAAGCAGTACATGATACAGCCGTCAAAGCCTATTGCTCTTGCATTTGTTGGATAACAAAAGTAGTTGGGATATCCCGGTTCCGCTTTTTTCAATGACAGTAACTTGCTATCGATTTTCAGCAAAATAAATTTCTCGTATATTGTCATTTTTGTCACCCCTACAATTCCAACCTATCGAGTCGCCGCCGTCTGTCAATCCGCCTTCTCTCGTTACTTCGACGAAAGGGGGTTATTTATATTCTGAATCAGTCCAATGGGGAAAAGTCAGGCCCCGCCTTTGAGCCCATTCGAAAAATCAGCGGCAGCAGGAGAAGAACCACCGCTTCCGCGGCGGGGACCGACGCCCAGACCCCGGCGGTTCCGAAGAGCGCGGCCAGACCGGCCGCCATGGGAAGCATCACCACCAGGCCGCGCAGAATCGAGATCAGGAAGCCCTCGCGCGGACGGACGACGGCGCTCATGGCCGCGGCCGTCACAATATTGATTCCCGCGAAGGGAAAGGACACAAAATAGATACGAATGCCGCTGACGGCAAGGCGGGCAAGCTCGCGGTCCCCCTCGCGGTTGAACAGCGAGACAACCGGCCCGGCAAACAGAGAGCCGAGCAGCCATGCGGCCGCTGCAAGCACCAGCGCGGTGACAACGGCCGCGCGGTAGACCAGCGCGGCGCTTCCATGCTCGCCCCGGCTGAAACAGCCGCTGAGCACCGGCTGCATTCCCTGCGCGACACCGGTGAAAAGAGCGATCACCACCAGCGCAATATTCGCCACAACGCCGTAGGCCGCGACGCCCACATTGCCGGAAATGCGCAGCAGCAGCATGTTGAAGGTCAAAAGCACCACCCCTGAGGAAAGCTCCAGCACGAAGGAGGAAGCCCCCAGCGAGAGGATGCCAAGCGCCTGCCGCACGTCCGGCAGGGTACGGCGCGGGGAGAATCCGTTTTTCCCGCGGAGAAAATGAAGCGACTGAACCGCAAGGCCGATGCAGGGTGCGATTCCTGTCGCCAATGCCGCGCCGAACATCCCCATGCCGAGCGGAAAAATGAAGAGATAGTCGAGGAAGATGTTCGCAATGCTGCCGCTGAGCATCGCGGCCATCGCGAGGCGGGGCGCTCCGTCGTTTCTCAGGAATGCAAGCACCAGATTATTCAGAAAATAGGCGGGGGCAAAGAGCAGGAGCGTGCGCAGATATTCCACCGTCATTCCGATCACCGCCCCGTCGGCTCCGAGCAGGGCGGCGAACGGGCGCGGCGCAGCCAGACCGGCGGCCAGAAAGGGTACCGACATCAGGGCCGCAAGGAAGAGGGCGTGGGAAAAGACATTTTGCCTGGCGGTCCGGTCCCCCGCCTGTGCGATGGCATAACGGGTCGCGCCTCCCATCCCCACCATCAGGCCGAGGCCGTGCATCAGGCTGTAGGCGGGCAGCGCCAGATTCAGAGCGGTCAGTCCCGCCGCGCCGCAGCCGCGCGCGATGAAAAATGTGTCCGCAAGAATATAGCAGGAAAGTCCGATCATCCCCAGAATATTGGAGGTCACATAGGTCGCGAACACTGTCAGCGTCCCGCGGTTTTCTTTGGTCAAGGGTTCTGCCTCCCGCCGTAAAAAAATACGCCCCCGTTTTATTCCTCCTGCGGCCTAATGGAATAAAACAAGGACGAGCATCCGCGCCACCCGGCGGCAGCGCAGGTTCGTTGGTTCATTTGTACGAGGACAGTATAGCAATCCGCGCGGTCTTTGTCAAGGCGGGGGCGGCGGGATTTTCCAGATGAAACTTCATAGTTTTTTCACGTCCCGCTCCTTCTTTTGTGCTATACTGTTGCAGTCAACCGCCCGGGAATGAAAAGCCGGGCCGGCCCCCGTTTCCGCGCGGCGGGGGCCCCGCTGAATTCCGCGCGGAGAATGGTGAAGTACGACAATGATGAAATGCAGAAAGGCCCTTGCCCTGCTCGCCGCCCTCTCGCTTCTCGCGGGATGCGCTTCCGGCGGCGCGGCCTCCCCGGCCGTCTCGGCCGCCTCGGAAGAAGCCGGCGGCATTCCGGCGGAACCTCATGTTCCGGTTTATACCTATGAAAATCCAGACCCCGACATGGTGCTGGTGCGGTCGGAGGGCGGGGACATCACCTACAAGGATTACCGGCTCTACCTCGACGTCAACGAGGAGCTCGCCCGCTACTCGGCGCGGCAGAGCCTTGCGCTCGCCGAGGCGGTGGAGCGGGATCTGCGTAAAAACTTTGGAATCGAAGTCAACGAGGAGGAGTTCGAACAGATGGCCGCGCAGGAGACGGCGATGGCCTACCTTTACAGCCCTGCCGTCTTTGAGAATTTCCCGCTTGTAAGGGAGATCAGCGGACTCAGTGAGGAGGAGATGAGCGGCGCTCTGACAATTAGCTTCCGCCAGCAGTATCTGATCAATCTGCTCGGAACCCACTTTCAGGAGGAGGCCGAACAGGACTTTCCCGCCGCCGCGCTGCCCGCAACGGTTGATTCAGGCGCCGAGGACGGCAAGGCGGAGACAACCGCCGAGCAGGAACGCCAGCAGAAGATCTTTGAAGCCGCGTCCCAGCGGATGTCCGAGTACTCGCAGGAATACGACCAGCGTCTGGAGCTGGACAACGGCGATGGCGAGCTTCTCGGCACCTTTGATGGAGAAGAAATTCTTTTGACCGACGAAGGGACCCGCTTTGTCGAATATATGGCCGCTTCGAGCCGGGCCGGAACCGCCGACCTCATCCGCGAGGGGGAGATGACCCTGCGTGCACTCACCGCGCTGCAGGGAGAGCCGGACCGGGCGGAGTTTGAAGCGACACTGGCGCAGTACCGCGAACAGATCGTCGGGCAGGAGCTGCTTTACAGCGAGCTGACCCGCATCTGTGGCAAATTCGGCGCAACAGTCGATGATTATCTGCTGCTGCTCGAGCGCCCTCTCTGGCTGCAATATGCCGGTGATCTTTATTACCACGCGCTCTATGAGGAATACAGCGCCCTGGCCGAAGACGACGAAAGCCGTACCGCCACCTTTGATGAATACTTCAGCGTCCGGCTGGAGAAAGCCCTCGATGGGAGCGAACTGGTTAACGTGGGCGGCTGAGTTCGCCGGAAGCCATCTTCCTCTTGGGAGCGGCATGACGCGCGTCCTGTCAGGCTCCAAAAAGCCAGCGCCATTAGGCGGTGTCCGTAAGACAGTCAAAAAGTAATTTCAGGCAGTGCATTTATTGCTCCATTGCTCGAAGTAAAAAAAGCAGTTCATATCCAATTATGTTTGGATATGAACTGCTTTTATATAGGGCTGATCATAATTAAAAGTGCTGACTTAAAGAAGTTTTTGTGGCCTTTATAATATCTTCAATGACCCTGATTTGTTGAGTAGTGCAGGTATCAAGTATTTGAACAATTGCTTCTATAGCTGTATTGCGTTCTGCAAAGCTTTTATCATAAAGCAAATCATCCGTACGCACTTCCAGTGCGATTGCCAAATCAACAAGTACCTGCAGACTCAATTTGGTGTTACCTGTTTCTATATGGCTCATGTGTGTAACTGAAATGCCAATCATCTCGGATAAATTCTCCTGAGACAAATTGTGTGCTTTTCTTATCTTTCGGATTCTTTGACCGATAGCATAGTAGTCCACAAAAACTTTTGCCCCTTTAGTTAAAATACACTTGAATTATATAGACTATTATGCTATATTTAAATAAATTATATAGGCTATTATATGCTTATATAGTTTAAGTATAGACATATAAATAATGAGGGGGATTTCCGATGCTGGACCAACAAAAAATCGATATGTATATCATGACAAATCAGAAGTACTACCCTGAGGAAAAAATTATTTACCTGAAAGACAAACTTCGCACCATGGATGATGAAAAGTTTTCTCTTATTTCTACGATTGAACTGAAAGATCCAACAACATTGCTTCTTGTTTCGATTTTCCTTGGTGTTCTGGGAATTGACAGATTCATGCTTGGCGATACGGGCATGGGAATTCTTAAACTTTTGACCGCCGGTTGTTGTGGTATTCTTGTAATTATCGATTGGTTTACTATTTCTAAGAAAGCGAAGGAAGTCAATTTCAATAAACTCATGTCGCTTGTGTAATCAAGACGCCGGGATTCAATTGTGCAGTTGGTAAAAAAACACATACATATATGCACCACGCTTCTCGGAGTGTGGATAACATATCATCTTATAGGTGTTACTTGTCCAATTTTATTCTTTACAGGGCAAATTTGTCCTACGTGTGGATCAACCCGTGCAATCTTATCCTTGCTACGCGGGAATTTTAAAATGTATGTAAGCTATCAGCCAATGGCCATTCCGTTGGTAATAGCTGTTGTTTTATGCATACATCTGCAATTCATAAAAAAGCCACTGAAGGAAATTTCCGCGGCAATTGTAGGCGCTACGCTCTTTCTGAATACAGTGTTTTATATTTTAAGATTGTGAGACCTTTTCCGCTACAAATGGCGCACTTTTATACAGGGGTCTGCGTCCCCGTATGTGTGCTCTACGAGGCGAACAGCCCGGACATTTGCATGTCCGGTTTTTTGCATCACTTCGTTCCGTACAAGGGACCACCGCAGCCTATTGCACCGTTATTTGGCTATCTTTGCCGCGCAAAACCTCCGTATGATTACAATCATACGGAGGTTAAACTTTCTTACGGACAACGGGCGGTGCGGAAAATTCCCGTGCCTCCCGTTTGATTCCGCCGCAAAATCCGCCCTCTTTCAGTTGATTTTCCGCCGCCGCCGGCTCTATACTTGGAAATGCCTGGCAAATCATTGATAAGGAGGCGACGCCGTTGAAACCGCATTCCCGTTTCAAGGCCCCGATGCTGGCCGGCCTTGCCGCCGCATCCGCCGGAGCAGCCCTCTTGCTCAGTGGAAAGGCGGCCGCGCGGGGAAAATCCGCCCCGGCCGACGCGCTGCTCGGCCGGCGGACGGCAGCGGGCCGCGGATACCGTCCCTCCTATCTCAAGGGGCGCGTTGTACTGGTCAGCGGAGCCGGCGGCTCCATCGGCTCGGAGCTTTGCCGCCAAATCGCACGGGCAGTCCCCTCCCGGCTGGTGCTGCTGGATTTCTGCGAGAACGGCGTTTACGAGCTTCAGCAGGAACTCGGATCGCTTTCGCAGGGGCTTCCGGTTTCGGTGGAGATCGGATCGGTACAGGACCCGGCACGGCTCAGGGAAATCTTTTCCCGGTACCGCCCGCAGGTCGTTTTCCACGCGGCGGCCCACAAGCATGTCCCGCTGATGGAGCACTGTCCGGGAGAAGCGGTCAAAAACAATATCTTCGGCACCGAGGAGATCGCGCGCGCCTCCCTGCGCTGGGGAACGCGCCGCTTTGTCCTGATTTCAACCGATAAGGCTGTCAACCCATCCAGCGTCATGGGCGCAACCAAGCGGTTCTGCGAAATGCTGCTGCAAAGCATGCAGAGGCAAGGAAAAACCAGTTTTTCCGCCGTCAGGTTCGGGAATGTCCTCGGATCAAACGGCTCGGTTGTACCGCTCTTTCTGCGGCAGATCGAGCGGGGCGGGCCGGTGACCGTCACCGACCGGCGAATGATCCGCTATTTTATGACCATTCCAGAGGCGGTGGAGCTGGTGCTGCGCGCCGGAGCAATGGAAAGCGGCCCGGGCATCTATCTGCTTGATATGGGCCGCCCGGTGCGGATTCTCGACCTTGCGGAACGGTTGATCCGCCTGACAGGACACCTCCCCTACCGTGAAATCCCCATCGTCGAGACGGGGCTGCGCCCTGGTGAAAAGCTTTATGAAGAGCTGCTGCTCGGGAATGGCCCTCTCCGCGCCACTGCGGACCGGAAAATCCTGATCGAGCGGCAAAATCCGGTATCGGACCGGGAAATCGAACACTCGCTTCATCTGCTGCGCCGCGCCGTGGAAACGGACTCCTCCGGCGAAATCCGCCGGGCACTGATGCAAGCCGTTCCGGAATACCGACCGCTCGGGAATCCCCGGAAAAAGGATCGGAGTGACTGAGCACGGCACCCTTACAGCCGGTAATTGACCAAAACCTGCTCCGCAAACCCGGCCGCGCCCCCCTGCTTTGCAAGAGCGTTCATTAAAGCGGCCGCCAGCGCCTGCTCCCCTTTGGGGCGCAGCTCGCAGGCACTGAACAGAATCGCGGCTATCCGGCAGAAGGAATGCCGCAGCATCTCCTGGAGAAAGCGGTGCTGATGGATATCCGTATGCCGGTCATGGACGGCTTGGCGGCCACGCAGGCCATTCGCGGGCTGAATCGATCCGACGCGTCTGATGTGCCGATCCTTGCCATGGCGGCCAACGCCTTTGAGGAGGATCGGCAGCAGGCTTTTGCGGCGGGTATGAATGGATATATCGCGAAGCCCATTAACGTTTCAGTTTTGACTCAGGAGTTAAAGCGGCTGATAAACGGCAAAATGCTATAATGCTTATTCCATCATGGCTTTAACCTCTCTGTCTCCCCCCTGGATTTTATAAAAATAGAATGGAACAAGCTCCGCCCTCATCTGAAATGCTGCAGCCATTAACAGCTTTGTCACTGTAAAGCTTATGGATGGCAGCCCCCGCATTGGCAACATCGCAGAGGATCCGGAGACATTGAAAACGTGGAGAAAGACAATGACTGGAACCATTGGGCAGGCGGACGCGGCCAACGGGATATCCCGGCTGATCACCAAGCCCTATCGGTTTGCCTTCCTGAAGTATGCCATGCCGCATATGTCACGGCAGGATTTTTCCGAGTGTAGGCTTGTCAAACATATTGGACAGAGAACTCAGAGGGAGAAAGCCAGCCGGGGGGCCTCATAGGGAAGTTGTTTGAGCGGCGGTTGTGGACAGCGAGCTGCTTAGAAAAGTCGTCCAGAGAGTAAAAGCTGTGACAGGAATAAAAGCGTTTCTGGTCCTCCCGGTGACTGCGCTCTACCTTGCCGTTGTGGCGAGGTGTATAAGGCCGGATGAGTTTATGCCGGATGCCGGGATTGGCAGCAGCAGCTTCAAGCAGGGCAGGCAGATCACGCTTACTGTTGGAAAAACGGTTGGTGAACTCAAAGCCGTTGTCGGTCTGGATGCATTCCACCCGGATACCCCGGTGGGAGTACCACTTGAACAGCTTCTTCAAGAAGTCGGCAGAAGAATAGGTGGACTGCTCGGGATAGAGGGCCAGAAAGCGCAAACGGGTAAATTCATCAATGGCGGTGTACTGGAACAAACGCAGTTCCGGCTCTGCAATGCAGCGCAGAGGGACGACTTTCACATCCACCTGAACCCTCTGGCCGGGATAAGTCATCTGCTCATAGGGCTTAGGACGGTAGATCTCTTTCTTGCCGGCCGGAGGGAAAAGCCCCTGCTTGCGCATGATCCGGAACAGGCTCTCCGGGCGGCGGGTATAACCACGCTGCCGCAGCCGGTGCCACAGCTCCACCATACCAAGGTTTGGATTGCGGCGGCGCATATCCCGGATCAGCTTCAGCTCCGCCTCTGTGTGCTGGTTGGGATGGCTGTGGGGACGTCTGGACTGACAGGACAGAGACTGCACCGTTCCATCCCAGCGGGTTTTCCAGAAGTAGATATAAGACCGGCTCTTGTTGTATTTTCGGCTGGCTCGGCTCACGCCGTATTTCTCCGCGTATTTTATCAGGGATTGCCGATACGCCATGTCCTGTGTTATACTCTTGCTCATGAAGGATATGACCCCCTCTCGTTGAGTTGTTGTCCGCAACTTCAACTTTAATCGATCGGGCCCTATCCTTCATCCTTTTTTATTCATCTGTCCAATATGTATTGTAATCCTACAACTGCAATGCACATTTATTTCAGAAAGGTATTGACTTTTTTTTAGGGCTATGGTATATTAATTTTCGCTGTCAGTTACTTACTATGCTGGTGTAGCTCAGTTGGTAGAGCAGCTGATTTGTAATCAGCAGGTCGGGGGTTCAAATCCGTCCACCAGCTCCACCATTAAAAACTTCATAGCAAGAGATATGGGAGTGTTCCCGAGTGGCCAAAGGGGGCAGACTGTAAATCTGTTGGCGTACGCCTACGGTGGTTCGAATCCACCCGCTCCCACCATGAAAACCGGACCTGTTTTTTATTGAAAAATGAAAAAACAGGTCCGGTTTTTTATCTCTAGGGAAAACAAATGAATCGGGAAATTCATTAGCCCATTTCTCAACATAATGCTTGATAAAGTACAATGAATTTCACAAATTAAAAAAGGATAAAAAGAGACATGGCTTGCGGATATCTGATAGAATGAAGTTGCGGTACACCATTCCGAAGGGAGACAGCACACCATGTCTCTTTCTGTTTTTGTGAAGCTTATTCTACCCGACCGCAGATAAAGCTGTCATATGACCGCCCCAGCGCAGTCAGTTCCAGTTCCTTCACGATCCGCAACACGATCCTGCGATCCCCCACCGCCAACCGCTCCCGAAGCAGGGCCCGGTTTGCCCTCATCGCCTCGCGGTCAGTTCCGGCCATCACCGGCGGCGTATAGAGGCTGTCGTACAGCGCCCCCAGCGTATCATTCATGCGCTCCACCATCTTGTAATATGAACGTATGCCACAAGTCGGCGGGAATAGCTGCCAAAAGACTGAAAAACAGCACAACGGTAATGCTCGTTTGAGTCAATCTTTTAAAAAGAAATTCAGCAAAATAGCGGCAGTTTCATTTTGTCGTCCTATCCCTTCCATGTCACAATAAATCGCACTGAGGCGTGAGAGAAAATGTCCCCTCTTTTTCAATGTCGGTTAATCTTTTGCTGCAAGCCTTAAATATCTTTGCTATTTCAGTTGTCCTTCCATCTATATTCGCATATGGCAAACCGGATTTCAGATACAGGTTCATCCCGCTGCGCGGATGAAAAACTCGATCTTTTTTCCCCTGAAATAATTAAGTACAGCATCGAGGAATTACCCCATAAACCACCGAACTGCATGAATATAATGGTGTACTTTTATCTTGCGGAACTGAAACGACACACATCTTTGCTATTCTGTTTTGGCATTCGCACTGCAGCTTTGGGGCACATACGTATTTACAAGCAGGCTCTGAATTTCTAATATTTTCATCAAAGCACGCGCCACAACTGATCAATGTTATAGGTATACTGTCAATGTTAGTTGACGTTGATAAAGATTACTCTTATACTGATTGCAAAGGCAGGTGCTGATATGGCGATCGCTGCCAAGAAAGGCATTTTATAAAGTGCTGACCACATACAACCCATGGCGGAAGACCGGCATCATGAATCCGAAGACGTCGAAAATCTATAAAAGATTGGCGTTTTATGAGGCAATGAAGCGGTTGGACCGGACAGATCCGCGCCGCGCGATCGTCCTGACCGCCACCAAACGGCACAATCCAATAGCAGATGATCGAGGCGCTGCTCTCCTGCGGCGTTGCGCCGCAGAAAATCATATTCATCTCCGTGGAGCACCCCATGCTGAAATTCGGCGCTTTTAACGGAATTCTGGAGCGTTTCCACGAAAATGTCCGTGTCGGGCAGGACTGCTACTATTTCTTTGACGAGGTGCAGCATGCGCAGGACTGGGATAAATGGCTCAAAACCATTTATGATATGCCGCCGGATACGCACGTGGCCGCCGCGGGTTCGTTCAGCAAGTCCAGCATTGATTAAGGGCAATCAGGAGAGCAGGGCGGTGCAGACGGTGATGCCAGAGGCGGCGATTATCCATCAATATTGACAGTGCGGAAGGTGGTTGAAATGGCGTACAGTGAACTGATAAAAAGCTTTGAACGTACTCGTGACTATATGCGGCAGTTCTATGTCTACGGCTTTAAGGGCCGCAGCGAGTATGACCAAAAAAGTACCCGCAGCTATGACAACGAGCGGCGCCGCATTGAGAGCTGGCTGGGCGACTATATGGCGTTCCGTCAGGACGCCGCCGGGAAGAATGTTTTCATCTCCGTGGACAGCCGCGCCATACCGGGAAATCCTCTGTATCATGCGTTTAAGGCCAAAAGTTTTACTGACGGTGACATTACATTTCACTTCTACATAATGGATCTGCTTGCAGACGGTAATGAGATGTCGATCAGAGAAATTGTTGACGCCATTACCGATAAGTACCTCTCATCTTTCGATACGGAACTTACCGTCGACGAGTCCACCGTGCGCAAGAAGCTCAAAGAATATGAATCACTGGGCCTGCTCGCCGGCCGGAAGCGTGGCCGGGAGCTTGTCTATCGCCGGACGGATGACAAAAGAATTGATATGGCCTTCTGGCGTGACGCAATCGCCTTTTTCTCCGAGGAAGACCCCGTGGGCGTTATCGGCTCCTGTCTTCTGGACAAACTTCCGGAAATTCCGGGGTGTTTCGGCTTTAAGCACCACTATATTCTCCATGCGCTGGACAGCGAGGTGCTGTGCAATATCCTGCTGGCCATGGATGCAGGGCGCTGCCTTGATCTGACGATTCACAGCCCACGCAACGGAGGAGTGGAAAAGCATCACACCGTATTCCCGGTGAAGATATATATCAGCACTCAATCCGGGCGTCAGTATTTACTCTGCTATCACTATATCTTTCACAAGCCCATGTTTTTCCGCATCGACAGCATACACAGTGTCGCGGCCGGCGCCGTTGAAAAGAACAATGCACAGTACGGCGGATGGTATGACAAGTTTCAGGAGAATCTCTGGGGCGTATCCACCGGTATTGAATATCATATTGAGCATATGGAAATAACCATACATATCGCAGATCATGAGGAATACATCCTTGAGAGGCTTGAACGCGAAAAGCGCTGCGGGCAGGTTGAAATCGTGGATGCCCACACCTGTGTTTTTTCCGCGGATGTCTATGACGCGGCAGAGATGCTGCCTTGGATCAGGACCTTTATCGGCAGGATAGAGAAGCTGGAATGCTCCAATTCTCATGTAATAGAGACATTTTACGCGGATCTGGAGGCGATGCGCGCCGTGTACGGAGGTGACAACGATGCTGTTCAGTGAGGTATACGGCAGCTACTACAATGTCATCGCAGCCATCCTCTCCGAAGCGGTATCCGGTGAGCTGACAGAGAAACGAATCAATGACATCATTCGGGAAAAGGCCTTCGGCGAGAGTGTACTGACCATTCCGGTGTCTCTGCGCAACGGCTCATGGCCGCTGCTGACCAGGGAGAACACGACCCCGCTCAAACATATCCCCTCAATGCCGCTGACGATACTGCAAAAGCGCTGGCTCAAGGCACTGCTGCAGGACCCGCGCATAAGACTATTCTCCGCGTCTGAATCCGGCCTTGAAGATATTGAACCGCTGTATGGCAAGGATGTGTTCTGCTTCTTCGACCGTTATTCCGACGGAGACCCTTATGACGATCCACAATATATCGCACACTTTAAGACGATTTTGACCGCATTTCATGAAAAACGCAAGCTGCGCATCCGGTTCATCGGTCATCGCGGTACGCTGCACTCTTGGGAGTGCATTCCGTATAAACTGGAGTATTCCTCCAAAGACGACAAGTTCCGCGTCCTGACATCCTCCCCGCGAAGCATGCTGACGGTCAACATTGCCCGAATCAAATCCTGCGAATTACTGGACTTCTGGACGGACGAGGAATATCGCCCCAAGACACCTGTTCAGAAAACGCTGGTTCTGGAGCTCAAGGATGAGCGCAACGCGCTGGAACGCGTGATGCTTCACTTCTCGCATCTGGAGAAGGAAACGGTGCGGCTGGGCAACGGTCTCTACCGGCTTACATTGCGGTATGACCGGGAGGATGAAACTGAGATGTTGATCCGTGTATTGTCCTTCGGGCCGGTAGTGCAAGTGGTGTCACCCGGCAGTTTTATAGACAAAGTCAAAGAACGACTGCATAAACAATTTGGGCTGCGGGCCTGAAAGATGGGTCCGCAACTTTTTTTCCAAGAACTTTGCGGAAATAATTGCTATGATCAGAGCATAAAAACACAATCAGCAATCACAAAGAGACGCAATTATAACGTTTGGACTGAGTGTGCATTGTAAAAGGCGTAATCGGCAGGGAATGAAATTCCTTGTCAGCTCGTTTGAGCCATAGCCGAAAGGCTGCGCCTTGTTCACAATTAAAAGAAAGACGCTTACAGCAACACATCCATCGCTTTGGCTCCGTCAGTGAGCACCTGCTTTCGGGGCAGGGGCCGGAGGTGAGAATCCTCCAAGTGATAAAAAGGCGTCTTGCATGAAAGGCACCGACAGCAGCCTTTTGCAGCCAAGATGGTATGGCAGCGGACTTATACTCCGCGTATCGCGGGTTCGAATCCCGCCTCGTACGGTGCCTTGTACTTAACAATCACATATATGGGAAAGCGATATCGTCAGTAGCCTGACAGCGCCGATGCTGAATTTGTCTTCGGCTGAACGGCGTGGTGCCGCAGCCGGAAGAACGGATGAAAGCGTATTGCTCCTCATATATGAAAAGCACATACAGCAACTAAATATTTGTATTCAAAAAGAACGATCAAACAAATTGTGCTTTGGATGAGAAAGATGCTTGCAGCAACCTAAATCTTCTTGAAAAAGATATTCCTCCCCGGTAAAGGAGGGACTGTCGGAGAACCGGCAGCTGCCGACCGGCGAAACCAAAAGGCATCTTGAAAAGGCGCCGACAGCAATGTGTCATATTGAATAGGCTGCGGCAGCGGAGCCTTATCAACGCCTGTATGTATCAAGCAGACAATGCGCCTTGTAAAAACGCAACCATTACGAGCTGTCCGACAAGGAGGGATCACCATGCTCAACTTTTTAAAGAACGAAGCCAACAAGACCTTTACTGAAAACAGTGCCGTTACATACGCTTCCACCTGTTCTGACTGTCTCGATCTGTTCGCCACCATCGGTGCCCTGCGCCGTGAAAGCGACGGGGAGATCATCGGACGTTTCGCGAAAGCCTACGCAGAGGATTCCGACCTTGCCATGAAGATGCTGTTCTTTGCCCGCGACGTGCGCGGCGGTTTGGGTGAGCGTCGTGTGTTCCGGGTGATCCTCGCCTGGCTCGCTGCAAATGAGCCGTCCTCCGTCCGCAAAAACGTGGAACACATCGCCGAATACGGCCGCTTCGACGATCTGCTTTCGCTACTGGGCACGCCCTGCGAAAAGGATGCGCTCATCTGCATCAAAAAGCAGCTTGACGCCGACCTTGAGGCGCTGGAAAACGGCGGGGACGTGTCTTTGCTTTCCAAGTGGCTGCCCTCGGTCAACGCCTCCAACGCTGAGACCATCCATAATGCCAGGCGAATTGCCCGCGCGCTGAGCATGGACGATGCAGCCTACCGCAAGACGCTCGCAAAGCTCCGCGCTCACATCCGCATCATCGAGAACCATCTTCGTGAGAGAGACTACACCTTCGACTACGGGAAGCAGCCATCCAAGGCCATGTTCAAGTATCGTAAGGCATTTCTCCGCAACGACGGCGAGAGATATCAGAAGTACATGGATAAAGTCTCCTCGGGTGAAGCAAAACTCCACACTGGAACGCTGACCCCCTATGACATCATCGCTCCGTTTTTCGATAACCAGATCACCGAGGCGGAGCGAAACAGCATCGATGCTACGTGGAACGCGCAGGAAGATTTCTCCAATTCAGAAAACGCTCTTGTTATTGTGGACGGGTCTGGGTCCATGTACTGCGGCGGCCCGCCGCTGCCCGCGGCCGTTGCTCTTTCGCTCGGCATCTACTTCGCCGAACACAATACCGGCGCCTTCAGGAACCACTTTATCACGTTTTCCACACATCCTCAGCTGGTCGAGATCAAGGGTCGCGACATTCTGGAAAAGGTCCGTTACTGCCACAATTACAACGAATGTGCCAATACGGACATCCAAAAGGTGTTTGAGCTCATCCTCTCCGCTGCGATCAAAAACAATGTGCCGCAGAGAGAGCTGCCAAAAACGCTGTATATTATCTCCGACATGGAATTTGACTACTGCGCTGAAGGTGCCGGAGCAACGAACTTCGAATATGCCAGAAGCATCTTTGCCGCGCATGGGTACGAACTGCCGCGTGTCGTGTTCTGGAACGTAGCCAGCCGCAACCGACAGCAGCCCGTCGTCAAGAATGAACAGGGTGTGGCGCTGGTCTCCGGATGCATCCCGCGTATCTTTTCCATGCTGCAAAGCGGAGTCCTGAGCCCGTACGCATACATGCTGGAGATTTTAGGAAGTGACCGGTATCAAGGCATAGCGGCATAAACGCTGCTGTTCGAATAGCGGCTGCAGGGAAAACCAAGTTTGGTGTGCCCCTCAGCTATAACAGGAGAAATCAATATGATTGAAATAAAGGGAATATACAATACCGCCCTTTGCTATACCGGAGAGCTGGAGAAGACGGCCGCCGGGCAGATCAAAGCGGTCTGCGACCAAAAGGCATTTTCCGCCTCGAAGATCCGCATCATGCCGGACGTTCATGCCGGAATGGGCTGCACCATAGGCACCACCATGACGATCACTGACAGGGTCGTGCCCGGAATGGTGGGCGTTGATATCGGCTGCGGCATGGAAACGGTAAGATTAGCTGAGCGCGACATCGATTTTGAAAAGCTGGACGCGCTCATTCGCTCACAGATACCCTGCGGACGTGAGATCCGCGATACGCCTCATGTGCTGAATGCGGAAATCGACCTTACAGAACTGCACTGTGCACCCTATGTAAATCTGAACCGTGCGCAGCGCAGCATCGGTACGCTCGGCGGCGGCAATCACTTCATTGAAGTGGACCGCGGCGAACAGGGCGAGCTGTTTCTTGTCGTCCACTCCGGCAGCCGGCACATCGGCAACGAGGTGGCCAAGCACTATCAGGATGAAGGCTTTCGCGCGCTATGCGGCAATGCCCGTTTCCAGATTGACGAAACCATCCGTCAGATGAAGGAGTCCGGCAACACCAAGGAGATCCATCAGACGATTAAGGAGCTCAAGAAGCGCCGCGCAATGTTGACGCCAATCCCCAAGGAGCTGGCCTATGTGGAAGGCCCGCTTTTCGGCGATTATATTCATGATATGCGTATCATTCAGCGCTTCGCGGTGCTTAACCGCAAGGCCATGACCGAAGTGATACTCAGCGGCATGGGCCTGGCCCGCGAAGATGAATTCACCACCATCCACAACTATATTGACACGGATGCCATGATACTGCGCAAGGGCGCGGTTTCCGCAAAGATGGGAGAAAAGCTGCTGATCCCAATCAATATGCGCGACGGCGCGCTCATCTGTGTGGGGCGCGGCAACAAGGACTGGAACTGCTCCGCACCGCACGGCGCCGGCAGGCTCATGAGCCGCAAGGATGCTTTCACCGTTCTGTCCATGGATGAATATCAGGCTGAGATGAACGGCATTTTTACCACCTGCGTCGTACCCGATACGCTGGACGAATCCCCGATGGCCTATAAAGGCATGGACGAGATCATCGCACAGATTGGACCGACCGCTGATATCATCGAGCGAATAAAGCCAGTGTACAATTTTAAAGCGACAGAGTGAAAATACGCGTTGGGGGTTAAAGATTCTCCTTAACCTCCCACACACATCTTTTTAATATACACCATTCAATCCCACACAAAATCCCAAAAGTCAAAAGTGTTTATTGAAACAACCGGCGCCGGAGAATGCCAAAGAGCAAGGCGATGTGCAGCAGAGAGTGCTATAGAGCACCATAGAGCGTCCAAAAGTGCCAAACGAAGGCTCAGACGCATTTTCAGGAGCAACAGCAAAACGGGAAAAATCGAATGTCCGAGTGTAGCGCAGGCGATTTGGGTGCATCAAACCGCGGATTCGAGCCCTGCTGCTCGTGCCAAGATAAGCTGACAGGTTTTCGATAGGAAAACTTGTCAGCTTTTTCTTTTGTCCATGCGGTTTTATAGAGAATACGAAATTTATAAGATATCACACATAGTCTGGCTGCTTGTCCCCATGTATCGAGAAATCTTTTCGCCTGAAATCCGATTTTCGTTTGCATAGGCTTCTCTCCGGTTTTCCATCAAAGCAAGGGAAGAAATATGATCGAAAAAAATTTTTCATGGGAGGAGCCCCAAATCAGGATGCAGAACAAGAGAGCGGCCCCAATTGCAAGGCTGCACTTTGCTGGCTTTTTCACACCATGTGCCTTCAATCAAAAGCCATGGTGCTATTGAGATAGATGAAAGGTCCTGAAAACATTTCGCCTCTATACTATACAATATTTTTCCGTTTCGTTTCAAGGTATGGAAAGAGTCCCTCATTCAATACTCCCCCTATGTGCCCTGGAATGATTCAAGCATTTTGATCGGCGGCACTTATCCTGAAAAGAGGTCGCTTTACTTGGTTTTCCTGACTTTGGATCACTTTTCAACGCCGTTTATATTTACGCCTTCACGAAGGGCTTGGCAGAGCTTTTTATATTCCACCGGCTTTGCAATATGGCCATTCATGCCAGAAGCCAGAGCGGCATTGACATCCTCCGTAAACGCATTGGCTGTCATGGCAATGATGGGAATGGACTTCGCCTGTGGGTGTGCAGATTTCCGAATTGCACTCGTGGCCTCATAGCCGTTCATCACAGGCATCTGTACATCCATGAGGATTGCGTCATAGGTGCCAGAGAGACTTGAGATAAATTTCTCAACCGCCTGCTTGCCGTCGGTTACGGGGTCAACGATCAGGCCGGCCTTTCCGAGAATCTCCACCGCGATTTTCATATTCATCGGATTATCCTCGGCGAAAAGGATAGAAAGCCTGATTGACGCGCAAAACCTCAATATGACTGTCCGAAAACTCATAAATTACAACCGCCTGCATCACATGGAAAACAATATTTCCATCTGCGAATTGAACACCCACAGATCGTCCCGTCCGGGCCGCTTCTTTTCGGGCGGTATGAAGACGGCGCTCTCCCGAATCAGTTTTTCATACTCCGCTACCGGCATTGGTTTGGCGAAATAATAGCCCTGCACGTACTCACAGCCAATCCCCCGCAGGAAATCGACTTGTTCCTTGTACTCCACACTCTCTGCGATTACGGGAATTTGCAGCCACTTGGCCATGCGCACAACGGCAGAGATGATATTTTCTCCCCGTCCGGGAATGGCGGCGTCCGAAAAGAATTTCATATCCATTTTCAGAACGTCCACTTCCAAGTCCTTGAGGACATTGAGGGAGGAATATCCGCTGCCGAAATCATCCATAAGAACAATAAATCTCCTTGGCCTTCAGCTGGTCGATCATCTCCATCATGATTTGCGGGCTGTCCGTATAGGCGCTCTCGGTCAGCTCCAAATTCAAAAGGCGGTTGGGTATCCTGTATTTTTCCGTCAGTGCGCAGATGCTCTCCACCAAATCCGACGTGTATATATTGACCCGCGACACATTCACCGAAATTGGAAAGAGCGTCTCCCCGGCGTCCATCCACTTGCGGAGCAATCGGCATGCCTGCTCCCAAATACAGTAATCCAGCCGCGAGATAAATCCGTTCCGCTCAAAAACAGGGACAAAAACGCCCGGCGAAATCATGCCCTTCGTGGGGGTGAAACCAGCGCACCAGTGCTTCGGCCCCCTCCGGTCTGTTCGTTCTGAGGTTATATTTCGGCTGCAAATAGATTTGGAATTCTCCATTGGACAGGGCGTCCGCCATTTCATTTGTAATTTCCTGCTCAATCTAGATTTCCTGGCTCATCTTCTCGGCATAAAAGGCGTACTTATCATAACATAAACGTGCATTATAAACAAATAAAAGGTATATCTGTCACTAACTGATTTAACAGATAGATTCTTATCAAAAAACGGACATATCACCATGCGGCGATATGTCCGTTTTTCTCATACCCTGTACAGCAGCTACCTTAATTCAGTTTGTTGGTTAATACTGTTTTATGCGTAGCTACCTTTTCATCGATTCTCCTTTTGAGGCCAAGACTATCTCCCCGGTCTGATAAAATATACCATTATATATGATTTCATCATACTGCGTAATTCGTCAAGGAACAAGATAAAAAAGCACAAATCCCAATTTTCCGAGAGGATTTCGCTTTCTGTTGTTACACATGAAATGCGGGGAAACGCAGAATTTTCTCCTACATCGGCTGATCTACTCAAAATGTGCCTCGGCAATTTTTGTGTTATAATGACTTATAAAAAGAGATCCGACCGCTGTCATATTTCTTGAATCCACCGTCAGAGCCGGCGGATATCTTGAACGCATCCCGAGTGCGTGCCGCCTGATCGCGGCACGCACTCGTCTTAGCTCGAAAAGCGTTTCCGCATCCGGTGTGAAAGGTGCTTTAAAACGCCGCGGCAAGCCTGAAAAACTTCCTCTTGACTTAGAGTTAACTCCAAGTTTTATAATGAAGTCATGAAGGATAACGGAGGGCCGTTTATGGAACTGAATGGAACCAATACGCTTGTCGCATATTTCTCGCACAAAGGGCAGAACTACTCCAATGGCAGCATTGTCAACTTGCAAAAGGGCAATACGGAAGTTGCCGCGGAAACCATCGCGGGCATCACGGGCGCAGACCTTTTTGAAATCGTCCCGGAGAATACCTATCCCAATGAATATAAAGAATGCACCGATGCGGCGATGACTGAACTGCGGTCAGGCTCCAGGCCCAGGCTGGCTTCGGATGTTGATATTTCCGCCTACGACGTGATCATCCTTGGGTATCCCTGCTGGTGGGGCACAATGCCCATGCCGGTCTTCTCCTTTCTGGAGTCCCATGATTTTTCCGGCAAGCTCGTGCTGCCCTTCTGCACCCACGAGGGCAGCGGAATGGGTGTCAGTGAGGCCGATCTGAAAAAAACCATCCCCGGTGCGGCTGTCAAAAACGGATTGCCGCTTCATGGCTCCTCCGTAGCAAAGGCGTCTGCCGCGGTGCGGAAGTGGCTGAACAATGTATGAGGTGAATCACGATGACGATCAAAGAGGTCAGTGAAAAATACGACATCCCGGCGGACACACTCCGGTATTACGAACGGGTGGGCATGATTCCTCCCGTAACGCGGACGGGCGGCGGAATCCGTGACTACCAGGACACCGATATCGGCTGGGTTCTCCTTGCAAAATGTATGCGGGCCGCGGGACTTCCGGTCGAGGTGATGATCGAATATCTGAAGCTGTATCAGCAGGGCAGCGCCACCATTTCAGCCCGGCATCAACTGCTGGTTGACCAGCGGAACGTCCTTTTGGAGCAGCGAAGGCGCATTGATGAAACGCTGGAGCGAATCAACTATAAAATAGCCCGTTACGAGGCGGCGATGGAAACCGGCGTCCTCACATGGGAGAAGGAGGATGAAAAGCAAAATGCAATACCGTGAGTTGGGAAATACGGGCCTCAGCGTCAGCGAGATCGGCATGGGCTGCGAGGGATTCGGCGGGGATGAAACCCGGGAGGCAAAGCGGCTGTTTGACGAGGCCGAGCGGCTCGGAATCAATTATTTTGATCTCTACACATCCGATCCGGGGATAAGGTCTGCCGTCGGTCATGCTCTGAAAGGCCGCAGAGAAAAATTTTACATTCAGTCCCACCTTTGCTCCATCTGGAAGGACGGTCAATACCAAAGGACCCGGGAAATCGGCCAGGTGAAAAGAGGGCTCACCGAGATGATGGAGCTGCTGCAGACGGATTACCTGGATGTGGGGATGATCCACTACTGCGACTCCATGCAGGATTGGCAGCGCATTGCAAACGGCCCGGTTCTGGCATACGCGCTGGAATTGAAACAAGCCGGCGTTATCCGCCATATCGGCCTGAGCAGCCACAACCCGGAGGTGGCGATGGCCGCCGTCCGAAGCGGAGCCATTGAAGTGCTGATGTTCAGCGTAAACCCATGCTATGATCTCCAGCCGGCCAGCGAGGATGTGGAGAATCTGTGGAAAGAGGACGCATACTCGTCTCCGCTGGTCAACATGGACCCGCTCCGGCAGGAGCTCTATGAGCTCTGTCAAGCCCTTGGCGTGGGAATCACCGTGATGAAGGCGTTTGGCGGCGGCGATCTTCTCAGCGCGGAGTTGTCCCCGGCGGGAAAAGCACTGACCCCCGTCCAATGCCTGCATTATGCATTGACGCGCCCTGCGGTGGCAACCGTTCTGGCCGGCGCCCATTCCGTGGAGCAGCTGCGGCAGAGCGCCGCCTATGAGGAAGCTCCTGCTGAAGAACGGGATTACGCCGCGGCCTTTGCGTCCTTTCCCAACATCAGCTGGAAGGGGCACTGCATGTACTGCGGCCACTGCGCTCCCTGCCCTCAAAAGCTGGATGTGGCATCCGTCACTAAATTTTTAAATCTGTCTCTGGCACAGGGCAAGGTTCCTGAAACAGTGCGGGAACACTATGCGCTGCTGGGTCACCATGCGGGAGAGTGTATTGCATGTGGCGCCTGTGAAAAAAGGTGTCCCTTCGAAGTCCCCATCATTGAGAATATGAAGCGGGCGAGTCAAATTTTCGGAAAGTAAGGAGCTTGCGAAACGGCGCGGGAGGCAATTCTCTGAACAGGAGCCAAGCGAAGCGGCATGGCGATTGTCCGGCGCGTCGGCTTTGGCAAGAAGATCATTGTCGGTGATAAAAATGGAGCATGCGAAAGCCCTGCACGAGGCGGAATTTGACGCGGTTCCAATGGAGACGGCGTCCCGCGGCTTCATTCTGAATTTGGTTGCGTCCGCCTGTTTCCACGAACCACCGAGGCCCGCGTGTTGAGGGCAATTCATACATCATTATTTGAAAAGGAAATGAGAATATGATCTATCGTGACTTTCAATCGTTAAAATTATCCGGACTTGGACTGGGCATGATGCGGCTGCCGGTCGTGAACGGTGATGACGCCGTAATTGACGAGAGCGCCGCCGCTGAAATCATTGACTATGCTTATCAAAGCGGCGTCAACTATTTCGATACGGCATGGGGATACCACAATGGGAATTCGGAACTCGTTGCCGGGCGCTGCCTTTCTAAATACCCGAGGGAAAGCTTTTATCTGGCAACAAAATTCCCCGGATATGACCCCGCCAACATGGGAAAAGTGAA
Source organism: Yanshouia hominis (assembly GCA_014385025.1). Taxonomy (GTDB): domain Bacteria; phylum Bacillota; class Clostridia; order Oscillospirales; family Ruminococcaceae; genus Yanshouia; species Yanshouia hominis. The sequence continues at coordinate 65,108 of JACRTB010000010.1, read as the reverse complement.
AGAAATCTTTGAGCAGCAGCTGAGAAAGTGCCAAACACCCTATTTTGATTTTTACCTGTTCCATAATGTGTATGAGGGTAATATTGACGACTACTTAAATCCGGCCTATGGAATCATGGAGTATCTGCTCAGGCAGAAGAAAAATGGGCGAATCCGCCACCTCGGTTTTTCCGCCCATGGCTCCGCGGAGGTTATCAAGCGGTTTCTGGCGGCTTACAGAGAGCACATGGAGTTCTGCCAGCTGCAATTGAACTATATGGACTGGCACTTTCAGGGCGCAAAAGATAAGATGGAGCTTGTTCAAAATGCAGGCATCCCCGTATGGGTAATGGAGCCCCTGCGCGGCGGCAGGCTGGCTCAGGCATCGGACGAAATGACAGCGGCTCTGAAAAAACTGCGTCCCGACGAGAGCGTTCCCGCTTGGGCCTTCCGCTTCCTGCAAAGCCTTCCCGGGGTTACCATGGTGCTTTCCGGCATGTCCAGTCTGGAACAGATGAAAGAGAATGTGGGAATTTGGCAGACGGACCAGCCGCTCACGAAAGATGAATTCACTACGCTGGTACATCTTTCAGATGAAGAAACGCGCAAAGGCGGCCTGCCCTGCACTGCCTGTCACTACTGCACCAGTCACTGCCCCCGAAATTTGCCGATTCCCGAACTGCTTGCGCTGTACAATGAGCATAAAATCACCGGCGGCGGCTTTCTTGCCCCAATGGCCGTTTCCAGTATGCCAAAAGAACGTCAGCCCTCAGCTTGTGTGGGATGCCGCAGCTGTGAGCAGGTATGTCCGCAGCGGATTAAAATATCCGAGGCCATGGCTGACTTTTGCACACTTTTGGGTTTCTGAACCCGCAAAGAAAATTGCTCTTCGCGTTTCCCGCCGGATGTTTTTTGAACCGCCCGGCCATTGCGAATCGGCGCGAAACAAAGAAGGATTTTCAGGCTGTAATATCACGCGGTTCGTCGGGCGAAAAATCTTCATCTAAAATGATGGCAAACGCCCTCGCCGGGCACACATGACCGCCTCAATCTGCAAAAAGCGCCTGCGGCCGAGGCTTCTGCCCCTGCGCCATGCCCGTTCCCTGCTTCGGTAATATCGGAAAAATTTGTGTGGCTTATCGCTGCCGCCCCCGGCGCTCATGCAGCCTTAAACGCGTGTGCTTCGGCGCGGTGTCCCGCCGTTCACAGGGAAAGCCCAAACGCAAAAAAAATCAATTACAAGATTTGATTAACGGTCTATAGACCAAGTCAGGCCACCGGCCGTGCCAGTGGCCTGCACAGGCTCCCCTTAGAGTCTGTCACCAGCGGAGCCTGTAGAATCATCCGCATTCTTTCCGACAGGAGGAGCGCCCTGTTGCTATTTAAATAGCAACAGGGCGCTCCCTTTTACATATTTTCTTCTGTATCCGCTCTTTCTGCTGGTTTTCAGCGGTTCCCCGCTGCGCCCGGATGCTTTTTCCGGGCATAGAAAAGCTCTTCGCGGCCTTCGGCGTTCTTCTTTCCACAGCAAAAAGAAAACGGCCTGCTTTGTGGCTTGGACCCGATTGAAAGTGCGATTTTTCAGCCTGCTTGCAGCTTGATCCGGCGAATGGAAGAAACATATGGCTGAATGCCGCTTTCATTCAATTCCACCTGAAATTTTTCCGGATTGGTAAACGCCAGATTGGTGCCGGATGAGAGCGGCAGCAGAAATCCTTTGCCGCTCATCGCAGAGGCCGGATCATCCACGATAACGAGCAGCGGATCAGCCGCCTGAACGGCGTCCACATACCCCACATTTGCGGGAAGAACAAGGAGAGGGCCTCCGCTGTATTCGCACAAATGGATGCCGCCGGGCAGTACGCTGCCATCCGCGGTCCACAGCGGCATCTGGGCCGTCAGAAAGTCCCGTATCCCGGCCGGAAGGCTGTCAAGGTTCACTTCATGTAATTCGGAAGAAGCCGCAAACCGATCCAGCCATTCCGGATTTGTCACAACCAGATGATCGTATGGGCCGAGCTCTTCCTTTGTAATTTCAATGGAACTGTCAACAACAATGGAGAGCAGCAGGTCTCCGCTGTCCTGCATGCGGCCGAGCATTTCGACCCCGGCCGACGTAAGCTTCCCGTCCCCGCAGACCGTATCGATATCGCTGAAAAGAATTTCGACGATTCCATCAACATCATACGCCGCAGGAGCCGGGCCTTTCGAACAGGCTGAAAGGCAGATTGCGGTACAGCACGCCAAGAGCAGTGCAATACGTTTTTTGTCATATACTTCTCCAATTGGCAGGATTCGATTGAATTGGACATGCATGAAAAGCGGGGCAGCCTGTTGGGACTGCCCCACCGACGATGCGCCAGCTTTTGCTTCAGGTCCTTGATGCACTCGTCACATAGATAACAGCCGGCTTTGATCTCTTTCAGATGATTGGCGCCGCCGCATTTCAGGCACAGCGCGGACGCCCTCTGCAGAATAATCCGCCCTTTCTCTGAATCTATAAAAATTTGCAGCCCGTCCCTTTCCTTGATCCCCAAAGCCGCCCTTGTCTCAATCGGAAGAACGATGCGTCCCAATTCATCTACTTTTCTAACGATACCCGTATTTTCAATCATTTGCACGTGTTCCATTTCTCTTTTTGAAACTGGAAACCCTGATTTCGATTCTCAATACCTTATCGGCATCCGCCGATGACGCGCTTCAAAACAGCCTTGTCATCGGCTATGAGCATCAAAGCAATGATGTCATAAAAAAGCTGGAAACACTGGATGTCATATCAAGAAAACAAGCGTTGGACATTTTTGATTATGTGATTTCCACCCTGAAGAGAAATTAATTCCGTTCAAGGCACCGCATGAGAATAAAATCCGCTGGAAAATGGAAGGAGGAAAGCGTTTTGGCAAACGAGGTGCTTCGCGAGCAAAATACACATCGTGTTTTGAAAGAGGCCATAGTCCGTTTTCAGGAATATGGCGTTGAGGAAACAAAGATTCCTGAAGTCGCCAAGCGTGCCGGAGTGAATCAGCGCTCCATATACCGGTATTTTGGAAGTAAGGACAGCCTTGTGCTGCAGGCGGTATATCATTTGCAGATGGGCAAACCGGATTTTCCACTGAATCGCCAGAGGCGGAAGCCGTCGCTTTGACATCCGGTTTCCGACGCCGTCCGGCGGCGGTGATGTGCCGTGCAGGGGCCTTTTGACGCCGTATCACTGCTCCGCAATTTTGAGCGCACGGCTGGTCGCATATAAAAGGTCTCTGATCACGATCGGTTTGCCGACGTGCCCATTCATACCGCTGACTCGGGATTTTTCCACATCTTCCGCATAGACGTTTGCGGTCATCGCAATGATTGGAATGGTTTCTGCCTGCGGGCGGCCGCTCGCCCGAATCGCGGCGGCCGCCTCGTATCCATTCATTTTCGGCATTTGAATATCCATATAGATCACATCATAATGTCCCGGATCTGAGCGCAAAAACTTTTCCACCGCTTCGGCGCCGTCGCTGGCAATCTCAACTTCAAATCCATATTTCTCAAGGATTCTGCGGGCAATCACTTGATTGACCCCGTTATCTTCGCACAAAAGTGCCCTCATGTTTTCAAATAGGACTCCGCCGCCTTCGACGCTTTCATTTGTGTGGGAAGGCTGTTTTAAATCCTTTTCAAATGACAGCTCAACGGAAAAAACGCTGCCGGCATCCACTGCGCTTTCACAGGTTATGGTTCCCCCCATCGCGGTCACATAGCTTTTGCAGATGGACAGTCCCAGGCCCGTGCCTTCAATATGACCAACCCTGCTGTTCTCGGCCCTTGTGAACGGTTCAAACAGCGTATCGATTTTTTCTGTCTCGATTCCAATTCCGTTATCTTCTATTACGAAGCGGAAAGCCGCGGTTTCTGAACGAAGCGAATTCATCTCTTCCACAGAAAAGTGGACCCGGCCGTTAACGGGGGTAAACTTCATTGCATTGTTCAGAAGGTTTATTAAAATTTGCGAAAGCTTGAGCTTGTCGCCTATTAGACGATTGGATTGCAGACTGCCAAAATCCACAGCAAAACGCTGCCTCCGGGCGGCGCAAAGCGGCCGAATCATCTCGCAGATATCCGACAATACTTTTTGCAGCTCAAATGGTTCGGCCGCAACAATGTCCTGCCCGCTTTCAATACGGCTCATATTCAGGATATCGTTGATAATATGCAGCAGGTGTTCAGAGGAGTCCAGAATGGTTTTCAGATATTCTCTGTGCCTCGAGGGCTCGTCGGTGCTCTCCATGATAAAACGCGTCATATTCATTATGGCATTCATCGGAGTCCTGATGTCATGTGACATGTTTGCTAAGAAGCGGGTCTTTGCAAGGCTCGCGCTGTCGGCCATGGCAAGCGCATTCTTCAATGCCTCCTCACGCTCGCGTTCCCTTGTAACATCCTGCGCGATGCCTACAAATTCAGCATCGTTCCCGGTGGGATAAAGCCTCAGAACATAATAACGCGCATATCTCTCAACGGCATGTGGAATGTAATCGCTGGTAAAAATATTCGTTCCGTCCCAATCTGCCAGCTTTTCATTGATCCTCGCAATTTGCTCGGATTGACCGCCATCCGGCAAAACAAGCTGATACCTGTGTTCATCCTTGGTAAGCTGAAGATAGCGGTATCCTATTATATTTTCCACATTGTCAGAGCAATAGAGCGGCGTCATTTTTCGGATTGAATGCAGGGCAAAGGCAATTTGCGTGTTTTCCGCAAGTAAATTAAACAATCTGTCACGCACCACAAGTTCATCATCAAACTGCTTTTTTCTCGTCTTATAAATCAGGCTGAACAAAATCATGATGCAGATCGCAAAGAACACAATAATCACGGCACTCAAAAGGATGACGCTTGAGGTAAAGCTGTCCATCGCCGCGTTCACAACATGCTCTGGAGCCCAATAGCAGAGCTGCCACAGCGAGCCACCGGTTTTCACCGGCATGAGTACCACATACCAAGATCCGCTGTCATTTTCACATAAAAATGTACTGGTTTCTTCTGTCGCCATTGTATCCCTGACGGTGTACCCTTTCTGGCTCAGACAAGTGCAGCGCATTTCTTTAAACAACAGAAGAATGTTGTCAACTTCCGGCGCGTTGGGGTGCGTAAGCTGACTGATTTTTGTTCCCCCGCTTTGGGCGAGGTACATAAAGGCATCCCCGTCAAAAGAGGAAAACTCCATTTCGTCGATAAACGAAGATAAATTCTGTACCACCGATACCGCCGCAATGCGCGTATCGCTGATTGGAACGGGGGCTTTGGGGATGATTGTATGGGTGACGACAGATTGCTCAATCTGCATATAGCATTTCCGGCCTTTTTCCTCGCGCTTGACCTCCCGGATTCGGGCCGCCGCGATGCTGTTCTCCGCGGCATTCACGCAGCGCCCATCCTCCAAATAAACGATTACATTGGAAATGTTCCATATGCCGCATTGCTCTTTGATGAATATCAAGAGCTCGTCAGGACTGGCCTGCGGCTGTATCCGCAGGCTGTTCTCAATGCTTTCGGCAACCTTGCCGTCACGCTCTATTCTTCCTTCAATGTATGAAGCGACCTGATAACTGATTTCCACCAAATGAGAGGCGCTTTCAGAGGCAATGCTGTTTTTATAGCTGCCAATAAAGTTTTGAGCGGTCCAAAACAAGCCGAAAAGTATTGCGGTAACGGCAGCAACCGCGCCGGCTTTCTGCACGATGGCTGCTTTCTTCTTCTCGCCTCTGTTCATTAAATTTTTCCCACACCTTTCTGGGTAGCTTAGACCTGCACCAATGCCTTTAATCCCGAAAGGCAGGACATGATTGCGGAATACGGCAAATCAAGCTCTTCATATTTCTTTGCGCGCAAATGATCCGCCATGGTACCGGCCGCTTGGAAAATTGGATCGAGGCCAAGATTTCCAGACACCCCGACGATGGACGCCATATATTCAATGGTGCTCGCTATTTTATCCAGACTTTCCTCCAGCGCCTTCTTATCATCGGTCTGCTGCCGCACAAGTTTGGCAAGCCCCAGCAGCGCGCCCATCGGGGGTCTGATCTCATGTGTAATTTTGGAGAGGTAATCGCTTTTTGCCTCCACGGCCTCCTGCGCCATGGTGAGCTCCTTTTTCGCGCTTGCCAGCTGATCCTGTCCCCGCTTCTGCATGGTGATATCGATGAGCGTGATGACGCATCCGAGGATCTTATCCTTCGTGGAGCGGTAGGGAGCGACACGCATAAAGAAGGACTTGCTTCTGCCTGTGGTGATCTCCCGCTCATCCGGCACCAGTGTCTTGAGCACGTTTTCGCAGATTTCGGTGATATCCACCGTGGGGAAATGACAGGAGATGAACTTCAGCGACCGGCCGATATCGTGATCCATGACCGAAAACTCCGTCGTCACATAGTCGGTATAGCGGCGGATGTTCAGCTTGTTGTCCACAAAGATGATGCCGGTAAGGGTGGAAGCAAGAAAGTTCGCAATATCGTCGTTCAGATCGGCCAGCTCCGACAGCTTCTGCTGATACTCGGGGTCCACGGTGTAAAGCTCCTCGTTGGAGCTTTGAAGCTCTTCATTGGCCGTCAGCAGTTCTTCGTTGGCTGCCTGCAGCTCCTCGTTGACGCACTCCTGTTCGGCGACGCTGCGGTTGAGCCGGCCCTGCACTTCGCCCAGCTCCTGTTCAAGATCGGTGATGCGCTGGGAGGCCACGCGGTCGATATCATAGGCGACGGCGTCCGGCGTCCCGCCGCGCTGCGCCTTCTCCGAAAAGACCAGCGCATAGAGAGACTCGGCCGCGCCGGCGCTTTTGGTGATGGGCATGGCGGTCAGCGTGATTACCGCTTCCTCACGCTCCCCATGGAAGGCGATATCCTTGTACTGCACCTTGTGCTTTTTCTCCCGCGCCTCTTTGAGCAGTGTGGAAGCGGGGATTTTCAAAGCCTCCGTGACCAATTCGAACATGCTGTTGGTAAACTTTCCAATGGGGAGATGGACGTAGTTTCCGCTCTCGCCATAAATATGGATAATGTCGTTTTTCTCGTTAAGGATCAGGCAGGCGGGCATGAACTGCTCCAAAAGCGAAACATCCAGCGCCATTTGATTGCTGTCCGGCAATTCGGCTAAGGCGCCCTGCTCTGGGTATTTGAAGTCGGTTTCTCCGACCATTTCATCGTCCAGGTAGGTGGTTTGCAGATAGGGAACCGTCTTTTGCCCCGGAATCTTCACATCACCGCGGTGCGCGAATATTTTGGCGGCCGCGTCCACCACGGGGAAGGCGTCGGTAAACGCGCCGATGGCCTCGCTCTTTCCAAGAAAGAGATACCCGCCGTCCTTGAGAGACGCGTGGAAGATGGAAAAAGATCATTTTGCAATACGGGCTGGAAATAGATCAGAAGATTCCGGCACGAAATCAAATCCAACCGGCCGAACGGCGGGTCCTGAAACATGTTGTGCGGAGAGAATACAATCATCTTTCGGATATCCCGGTTGATGACATAGCCGTTGTTCCTGCGGGTGAAAAACCGGCTCAGCCGCGCCGGGGAAACGGAATCGATAATGTTATCCCCAAACACCCCTTTCCCGGCGGTGGTAATTGCCTCCACGTCAAGGTCGGTCGCAAATATTTTGATGCCGCGCTTGATTTTGAGTGTTTCCATGGCTTCACAGAACAGAATAGCGATGGAATAGGCCTCTTCTCCCGTGGAGCAGCCCGCCACCCAAACACGAACCGGCTCGTCTTCGGTGCCGCGAATCAGAATGTCCTGCACGGCCTTGTCTTTTAAGCATTGAAAGTAATCGGGGTCCCGAAAAAAGTTGGTGACTCCAATGAGCACTTCTTTGGAAAGGGTCTTTACCTCTTCGGGCGACTCATAGAGATAATCGACATATTGTTCCGGAGACTCTTTGCGTGCCAGCATCACGCGCCGCTCAATCCTGCGCAGGAAGGCGGTCTGCTTATAATGAGTAAAAAGGCATTGTGCTCATAAAGTCTCTTCCTTCAATTCATTAATACATGGCAGATTGTTTTGAATTGCGGCGGTTACTTTTTGATAACACCGCCGAAGCTCGCGGTAAGAATGCTCTATCTCGTTAATCCTTCCGGCTCTTATTAAGATAACAATCTCTGCCGTAGAGTGAAAAAGGGGGATAAATCCCATATTTCCGGCGATGCCCTTCAGCGCATGTGCCGCTGTAAAGGCGCTGTCCCATGCTTTCGAGCGGATCGCGTCTCCAAGGTCTTCGGCGGTACTGTCTTCTAAAAACAATTCGAGACAGGAAAGATAGAGAGGCTCGCTGCCCGACAATCGGACGAGCGCGCCTTCAACATCCGTTTCACATCCCATTAGGTCATGCTTTAAGCTGGAATCCACAAGCATTTTTCCTATCTGATTAAGTGTCGGGCTATTTAAAAGCAAAATTGCACTTTTGTTTGCAAATCCTGCTTTCAAAAATGCATTCATACCGGCGTCTCGACTTTTTATCTTCTCTCCTTATGCGCGCCATATCTCCGGCAGACCTTTCGCAGGCATTTCATCGTTGTAGAATGCAATCAATAACATTGACAGTTGCGAGTTTTCCCACGCCGATTTTCCGTTTTTCAAGGCAGAGCCGGTCTGATATTTATGAATATTATTTCATGTCTTCGAGCTTTTTCTTAAAATTATACAAGCAACAGCCAAATTCTTCAATGGAATTTTAAAAAATGTGTAGGCTTGTCAAACATATTGGACAGAGAACTCAGAGGGAGAAAGCCAGCCGGGGGGCCTCATAGGGAAGTTGTTTGAGCGGCGGTTGTGGACAGCGAGCTGCTTGGCGAAGTCGTTCAGTGAGAAAACGCTGTGGCAGGAGTAAAAGCGTTTCTGGTCCTCCCGGCGACTGCGCTCTACTTTGCCGTTGTGTCTGGGCGTGTAAGGATGGATGAGCTTGTGTCGGATACCCAGATCCCCGGCAGTCTTTTCAAAAAGGGTAGGCAGGTCACGCCTGCTGTTGGAAAACCGGTTGGTGAACTCAAAGCCATTGTCAGTCTGGACGCACTCCACCCGGATGCCTCGGCGGGCATACCACTTGAACAGCTTTCTGAGGAAATCAGCGGAGGAGTAGGTGGACTGCTCCGGGTAGGCAGCCAGGAAGCGCAAACGGGTAAACTCATCAATGGCGGTGTACTGGTACAGGCGGAGCTCCGGGTCTGTAATACACCTGCGGGGCACTATTTTCACATCCACCTGAACCCTCTGGCCGGGATAGGTCATCTGCTCATAGGGCTTAGGACGGTAGATCTCTTTCTTGCCGGCCGGAGGGAAAAGCCCCTGCTTGCGCATGACCCGGAACAAGCTCTCCGGGCGGCGGGTATAACCACGCTGCCGCAGCCGGTGCCACAGTTCCACCATACCAAGGTTTGGATTGCGGCGGCGCATATCCCGGATCAGCTTCAGCTCCGCCTCTGTGTGCTGGTTGGGATGGCTGTGAGGCCGTCTGGACCGGCAGGCCAAAGAGGCCGCTGTTCCATCCCAACGGGCTTTCCAGAAGTAGATATACGACCGGCTCTTGTTATACTTCCTGCTGGCCCGGCTCACGCCATATTTCTCCGCATATTTCATCAGGGATTGCCGATACGCCATGTCCTGTGTTATACTCTTGCTCATGAAGGATATGGCCCCCTCTCGTCAAGTTGTTGTCTGCAACTCCAACTTTAACCGATGAGGCCTTATCCTTCATCCTTTTTCTTTTTTAACTGTCCGACATGTATTGTACCTCTACAACAAAAAAAACGCTTTCTTTTGGGATGTTGTTGAATCATGACAATAAATATGGTATTATTTTTTAAATTTAAACACACTTGAGTTTATCTTTAACACCATATTTCGGAACATTCATTTGGAAGGATGTCTTTTTATGAAGCCATATCGATTTCATCTGTTTCCGGCTTTGATGGCACTGGCGTTTATCCTGACGAGCTGTGCCGCCGCCTCTCAGCAGGAACAGCCCGCGGGCAGCCCCCTCGATCCCAAAAATCCGGTGACCATCAGCATCTGGAACTACTATAATGGAGCCCAGCTTTCCTCCTTTAACGATCTGGTCAAGAAATTCAACGAGACGGACGGCAAGGCGCAGGGGATTTTTGTGGAGAGCTTCAGCCAGGGCTCGGTCAACGATCTCGAAAGCAATGTGCTGGCCGCCGCGCAGGGCAAGGTCGGCGCCGGAAAAATCCCGAATATTTTTGCCGCCTATGCCGACACCGCTTATGCGGTTGACCGTCTGGGCCTGGCGGCTGACCTGAGCGGTTACCTCACCGAGGAGGAACGCGCCGCCTTTGTGGACAGCTACATCAACGAGGGACGTTTTTCAGAGGACGGCGGCATTAAAATTTTTCCGGTGGCCAAATCCACCGAAATTTTTATGCTGAATAAAACCGACTGGGACCTCTTTTCGTCAGCCACCGGCGCCAGCCGCGACGATCTTGCGACGACAGAGGGGCTGGTAAGGGTGGCGGAGGCATATTATAAGTGGACCGACAGTCTCACTCCCGCCCCAAACGACGGCCGGGCCTTTTTCGGGCGCGACGCGATGGCAAACTATTTTCTGATCGGCGCAATGCAGCTGGGCTGCGAAATCTTTACCGTCCGCGACGGGCGCCTTGACCTCAATTTTGACCACGATGTGCTGCGCACTCTCTGGGACTCCTACTACGTCCCCTATATCAAGGGCTATTTCGCCTCATCGGGACGCTTTCGCAGCGACGACATCAAGACCGGCAACATTATTGCTCTGGTGGGCTCCTCATCCGGCGCGACCTTCTTCCCGAATCAGGTGATTGTCAGCGATACCGAGAGCTATCCCATCGAGGTGGAGGTGTTTGCCTGTCCGCGTTTTGAGGGCGGCGCGCCCTACGCCGTCCAGCAGGGGGCCGGTATGGTGGTAACGGCAGGCGGCGAAGCGGAGATCGCCGCGTCGGTTCAGTTTTTAAAATGGCTGACCCGCGATGAAAACAACATCTCCTTTTCAATGACTTCCGGATATCTGCCGGTCACCAAATCCGCCAACAATGTTGAAACGATTCTGCGGCAGCAGGGTGAGATCAGCGGAACCATGGAGCAAATTTTAAGAGTGGCGGTGGACACCGTCAATGAAAACACCCTCTATACCCCGCGCGCCTTTGAGAAGGGCACGTCGGCCCGGGCCATCCTCGAATACTCGATGAGCGATCTCGCCGCCGCCGACCGCAAGACGGTGGCCGGCAGACTTTCCGAGGGGATGACCCTTGAGGAAGCGGCGGCGCCGTTTTTGACCGACGATTATTTTGAACAGTGGTACAGCGAGACGCGCACCAGCCTGGAGGCTCTCGCGGGCTGACCTGCCGGCCCATCCCATCAGAAAGGAGGAGGACAGAATGAGCCGCTCACCCCGCCGGCAAAAGAGCCGTTCCGTATTTTATACCATCATGCTCCCGCTGCTCCTCCTGATTCTTGTCGAAATTCTGCTTCTGGTGGGCGGCATCCGCATGAGCGGAGTGACGGCCCGCCTCGACCGCAACGCCGAAGATATTTTGGGCCAGCAGGTACAGAACCGCCGAAATTATCTGGAAGGCCAAATGGTGGGAAACTGGTCCGATCTTTCGATGCTGTCGGCTTCAATCAATGAAACCGCAAACCAGATGCTGCGGGACGGCGAAATCAGTCTGTCGGAACTCGACAAAGGCTCGGACGGCTGCGCGCCCTTTCTGCTGGCGATCTGTGACGATCTGATCTCCACCATGTACTCCAAAAAGGTTTCCGGTATTTTTGTCATTCTCAACACCGGGGAGCTTCCGGCCTCTCCGGAGCAGCCGTGTCCCAGCAAGCCCGGCATCTATCTTCGGGACCTCGATCCGGCGTCCGCGCCCTCGATCCGCAGCGCCGATCTTCTGATCGAACGCGCTCCCATCGAGGTGGTCCGGTCGCTCGGCATCTCGACCGACGCCAGGTGGAGGCCTCTCTTTCTCTTCGGGGAGGAGGGGGCCGGGGATTCCTATGCGCCGCTCTTTCAACCGCTTCGGGCCGCCTTCGCCGCCCGCTCGCCGGGCGACCCCTCCGACTATGGCCACTGGTGCTTTGTCTCCGCCCCGCTTCAGGGAGATGAGCGTGGCGCCCTCACCTATTCCGTGCCGCTGGTACTTGAGGACGGCACCATCTACGGCGTGCTGGGGGTCAGTCTCCTTGAGGATTATCTGAAGGGGATGCTCCCTTCCGCCGAGCTGTATTCCAACAACCAGGGGGCCTATCTTCTTGCCACAAAGGAGAGGGAGAATCTCGATTTTCTCCCCGCTGTCATCGACGGTGCGGTGCTTCTCCAGGACGGGAAACCCGCCAAAGTACAGCTTCATCCGCAGCCCTCGGGCGGCTACCGCTTTACCCTCGGTGGGCGGGAATTTTATGCCGCGCTGACCGATCTGCCCCTCTACAACAGCAACGCCCCGTTTGAGGAGGAACGCTGGGGGCTGATCGGTGCGGTCGAATGCGATAAGCTCTATGCCTTTTCAGGACAGGTGTGGCGCACCTTCCTCGCGATCGCCATGCTCACCCTTCTGGCGGGCATATTCGGCAGCCTGCTGGTCAGCCGCCGCCTTTCCAACCCCATTCGCCGTCTCGCGGAGGAGGTTGACCGGGTGCGGCCCGGCGCACGCGACCTGCCGCGGCTTTCGGCAACCGGCATCACTGAAATTGACCGCTTCTCTCAGGCCATCGCCGAACTGAGCCGGGATGTGCTCGATTCCTCGACCAAGTTTCTGCGGATTATGGAGATGGCCAGCGTTGACCTGGCCGGCTTTGAGCTGAAGGAAGGGGACTCCGCCCCTTATGTCACCGACAACTATTTTCCGCTGCTGGGCCGGGAGGGGGTTGACCTCGCCCATCTGGACTGCGGCGCCTTCCAGAGCCTGATGGAGCAGCTCTACCGGGAGCTTTCCCCCGTCCGCAATGAAGACGGAAGCTATCTTTACCGCATTCCTCTGCCGCAGGGCGGAATCCGCTATGTCCGGATGGAGGGCACAAAGGACGGCGGAAGATATATCGGTCTGGCCGAGGATGTGACCGCCACCACTCTGGAGCGGCTGCGGATTGAGCATGAACGGGACTATGATCTCCTTACCGGCCTCTATAATCGCCGCGCCTTTTACCGGACGCTGGAAAAGCTGTTCCGTGAGCCGTCGGCGCTGGGCCATGCCGCCCTGCTGATGCTGGATCTTGACAACCTGAAAAGCACCAACGACCGCTTCGGACACGACTGGGGCGACCAGTATATCCGGCAGGCGGGGCAGTGCTTTGCCGGAGCCGTCCCGGGCAACTCGCTGGTCGCGCGCGTTTCGGGAGACGAGTTCCTTCTCTTTCTGCACGGATACCGGAGCCGTGAAGAGATTCGCGCCATCCTTTCCTCCCTCACCCAAGCGATTCACAGCAGTGTTTTCAGCCTGCCGGACGGCGAAACCGTGCGGATCAGCGCCTCGGGCGGCGTCGCGTGGTATCCCGATGACAGCAAATCCTTCGATGAGCTGGTTCGCTATGCCGATTTCGCGATGTATCAGATCAAGCGTTCCCGCAAGGGGGAGCTGGGAGACTTTGACCTCGGGGTTTACAACCACGAGTCCTTCCTGATTCAGAGCCGGCGGGAATTCCTTGAGCTGCTTCAAAAAGAGCTGCTCACCTACCATTTTCAACCGATTGTGGACGCCGTCACCGGCCGTCCCGTGGCATTTGAGGCCCTGATGCGGGTGGATATGCCGACGCTGCGCTCTCCCGACGCGGTGCTCCAGCTCGCCCGGCGCGAAGGCCGGCTGCGGGACATCGAGCGGCTGACCTGGTTTACCGCCTGCGGCGCCTATCAGGCCCTGCTCGACCGCTCCCTTGTTCCGGAGGATGCGTTCCTCTTTATCAACTCCATTGCCAGCCAGCAGCTGACCTATCAGGAATGCCTTGACCTGAAGCAGCGTTACGGCGGGCTTCTGCCCCGCACCGTCATCGAGATCACCGAGGACGAGGACATGGACCCCGCGGCCACCCGGGCCAAGCGGGAGGCGCCCTCCTCCTCCGGAATTTTTGCCCTTGACGACTACGGCAGCGGCTACAACAGCGAGAAAAACCTGCTGGAGCTTGCCCCGCGCTTTATCAAGGTGGATATTTCGATCATCCGCGGAATCGATAAGGACCCCGATAAGCAGCAGATTGTTCTGAACATCACACGCTATGCCCATGAGCGCGGCATGAAAATCATCGCCGAAGGGCTGGAGAGCGCCTCCGAGGTTAGCTGTGTGCTCCGCCTGGGCGTCGATCTTTTGCAGGGGTATTATCTGGCGCGCCCCGCCGCCGTCCCCTCCCGCATCAACCAGCCGGCTCTCGACCTGATCCGGGAATTCCGGCAGGGCGGCGTCCGGTAGCTTTCCGGACGCGAAGCGGCCCGGGCCTTTCCTCTTTTGGAAAGGCCCGGGCCGTTTTTTGATGCGCGTCAGTTCAAAGCCGCACCGGCGGAATAACGAAGGACCAGTCCCTCTCCGGCGGGCAGAGCGCCAAGCCCGCCCGGCCCGTGGAGAACCTGAGCCAGCGCGGGGTTCCATCCGGGCGGAAGCCGGAGCGGACGCGGGACATCTCCCCGGTTAACCGCCACAAAGAGGGAGCAGAGCGGGCCGGGCCGCACAAAGGAGCAGATCTCCCGGCTGATCTCGACCAGCGAGCAATCGGCCCCGGCGAGAAGCTCCCGGTGCTCCCGGCGCAGCGCGCCCAGCATCCGGAACCATTCCAGAAGGTCCGCGTCCTCCCGCCCCCAAGGATAACAGCCCCGGTTGAAGGGGTCGCGGTATCCGGTCATCCCCGCCTCGTCGCCATAGTAAAGGCAGGGGGTTCCGGGCAGAAAATACTGGAGAAGCGAGGCGAGCCGCAGCAGGCGCACCCCCCGCTCGTAGTCCCGCGGGGCAAGGACGCCGTGGGCCGACTGCCATTCACGCGAGGAGCCCGCGTCCGGCTCCCCGGCCAGAGCGGTAATGGCCCGCGGAATATCATGGGTGGAAAGGGAATTCATCAGGGCGCACCGCACCGGCGCGGGATAGTTTTCCTGCTGGGTCAGAAGCGTCTCATAGAGGCTGTAGGAATCTCCCGAGCGGATAAACGCGAGGATGGCGTTGGTCAGCGGATAGTTCATGACGCTTGAAAGCTGCTCCCCGAGCAGATAGCGGCGCCGCACCCCATAGCTGACCTTGTTGGAGGCGTCCTCCCAGACCTCGCCGATCACCGGGGCATCCGGATCACAGCGGCGGACGGCGCGGCAGATCGCGTCGAGCGCCTCGTCGGGCAGCTCGTCGGCAACGTCGAGCCGCCAGCCCGACACCCCCGCGTCCATCCAGTGCTCGATCACCCCGCCGGCCCCGGTGAGGAACCGCAGGTAATCCGGGTTCTTTTCGTCGACCTCCGGCAGCGTCTCAAATCCCCACCAGCTTTGGTAGCGGTCCGGGTAATGCTCAAAGCGGTACCAGCTCCGGTACGGGCTTTCGGGATCGCGGAACGCCCCCGACGCGTCGCCGTAGCGGCCCTCGCGGTTAAAATAGATACTGTCCGAGCCGGTGTGGGAAAACACCCCGTCGAGAATCACCGAAATCCCGCACGCCTTTGCCTCGGCGCAGAGACGGCGCAGATCCTGCTCGCCGCCAAGCAGCGGATCGATCTTCCGGTAATCAGCGGTGTTGTAGCGGTGGTTTGAATGGGCCTCAAAGATGGGATTGAGATAGAGGGCGGTCACCCCCAGCGACTCAAGGTAGGGCAGCTTTTGCCGGATGCCCTCGAGGTCGCCGCCGAAGTAGTCGCCGCAGCGCACCTTTCCGTCGGAATCCGGTCTCCACCGCGGCTCTCCGCCCCAGTCGGCGCGCAGCTCCCGGTCCTGCGGGACATCCCGCTTCGGCTGTCCGCTTGCAAAGAAACGGTCGGGAAAGATCTGGTAGAGAAGTCCCCCCGCAAGGGCCGCGGGCGGTTTCATTTCCGGATCGCAGACGGTGAGCTGCCAGTGTTCCGAAAATCCGTCGCCCATCCCTCCTTCAAAGAGGTTTTTGCCGCGGAGCACCGATGCCCGCCGGCCGCCCAGATCGACATCAAAGCGGTAAAAGAGCAGTGCCGGCGCCGGCGGCGTAAAGCGCACGGTGTACCACACCTGCGCGGGCTCGTCGCGCAGCAGGGTCATCGGCGAGATCAACAGAGGGGATTCCCACCGGTCGGCCGCGTAGACAAGCAGGCGCGGGGACCGGGCGCCGCTTCGCTTCGGCAGCCGCAGCGAGAGACGCAGCTCCTCCCCCGCCCGCACCGCGCCGAGCGGCGACTTGAATTCCTCCGACAGGCTGTCGAAGCAGATAAAATCGGGTCGGTTCAAATTGTTCTCCTTTGGTCGGTGCCCCGGCTCAGTTGTCAAGGCCCCAGATATCCCGGGCATAGTCCATGACCGCGCGGTCAGCGCAGAAGACCCCCGAGGCGGCGGTGTTGAGCAGGCTCTTTTCAGCGAATCCCCTGCGGTCGAGCCAGACGCCGTCCGACCGCTTCATCGCCTCGCGGTAGGCCGCAAAATCGGCCAGCGCCATATAGCGGTCGGTGTAGCGCAGCGCATCGTACAGCTCCCGGAAGCGGTCGCCCAGCTCGCCTGAGACAAGGGCGTCGAGCGCCGTCTTCAGGACCGGGTCCTGCGCGTAGACCGCGCCGGGGTCATAGCCCGCAGCGCGCAGCTCCCCCACCTCATGGGCGCGCATCCCGAAGATCAGCTCGTTTTCCATTCCGGCCGCATCACAGATCTCGACGTTTGCTCCGTCAAGGGTGCCGACGGTGATTGCGCCGCCGAGCATCAGCTTCATGTTGCCGGTGCCGGAGGCCTCGGTTCCGGCCAGCGAAATCTGCTGGGAAAAATCGGCTGACGGCATCAGAAGCTCCGAAAGGGTGACGCTGTAGTTTTCCAGAAACACGACCTTGAGCCGCCCGGCGACGTCCCTGTCCCCTTCGAGCTGCTGGCCGAGGGTGCAGAGCAGCTTGATGATCTGCTTCGCCAGGAAATAGCCGGGCGCCGCCTTCGCTCCAAAAATGTGGACGCGCGGGGTAAACTCGCGGCCGGGATCGGCTTTTATGGCCTGATAATCCGCGATGATGTTCAGCGCGTTGAGCTGCTGGCGCTTGTATTCGTGCAGCCGCTTCACCTGCACGTCGAAGACCGCGTCGGGAGAAATCACCGCGCCGGTCTTTTCCCGGAGGTAGCCGGCAAAGCGGACCTTGTTTTCCCGCTTGACCGCAAGGACCCGCTCGAGCACCGCCGGGTCCGACCGGTATTTGGCAAAGCGGGAGAGCTGGGAGAAATCGTGCAGGAATCCCTCCCCAATCGTCTCGCGCAGAAGCGCGGTCAGTCCGGGATTGGCCTGACAGAGCCAGCGCCGCGAAGCGATGCCGTTGGTGACGTTCTTGAACTTGTAGGGAGCCACCTTGTAATAGTCCGGGAAAACGTCGGTGGTGATGATCTTCGAATGCAGGGTCGAGACGCCGTTGACCGAGTGGCAGACC
This sequence comes from Yanshouia hominis, assembly GCA_014385025.1. Classification (GTDB taxonomy): domain Bacteria; phylum Bacillota; class Clostridia; order Oscillospirales; family Ruminococcaceae; genus Yanshouia; species Yanshouia hominis. The sequence goes on along the minus strand of JACRTB010000010.1, from coordinate 47,574 downwards.
GCGACGGCGAGGTTCGCCATCCGCACCATGCCGTAGGCGACGGGAGCCATGCGGGCGATGGCCGCGTCGGAGCAGCCGTGCTTCTCCTTGAGTGCCCGGCAGAACCGCTCGTTGATCTCGCGGATAATCTGGATGATGCGGGGCAGCAGCTCCGCCATCAGGTTTTCATCCCACTGCTCAAGCGCCTCCGCCATGACGGTGTGATTGGTGTAGGCGAACACCCGGGTGACAACATCGTAGGCCCGCTCCCAGCTGTAGCCGCAGTCGTCAAGCAGCACCCGCATCATTTCGGGAATGGCGAGAACCGGGTGGGTGTCGTTGATCTGGATGGCATTGAGCTCCGCGAAGCGGTCGAGGGAGCCGTAGGTCGAGAGATGACGGTGGATGATATCCCCGACCGAGGCCGCCGAGAGGAAGTACTGCTGGCGCAGCCGCAGCTTCTTGCCCTCCAGATGGCTGTCGTTGGGGTAAAGAACATTGGAGATCGTCTCGGCCACGCTGGTCGCGCCGAAGGCGCCGAGATAGTCGCCGCGGTTGAATTTCTCCATATCGACCCCGGGACTCTTGGCCTGATAGAGCCGCAGCACGCTGACCGCCTCCGAATCATAGCCCGAAACATAGAGGTCGTGGGGGACGGCGGTGACCGTCTCATAGCCGGTGTGCTCAATGCGGTGGATTCCCGCCTCCCACCAATCGCTGACCACCCCGCCGAAGCGCACCTCGGTGGCCTGATCAGGGCGCGGGGCAAGCCACACATCGCCCCCCGGAATCCAGTAGTCGGGCTGTTCGGTCTGCCAGCCGTCGATAATTTTCTGCTTAAAGATGCCGTATTTGTAAAGGATCGAATAACCGGTGGCGGAAAATCCGTCGGTGGCCAGCCCGTCGAGGTAGCAGGCCGCCAGCCGGCCAAGCCCGCCGTTGCCGAGCCCCGCGTCCGGTTCGCATTCATAGAGCTGCTCCAGCCGGACCTCCCATTCGGAAAGAACCTCCGCCGCCACGCCGTCAAGGCAGAGGTTGTAGAGGGAATTCTTCATCGAGCGCCCGGGGAGGAACTCCATGCTCAGATAATGGACCTGTTTTTGCGCGCGGAAAGCGGTCCGGGCCGAAAAATGGCGGCGCTTTTCCCCCATCAGGTCACGCAGGGTGGAGGCCAGCGCACGGTAGAACTGCTCGATCGTCGCGTCCTTCGGTTCGACCAGCATATCCTCGCGCAGCGCCGCGACAAGCCGCCGGCGCAGTTCGGCCTTTTCCACAAATGATTTGATCTTCATAAAAGGATTCCTTTCTCCTTGGATTGCGGATATCGTCATGAAAAAATTCTCATGTTATTCTATTATATACATATTTTTCCGCGGAATCAATGAACGCTCTGAAAAAAAGAATGGTTTGCAGTGCAGGAAATCGTAAATTTTGTGGAAAACAAGGCCTCCGGCCGACCCGGTGCCACCCGGGAGGCGCATCATCAGGGGGCCAGAAGCGTCCTCGAATCAAGGACAATTTCCATGCCGCGCACGGGTTTCGCGGAGTCTTCCGAACTTTTCTCCTGATTTTTACCTGTTCCTGATGGAACCGATTCCGGCGATCGGCTATCATAACGTCAGAAGCCAGACGGCCTCCCGCCGGAGGCGGACGGTTTCCGGCATGGCGCCGCAGCGTTTTCCTTTCCCCTCTCCCCTTTGCTCTGCCGCATGGCGCGGCCTTTCTCTGCTCCTCTTCCTCTTTTTCATATCTTCCTCTTCTTCTGTCCCTGAGCGGGCTCCGAAAAAACGGAGCCCGCTCCTTCGTTGCGGCGTTGCCGCGGGGAATCCCCATAAAGCAATGCGAAAGTGATTGTCCACGCAAATCCGGGAAAGCGGGCTGCGTCATAGCGGCAGTACGGCCTGCGCAGAAAGCGCACCGCTTCCTGGCGGCAGTACGGTTCATGCAGGAGAGTTATCACCACTAACCAATCCGGCGGCAGGCGTCTCAAGACGCACCGGAATCTCCATCATTGGTCCCGCAGTCCATAGAGGGTGATTGCCGTTCTGGCAGAGATTTTTCTGCTGATCGCTTTTCGGCGTCAGCTTGCTTTGCCCGATGCCTGAAGAGAACGTTTTTTCGCTGGGTGCTTCCACCGGAAAAGCCGATAATTTCCCCAGCCGATGAAATTCACCGGGCCGATAGGCCCGGCCGACAACAGGCGCCGAAGGGCCTGCGCAAACCGCCGCCGCGGCCGGCGGTCATGATTTCCCCCGCAAATGCAGCAGCAGAGCGGAAACGGGCAAAAAAAATCCGGGAAAGGCTTTTCGGAAAGGGAAAAATGTACTATAATAGGTCATGATCAGCCGCGCCGCGCGCGCGGCAGCCAAGAAGGGGGAACTTCCAACATGACCAATCGTGTCAAGATTGAAATTCTGGGTGCGGAGTACACCATCGCGACTCCTGAGGAAGAAGAGTATGTCCGCCGTCTGGCCCGGGAGATCGACGCGCAGGTTTCCCAGCTGCTTGACAGCGACTCCAAGCTCTCTCCCAACGCCGCCCTGATTCTGACCGCGCTGAGCTACGCCGATTCGTTCTATAAGAGCGAGCAGTCGGCCGACCATATGCGTTCCCAGCTCTCGGACTATCTGGAGGACGCCGCCCGTGCCCGCATCGAACTTGATGATGCCAAGCGGGAGATGGAGAAAATGCGCCGCCAGCTCGAGCTGCTGACCAAGGTATCCCAAAGCCCCGAGCGCCGGAACCCCTGAGCGGAAGCGGCGCCATCTCCCGCCGTTTTTTTGCGGCGGCCGGAACAAAAAGAGGCATTTTATGACACTGAAGATTCAGAGATTAACCCCCACTGCCGTTCTGCCGGAGCGTGCAACCGGCCAGAGCGCGGGGCTTGACCTGCGTGCCGATATCGGGCAGGCCGTCACCCTGCCGCCCGGCGGCGCATCGGTCTTTCCCACGGGACTGGCCATCGCACTGCCCGAAGGAACGGTCGGACTTGTTTTCGGCCGCAGCGGCTTGGGAATCAAGCATGGCATCGCCCCTTCCAACGCGGTCGGGGTCATCGACGCTGACTACCGCGGCGAGGTCAGGGTCGGGCTGACCAACCATTCGGACAAGCCCTACACCATCGAGCCGGGCGAACGGATTGCCCAGCTCGTTGTGACGCCGGTGCTCCTGCCCGAAATCGCCGAGGTTTCCTCCCTTGATGAAACCGCCCGGGGCGCGGGCGGCTTCGGCTCGACCGGGAGGGGATAGGGCATGAAGCTCAAGCGCAACCTTGCCTTTCTTTTCTTTCTGCTGGCCGGGGTCATCCTCGGACTGCTTCTCGCATCCGCCGCGGAGGGAATTCCCTTTCTGAGCTGGCTTGCCTTTGGCCGTACGGTCGGCCTTTCCACCGCCAACCCGCTGGTCCTCGATTTTGCGATTCTCAAGGTCGCCTTTGGCTTCGAGATCGGCTTTAATGTCGCCCAAATCATCACCGTCACCCTCGCGCTGCTCGTCTATAAGAGCGTCGCACAGAAGCTGTGACCGGTTATTACCCCTGTGGAAACGAGGGATTCGATGAGTTTGATCCTTGCCTCCGCCTCCCCGAGGCGGCAGGAATTGCTCCGTTTGATTACGGAGGATTTTTTGGTACATAATTCCAATATTGATGAATCGCTTGTTCCGGGGCTCTCCCCCGCCGACGCGGTTTTGCTCCTTGCCCGCCGCAAGGCCCTTGCCGTCCAGCAGGAATGCCCGCGCGACGCGGTGATCGGCGCCGACACCGTTGTGGCAATCGACGGTTTTATCCTCGGGAAGCCCCGCGACAACGCCGACGCCGCCCTGATGCTCCGGCAGCTCTCGGGCCGCACCCATGAGGTGTTTACCGGCGTCTGCCTCGCGCTTCCCGCCCCCGGCATGGAAAACGCCTTTGTCTCCCGCGCGCAGGTAACCTTCGCGCCGCTTGGCGAGGATGAAATCCTCTCCTATGTCGCCAGCGGCGAGCCGGCCGATAAAGCCGGAGCCTATGGCATCCAGGGACTGGGCGCGCGCTTTATCGAACGGATCAACGGAGATTATTACACCGTGATGGGGCTGCCGGTCTGCGGGCTCTATCACCTGATGCGGGAACAGGGGCTGCTGTAGCGTCCTGTTTCCGAAGCACCGGCGCAGCCGCAAAAAATTCTAGGAGGAACCGTATTATGTTTTCTTTTTCGAAGGATATCGGCATGGATCTCGGCACCGCGAACACCCTTGTGTTCATGAAGGGGAAGGGCATCATCCTGCGGGAACCGTCGGTCGTGGCGGTTGACACCCGCAAGGACGAGGTGCTTTACGTCGGGCAGGAGGCCAAGGAGGTCATCGGCAAGACCCCCGGTTCAATCGTTGCGATGCGCCCCCTCAAGGACGGGGTCATCGCCGACTTCGACATCACCGCGAACATGATGCAGCGGTTCATCAAGAAGGTCTGCGGCAGCTCGATCTTTTCCCATCCCAACATCATTATCTGCATTCCGTCCGGGGTCACCGACGTCGAGCGCCGCGCCGTCCGCGAGGCGGCTGTGGCGGCCGGCGGCCGGCGGGTTTCGATCATTGAGGAGCCGATGGCCGCGGCAATCGGCGCGGGCCTGCCCGTGGCCGAGGCGACCGGCAGCATGGTCGTGGATATCGGCGGCGGCACCAGCGAGGTCGCCGTGATTTCGCTGGGCGGCATCGTCACCGCCCGCTCGGTGCGGATCGGCGGCGATTCCTTTGACTCCGCCATCATCCAGTATATCAAGCGCAAATACAACCTGCTGATCGGCGAACGCACCGCCGAGCAGATCAAGATCGAGATCGGGTCGGCCTATCCCTTTGAAAATGAGGAGCCGCGCGAAATCAAGGGCCGCAACCTTGTCGACGGCCTGCCCAAGAGCATCACCATCGAGCCTTATGAGATTCGGGAGGCGCTCGCCGACTCGATCTCCCAGGTGCTCGACGCGATCAAGACCACCCTCGAGCGGACTCCGCCCGAGCTGGCCGCCGATATCATTGACCATGGCATTACCCTGACCGGCGGCGGCGCGCTGCTGCGCGGGCTCGACGCCCTCGTTTCGAAGGAAACGGGCATCAACGTCCACATCGCCGAAAATCCGCTCGACTGCGTGGCCGTCGGCACCGGCCGCGTTCTTGAGGATATCGAACGGCTGCGGGACGTTCTGACAACCGGGGACGACTCCAAGCCGCGGTAAACAGGGAAACTGACAGCACAGGACACGCCGGGGCCCGGGGCCGTTTGGATGGCAGGGCCCCGCTTTTGCATCCAGACGGCGGAGTCTCCGCCTTTCAGGAGAGGGGTGCCATATGGGCGATTTTTTTAAGGGAACCCGCTTCAAAATCCTTGCGCTGATCCTCGCGCTGGTCCTCGCGTTTACCCTGCGGGCGGCCTATTCCGGCACCGCCGTTCCGATGATCAGCCAGCTCACCGCGTGGCTGATGACCCCTTTGCAGCGGGCGAGCGCCGGAATCTCCTATGCGGTGAGCGACGCGGCGGCCGGCCTTTTTTCAGGCCGGCGGCTGGCGCAGGAAAATGAATCCCTGCGGGATGAAAATGCCGCCCTGCGTTCGATGCTCGTCGAATATGAGCGGACAAAATCCGAAAACGAACAGCTCAAGGAATATTTGCAGATTCGGGACAAGAACCCCGATTTTGACTTTGAACCGGCGATGGTCGTCGGAAGGGACACCGCCTCCCGCTTTTATTCCTTCACCATCGACAAGGGCAGCAACGACGGAATCAGCGTCAATGATCCCGTCATCACCGAAGAGGGTCTGGTCGGCCTCGTGTCGGAGGTCGGCTTCACCTATTCCAAAGTGCTGACCATCCTCGATGTGGCGATTCAGGTCGGCGCGATGGACAGCGTCACCCGCGAGATCGGGGTGACCTCCGGAGAGCTTCCGCTTGCAGAACAGGGGATGCTTCTGCTCTCCTACCTGCCGCGCGAGTCTCAGGCCCGGCCGGGGGATATCATCGCGACCACCGGAATCGGCGGGGTGTTTCCCCGGGATCTTGTCATCGGCTCCATCAGCGAGCTGCGCCCCGACAGCAAGGGGCTTTCCCTCAACGCGGTCATCCAACCGCCCGCCGACCTGCGCGCGGTTCGGGATGTTCTGGTCGTTAAGAGCTTCGAGGGGCAGGCTGCCCCCGAATCAACCCAGTGAGGAGGCAGGCTGTTGGAACAGAAAACGCTGCGCCTCTTTCTCTGGAAAAATTTCATCTACACCCTGCTGATTCTGCTGGCCTATCTGCTGCAGGAAACGCCCGCCCTCTTTCCCCCGGCGCTGCGCCCTGTGCTGGTCATCTCGATGGTGACGGCCGTCGCGATGAACGAGGGGGAGTTTTCCGGCGGGCTGTTCGGGCTGTTCGGGGGGCTGCTCTGCGACACCGCCGTTTTTCACATTTTCGGGGCCGCGTCGATTTTCTTTCTGGTCCTCGGGTGCGGCTGCGGCCTGCTGATCATCTACCTGATCCAGCCCACTGTCAAGAGCGCCTTCCTCCTCTCGGGCGGCTTTGCGCTGATCTACGGGCTGGCCGCCCATTATCTCATTTACGGCATGTGGGGCTATGAGGGCGCGGCCCGTCTGCTGTTCACCCGAACCTTCCCATCCGCCGCATCAACCGCCGTTTTCGGAATGGGCTGCTTCTGGCTGGTCCGGAAAATTCGTCTCGCCTTTGAGGAAGCCGCCCGCTGATTTTCCTTGCGCGGCCCACGGGAATTTCCGCCTGCCGGGCCGGTGATGTCCTGCACCGGCACCCGGATTTTCTCCGCGCGGCCTGCGAAATTGCCCTCGGATATGTTACAGGAAAGGAGCTGACCCCTCGGAATGAAAATTGACCGCGACCGCCTGCGGCTCATCCTGCTGGGGGCCTTTTTCTGGGCGGTGCTGGGGGTTTTTACCTTTCGGCTGGTGCAGATTCAGATTGTGGACGGCTCCTATTACCTCGCCCAGCAGCAGAAGGGCAGCAGCCGCACGCAGGTCATCAAGGCGGCCCGCGGCGAAATTCTCGACCGCAACGGCAGCCCCTTCTCCTACAATGAACCCTGCTACAACATCCTGTTCGACCGTGCGCTTACCTCCTCCGACGCGGACAACGAGACGATCCTGCGGCTGATCCGGCTGCTGCGCGAGTCGGGCGAGCCGTGGATCGACAACCTTCCGCTGGTGATTGAGGGGGATGTTCCCGCCTTTTCAGGCGATGACACCGCCGTCAGCCGTCTGCGGGAGCACCTCGAAACCAACACCTACGCCCTTGCGCCCGACGTTTTTTACTGGCTGTGCGAGCGTTACGGCCTGCGGGATTACCCCATGCAGGACGCGCGGGATATCGGCGCGGTCCGCTATGAAATGGAGCGCAAGGGATATTCGCTCTCAACCCGCTACACCTTTGCCGAGGACGTCTCGCTCGAAACCGCCATCTACCTGCGGCAGATCGTCCACACCCTGCCGGGAGTGGAAGTGGCCGAAACCGCCAAGCGCGCCTACCGGGACGGCGGACTGGCGCCGCACATTGTCGGCCGGGTCGGGGCGATCTTTGCCGACGAGCTGGAGGGATACCTCAGCCAGGACAAGGGCTACACCCGCGAGGATCTCGTCGGAAAGGAGGGCATTGAGCGGACCTTTGAGCCGACGCTGCGCGGCACCGACGGTGTGCGCCGCATCGATCTTGACGCCTCCTACCATGTGATCGGCATCGAGGAGGAGCGCCCCGCCATCCCTGGGAATTCGGTGGTGCTGACGCTGGATAAGGAGATTCAGCGCACCGCCGCCGAGGCGCTCGAGGCCGAAATCAAGCTGCTCAACGAAACGGCCCCCGCCGGGGAAGGCCGGGAGGCCAACGCCGGGGCGGTTGTGGCGATTGACATCAAAAGCTCCGAGCTGCTTGCGGCCGTCACCTATCCCTCCTACAATCTCGAAACCTATTCCGCCGACTACGCCGGCAACGCCGCCGACCCGCTCTATCCCTTTCTGAACCGGGCTTTTTCAGGAATTTACGCCCCCGGCTCCTGCTTTAAGCCGGTGACCGGCATCGCCGGACTGGCCGAGGGGGTCATCACGCCGGAAACCCGGGTCAACTGCCAGCACGTCTACACCTTCTATGCGCCGGGCTATCAGCCCACCTGCCTCGGCTGGCACGGCCTTTTTACCGTCACCGATGCGCTGCGCCACTCCTGCAATATCTTTTTCTACGACACCGGACGGCAGCTCGGCATTGCCAGGCTGAATGAATACGCCCGGGCACTGGGACTCGGCTCCCCCACCGGCATCGAGCTTTCGGAGGCTTCCGGCACCCAGTGCAACCCGGACACCCCCTTTCCCGGAGACGCGCTGCAGGCTGCCATCGGGCAGCTCGACAACGGCTACACGCCGCTCCAGCTCGCCAACTACTGCGCCACCATCGCGCGGCGCGGCGTCCGCACCCGGCTCAAGCTGGTGAAGTCCGTCTCCTCCTACTATGACTGGACCGACGTGATGCAGGCGCCGGAATCCGAGGTTCTCAGCGATCTCGGCCTTCCGGAAAGCCTTTACGACCCGATTTTCGAGGGCATGATTCAGGCGACCCACGACCCGCGCGGCACCGCCTACAGCCGGCTGGGGAATTACCCGCTGACGGTGGCCTCCAAAACCGGCACCCCGCAGACCCGCGAATTTCCCAACTCGACCTTCATCTGCTTCGCCCCCGCCGAGGATCCCCAGATCGCCATCGCGGTGGTCATCGAAAAGGGGTGGCACGGCTATACCGGCGCGCCGGTCGCCCGCAAGGTGCTGGACGCCTATTTCTTCCCCGGTCAGGGGGAAGAGGCTGAAGCCGGGGCCGAAACCGAAGCCGGGGCCGAAACCGAAGCCGGGGCCTCCGCCGGGAGCGGATCTTCCGCCGAAACGGCGTCTTCGCCCGGCGGTCAGCCGGACGGCGCCCCCTCTTCTGTGCCGGCCGGGTAACAGGCGGGCCGCCGCATTGAAATTTTTTCAGAAATTTGCGAAGTTCCATCTGTTCAAGCTGAATTTTTTGTGTTAAACTTGACAGAAAGGGGTCATCCGATGCCGAAAATTTTGTTAGTAACCTCCGGAAAGGGAGGCACCGGGAAAACCACCGTCTCGATGCTGCTCGCTCATGCGCTCTGCCGGCGTGACCGCAATGTTCTGCTGATCGAGCTGGACAGCGGCCTGCGCGGCCTTGACCTGCTGCTGGGCGTTTCCGACCGGGTGGTATACGACCTCTCCGATTACCTCTGCGGACGCTGCAAGCCGGTCAAAGCGGTCACCGTCTGCGATGTGCCGAAGGGCAACCTGCATCTGATCGCCGCGCCATCCGACCGGTATTTCGTTCCCGACCCCAACGCGCTTGCTTCTCTGCTCAGAGGGATGAGCGGCTGCTATGATGAGCTGATTCTCGACGCCGCCGCCGGACTGGGGCGCGGATTTGACGTTGCGGCTTCGCTCTGCACCTCTGCTCTGGTGGTCACAACGCCTGACCCGGTTTCGGTTCGGGATGCCGCCAAGGCGGTTTCCATGCTTCAGCGCACCCCGCCCCGCCTGATCGTCAACAAGTTTTCCACCCGGCAGCTCTCCGCCGATCTGCCCAACCTCGATTCGATCATCGATACGGTGGGCGCGCAGCTCATTTCCGTGATTCCCGAGGACCCCGCCCTCCCGCAAGCCGGAGCTCGCGGCGCCCTTCCCCCCGCTGCCTCCCCCGCGATGGGGGAGATCGAGGACCTCGCACGCCGGCTGCTCGGTGAACGGGTCCTTCTCAACATCGGCCGGCTACGGTAAGCGGACCGTTCGACATAAAGGAGGAGTTTTCTTGAACATCGCTTTGATCGCGCACGATTCCAAAAAGGAACTGATGGTCCAGTTCTGCATCGCCTACAGCGGCATCCTCAGCCAGCACAACATCTGTGCGACGGGGACGACCGGCAAGCTCGTGGCCGAGGCCACCGGGCTTCGTATCTTCCGCTTCCTCTCGGGCGAGCAGGGAGGGGACCAGCAGATCGCAGCGCGCATCGCCTGCAATGAAATTGATCTGCTGCTCTTTTTGCGCGATCCCTTGACCATGAAGGCCGGCGAGCCGGACGAGGCAAACCTGATCCGTCTTTGCGACGTCCACTCGATTCCCGTTGCAACCAATATTGCCACCGCCGAGGCGCTGATTCATGCGCTTGAAAAGGGCGACCTCGACTGGAGAAATATCGTAAATCCAAAGCGCTGACCCCCGCGCCTGAAAAGCGCGGCCCCGGCCAAAGAAAGATCGCAAACCCAAAGCGCCGGCTCACGCGCCTGAAAAGCGCGGCCCCGGCCGGAGAAGTATCGCAAACCCAAAGCGCCGGCTCACGCGCCTGAAAAGCGCGGCCCCGGCCAAAGAAAAATCATAAGCCCGAGGCATTGAGCTTCGAAACTGCGTGATGATCGTGCGCGGCCTGTTTTGGGCCGCTTGGACTTCCCGCATTGAACGGCTGCGACGCGAAAGCAGTAAGCCGCAGATCCGCGCCCACAGAGAAGGGGGCCGCGCCGCCGTGTACGGCGGCATGGCTGCAAGCCCCCGGCGCGGTCCGGCCGAAGGACATTCGCAGAGCCGGGGGTGCAAAACGCCCTCCGACCGCCCCGCGTTAAGGGGTCAACGAGTGGAAAGGCTCCGTCCTTTCCAGAACAAGGGTGGCACCGCGCGGAGAATTCTCCCCGCCCCTTCTGAAAATTGAGGGGCGGGGTGTTTTGTTTTCCCCGGCTCCGCGCGTTCTGCGCCGCATCCAAAATGCCGCGGCGTGACGATACAAAACCAGAAACAGTTCAAAGGAGCGAATAGAAAATGGCAGACACCATGAACGGACTCAAGCGCACCGCCTACTGCGGAGAGCTTACCACCGCCCAAATCGGGCAGGAGCTGGTACTCGCGGGCTGGGCGGCCAAGCAGCGCAACCTCGGCAACCTGATTTTTATCGACCTGCGCGACCGCACCGGCATCGCCCAGCTCGCCTTTGATGACTCCAGCGACCGCGCCGCTTTTGAAAAGGCCGCCTCGGTGCGCGGTGAGTACGTGCTGATGGCCAGAGGGATGCTGCGCCGCCGCGAATCGGTCAACCGGGATATCCCGACCGGCGAGGTCGAGCTTTATGTCACGGAACTGAAAATTCTTGCGGTCAGCGAAACTCCTCCCTTCGACATCAAGGACGGCATCAAGACCAACGAAGAGCTGCGGCTCCGCTACCGCTACCTCGATCTCCGCCGTCCCGAGCTGCAGTCGGCCATCCTGATGCGGCACCGCATCGTCAAGCTGGTGCGGGATTACTTCGACCAAAATCATTTTGTCGAAATCGAAACCCCGATCCTCATCAAATCGACTCCTGAGGGCGCCCGCGATTACCTTGTTCCCTCGCGGGTGCATCCCGGCAAGTTCTACGCGCTGCCCCAGTCTCCGCAGCTCTACAAGCAGCTTTCGATGCTCGCGGGCTTTGACCGTTACCTTCAGATTGCCCGCTGCTTCCGCGACGAGGATCTGCGCGCCGACCGCCAGCCCGAATTCACCCAGATCGATCTCGAGATGTCCTTTGTCGATGAGATCGATGTCCAGACGGTCAACGAAGGGCTGATGAAGCGGATCTTCAGGGAGATTCTCGGCCGCGACCTCGAGCTTCCGCTGCGCCGTCTCCCCTGGCAGGAGGCCATGGAACGCTTCGGCTCGGATAAACCGGACACCCGCTTTGGCCTTGAGCTGGTCAATCTGACCGACCTGCTGAAAAACACCGAATTCGCCGTTTTCAAGGGCGCGATGGAAGCGGGCGGCAGTGTGCGCGCGATCAATGTCAAAGGCGCGGCAGGCACCCTCTCCCGCAAGGAAATCGACAAGCTCGCCGACGTCGCCAAGCTCTTCAAGGCCAAGGGCCTTGCCTTTACCCGGGCAACCGCCGACGCGCATTCCTCCTCATTTGAAAAGTTCCTTACGCCCGATGAGGTCTCGGCAGTTCACGAGCGGATGGGGCTGGAAACCGGCGACGTGCTGCTGGTGGTGGCCGATCCCCGCGATTCGGTCGTTTTCGCCGCGCTCGGCGCGCTGCGCCTCAACCTCGCCAAGCGGCTGGCATTGATCCCCGAAGGCAGCTATGACCTGCTCTGGGTCACCGACTTCCCGCTTTTCGAGTACGACCCCGACGAGGGCCGCTACTTCGCGATGCATCATCCCTTCACCAGCCCAAACCTCGACGATCTGGACAAGATGGAGTCCGATCCCGGTCACTGCCGTGCGCGAGCCTATGATCTGGTCCTCAACGGTACCGAGCTGGGCGGCGGCTCGATCCGAATTTCCGATCCCTCGGTGCAGAGCCGGATGTTCGCGGCGCTCGGCATGAGTCCGGAGGAAGCGCAGGAGAAGTTCGGTTTTCTGCTCAACGCCTTTAAGTACGGCGTCCCGCCGCATGGCGGCATGGCTTACGGCCTTGACCGTCTGGTGATGCTGCTGCTGGGCAAGGATTCAATCCGCGACGTGATCGCCTACCCGAAAGTTCAGAACGCCAGCGAGCTGATGACCGACTGCCCGAACACCGTCGATTCGAAATCGCTCGACGAGCTCTCGATTGCCGTCACCAGAACCGAGGACTGAATTTTTCTGCCGCCCGACGGCAGAGAGGCCGTCCCGTCAACCGGCGGGACGGCCTCTCTTTTCTTCGCTGCCGGATGTCCGGTGCTTTTCCCCGGGATGGCAGAGCGCCCGGTTGCCGCAGGTTGCACAGCCGCGGCCGCAGCCGCGTTTGGTCCGCTGCTCGGTCCGGCAGACCAGCAGTACCGCCGGCACTGTGACCAGCAGCAAAAAGATCAGAATAGCCATGGCGCTCCTTCAAATCAATAATCATTATTTTTATTATAATGATTCCAGCGGGTTTTGTCCATCACCGGCATGAAAAAATCCCGGCACGCCGCGCAGACGTACCGGGACGCAGACTTTAGGGTATTCAGCCTTCCGGAAGTTCCGCGCAGAGACGGGCGCAGAAAAGCTCAAACCGCTCGGGGCAAAACGCCCGGGCATAAAGCTGCTCGATCCGATCGGCCTCCTCCCGCGCGAGAGCGAGGGTTTCCTTTGCGAGAAGGGTCATCTGTCTTGCCGCTTTTCGGTGAAAGGCGATGCGGCTTTTGCAGGCGGCGAGAATCTCCCGGTCTGTGAAGCGGCGGGCGTTGATCACCCGCTGCGGATTCTTCACCGCCGGGAGCCTCTCGTTGACGGTGAAAAAGCCCAGCGAAAGATCGGGAAAGATCAGCTGCTCGAGCCGTTCATAAGGGGAAAAGGGGCTGTAGCCGCAGAGCATCCGCTGCGCCCGCTCGCCGCCCCGGCGGCGCAGCGCGGCGAGCAGATGCGACGCCGAGGGGCCGATTTCGTCTTCAAGCAGCACCACCCGCCCGAGCGATTCCATCGCGTCGGCGACCGGCCCGCAGGCATGATCGGTGGTGGAAAGCAGACAGACCCCCTCCCGCACGTCTCCATGCGGCCGGGAAAACTCCTGCGCGGCGATCCGGTCGGCCTGCCGCTCGATCTTGGCCCGGTCAGTCGCCTCGTTCGCCATCCGGAAGCGGTCCCCCAAAAGGGTATCCGCCGCCCCCAGATAGCGCCGCGCCTGCTCAAGCAGCCGGGTGTTCTCTCTGTCCGCGGCGATCAGATCGCGGCGCAGCGCGGCAAGCTCCTGCTCATCCCAGCATTCTCCGAGCCAGACAACCCGCTCCACCGCGCCGGGATAACGCGGCTCGATCGGGTGGGGTCCGGCGGCGTCGATGACCGAAAATCCATCCCAGAAAGCCGCCTCAAGCAGCATGGGCGCCAGAGGATCGAGCACCCGGCAGACCTGCTGTCCGGATTCCTCGGCGGTCTCGGCGAGACGCACGATCAGCGCCGATCTTTTGGCGCGTGTTCCCCCCTTGAGCAGCCAGACCTGCGGGAAACGGTCCGGGTCGGCAAGCAGAGACAGCCGTGAAACAAACCCCAGCGGAGTCTGGGCGCTGAGAAAGAAACGCGGCGGGTATTGGTTCATCACCGAAAAACCTCCTCAAACAATCTGTTTCATGTTATTCCAATCCGGCACAAAATGCCACAACAGGAAACAGATTGATGAAACGGGAGGCGGTTATTCCAAGATTTTTCCGAGTTTGGGATAGGCCGAGAGGGCGCTGCGGTAAAAAACCTGTTCCCAATGGGCGGCCGGGACGCAGGAGGCGATCAGGGCAATATAGTGTTCGAGACTGACCAGCGGCCAGTCGGTGCCGAACATCACCCGGTCCCACTTCTCGGCAAAGGCGAGCCAGCCTGAAAGCTCCGAAACATAGTGGGAAAAACGGCCGCGGAAATCCGCTGTCTCGGGCCGTCCCACCGCCAGCCCCGAAAGATCGGTGTAAACATTGGGGTTCTTGGCCACCACCTCGGCGGCGTCAGCCATCCACGGGCTGCCAAAATGGCAGATCACCAGCCGCAGCTTTGGATAAGCCACCGCCACCTCGTCGATCGCCAGCGGATGGGCGAAGCGCAGACGCCCGGTGCTGCTCGCGGTGTCCCCGGTGTGATAGGCAACCGTCAGGTCAAATTCCCGCGCCAGCTCATAGACGGGGGTATAGATCGGGTCGTAGGCAAAATACGGCTTGTAGCCAAGGTAGATCTTAAACCCCACGCAGTTCGGGCAGGCAAGCACCCGGCGGTAATCCGCGAGGGTCCGTTCCAGCCGCCCCGGTTTCAGCCCCTCGGGATCGACCCCGATGCAGAAGCAGACCTGCGGGGGATACCGGTAGTGGTCCGGGTCCGGCTCCCCGGCGAGGTTGAAAAGTCCCGCCCGGCAGGGATCTTCATCGAGCCGTCCGGTTCCCATGACGACACAGCCCGCAACCTCGAGCCGTTCAAATTCCCGCAGCAGGGACGGCAGATCGTTCCTCGGACCGCCCTGCTCCCCGAGCTGGTCAAATTTTTCGTTTTTATTGAGATGCAGATGTGCGTCTATGATCTTCACCACAAAGCCTCCCCCGCCTATTTGTATAATATCTACAGAATAACATGGAATTTTCAGAAAAGAAAGCCCCAAATCTTTTGACAGCCACCGTGAAGTGCGATAAAATAAAATAAAAGGAATTCCCAAATTCCACATCGAAAGGTGGTTTTCTTGATGGCAAGAGTTTATGAACCCGGCCTGCGGCTGCGCAGCCTGGTGATTTTCCGTAATTTGCTGGAGGACCCGGTCATCGCGGCGCTTCAGGATCTTTTTGACGAGCATGGGGATATCCCCGCCCGCGTCCGGCGCTATGCGAAATTTGCCGCCGCCCTTTATGAGCATGGCGACAACCTCTCGGATTATATCCTTTCGGCGGTCCTCTGCGACGAAAACCCGGTTATGGCGGCGCTGGCTCTCAACCGGCCGATCTCCCCCTGCTTTGAGGAGGCGTTCCGGCAGGAGCTCGGGCTTCTGGAGCAGATCAGCCAGATCGCCAGCGAGGACATGAAGGATCTCGTCGGCTACAAGGGCTTCCTGCCGTCCTATGAGATCACCGGGTACGATTTCCGCAAATGCTACGGCGACCGGCTGGTGGAAATTTCCCGCTACGGATACGGCATCTTTGTCCGCCACCGGATGTTCCTCTTCGAGAACCATCAGCTGATCCCGGTGCTGAACCCCGATCCGATCACCCTGAACTGCCTGCCCGGCTACGAGCAGCAGCGCCGCCAGGTGCTCGACAACACCGTGGCTCTGCTCGAAGGCCGCCCCGCCGCCAACGTCCTGCTTTACGGCGACAGCGGAACCGGAAAATCATCGACCGTCAAGGCGGTGGTCAACGAGCTTTTTGACCGCGGCCTGCGCCTGATCGAGCTGAAAAAGAGCCAGATCGTCGAGATTCCCGCGCTGCTTGACCGTCTGAGCGTCAATCCGCTGCACTTCATCCTTTTCATCGACGACCTCTCCTTCAGCCGGGACGATGACAGCTACGCCACCCTCAAGGCGGTGCTCGAGGGATCGGTTTCCTCCAAGACCGGCAATGTGGCGATCTATGCCACCAGCAACCGCCGCCATCTCGTCAAGGAAAGTTTTGCCGATCGGGATGGGGACGACCTCCACTATAACGACACCATCGCCGAGCTGACCAGCCTTTCCGACCGCTTCGGCCTTACCATTACCTTCGAGAAGCCCGACAAGGAGAAGTATATCGGCATCGTCGGCCAGCTTGCCGACCTGCATGAGATTTCGATGCCGCGTGAGGAGCTTTTCGCCCGGGCGGAGGCCTTCGCGCTCCACCGTTCGGGGCGTTCCCCGCGTGTGGCCAAGCAGTTCATCGAATCGCTGCTCGCAAACGGTGAAACGAATTGATGCAAAAGGGGTTGACATTTTTCAAATCCCGGCCTATAATGACACTATAATTAAACAGACCACAAATGCGAAGAAGGGAACAGTACCCGCGCAGTTGGCGTCTTCAGAGAGCTGTCGGTTGGTGTGAGACAGCGGCGCGTCCGCGGCGAAAATCGTCCCCGAGCAGGTGACCCAAAGGAAATTCTCCGAGTAGACTCACACGGTTAACGTCCGTTATGACGTTCGGCATTCGGCTGCTGGCAGCCCGATGTTCGACCGAGGGGCCGTCTTTTCAGGCGGCAACAAGAGTGGTACCGCAGAGCGCATGACATGCCTTTGTCTCTTGAAGATCAGGAGACAAAGGCATTTTTGTTGGTCTGGAAAAGAAAAGGGGAGCATTTGACGATGAAAAACAACAAGGAACTGTTTCTGATGAGCCTGCTGGCCACCGATGCGGCCGACGCCCTTTCTCGCTTCTGCGGTATTTTGGGACGCTGGGGGTGCTCTCTTGAGGGCATGAATCTGACCCGCGACTGGTCGGGCGATGCGCGCCTGACCGCTGTGGTGGGCGGCGGCGCCCATCAGCTCGACCGCATTGCACAGCAGGCCGCCAAGCTCTGCACGGTGCGTTCCGCCGCTCTGCTTTCTCCCCGCCCGCTCGGTGAGGATGAAACGTTGCACCTGTCACTGCGCGCCGGGTCGCTGACCCACGCCGAGGCGAGCCATCTCTGCGCCGCCCACGGCGCGATGATCTGCGGACGCACCGACAGCGCCCTGCGCATCGAGATGACCGGAGATCCCGCGGCCCTCGCCGGATTCCTCAGCGCCGCCGCTCCCTACGGGGTGCTGTCGGCCGGGGTGAGCAACGTTTCCACCTTCCCGATGGAGGAAGAGCTGCTTCGTGCGGCCTATTGATTTTTGCCCCGCTTGACTTCCGCCTTTCCGAACGGTAAAATAGGGGCAGTCTGCTCAAATTCCGCGGAAACGGGTCCTGTGACCGTCTCCCGCCGCCGGAGGAAGCTTCCATGCGAATCGTTGTCGTCTCGGATACCCACCGGGACTTTGACCGTCTTTACCGTCTCGCTCTCGTCGAAAAGGGCCGGACCGATCTTTTTGTCCACCTCGGAGACGGGGAGCAGGAGGTTGACGACCTGCGCGCGGCCTTTCCCGGACTGGCCCTGCTCTCGGTCCGGGGCAACTGCGACCTTTTTTCCATGGCTCCCGACCATCTGCTCTTCGAGGAGGGCGGAGTCCGGCTCTTTGCCTGCCACGGCCACAGCTTTTCGGTGCGGTACAGCCTCGACGGCATCCGCTCGTTTGCCCGCTCCAGCGGTGCCAAGGTCGCCCTGTTCGGCCACACCCACCGGCGCTGCTGCCTCAATGAGGGCACTCTGACCCTTATGAATCCGGGCAGCCTTTCCGAGCCGCGCGACGGAATTTTCAACAGCTACGGCGTAATAGAAATCGTCAACGGCCAGCCCTTCTGCCATCTGGAACAGCTTGCGGCGGATTAGGGGAATTTTGGAGATTTTTCCGTAAAACCCTTGATTTTCTCCCTTTTGCTCGGATTATATCCCGCGTTCTCCGCTTGACAAACTTTTCTTTTGTCCGTATGATAGGGAACAAAATTGAACAGCATCTTCGGGGCAGGGTGAAATTCCCGATCGGTGGTACAGCCCACGAGCCGCAAGGCAGATCCGGTGCGATTCCGGGGCCGACAGTTACAGTCTGGATGATAAGAAGATTACAGAGCCTGCGCATCAGCGGATGCGGGCGTTTGTTGGCAATGCTCCGAAATGAATTTTCATTTCGGAGCATTTTTGCGGACGGCGCCCGCGGCGGCTGTCCCCGCGCACCGCCCGCCGGAAATTTTCCGCCGGGCCGCGCGCCTGTGCGCGCTGCCTCTCTGAGAAAGCCCCGAACTGCCTGTTCGGGGCTTTTTATATCAGGAGGTGTTTTGAATGGAGGACGAAAAATGGATGCGGCGGGCGCTTCATCTGGCGGAACGGGGCATCGGACAGGTCAATCCCAACCCGCTGGTCGGAGCAGTCATCGTCCGGGACGGCCGGACGCTGGGAGAGGGCTGGCACGAACGGTACGGCGGGCCGCACGCAGAGCGAAACGCGCTTCGGCACTGCGCCGGCTCCCCTGAGGGAGCGACGCTCTATGTCAACCTCGAGCCCTGCTGCCACACCGGCAGAAATCCCCCCTGCACCGACGCGATTCTCGAAAGCGGAATCCGCCGGGTCGTCGTCGGCTCCCTCGACCCGAATCCGCTGGTGGCAGGCCGCGGAATCTCCCTTCTGCGGGAAAGGGGGCTTGAGGTCGTGACCGGAATTCTCAAAGAAGAATGCGGCGCGATCAACGCGCCGTTCTTTCATTACATCCGCACCGGAACGCCCTATGTCATACTCAAATACGCGATGACCCTCGACGGCAAAATCGCCTCCCGGACCGGCGCTTCCCGTTGGATTACCGGGGAGGCAGCGCGGGAACGGGTGCATCGGGACCGCGGCCGTTACGCGGCGGTGATGGTGGGGCTCGGGACGGTGCTGGCGGACGATCCTCTGCTCACCTGCCGGATCGAGGGCGGACGCAACCCTCTGCGGATTATCTGCGACAGCAGCCTGAGCACCCCGCCGGACAGCCGGATCGTCCGCACCGCCCGGGAGGTCCCCACCCTGATCGCCACCTGCGTCGGAGAGCCTGCCCGGCTTTCCCCCTACCGGAAGGCCGGCTGCGAAACGCTGACCCTGCCGAGGGGAACGGATGAGCGCCTCTCTCTTCCCGATCTGACGGCCGCGCTCGGGAAACGTGGAATCGACAGCATTCTGCTGGAGGGAGGTGCGGCGCTGCACGGCGCGATGCTTGACGCGCATCTGGTCCAGCGGATTCAATGTTATCTGGCGCCGAAGCTCTTCGGCGGAGCGGCCGCCCCCTCCCCGGTCGGCGGACAGGGCGTCGAAAGCCCGGCGGAGGCATTCCGGCTCCTGCGCCGGACGATCACTCCTCTCGGGGAGGATCTGCTGATTGAAGGGGAGGTGTGCGGCAATGTTTACGGGAATTGTTGAGGAAACCGGCATCCTGCGCTCACTGCGCCCCGCTTCCGGCGGCGGAGGGGTCCTCGCGGTCCGCTGCCGCGCGGCGCTCGACGGGAGCCGCGTCGGGGACAGCATCGCGGTCAACGGCGTCTGTCTTACTGTCTCATCCCTGGCAGAGGACGGCTTTTCCGCCGATGTGATGCCCGAGACGCTGCGCCGCTCCAATCTGGGGCTGCTTTCCCCCGGCACGCGGCTGAATCTCGAACGCGCGATGCCCGCGGACGGCCGCTTCGGCGGCCATCTTGTCACCGGACACATCGACGGAAGTGGCAGCATCCGCTCGGTCGCCCGTGAGGGAAACGCCGTCTGGTACACAATCGGATGCTGCCCCGAAATCCTGCGTTTGATCGTCCCCAAGGGCTCGGTCGCCGTTGACGGCATCAGCCTGACAGTGGCCGATACAGGGCCCGGCTTCTTCAGGGTGTCGGTGATTCCGCACACCGCCTCCCTGACCAGCCTCGGCGGACGAGGGCCGGGAGATACAGTCAACCTGGAAAACGACTGTATCGGCCGCTATGTAGAACGCCTGCTGCAAGCCGGTATGGGTCAAAAGCCGGCCGGCGCCCTGACGGCGGAGGCCCTCTCCGCACTGGGCTTCTGAAGCGCCGGCAAATTGCGGCGGCTCCAAGGGAACGCCGTTGGATTCCATCATCGAAAAGGAGGAAGCAATCATGCCATACAACACCATCGACGAAGCATTGGAAGCTCTTCGGGCGGGCGAGCTGGTCCTTGTGACCGACGACCCCGGCCGGGAAAACGAGGGAGATCTGATCTGTGCCGCCGAATTCGCCGATACCGAACGGGTTAATTTCATGGCGACCCACGCCAAAGGACTGATCTGTATGCCGATGAGCGAGACGGTCTGCCGCCGGCTCGCCCTGCCGCAGATGGTGCCGGAAAACACCGACAACCATCAGACGGCCTTCACCGTCTCGATCGACCATATTTCCACGGCAACCGGCATCTCCGCCGGAGAGCGCAGCATCACCGCCCTGCGCTGCGCAGACCCCGGCGCCCGGCCGGAGGAGTTTCGCCGCCCGGGACACATGTTTCCGCTGCTTGCCCGCAGAAACGGCGTTCTGGAACGCGCCGGCCACACCGAGGCCACCGTCGATCTGCTGCGGCTGGCCGGCCTTGAGGAATGCGGCCTCTGCTGTGAAATCATGCGGCAGGACGGCGGAATGATGCGCACCTCCGAGCTTCTGGAATTTGCGGAGCACTGGGGTCTGCGGATGATTACCATCCGCGGCCTGCAGGAGTACCGCAAGCGCCGGGACAAGCTGGTGGAACGGGTGGCCGACGCGGCGCTTCCGACCAGATACGGCAGCTTCCGGGCGGTCGGCTTCATCAACCGACTCAACGGGGAGCATCACGTCGCGCTGGTCAAGGGGGAGATTGGGGACGGGGAGAACCTTCTCTGCCGGGTTCACTCCGAATGCCTGACCGGAGACGCTTTCGGCTCAATCCGCTGCGACTGCGGCGGACAGCTTGCCGCGGCCATGGCGCAGATTGAACGGGAGGGCCGGGGCATCCTGCTCTATCTCCGGCAGGAGGGGCGGGGCATCGGCCTGATCAACAAGCTGCGCGCCTACGAGCTGCAGGACCGTGGGATGGACACGCTGGAGGCCAATCTCGCGCTGGGCTTCGGCGGGGATGAACGGGAATATTACATCGGCGCGCAGATTCTGCGTGAGCTTGGCGCAAAAACACTGCGGCTGCTGACCAACAATCCCCAGAAAATTTATGACCTCTCGCACTTCGGGATGGAAATTACGCAGCGGGTGCCGATCGAGATGCCCGCCACCGAACAGAGCCTTTTCTATCTGCAAACCAAACAGCACAAAATGGGGCATCTGCTGCATTACGGAGGCTGAAGCCCTGTTGTGTTTTTCCGATTAAAAGCTCAAGCTGAAAGGAGCGTTCCCTATGAACCGTATGGAAGGATCTCTCATCGCGAATGGACTGAAAATTGCCATCGTTGCCTCCCGTTTCAATGAATTCATCACCTCCCGCCTGCTCGGCGGCGCGCTCGACGGATTGCGCCGCCACGGTGCGGACGAGGATATGATTGACGTCGCGTGGGTGCCCGGCGCGTTCGAAATTCCGCTTGCCGCCTCCAGGCTCGCCAGGAGCGGCCGCTATGACGCGGTCATCTGCCTGGGCGCGGTCATCCGCGGAAGCACCTCGCACTATGACTATGTGTGCAGCGAGGTTTCAAAGGGCGTCGCCGCGGCCGCGCTCGACAGCGGAACCCCTGTGCTTTTCGGCGTCCTGACCTGCGACACTCTGGAGCAGGCGATTGAGCGTGCCGGCAGCAAGGCCGGAAACAAGGGCTTTGAATGCGCCGAAGGCGCCATCGAGATGGCGAACCTTCTGCGTCAGTTCGCATCATAAGACTTCCACGGCAAAGGGGCCTCAAAATGCGATCCGCATTTTGAGGCCCCCGCTGTAGGTGATTCAGGGTTCCGCCGTTTCGTCCTCCGGGATGGGGGTCAGGTAATCTCTGGTATCGACCGGCAGATGCTTGGACCTGAGCCGCTCGGTGATCGTTTCCTTGAGCAGCGCGTAAAAAACGCCGAAGGTCGGCACGCCGATGAACATCCCCACCGGGCCGAACACCCCGCCGAAGAGCAGGATGGCAAAGACGACCCAGAAGGCCGAAAGGCCGGTCGAATCTCCAAGGATCATCGGACCGATGATATTGCCGTCAATCTGCTGGAGCACAAGGATAAAGACCAGAAAAATCAGCCCCTGCACCGGAGAGACAAAGGCGATCAGGAAGAATCCGGGAACCGCCCCGATAAAGGGACCGAAATAGGGCAGCACATTGGTAACGCCGACGATAAAGCTGACCAGAACGACGTTGGGCATCTTCATGACGGAAAGGCCGATAAAGCAAAGAATGCCGATGATAATCGAATCGACGATCTTACCGGTAATAAAGCGCCCGAACATCATGTGCGTGGTACGGGTCACCGACATCAGGCGGCGCACCTTCTGCCGCGGCAGGAAGGCACAAAGCAGCTTTCTGACCTGGGCAATGAACGTCTCCTTGGCGAGCAGGAGGTAGATCGATACAATTACGGCCACGCAGGCGGAGATCAGACCCGAGCCAAACTGCCACGCAAGAGAGAAGAGCATGGGCAGTCCCGCCGAAATCCATGCGAAAAGCCGCTGGATGCTGTCCCCAATCATCAGGGTGATCTGATCAATATAATCCCGCGGAATCAGTCCCTCGGGAATATTGTCGATCATGTTATTCACAAACCGTTCGGCCGCGGCAACATAATTCTGGAGCTGTCCGGCCAGGGCCGCGGCATTGCTCGCCACCTGCGGCAGAATGATGACCAAAAAGGAAACCAGCACCGCACTGGTGATCAGATAGGTCAGCAGCACCGAGAGGCCGCGCCGCAGCCGTCCCGGAATTTTGCGATAAAAGGCCGATTTTTCCAGCAGCTCTTCCATCCACATCATAACCGGATTGAGCAGGTAGGCCAGCACAAACCCGTAGAGGATCGGACGGATCGGACGGATCACCCTCAACAGGCCGCTCCAAACCAGCCCGAAGTTGCTCAGCCCCCAATGGAAGCCGATCGCCAGCAGCAGGACACCGAGCGCATAGGCCGATATGGTGTGGTATTTGGGGTTGTGTTCAATCTTCATAGAGCTGCCCTCCCGCAGGTTTTCCGCAGACGCGGATTCTGTTTCCATCATAGCATGCTATCGGCGGCAATGCCAGCCCCGGCGGGCTGATCTTTGCATTTTCTTTCAGGCGTTTGCTCACCGGGAAAGCAGCCGGTCCCATTCCTGATACGCGGCCTCCAGCGCCTGCTCATACCCGGAAATCTGCTCCGTCAGCTCGGTCAGACGCTCAAAATCGCTGGCGGTATCAGGGTCTGCAAGCCGGTCCTGCGTCTCCTGCACCGCCGCCTCCAGCCGGGCGATCTCCGCTTCCAGCTCGGCAGTTCGGCGCTTTTGCTCGGCTTCGGCCCGGCGCTGCGCCTTGGAACGGTAGTAATCCTTCGCCGAGGCGGATTCCTCCCCCGCGGTCTTGGGCAGGGGAATCTGCTTTTGTTCCCGCTCCCGTTCCTCCCGCAAAGCGAGCTGCCGCTGCATCTCCTCGAAGTTTCCCTCGAAGCTCTCGGCACGGCCGTCCGCCATCCGCAGGATGCGGGTGGGCAGACGGGAGAGAAGGTAACGGTCGTGACTGACAATGATCAGCGTCCCCTCATAGCGGAGCAGCGCCTGCTCCAGCGACTCCTTGGCCGGAATATCCAGATGGTTGGTCGGCTCGTCCATCACCAGTACATTCGCGTGCTCCATCATCAAAAAGGCGAGCTTGATCCGGGCGCGCTCTCCGCCCGAGAGAACTCCGATCTTTTTGAAGGCCTCCTCTCCGGCGAGCTGAAGCCCGCCGAGAAGGGTGCGCAGCTCGTGCTCGGTCGAGGAGGGAAACCGGTCCCAAAGCTCCATCAGCGCCGTCTTGTCGGGGTGCAGATCGGAGGAATCCTGCTCAAAGACCGAAAGGCGCACGTTGCGGCCCCATTCCACCGAGCCGAGCCGGTGGGGCAGGCGGCCGGCCAGCGTTTTCAGCAGGGTTGATTTGCCCGCTCCGTTTTCTCCGATGATCGCAAGGCGCTCCCCCCGCTTAACATGCAGGAAAAAATCCGAAAGCAGCGTCTTATGCCGCTCCCCCTCCCCGACCTCGAGGGTCAAATTCTCGGCAATCAGGATATCCGATACGGGCCGCAGCTTCGGCGTGAAGGAAAACTTCGGCGGCTTCATCGGCACGAAGGGCTTCTCCACCTCCCCGAGGTGCTCGATCATCCGCAGGCGGCTCTTGGCGCTCGATGAGGTGGTGGCCCGCACGATGTTGCGGTCGTGGTAATCCTGAAGCCGCGCAACCTCCTGCGTGTACCGCTCGTACTCCTTTTCCATCCGTTCGAGCCGTTCCTCACGCAGGGTGAGGTATCGTCCGTAGGGCGCCGGATAGGTGATTAGCGACAGGTTTTCGATCTCCCATGTGGCGGTGGTCACCCGGTCGAGGAAGTAGCGGTCGTGGCTCACCGTCAGGATCGCGCCCTTATAGCCGAGCAGATACTCCTCCAACCAGCCCAGCATCCGGAAATCGAGATGGTTGGTCGCCTCATCGAGGATCAGCAGCTCCGGCTGCTCGACCAGCAGCTTCGCAAGCATCAGCCGGGTGCGCTCGCCGCCCGACATCCGTTCCACCGGGGTGGAGCGCTCAAAGCCGCCGAATCCCATGCCGTTGAGCACCGTGTTGATCTTCACCTGCGCCCCATAGCCGTCGAGACTGAGGTACCGCTCCTCCAACGCCTGATATTTCCGCTCAAGTCCATGGTATTCTTCGCTGCCGTGGTCGGTGAGGGCGGCCATCCGCTCTCCGGTTTTCAGCATCTGCTGCTCGATCTCGAATACCTCGCCGAGCGCCCGGCGCATCTCGCTTTCGATCGTTCCGTCGGGCAGCAGGCCGCCGTTCTGCCGCAGATATCCGATCCGCAGCGTGTCGGCGCGCGAGATGCTCCCCTCATCCGGCTCGTCCAGTCCGGCAATCAGGTTCAGGAGGGTGGTTTTCCCGGCTCCATTCGGCCCGATCAGAGCGATGCGGTCCCTGTCCTCTATTTTCGCGTTGATTTTTTCAAAAATTTTCTCGGCGCCAAAGCTTTTGCCGAGATCGCTGATGGTCATTAACATGAAAAATCCCCTTGCCGCGGCATCGTCCCCGGAATATGGGGCCGCTGCCGATCCGATCAGTACCCTCCGGCATTTCCGGCGCGTCCCGGAAAGCGGAGGAGTTTCCGCAAACTATTATAGCACGCCGATGCCCCGCGCGGAAAGAGCCGGGCCCAACTTTCTTGCCGGAGCGGCATAAAACCGCCTGAAACCTTTACTTTTTGCCAAAAAGAAAGTAGTATAGAAAAGCAGGGGGGAATCAAAATGGAAAATTTTCTCTTCACCGTCAATGCGGTGCTTCCGCTTTTTGTGATTATCGCGGCCGGCTGGCTCTGCCGGCGCAAGCGGCTGATCGTGGAGGACAACATCCGTTTTATCAACCGGCTCTGTTTCCGGGTCCTTTTCCCCTGCATCGGATTTTCCTCGGGTTATTCCTCCACCCTGAGTTTTTCCGACCTCCGGCTGATCGGCTTCTCGCTTGGAGCCTACGCCGCGAGCTTTGCCATCCTGCTGCTGGCCGTGCCTCATTTTGTCCGCGACCGGGAGCAGGCATGCGTCGTCATCCATGCGGGATTCCGCTCAAACATCGTGCTTTTCGGCATCGGGATGGCCTACAACCTTTTTGGAGAGGTTGGCGCGGGGCCTTCCATCCTGACAGTCGCCACCATGGTGCCGCTTGGAAATGTCATGAGTGTTCTGCTGATGAAAATTTATGACCGCGGCGAAGGGGAGCCGGTCAACGCCGCCGCCGTCATCCGCTCGGTGGCGACCCATCCGCTGATCATCGCCGCGCTGCTCGGAATCCTCTGCTCTCTCTCCGGCGTGGTTCTTCCCACGATTATCATCGAGCCGATCCGCGATCTCGCCGGGGCCGCCGCTCCCATCGCAATGCTCGGCCTGGGCGCGCGCCTTAATTTCAGAAGCGCGGCGGAGCACCGGCGGCTGCTGGCCGCCGGCTGTGTCATCAAGCTGATTCTGCTCCCGGCTGCCGTTGTCGCCGCGGGCTGGCTGCTGGGCTTCCGGCGGTATGAGCTGGGGGCGATCTTCATCGATTTTGCGATGCCCACAGCCTCGGTTGTCGCCATTATGGCCGACAGCGAGGGAGGGGACGCCGCGCTGGCCGGAGAAATGGTGGTCTTCACCTCGGCCTTTTCCTGCTTTACCCTCTTCGCGGGGGTCTACCTGATGCGGTCCATCGGGTTATTTTAATGCTGACGGCCGGCTGTGCCGGCATCGGGAGGAACCATGCTGCAAAAAAATCAAACCGTTGAACTTGTCATCGACGATATTGCCAATGACGGAAGCGGCGTCGGCCGCGCGGACGGACTTGCCGTCTTTGTGCCCAACACCGCGGCGGGTGACCGCATCTCCGCCAAGATTGTCAAGGCAACGCCCCGGCTCGCCTACGGCGTCGTGCAGGAGCTTCTGTCGTCCGGCCCCGGCCGCAGCAGAGACGCCTGCTCCGGATGCCCCGTCTACCGCCGCTGCGGAAGCTGCTCGCTGCGCCATCTGACCTACGCGGAGGAGCTGCGCGTCAAGGGACGCTGGGTAAGCGAAAACCTCCGCCGGATCGGCGGAATCGACCTGCCCGCGCCCCCCTGCCTGCCCTCCCCCGCGTCCGACCGCTATCGCAACAAAGCGATCTACCCCATCCGGATGCAGAACGGGGAGCCGGTGCTTGGGTTTTATGCCAAACGTTCCCATCGGGTCGAGCCGGTCGGCGACTGCCTGCTCCATCCGGAGGTCTTTTCCGCCCTTTGCCGCGCCGCGCTCGGCTGGATTCGCAGGCACCGTATTTCGGTTTACGACGAGGAAACGCACACCGGACTGATTCGCTCGCTCTATCTGCGGCAGGCGGAGGCAACCGGCGAGGTCATGGCATGCATGATTGCCAACGGCCATTCCATTCCCGCCGAAGGAGCGCTGACCGAGGAGCTGCGCGCCGCCTGCCCCCGGACCGTTTCGATCATTCTCAACGTGAACACCGCCCGCACCAACGTCCTGCTCGGCCGGGAGTGCCGTACCCTCTGGGGGAAGGATTCCATTACCGACCGGCTCTGCGGTCTTTCTTTTGAGCTTTCCCCGCTCTCCTTCTATCAGGTCAACCGCCGGGGGGCGGAGCAGCTCTATGCGGCCGCCGCCGATTTCGCCGCCCTCACCGGGCGGGAAACTCTTCTTGATCTCTACTGCGGGGCGGGCACCATCGGCCTTTCCATGGCGAAGCGGGTAAAACAGCTGATCGGAGTGGAAATTATTCCAGAGGCAGTCGAAAACGCCCGGGTCAACGCTCTTCGCAACGGGGTGGAAAACGCCCGCTTTCTCTGCGGCGACGCGGCGGACGCGGCGCTTGCCCTCGAGCGCGAGGGGATTTCCCCCGACGTGGTGGTGATCGACCCGCCGCGCAAGGGCTGCGCCCCCGGACTGACCGAAACCATCGCGCGGATGAAGCCGGAGCGGGTGGTGATGGTCTCCTGCGACAGCGCCACCGCCGCGCGGGACGCCGCCTCTTTCAATGCCTTGGGCTACCGCCCGGTGAGGGTTCAGGCGGTGGATATGTTTCCAAGAACGGCACATGTGGAGACGGTTGTCTTGCTTTCCAAGGGCGAGGTCGACTCGAAAAAGATTCGGGTTGAGTTCTCTTTGGAAGATATGGATATGTCCGAATTTCAGGATGGGGCAACCTACACCCAGATCAAAGACTATGTGCTGGAGCATAGCGGGTTAAAGGTATCCAATCTTTATATCTCACAGATTAAGAGGAAATGTGGGATTGAAGTTGGCAAGAATTACAATTTGCCGAAGTCCGAGGATTCCAGACAGCCCATGTGTCCGCCGGAAAAAGAGAAAGCAATCCGAGAAGCATTCAAATATTTTGGGATGATCTAACATCCCGCAAAATGGAGGTTTCTTATGGATAGATTGATTTCTTGTGAGTTTAACATGGATACCGCTTGTGTAGAACTGAAATTCTTAGATGGCAGCATGATTGCCATTGATACCATCGCCGTGGAGAATGAGGTTGCCGATAATATGTATCAGCGATCAGAGCTTGATTATCTGATTTACAATGACCCGGTAGCATACGCTGAGCTGATACTGAACGGCAATCCCGAAGCATATCTGAAAACTGTAACTGAATATAAATCTTTATACTAATATTGCAAGAGCCGCAGTCATGTGATTGAACTGCGGCTCTAATCTTTTATTCATATAGTCCGTTGTAACAAGGCAAGGGGTAATCAGTCTCAAAATCTCTGCACAAAGTAATAAATCGCTTAGCAGAAGTTGTTAAAAACTTATCTTTATGATGAATTATATGGAAATTTCGGCTGAAACTCAACCCCTCTACTTTGACAGTACAAATCAAACCTTGTCGCAGAGCCGGAAGAATCATTCGATGCGGTAATACAGCAATTCCTAATCCATTGATTGCAGCATTGACCAGTGCTGTTGTGCTCATTGCTTCCCATACTGGTGTAATGTGGAAGCCAGCCTGTTCAACTACACGGTTAAACACCTCTCGTGTGCCACTGCCTTTTTCTCGCAAGAGAAATCGCTGTCTTTGAAAATCTTCTATGGATATAACTTGCCCCTGTGTCCAGCCTTTATCCGTACCGCATATAACACTCAGATGATCTTCCATGTAGGCTTCCGAAACGATATTTGGATCATGTGCAATACCTTCGATCAACGCACAATCCAATTCATTTGCCAAAATTTTTTGTTCCAGACGTTCTGATTGATCAACGGTAACTCTGACATCAAGCCCTGGGCAGAGTTCAGAGAATGCCTTTACATAGTTCGGTAAAAACTGCGAGCCGATGGTGATGCTTGCACCAATACGGAGAACTCCTTTAGAATCCCAATCACGCAACCCTGTTTCCATATCTGAAAACAAGTCGGATATATGTATCGCATATTGAAGAAAATGCTGCCCTGCATCGGTGATTTGCAATCGTCTGCCGATTCTGTCAAACAGGTGTACTCCGTAATATTGCTCCAGTTCCTTAATGGCAAGGCTGACTGCTGGCTGTGTCATGTGTAAAACTTCCGCTGCTTTGGTGGAATTATATCCATTTTCGCATACGGTACGAAATATTATCATGTGTCGTATCGTCATAACAATCCCCTTATATAAAAATACTTATCCTTTCTGTAAAATTATATTATTTCCGTTATCAGAAATCAAGCGGTATAATGTTAATAAACATAGAAAGGACGGCATTTTTAGAAGTGAATAGCTTGCAAAAATACAAAAAATTGTTTTTCTCCACTTTTGAACTGAGTGCTTGCACTTTTGGCGGTGGATTTGTAATCATTCCGTTGATGCGAAAGAAATTCGTGGAGGAACTTGGTTGGATTGAAGAAGATGAGATGATGGATCTGACCGCAATCGCACAGTCTTCTCCGGGCGCAATAGCAGTTAATGCTTCCATTTTGGTAGGTTATCATGTGGCGGGGTTCCCCGGCGCAATGCTCACGGTATTGGGAACTATATTGCCGCCATTGATAATTATTTCTATCATTTCCATGTTTTATCAGGCATTTCGAGATAATGCCATTGTAAATATGGCAATGGCAGGAATGCTCTGCGGAGTGGCGGCAGTAATCTGTGATGTTGTGATCAATATGGCAAAAACCATTTTCCAGAAAAAACGACTATTGCCTGTTATTGTTATGCTTGGTTCTTTTGTAGCCGTTCGCTTTTTCTCTGTGAATATCATAGTCATTATTCTTGTCTGTGGCGTGATCGGAGCAGCGGATACATGGCATCAAGGAAAAATGCGGAAAGTAGGTGATAAACGGTGATATACCTTGAATTGTTCTGGAGCTTTTTTCAAATTGGATTATTCAGTATTGGCGGCGGATATGCTGCCATGCCATTGATTCAGAATCAAGTGGTGGATATTCATCCTTGGCTTACAATGACACAATTTGCGGATATTATGACTATCGCTGAAATGACACCCGGCCCCATTGCGATTAACTCAGCAACATTTGTTGGTATCCAAGTCGCAGGTCTTCCCGGTGCTGTCATCGCAACGGTTGGCTGTGTGTTTCCATCCTGTGTTATCGTAATGACCCTTGCCTATATCTATTATCGTTTCCGTGGATTGAATATGGTGCAGGGCATTCTTGCCGGACTTCGTCCTGCGGTCATTGCAATGATCGCATCGGCGGGTATTTCACTGTTGATTATGGCGTTTTACGGGCAGAGAACGCTTCCCAATGATTTGACATCTTTGGATGTGACTGCCGTGATTATTTTTACCTTTGGCATTTTTGTTTTAAGAAAGTGGAAACCAAATCCGCTTTGGGTTATGGTAGGTTCGGGAGTTGTGGGAATCATTATGTATTCACTTGTATAAGAGAGGAGGCACAGTTGTGCAATACACGATAAAGGCAGGCGTTCTATATAAAAATGAATCGCAACGTGCTTTGGCAAGAATAAAAAGTGCGTTGATCGGTCCGCAAAGAAAGATTCTCAGCATTGCAGGCGAGCTGCTTTTAACGGCAGATGTCCGTTATCTTGATGAATCTAAAGCAAGTTCCGGTGATGTAAGAAATCGGGAATATATACTGACCGACAATGGAAATCAGCTAATCGGTTCTGCTCGTCCCGGATATGCGGATGGTGATGATCCCAATGTGGTGGGCTGGCCAATTTGCAGAATGCCAAGAGTTGACCATGCCAATATTGTTGTGAACGGCGAAGAATATCTTTTGACCATGCACAACAGCCAGAATTATTCTTTGACGAACAACGACAATTCGGAGGTTCTCCGCATCATGCACAAGGGTATTGTGGGAGGATGGACTGTGGAAGATCACTGTGGATTTGCTCCGGAAATCCTTTGCGGTATATTTGCCTTTTGCAGATATATCGAGCAGGAAAATGAATTTCTGATTGTGTAGAAAAGGTATCAGTATGAGTAAGTATTTGATTGAAAATCTATTTGGCATAGAGGGTTGGAATATTGCGTGGTATGGCGTTATCATTGCCATGGGCATGGTTTTAGGTGTAATGTTGGCAATTTACCGAGCCAGAAAACAAGGCCTCAAGGAAGATCTGATATTTGACTTTATTCTTCTTGCATTACCCATTGCCATTATCTGCGCCAGAGGATACTATGTTATATTTGAGTGGGACAGTTATTCCGGCGATATTCTTTCAATCTTCAAGATATGGAAAGGCGGGCTTGCCATCTATGGTGGAGTGATTGGCGGTCTGGTTACGGCAATTCTATTTTGCCGCCATCACAAATTTCCTCTGTTCCGTTTTCTGGATTTAGTCGTTCCAAGTCTTGCGCTTGGACAAGCAATCGGACGTTGGGGTAATTTTGTAAATCAAGAAGCATTCGGGAATTTAGTTGCAAATTCCTCATTGCAGTTTTTTCCATATGCCGTATATATTGATGCTCTTGGAGAATGGCATCAAGCAACATTCTTCTATGAAAGTATGTGGAATTTGTGTCTGCTGATTACCATGCTAATTGTCAGTAGAAAAAATCCAAAGGCTGGAACCCTGACCTGTATGTATTTTGTGATTTACGGTCTTGGAAGATTTTTGATTGAAGGCCTGCGTACGGACAGCCTTTATATTATTCCCGGAATCAGAGTATCGCAAGTGCTTTCGTTATTCTTGATTTGCGGTGGTATTTTGCTTTATATATTTTTTGTGCGCCGTAACAAAACAAAAAATGTGTATTCTGGAAGATACATCCGCTGATAAAACCGCTGTAATTTTTCATCCTCGTGTAGTGTGGAAATTGCAGCGGTTTTTCTTTTTTATGATTCAAATGCTACCATCGTTTCTTTTGGCAACTTCTCATTCTCACAGTTCAAAAGATAGGCTATTGCCTTATTCGCAAAGCGGTTTGTTCTCATCGTGTCCCAATCGGCAAGCCGGACGATCTTTGCTGTACCATTCTCAAAATCCAACGAAATATCGCCCCATTCGCCGTCGCAGTCTGCCTGGTATTCGTAGATTGCGGCGGCGATTTCCTTTTTGCGCTTAATTTTGGATTTCTGTTTCAACCTGACAGCATGGATTGCGCCCTCGGCAACCAGAAGTTCCGCCAGTTTGTCTACTGCTTTCCGATAGGCTCGTTCTGCACCGCTGGCTGTGCTACCCTCAAACATAACCGCCAGTTCTTCAAAGGTGGGGCGGCCTTTCCATGAGCCGACACGCCCGCAGGTCATGCAGATCGCAAGGCGCTTTTCAAGCAAGGTCTGCTCCCGGTAGTTCAGCTTCTCAAAAGCCCGCTGTACCTTTTCCGCCTGTATGCCGTTCCAGAGAATGTCGGCATAGTTCCAAGTATCATCAAGGGCAACATCTTCGCCGGTTTCCTCGCCGTCCTCGTCTGTCACATAGAAAGGCTGCTGATTGCGGATGCCACGGACAACTTTCAGATATTCTTCCGCAAGAGCGAGATCACAGTTGTATTTCCTGACAAATTCGCTGATCGCATCCTTGGTGTTATGGTACAGCCATGCCATTGACCGCACCATTTTGTAATTGGTCAGAGAGGACACTGACCATTTTTCTTCGCCCATGCGGAAACGGAGCATAGCATCCCGGATGAATGGGTAAATGTAGGTGGCATACTCTGCACCCTTGGCGGGATCGTAGTCCATCAGCTTTTGGAGCATTTGCTCCCGGCAGGAGAGCTTTATATCTATGAAGCGGTCGGTGTCATACAGATCGCCGCCATCCACGCCAAGAAAGCTCTTGATGCGCTTATTAAGCTGCGGTTCGTAGTAGTGTAGAAAGAACGAAAAATGTAGCAAATTCTTTTCCTGCAAGGCAGACAGGATATATTCATTCAGATTGCCCACCGCTGGCGGTTCCGGTTCCAGTTGGAAGATGCGCTCTGCCACATAAGGAATGATGCCATCACCGTGCGGATTAACTTGGTGTTTCGGTATGTATCCGTTCATGTTCCAAGTAAAATCATTCAGCATAGCGCACCTCCCTTCTAAGTAATCAGCAGGAATAATTAACCATAATTCCAGGTTTGTCTTGCAGCATATATATTATCCAGAAGAACAGATGCAGGATTTGCCACGTAATAGTACGTGCTCATATCCAAAATACCTTCTTCTATTTCGCCCCACTCTGCCATGCGGGAAACAAAGATTCTATTATATACACACCAATCGCATGTAGTTGTAAATGCAGCAATATCAGAAAAGTCTTTTGGGAAAACAATCCTTCTTCCGTTTGAGGTTTGTTTGATATAGTTTTCCATAATTTCTTTGAAATTCTTCAAATCATAGTCGGTAGCGTTTTCTAATGCTTTGCACACTATCAATTCCTCATGCGTAAATTCTGTATGTGTTTCCAAGTGGCTTGCAAGAATCAAACCATAAATAACACAAACCTTTGGGCATTCTGCATTTACTGTTTGCTTGAAAAGATTAGCTACAATAATTACTTTTTCTGGACTGGAGTTTACATAGTTATAAAGTTCATTCAATCCTCTTTCGATACTAAATCCAGTCGCAAGACCGCTTAGCAGGTGTCCAAGCTTGAAGGTATTGTATTCAGACAAAAGATCATTTCCTATCCCACCTACAATTCCTGCAACTGGGTTTACAACGCCCAGCACCCCAATGGAGCCAGAACGAATGATTTTTGTCATTGGGTTGTCCATAACCCTTCTGAGTGTATTTCCTATATCTGTTAAGTTGTATTTCTGTTCCATTACATTTAGTTCCTTTCTCTTATATTGTGGCCTGAGCTTCTTTCTTCAAAGCAGCCTGCTCCATCTCTTTTTCATAAGCTCCCTTGGCATAAGCAACATCACTTTTTGCCCGAAACATCTTATCTTTTGCCAGTTTCTTCATAACTTCCGCCAAGTCCTCATCCAGTTTGCCACGCTTCACATAGCGGTTTATGGTATTCAGCCGCTTTTCATATATCTGGATAACCGGATGATCGTCCGCAAGCTCCCGTTGTTCCCGGCCTTTCAGATTGCCAATCTGCCGACAGGTGCGGTGCAGCTTGTCTCCCGGTGCATAGCCACCGCAGTATTTGGTGTGTCTTGCGTTGGTGGTCAGAAACCACTTGCCGCAGATTTTGCATTTCTTGGGCGCATGACCCACACACAGCCCCTCAAAGAGATCAGACCGGAACATTCCCACAAAGGATACATAGTGCATCCGTTTGACGAGCTTCGCCACATCCTCGCCGGGACGGATGACAGACACATACTGAACGGAGTTGTTCAGGGTAGACATCCAGGCATTGCCATCTGTGATAGAGAACTCCGGCGGGAAATAACTGCCAAACATTTTTGCAAAGCCCTCTGCGGTGCGGTCAGCTTCGTTGCCGTCTGATTTTTCTGCAAAATCAAGCATTGCTTGTTGGTACTCCCCAAGAGAGTATGCCAGATGCCCGAATACAGCAGTATAGCGTTGGAGTATCATCGCATCTGCATATTTTGGAACTTCTTCAAGCTGCAAGGAGTTGGTTGTGGCTTTTATGGCAAACTCCTTATATTTTAGAGCATTGTCCGCAGTAAAGACTTTTTCAATCTGTTCTCTGTGTTTTGGAATATCCATGTAGGAGAACGGCGGTGTTTTACCGAGAATACCCAGCATCGCCAGAGCAGCTTCCCTTGCCATAGGAAAGAGTGCAGAAGCGTCCTGTCCGGCGTTCAACATTCCAAGCAGCAGATTGATTTTTTCGCATTGCTCATTCATATTTGCAATGGCATCTGCAGGAACATTCAGCGCATCACAGGCAAGAGTGCCGACAGGGAATGTTTTGCCCTCATATATGACCGTTTCCTGCCAAAAATCCAATGTCATCAATTCTTGATTCATGCTTGCCCTCCTGTCCTGTTTTTTCATTTCTCTCATTATATCATGCAAATGTGAAGAAATCTATATTCTCCGAAAAGTTGTCCTGTTTTTTTAAATGGGCTTGTCCTGCTATTA
The DNA here is from genome assembly GCA_014385025.1 of Yanshouia hominis. Classification (GTDB taxonomy): domain Bacteria; phylum Bacillota; class Clostridia; order Oscillospirales; family Ruminococcaceae; genus Yanshouia; species Yanshouia hominis. The sequence continues at coordinate 12,542 of JACRTB010000010.1, read as the reverse complement.
GCCTGTTTTTTGAAAAATCCGTCATAACCATAGTAGAAAGAGCGAAGCACCTGCCAATCACGGCGGGTGTTTCGTGCTTTCAGAATACTATAAACGGAGGTTTTTCCATGACAATCTATGAAACCATCAAGGCGGCAATCAGCGTAAAGCAAGCCGCTGAACATTACGGGCTGAAAGTGAGCCGCAACGACATGGCTTGCTGCCCGTTCCACAATGACAGGCATCCGAGCTTGAAGCTGAACGAGGACTATTTCTTCTGCTTTGGCTGCGGAGCCAAGGGGGATGTGATCGACTTCGTGGCAAGGTTGTTCGATCTGAGCAGCTATGAAGCAGCACAAAAGCTGGCTTCGGATTTTGGGCTTGACCCGAAACCGCCCACTGCCGCAGCTATGGTCAAGCCCAAACGTCCCTATATCCGTCAGTTCCGGGAGGACGAAATGCTGTGCTTCCGGGTGCTGATGGATTATCTGCATCTGCTGGAAGATTGGAAAGTGCGATATGCACCGAAAACACCGGACGATGATCTGGATGACCGCTTTGTGGAAGCCTGCCAGATGATTGATTATATCGAATATCTGGCAGATATTTTGACAGTCGGTGATTTAGAAGAACGGGTTGCCGTGGTGGACGAGCTGATGAAGGAGGGCAAGATTGCTTTCCTTCGGGACTATGTGGCACGGAAACGAAAGGAGGGGGTGTCCCATGGGGAAGAAAGGTAAAATGCCGGATATGAATCTGCCAATCTGGTTTGATGGGCAGAACATCAACGAAGCTCTGTTTTGCGAAGAATTTCTGCAAGAGCGCAGGATCATCTTTGCGAACGGAGCTTTTTTCACGCCCGATGGTCGGGTGACGGACGATCTCCCTTTGCGTGGGGAGATTTATGACAAGCTGAAATTCTGTGCCGTAAACAACATTCCCCGGAAGATCACCAACATTCTGGAAGTGCTGAAGCTGGAAGCGCAGGTGCCTGACTTTCCACCGGAGCAGGATCGCATTCATGTGTCCAACGGTACGCTGCTGTTGAACGGAGCATTCACCGAGGGCAGACCGGCTATTGTGCGAAGCCGTCTGCCTGTTGCCTACAATCCCGAAGCACCCGTACCTGTGATCTGGTTGGACTTTCTGAATGGGCTGCTCCATGCAGAAGACATCCCCACGTTACAGGAGTTTATCGGCTACTGCCTGATTCCCTCCAACAAGGGACAGCGTATGATGGTGATTAAGGGGAACGGCGGCGAGGGCAAATCCCAAATCGGAGCGGTGCTTTCTGCTATCTTTGGCACGAATATGAAAGATGGCAGTATCGGTAAGATTTCCGAGAACCGCTTTGCCCGTGCCGATCTGGAACACATCCTGCTGTGCGTGGATGATGATATGCGAATGGAAGCCCTGCGCCAGACCAATTATGTAAAATCCATCGTGACAGCACAAGGCAAGATGGATTTGGAACGCAAAGGCAAGCAGAGTTATCAGGGCTGGATGTTTGCCCGGCTGCTTGCGTTCAGCAACGGTGATCTGCAAGCCTTGTATGACCGCAGTGACGGATTTTACCGCAGACAGCTTGTGCTGACCACCAAAGAAAAGCCTGTTGACAGAGCTGACGATCCCGACCTTGCGGAGAAGATGAAAGCCGAATCCGAGGGCATCTTCCTGTGGGCATTGGAGGGATTGCAGCGGCTTGTTGCCAACAACTTTAAGTTTACGGAGAGTGACCGTATCCGTGAAAACCGGGAAGCGGTCAAGCGTGACAACAACAATATCTTTGATTTCATGGAATCGGAGGGATACATCCGGCGTAAAGCGGATGCGTCCATTAGCTCCAAGGATTTCTATGAAATCTATCGGATGTGGTGCGAGGAAAACTCCCTTGCACCGCTGAAAGCCCGCAGCTTCAGCGACGCCATGATTGCCAATGCCGGAAGATTCAATCTGGAGCATTGCAACAACATCACCAACTCTGCCGGACGGCGGGTGTGGGGCTTTATGGGTGTGGAAGCAGTGGCAAGACCTCATATAAATGGGTTTTACGATGTTTCACCGTGTACGTACGTACCGGAGGAATGGCGGGAATGATTTTGCCAGTCATGCTCTGTACGTATGTACGCAGCATTTACCCCTGTTTTCTCCAGTTATAGGAAACAGCAGCTTTCAAAGCTGACCTGTTTTCGGGCATTGAAAATCAGTGGTAATGGAAACAGCAAAGTTTTTGACCGCAGGACGAAGCTATTTCACGAAATCGTGCTTCTCTGAACCGTGTAACCTGTTCACGGAACAATGGGTGTTTTCACTGTTCCAGACCAAATTGCACGAAACAGTAAAGTGGGATATGGTCATATATGGACAGGACATCACAAGCGAAATTCTGAACGGATTTTGGAGATTGCAGATTTTTCGCTGTTCGGTGTATCTGCTCCGCTTTGGAGTGCAGAGGTTGCACCGAACCACAAATAGAATTATGGAGGATTTTTCAATATGAATGTACGCAACGAAATAAAGGCACAGATCATCCGTGCCGGGATGACCATGCAGGAAGTTGTTGACCTGCTCTCGGACGAATACGGATGGAGCGACAGCGTTTCCAACCTGTCCGCAAAATTGCAGCGGGAAAGCATCCGATACAAGGAAGTATTGGAGCTTGCCGCTGTGCTTGGCTACGACATCGTATGGCAGAAAAAACGGGAGAAGTGATGCCCCGGCAACAGCCCCTCGCATCTCCCGTCCCCATAGGCGCACCGCAGTGCTGCCTATGGACAGGCAGTGAAAGATACGGTTTTCACTACCGCCGTCTGCAAGAAATGTTCCGCAGAACAGCTTCATGCAGACGGTCTGACCATGGGAAAAGGCGCAGACATTTTCGCCTTGGTCAGCAGAGGTCACGCAGTGACCGCATTCCCCCTCGGGAGAGCCCACGGCACTTTGCAGCCAGTATGGATGAAAGTGTAATAGTGGGTTATTACACTTTGAAAAAGTGCCTCTCCGTAGCTCCCCGCTGTCTGCAAATCCCAAAGAAAGGACAAAAATTCTATGGCAAGAAATGATGGAATAGACCGTACCGTAGCCAGAAATCAGGACTTAGAAACCCCGGCAGATGTGGCTAAGGTACAGGAACACAATGAGCGTGAAAAGGACAGCTACAGCAATCAGGACATCGTGCCGGAACGCACTTCTCTGAACGTTCATTTCAAAGCACCCACGGACGATTATGTAAAAATGTTTGAGCAGATGGAACAGGACGGCGTAATCTCCACCAGAGGTTTGAAACCGGATGCCATCAAATATGGTGAGTTGGTATTCGATGTAAACTCCGCTTATTTCTACAACCACGGCGGCTATGAATTTGCAAAACAGTTTTATGCTGATGCTTACAAAGCCGCCGTGGAGATTGTGGGCGGTGAGCAGTATATCCTCTCCGCTGTGATGCACGCCGACGAGCGCAACCGGGCAATGTCCGAAGCTCTGGGCGAGGATGTGTACCACTACCACCTTCATGTGGTTTATATCCCGGTGGTGGAAAAGCAGATCCTCTGGTCGAAGCGGTGTAAGGATGAAGCTCTCCGGGGAACCGTCAAGGAGATCATCACACAGGTCAGCCGCAGTAAGAAATGGGAGTCCAAGCCGGTGCTTGGCGAGGACGGAAATCCCATGCTCAACGCAAAAGGAAAAAAGATTTTGAAGTCGTCCTACAGTGTGCTGCAGGATGACTTTTTTAATTTCATGAGAAATGCCGGATATACCGATGTGGAGCGTGGAGAGCGTGGCAGCACCGAGGAACATCTGACAGTGACACAGTTCAAGGTACAGGCAGAACAGCAGCGGTTGGAAGCTGTGACCGGGCAGGTGGCACAGGCGGAGCAGAGTTTGGAGGATGCCAAGTCTGCCACAGAAAAGCAGAAAAAGAAGCTGGAAGCTCTGCAAAAGGAAACCAAGGCAGCAAAGACTATTGCGCTGACGGTGCAGGACATTGAAGCAATGGGTAAGAAAAATGCCCTCACCGGAAATGTCTCTCTGACACAGGATCAGTGCGAGACGCTGAAACGCTATGCAGTCAACGGCATTATTGCCAACGCCGACAACAAGCGCTTGAAGGAAAAATTGGTTTCCGCTGAAAAGACGGCTTCCATCTGGAAGCAGCGGTACGATGTGCTGAACGAAAAATATCAGGAACTCAAAAAGAAAGCCCAACCCTATCTGGATGCGGTGGAGATTGCATCGGAAAGGGTCAGGGCTTTTCTTTCTGCCGTCCTCGCCAGAGGAAAGGAAACAAGGGAACTTAAAACACCTGCCCGCAAGCGTGGACAGGATATGGAAATTTGATGGAGGGATTGCCTATTGATGAAATACTATGAGGAAGCAAAATATAATGCGGCATTTGACCGCTGTGTGGATGTTATGACCCAGTTGCTCCAGAAATACGGGCATCAGGTTTTGGATAAATTGGAGCAGGACGCTCCGCAAACGGTGGAGAGTTCTAAGGACGATAAGCAAGCGCAGCCTTTAACGGATAAGGCTGCGTAAAAATTTGCAATTTACACGTTGCGTATTCGATGTAGCTGTGCTATAATGATTACGCAACGTGTATTTTTGTTTTTAGGGAGATAGGCAGATGGATTGTAAAAACAGAATTATAAAGTTGCGGGAAAGCACAGGGCTAAACCGGAAGGACTTTTGCAAGCTTGTCAATATCCCATACCGGACAATGACCGAGTGGGAACTGGACAACCGCCATGCACCGGATTATGTGCTTAGACTTTTGGAGTATTATATCCGCAACGAGGGATTGATGGTAAAAGAAATGAACGAAGGAGGTGGCGATTCTGAAAAAGAAGCAACTTAAATGCTATCTATATACAAGAGTGTCCACCTCCATGCAGGTAGACGGATACAGTTTGGATGCCCAGCGTGACAAGCTGCGGAAGTATGCGGCATACGAGGATATGATTGTTGCCGGGGAGTATTCTGACGAGGGATTTTCCGGCAAGAACATCCAAGGGCGGCAGGAGTTTCAACGGATGCTGAATGACATCCAGGACGGCAAAGACTGCGTTTCCTATGTGCTTGTTTTTAAGCTCTCCCGATTTGGCAGAAATGCAGCGGATGTATTGAACTCCTTGCAGCTCATGCAGGATTTTGGTGTCAATCTGATCTGCGTGGAGGATGGCATTGACAGCTCCAAGGATGCCGGGAAGCTGATGATCTCTGTGCTGTCTGCGGTGGCAGAAATCGAACGAGAGAATATCCGCACACAGACAATGGCAGGACGGGAACAAAAGGCTCGTGAGGGCAAATGGAACGGCGGCTTCGCTCCCTATGGATATAAACTGGAAAACGGAAATCTTGTCATTGCGGAGGATGAAGTTGAGGTAATCCGTGTCATTTATGACCGTTACATTCACACCAATGAGGGCGTTGCCGGAGTTGCAAAATATCTCAACCGAAACGGCTTTATTAAGAAGCTGCGGCAGAATAACACGATTCCCGGATTTTCAAGGAACTTCGTGCAGGACGTGCTGGACAATCCCGTTTACATGGGTAAGATAGCCTATGGCAGACGCAGGACGGAAAAGAAGCAAGGAACAAGAAATGAGATGCACGTGGTTGAGCAGTCAGAGTTCCCTGTTTATGAGGGACAGCACGAAGCTATCATTTCGGAAGAAGATTGGTATCTGGCACAGGAAAAGCGCAAGATCAATTCCTTTAAGCGAGAAAAGGTTAACAATCCAGACCATGCACACATCCTGTCCGGTATCCTGAAATGCCCATGCTGCGGCAAGAGTATGTACGGCAATATCGCCAAGGCACACAGCAAAGACAAGAAAACAAGGTATTATTACTACTGCAAAAATACGGTAACACCGACCGGACATGAGTGCAGCTTCCGGCTTAATATCGAGCAAACGGAAATCAATAAATTTGTGGCGAAGGTCATTTCCGCTATGGTTAATAATCCTCGGTTTGTGGAAGCGATTCAAGCGAAAATCGGAACGGCGGTTGATACAGAGGATATGGAAAAGCAGATCGCTGTTCTGCAAGGGCAGCTAAAGCAAGCCTTTGGCACGAAAAGCCGCTTGGAGCGTCAGATGGATACTTTGGACATCAATGATGCCCACTATGACAGAAAAATTTTGGACTTGCAGCGCCGCTATGATGAGCAGTATGATACGATAGAAGAAATTGAAGCTCAGATGGATGAGCTGCAAGGGCAGATACGCAGTATCCAGCAGGAGAAAATCTCCGGTGATAACATTTATCGGCTCTTACTGGCATTTGATGAAGTCTACCATTCCGCAACAGAAGCTGAACAGAAAGAGTTTATGAAAGCCTTTATCGAGCGAATTGAGATGTTCCCGGAAAAGAGAAAAGACGGAAGCTGGATAAGGAAGATTGTGTTCAACTTCCCTGTGCCTGTTGATGGCGAGGAAGTGAAAGAACTTCCCTTGGAAACTGAAACAACCGTTGAGTGCGTCGTGCTGATGCAGCGTCTCCGGACCGATTAAATCTGTTACAGGAAAGGAAAGAAACTTCAATGAAATTAGAAACTCTTCAGAGCATCCGCGAACGCAGAAGCATCCGCGCCTATCGGCCGGAACAAATTTCGCGGGAAGAGCTCGATACCGTCCTTGAGGCCGGAACCTGGGCTCCTACCGGCATGGGCAGGCAGTCTCCGAAAATGGTGGCGGTGCAGGACCCCGAAACAATCGCTCTCCTTTCGAGGCTCAACGCCCGGGTGCTTGGCAGCGACACCGATCCGTTTTATGGCGCACCGACGGCAGTGGTTGTCTTTGCCGACCCGGAAGTTCCGACCTGGCTCGAGGACGGCTCTCTGGTCATGGGTACTCTGCTGCTCGCGGCTCATGCGGCGGGACTTGGTTCCTGCTGGATTCACCGGGCACGTCAGGTCTTTGAAACCGCTGAGGGAAAGGCACTGATGAAGCGCTGGGGAATTCCTGACCGTTTTGTCGGTGTCGGCCACTGCATTCTGGGCTATGCCGCGGGAGAAGCACCTCAGCCCAAGCCGCGCAAGGCCGACTACATCGTGCGGGATTGACTTGGGAGAAACCCCCAGCCCAAGCCGCGCAAAGTTGACGACATTGTGTGAAATTGGCACAGGGAGAGGCACCTCGGCCCAAACCGCGCAACGCCGGCCACATCGCGCGGGGCAGTGATGCGAAAGACCGTCTCCGACTGTCATATCTAAAATCCGCTTGACCACGCAAAAAGGAACCCGGCCGTCCCTCTCGGGACGGCCGGGTTCTTTCAGACAGCCTTCGTGAAGAGAGACGCCGCCTTGCGGGTAAGGATAAAGGCTTTCATCTCGGGCAGGGATAAAGTGTGCAGTGAACCGTTCTCCTTCGATGACGGAAAGCCGCCGTTAAGCCAAGCTCTGTCCGTTCGCGGGCTCACGGGCCCAACGGCGCGGGAGCAGTAAATTCCGTGCGCCTTTGCGAGACGATCACCGTCCATGGAGATGGACAGAACCGTCTCAAGGCTTCTCCGGAAATGACAGTACTTCCCCATGGCCGGCGTTCCCTGTCAGAATCCGTTCAGAATTCCCGCCTGACGCTGCGCCGCCGCATGCGCTGTAAAATCATACAAAAAGCGGACCGCTCCAGGGTTGTTGCGGATTTGGCACCGGCGGTGAGCGCCTCCGTCCTCGCCGTCGAGCGACCATGCGGTGTCCTCCCGGCAAAGGAAGGCGGCATGGGCGGTATGCAGGAAAATAACCGCGTCCTCGTCGAAGCGCCGGCTGTGCAGTCCCGCCAGAATCCGGCTGAGGTCGGCGATGCTGCGCGGCATCCGCACCAAAAGCAGCTCAAAAAGTCCGTCGGCAGGATCCGCATCCCGGCGGTCAAAGCGCAGAAGTCCCCCGATCGACCGGGTGTTGCAGACCGCGCCGAAGATAAAGTCCCCCTCAATCGTGCCGCCGTCGTGCCGCACCTGCATCCGGTAGGGATGCAGCTCGGAAAGGCGCCGGGTCCCTTCGAGCAGATAAGCAAAATGGCCGAGGGTATTTTTCAGCGGCTGCGGGGTCTGGTAAGAAACCTCGGTAAACGCCCCAAAAGCGGCGATATAGGAAAAACAGCGGTTCTCGTTGAAGCTGCCGATGTCATAGGGAATCTCCGTTCCCGAGAAAATGTCCCGGCAGGCCGCAAAGGGGTCCCGGTCAATGCCGAGCGTTGCGGCAAGATCGTTTGTTGTCCCCGCGGGAATATAGCCGAGCGGCGGCCTCTCCTGCGGCGGGCAGGCCATCAGGCCCGAAATCACTTCATTGAGGGTGCCGTCTCCGCCGCAGCAGATGATTTTCTCATAGAGGGCGGCACGTTCCCGCACTATTCCAGCCGCATCCCCGCGACCCTGCGTCGTGAGCACCGTCGTATCATAGCCCTGCCGTGTGCAGATATCGATCAGATCGAGGAGCTTCCCCTTGAAATGCTGTTTTCCCGCGTGAGGATTCACCACCATCAAAAGCCGTTTCACCGACCGCACCTCATTTCCATTCCGCCCACACCTCGGGACAATAGCCCACCGTCGCCTGCCGCCCGTTGCGCACGATGGGGGTGCGAAGCATCCGGGGATTCTCCAGCAGCTTTTCTTCCCGCGCCGCATCGGAGGCAAGACAGCGCACCAGCGCGGCGTCGGGATGCTTCTCATCGAGCAGCGCCGCCCAGCCGCCCACCGCCCGGCAGACCGATGCGAATTCCCCCGCGCTCAGCCCATAGCGGGGCAGATCGACGCTCTGTACCCGGATTCCCCGTTCCTTAAAATAGCGTTCCGCCTTTTTGGTATCGAAACATTTGCTCTTTCCGAAAATCTGAATGTTCATCTGCCGCTCCGTCCCGTTATCCGGCCCGGTCCTCCCTTGGTTTGAAAATCATCAGCTTGCTCAAAATATAGTTGAGGACGACGACCACCCCGCTGTTGACCACCTTGATGATCGAGCTGTTGAAGTGAAGCATCCCCACCAGCAGCCACATCAGCGCCTGGTCCGCCCCGCCGGAGATGATGCGGCTGTTGACAAACCGCACAAACTCCCGCCCCAGCTCCTTCCAGCTCCCGCTCCTGGTACGGAAAACAAAGAGCTTGTTGGTAACATAGGCAAAGAGGACGGTGGCCACCCATGCGGTGATATTGCTGACCATATAATTGACGCGGAAGGTCCAGTTAAGAACAAAATAGACCGACAGATTGACAGCGGCGGTCAATGTTCCAAACAGGACATACAGCACCGTTTCGCGGTCGATTTTCCTGAAAAATTTCGGCACAGAACAATTCTCCTTCTCATCGATTGGCCGCGTGCTGCGGTTATATGATAGTATTGTACCGCATCGCAGTGAAATTTGCAAAGAATTCGGGAAAATGGCGCCAAAATGAGCGGGACGCCCAGCGCCCCGCTCATTTTTAATTTTTTGGCTTTTCTGCGCTTCATTTCCGCCGAAGCCTGCCGCCCACAAAACGGATGGCGCTTTCGGCAAGGACCTCGGTGGGGTCCAGCACAGGCAGACCGCTTTGAATCCGGTATCTCGAAAAGGCCACCGGCAACTCAGTGCAGCCGAGCACAACCGCCCGCGCGCCCCGTGCCGCCAAATCCCCGATCACCCGCGAAATCTCCTCAACAGGCCAGCTCGCCCGGCCTGTTTTCACTCCTTGGTAGATCATCGTGACGACCGCCTTCTGTCCCGCCGCATCCGGCGTCACCAGGTCAATGCCCTGACGTTCAAACTCCCGCGCGTACACTCCGGACTGAACGGTTCCATCGGTTGCGAGCAGCCCGACGGATGAAAGCCCCCGTTTCCGCGCCTCCTTTGCCGTTTCCTCCAGCATGTTGAGAAAGGGAACGCGCACAAAGCGGCGTATTTCTGGATAAAAGAAGTGGGCGGTATTGCACCCCATCACCAGCACGTCGGCCCCGCCGCGCTCAAGCAGCAGCGCGGCGCGCACCATCTCGGGCAGGGGGTCCGCTCCGCCGCAGAGGATGGCGGGAGTACGGTCCGGGGTATTGGTGTTGCTGTCAATCAGAACGCGGGGATGTCCCTGGTCATTTTCACTGTCGGTCAGCTCAACAATCTTTCGGAACAAGTCCACTGTCGCCAGCGGCCCCATTCCCCCGATGATTCCGATCGTTTTATTCCGGTGCGTTTCCATATCGCTCCTCCTTTTCTTCCGTTCTTTGCCCGAGGGAGGGTCCGCGTCTGCCTGTTCAAAGGCTGTCCGGAATCAGCGCGAGGATCTCCTTGATCGACATGCAGTAATCGCGGTCCGCCTCGGCCGCCCGCTGATGCCCGAGGATGGAACGCGCGGTGCTGACCATCGCGGGATAGGCGCTGCGGATAAAATGATTGGCGTAAATCACGATATTCGCGCCGTATCTCTGAAGCTCTTCCTCGGTAATGGTGTGATAGCTGGTGGGCACGACGACAACCGGAACCCGCGGATATTCCGCCTTAAACCGCTGCAAAAATTCCACCACCTCGTCGGGCTGCTTCTCCTTGCTGTGGATCATAACGCCGTCGGCGCCCGCGGCGACAAACGCGCGCGCCCGGGCAAGGGCATCTTCCATTCCCTGCTTGAGGATGAGGCTTTCGATCCGCGCGATGCACATGAAATCCGGCGTCATCTGGGCAGCCTTGACCGCCGCGATTTTTGCCGAAAAGCCTTCTATCGAATCCTGCCGCTGCACCACATCGGTGCCGTAAAGGGAATTCTTTTTCAGCCCGACCTTATCCTCGATGATTACCGCCGAAATGCCCAGACGCTCAAGGGTGCGGATGTTGTAGACCAAATGCTCGATTTTTCCGCCGGTATCTCCGTCGAGAATGACCGGCTTGGTGGTCACCTCAAGGATTTGTTCGAGCGTTGTGCAGCGGGAGGAAAAATCCACCAGCTCAATATCGGGCTTGGCCTTGGCCGTCGAATCGCAGAGGCTTGAAACCCACATTCCGTCAAAGGAGACCGCTGAACCGTCCCGTTCGGCGGAAACCGTCTCCACAATCCGCCCGGTCAGCCCGTTATGGGCCTCCATGATGCGGACGAATCCCTTTTCCGCCAGAAGCCGGCGCAGCGAAGGCAGCCGTTCCCCCGGCATGATTCCCTGAAAATTTGATTGTTCCATCTTTTCATCCTTTTCCTTATTGCAGAGTCCGGAGGCAGCGCTCCATCCGGTCCATCCCCTCGGTAATCTCCCGCATTGAGCTTGCATAGGTCAGACGGAGGTAGTCGGGCGCTTCGAAGGCCACACCCGGCACCACCGCAATGTGCGCCTTCTCGAGAAGGAAAGCCGCTAACCCGCTCGAATCGCGGATGGTCCGGCCGTCCGCCGACTTTCCGTACAGCGCCGAAACATTGGGGAAGGTATAAAACGCTCCCTTGACATCCGCGCAGCGGACGCCCGGCATCGCGTTGAGCCGTTGGATCATCACTTCGCGGCGGCGGGCAAATTCGTCGTGCATCGCCGTCACCGAATCCTGCGGGCCGCGCAGGGCCTCAACCGCCGCTTTCTGGGCGATCGTGTTGGTATTGGAGGTGGTGTGTCCCTGCAGGCTGCACATTCCCTTGATCGTCGGGGCCGGGCCGGCGGCATATCCGACCCGCCATCCGGTCATGGCATAGGACTTGGAAAGCCCGTTGATGACGACGCAGCGGTCCTTCGCTTCGGGACAGAGCGCGGCGACCGAATAGTGAACCTCCCCGTCGTAGATCAGCTTTTCGTAGATCTCGTCGCTGATGAGCCAGAAGCCCTTTTCGAGAGCCAGCTCCCCAATCGCGCGCAGCGTTTCGCGTCCATAAACCGCGCCGGTGGGATTGTTCGGGGAATTGAAGAGGATGGCGGCGGTTCTGCCGGTCACGGCGGCGCGCAGGGTTTGGATATCCGGCGTAAATCCGTCCTCCTCCCGGGTGGGAACCAGCACCGGCACCGCGCCGGCCAGCTTGACCATCTCCACATAGCTCACCCAGCAGGGGGTGGGAATGATAACCTCGTCCCCCGGATTGCACAGTGCCATCAAGGCATTGTAAATCGCCTGTTTCGCCCCGGTCGTGACGATAATCTGTCCGGGAGTGTACCTGAGGCCGTTGTCCCTTTGAAGCTTTTCACAGATTGCTTCCCGCAGGTCGGGAAGTCCCGCGGCCGCGGTATATTTGGTAAAGCCGTCCTCCATCGCCCGGTCCGCCGCCCGGATAATGTTTTCCGGGGTTTGGAAATCCGGCTCGCCCAGGCTGAAGGAGAGAATATCAACCCCTTGGGCCTTGAGGTCAGACACCTTTCCGGCAAGCTCGACGGTGGCCGAGGGCGTCATCTGCAAAATTCGATCACTGATGGTATTCATATCGGTTTCTCCTGTCTTCTGTTGGAATAGGGCCGCGTCTCAAAGGTCCTCAACGAAAAGCACCCCCTCGACGTTGCGGATCATCTCGATCACATCGTTGGGATCGCTGTCCCGTCCGGTGCGCTGAAGGTCAAGCAGGATCTCATTGCTCCCGCTCGTGTTCTCGTGGTTGAGATATTCGACATAGGCCATGTGCCAGCCCTTCTGCCGCAGCGCGCG
>JACRTB010000009.1 GCA_014385025.1 Yanshouia hominis | reverse complement strand
CTTCATCCGTATAACCATACTCCGCCTGGATGATACATGCGCCCGGTGCCAGCCGCAGAGGCTTGGCCACATTTCCCTTGCGATTGGTGAACAGCGCGGCATAGCGCTTCTCGATTTCCAGCCAGGGGATCGTTTGTGCTTTCTTCACCCAACAGTTGCTCTCTTTCAGGCTCACCCCCACCGGCTGCTTAAAATCCGCTAAACTGATTTGCACGTTGCTGTATTTGTACATGCCAATCACCACCTGTGCAAGCTTTTTGTCCCTTTGGTCCGTTTTCCCTTACACTTATTATACTGCCAATTAGCTACAAAGTCTTGCACCACAAGGGCTTTGGATATATTCAGTAGACATTAATTAATATCCATACAAAACTGAGGGTTGTTTGAGAAGAATATATCAAAGCCACCGGTTCATGAACTACCCCAGATTGTGCGGACAGTAGAAAAAAGCACCTCAGTAGGAAAATATTCAGTTTTAAGCGGAGTGGCGCAGCGTCAGCGGCGCCACTCCTGTTTTTGTCTGGATGCGCTCATGATTATAAAAACAGATATCAGCATCGATCATTTCATCCGCCTCCCGAAAAGAACCGGGTTTATGCCTGTAGGTATACCGAAATCCTTGGCCGCTGTGGAGCTGCAACTCCGCAGCGATCCTCTTTTTCACATTCTTCATGGCTGACCGAATGGTTTCCAGTACCAGATTTACAGTCTGCTGAGCAGCCGTCTTATAAGCAACGATTCTGTTGTCGTATAGGTCCCGGATCATAGAAAGATACAGGGCGCCTTCCGCCGTCTGGATATAAGAGATGTCTGCTGCCCATTTTGTATTGGGACAGTCTGCCTAGAACTGGCGGTTCAGCAGATTTTCATACTTGCGCATCCGCTGTCCCATGTTCCGCCATTTCCGTTTTCTGCGGATCTCAGACAGAATACCATACTTTTTCATGATTCTAAGTACAGTTTTTGGATTGTGGTGGATCCCCTGGCTTTCCAGCCAAAGGTGCATCCGGCGGTAACCGTAGGTCTGAAAGCAGTGTGCCTGCTGTACACGAAGTTTTTCGGCCAGAGCGGCGTCCTTATGAGCCTGTCCCAGACGTTTTATATAATCGTGGTAACCGCTTCCGGATACGCCAAAGAACCGGCACATAGCAGATACGGGATACTCTGCTTGATGACGACAGATGACTTGGTATTTGAACTTCGGCTTCACATCCTTTCTGTGAGCGAGAGAAAATCCCGCGGTAATTGATTTTCCATCTTCAACCGTTTGTTTTCCTTCTGGTAATCTTCGAGCTTCGAGCGTTCGTATTTTCCGGGGCCTGCCCTTAGGCAAAGGTGCAATTTGCCGCAGCTTTGTTTCAGGTCGAAGTCCGCACCAACTATGAATTGCATAACGGCTGATCCCGTATTTGCGGCTTACTTCACGCTGACTTTTTCCCGCCCCGATCTCTTTTCGAACTTGTTCTTTCATCTCTCCACTATAGTGAACCTTTCCTTTTTTCCCGGACATAACAACACCCCTGATGTAGTTCTATTTTCCTACATCAGGGGGCTTTTTGTCTATTGTCCGTTTTTGCTGGATCTGTTCAATAAAATCCCACACAGACGGCTTTTTATATTTTCGTTTATGTTTGCATTGTAAACCAACTTCTCAATATAAGCTGATGATTCAAATTGGGTTTGCATACTGATCCATATTTGGTAAACCGTAAAGACAACATTCAATTATTATGGAAACAGTTGGAAAAATGAGGATACTTCTCTTTTGGCATAAATTAAACAGGCTGTGCGATCACACCGATAAAATCCGCCGGCATTTTTGTTTCAACCGGTTTGATATCCGCATCATCAACAGCAAAAGCAGCCATTATTCTGAAAACTATACTTTTTTTAATAAGGTATGCGCGATTCGTGCAGTGCCGGAGACGCAATCGAAAAAATGTTCATTGCTTTTCTTGTGACAGGTGTGCCGGTATATGTTCCTCACAAGCTTACGCAAGCCCAAAGCTTGACTGGAAATGTCATATGGTTGCGCAGTGAATTGAAAAACAGCCATATTATGTATTTTTAGTAATGGTACGACCGCACTTGGGACAGGTAATGGTGATTTTTCCGCGTCCGCGCGGGACTCTCAACGTCTGGCGGCATCCCGGGCAGGTGTAATAGCGATGCTCCCGATCCCGATACTGTGCGCTCCTTTTGCGAAAAAAGGAGAATACTGGTTCCGCTTTCTGCAAAAATATGCGGTTTTCCGCAGCCCGGCTGAGAACATTCCGGGAAAGGAAGCGGAACCAAAACAGAAAAAGCAGAATCAGGCAAAGATATCGCAGAAATTTTCCCGGCAACAGCAAAGAGAGCAAAAGATAAAGGACCAGCAAAGCCCATCCAAGCTGATCACTGCCGTAACGGCCGGTCATAAAATTTCGAAGCCAGTTCATACAAAGATCCTCCTTGACAAAGCGGCTTACCGGCCGCCGGATTGCTGATTTTTCGCCAAAAGCTTGGGAAATTGCAAAAGGAACAGCGTGAGCGTCGTCAGAGTTGCGATCATGTCGGCGATCGGCTCGGCAAGAAAAACCGCAAAGACCTGATCGGAAATCAATTGCGGCAGCAGCCAAATCAACGGGAGCAACAGAATAATTTTGCGCAGCAGCGCCAAAAAGAGGGAGTACTTCGCCTGGCCAAGGGCAACAAAGGTCTGCTGGCAGGCAATCTGTGCGCCGAGCATAAAGGAGGCCCCAAGATAGATCCGCATTGCCCAGCTTGCGGTTTGCAGCAGCGCCGGATCGGAATTGAAAATCCGAACGACCATTCCCGGGAAGACCTGAACAATCGCCCAAAAGCTCAGGGTGTAGGCAAGCGAACTGAACAAAAGCAAACGGAATGCCTTTTTAACCCGATCGTTGTTCCTTGCGCCGTAATTATAGCTGATGATCGGCTGAGCGCCCTGCGTCAAACCGCTGACGGGCATCATGACAAGCTGCATAACGCTGGTCAGAATGGTCATCGAGCCGACCGCGATATCCCCGCCATATTGCTGCAGCGAACGATTAAAGACAATATTGATCAGGCTTTCAGTTGACTGCATAATGAACGGTGCGATTCCAAGCGCCAGAACCGGCAGCATCACCTTCGGGGAGAACCGCATATGTTCGCGCCGCAGCCGCAGGCTTGTTGCCTTGCCGTTGAGGAAACGAAGCACCCAAAAAGCGGAAAGCGCCTGAGAAATAACGCTGGCAAGCGCCGCACCCTTGACGCCCATTCCAAATCCAAAGATAAAAATAGGATCGAGGATGATGTTGGCCACCGCGCCAATCAACACGGTCACCATACTGTAGCGGCTGAAGCCCTGAGCGGTAATAAAGGCATTGAGCCCCAGTGAAAGCTGCACAAAGACAGTGCCAAGAACGTAGATGTTGATATAAGCCAGTCCATAAGGCAGGGTATCGGGGCTCGCTCCGAACATCATCAGGAGCTGGCCGCTGAACGCCCTGAAAAAGACGGTCAGAACCAAAGAGATGCTCAACAGCGTGACAAAGCAGTTGCCAAGAATCTGCTCGGCTCCGCCGCGATCCTTCTGTCCCATCCGGATTGAGGCGCGCGGAGCGCCTCCCATACCGATCAGCGAAGAAAAAGCAGAGATCAGGATCAGAATGGGAAAGGATACTCCTACGCCGGTCAGCGCGGTCTTCCCCACTCCCTGCCCGATATAAATTCGGTCCACAATGTTATAGAGCATATTGACGATCTGCGCCGTAATGGTGGGGACCGCCAAAGAAATCAATAGTTTCCCAACTGGTTTGCTGCTGAGATCCGCCTCATTTTTTCCTGCCAAAATTCATCCACCTTTTCTCCGGGGTGCGTTGTTAGGGTATGCCGGTAAACAAATTTCATGCAGATTCCCTAAAAGACACCTTTTCCTTTTGACCCTGTCCGAAGGCGCTCTTCTTTTGAGCAAAGCCTCCGTCACAGAACGCTGCTGCAAACAACAATGGTATTATGATAATCCGACTGCCCCGCCTCTGTCAATCAACTATATGCTGATTTAACATTACAGACACGGACCGGTCATAAATCTCGTGGTCCCGTCCCTCAAAAGGAATATCCCGAAGCAGAATCAGAAAGAATAGAAAAGCGCAACCCGGTCCCCGGAGGGCGGGATACCGCGGCGCCATGGTTGGAGGTGTTTTTGTGTACCTGATCCCATGCTCCCACCGATGCATCCACCAGCGGGAGGGATACTGCACGTTGGAAAGCCTCAGCCGGGCGGCTTCCGGCACAGGCGGAGACTGCATTTACTTTCAGGAGAAATCAGCCAAACAGTCGGCGGAGCTCCCGGACCGAACGAATCCCGGTCAGCTCAAGCCCGGGATGATTTTTCAGGTTAATCGCCTCAACGTTGTGAGCAGGCAGGATGATTCGCCGGAAGCCTAAGCGATAGGCCTCTCCCACCCTCTGCTGAACCCGGTTGACGGCCCGGACCTCACCGGCAAGCCCAACCTCGCCGAAGGCCACCATCGACTCGTCGAGCGGCCGGTCGGTCAGGTTGGAGATCAGGGCGAGCACCACCGCAAGATCGGTGGAGGGCTCATCAATTCTCAATCCGCCCGCAACGTTCAGATAGACGTCGAGGGTGCCGAAGAAATAGCCGCACCGTTTTTCCAGAACGGCAATCAGCATGGCAATTCGGTTGAAGTCGAGGCCGTTGGTGCTGCGCTTCGGCATGGGATAGCTGGTTTTGCTCGCCAGCGCCTGAATTTCAGCAAGGATCGGACGGCTTCCCTCCATGACAGCGGTGACACAGGTTCCGGAGGTCTGCTCGGGACGTCCGGCAAGCAGCACCATGGAGGGGTTGTCCACCACCGCAAGGCCGGTGTCGAGCATCTCGAATACGCCGATTTCATTGGTTGAGCCGAAGCGGTTTTTGATCGCCCGCAGAATGCGATAGGAGAGATTACGTTCCCCCTCAAAATAGAGCACCGCGTCAACCATGTGTTCAAGGACCTTCGGCCCGGCGATTGCACCGTCCTTATTGACATGCCCCACCAGAAACAGCGGAATTTCCCGTTCCTTTGCCAAGCGGGTCAGGCGCTGGGTACATTCGCGCACCTGGGAAACGCTGCCGGATGAGGAGGAAATCTCCGCGGCGCTGATCGTCTGAATCGAATCGATGATCACAAGATCGGGACTGTTTTGCCCGATGGTCGCAAGAATCTGTCCAACATCATTGCAGGCGCAGAGCATCAGCCCGTTGTTTTGTACTCCCAGCCGCATGGCGCGCAGCTTGATTTGACGGGTGCTCTCCTCGCCGGTGACATAAAGAATTTTCAGCATCGCCGAAAGCGGCTGGCACATCTGAAGCAGCAGGGTCGATTTTCCGATTCCCGGATCGCCGCTGACAAGGACCACCGAACCGGGAACCATTCCTCCTCCAAGCACCCGGTCCAGCTCGGAAATTCCGGTGATGTAGCGGATTTCCTCACCGGATTCCACCTCGTCCAAGGTGGTGACCGGCGCGGGAACCGACGCAGCTGCGCAGGCGGCGGCCGATGCCGCTGCCTGCGGCGGGGCATCGATCCGCACTTCTTCGTTGAGGGTATTCCAGCTGCCGCAATCGGGGCATTTCCCCAGCCATTTTGCTGTTTCATAGCCGCAGTTGGAGCAGATATAGAGCTTTTTAAGCTTCGACGCCATCGATCTTTTCCGTCCCTTCATCGTTTTGAATCCGCTGTTCCAGCATTGAACGAACGATGACAAATGCAAGCTGCTGCTGATAGTCCGGCTGACAGAGCCGGACACATTCGTCACGGTTCGAAAGAAATCCGCACTCCACCATCACCGCGGGATTGGAGGTCCGCGAGAGGATATAGAGATTCTGCTGCGCTTCCTTAACAGCGCGCCGGTTTTCGGGCTGAAGGATCTGAATCACATTTTTTTGAATCCGCTCGGCCAGAAGACGGCTTTCCGGATGCTTCGGACCGTAGAAAACCTGTGTACCCCACTGCTTTTCCTGCGGAAAATGGTTTTGATGGATGCTCAAAAAGAGAGCCTCGGGATACTCTTCCGCAATAGCAAGCCTGCGGTGGATATCCGAAACCTTGCGGTTGCGGATTCCGGTAACCCCCTCCTCCTCGATGGAACAGTCGGCATCCCGAATCATCACCGTTTCAAATCCGCAGAGAGAGGCAAGGCAGTCGATCTTTTGTGCAACGGCAAGATTGATCTCCTTTTCCACCGTCCCATCCTGCCCCTGTGCTCCCCCGTCAAACCCTCCGTGGCCGGCATCGAGGACGACCACCGGCGAAAAAGGAGCGGCAGCTCCTGCCGAGACGCTGTTAATCCGGCGAAATGACGCCAGAATCATCCCGGTCAGCAGCAAGGTTAAGCAAAACAGCAGCAGTATTCGTTTCAATCACAGCACCCCCCGCAGCATGAATATGCGGCGGGGTGCTGTTTCATGCGAAGGCTTTTGCTTTATTATAGCGTTAAATGAACAAATGTTCAACAAAAAATTAGAACATGGCTAAACTTATAAAATTTTCCAAATTGATTGATTTTTTCTACACGCCATGTTATATTATAATAACAATTATCATTTTGTAAAAAGGAGGTTTATTTCATGTCCGAAACCCGTTTCTTTCGCTGTTCTCATTGCGGAAATATTATTGGCCTGATTCATGACTCCGGCGTGCCGGTGGTCTGCTGCGGTGAACCGATGAAGGAATTGATTCCTAATACCGTAGAGGCCAGTCAGGAAAAGCATCTGCCGGTTGCCAGTGTCTCGGATGATGCCGTCACCGTCAAAATCGGCTCTGCGCCCCATCCTATGATTCCGGAGCACTCGATCCAGTGGGTCTATTTGAAAACCACTGCGGGTGGCCATAGAAAATCGCTGGCCCCCGGTGAGCAGCCCGAGATTTCCTTCGCGTTGAAGGATGAAAAGGCTGTTGCCGTCTATGCCTACTGCAATCTCCACGGTCTCTGGATGACTGAACTTTAATTTGTAAAAACGAACCGGCGCGGACGAGAAGGCCGCGCCAGTTCGTTTCATCCAATCAGATTTCGGTAAAAAAGAACAGCGGTGACAATTCCCGCCAGACAATACAAATTGATCATCTGCACCATCAAAGACAGAAGCGGGCCGAGCAGCGGCACAACGGAGACGATCCCCCAGATCGCTCCCGATAAAATTGAAATTGCCAGATAAATCAGGATGGCGGTCCCCATCGATCCGATGTTGCTGACACGGGCGCTGAGCGGAAAAAATCTTCTCATTTTGGTCTTTCCTTTCTTGGAATTCCTTTCTCAGAGCTTTGTCGGATGACATCACACTTATGCACTTTCACAGCAGAGGAAGAGGCCCGGGAGCGGCGTATTGACGCCGCTCCCGGGCCTGATCTCTTTTTGTGAGGAGGGATCAGCAGCAGCCACAGCCGCCACCACAACCGCCGCCACAGCTGCCGCCGCATCCGCCGCCGCCCCAGTTTCCGCCCCAGCCGCCGCCACAGCAGCAGCAGATGATGATGATCAGGATGATAATCCACAGGCAGCCGCCGCCGCCCCAACCGTTATTGCAAAACATGGTGTAACCTCCTAAAATTGATTTCACCTTATCTTATGTAAAACCCGAGGCCGGGGTTACAACTGCTTCACCCTGCCGCAAAAACTGCTGCAAACAAATTCGGCGCTCTGTGATTGACACTGCCATAACCGGCATAAAATAAGTTTCGGGGTGAAGAAAATGTTTCATTTTAACGGCTTTACGCAAAAGGCGAATGATGCCGTCAATCTCGCCATTGCGCAGGCTTCCGCTCTTGGCCATACCTATATCGGAAGCGAACACCTGCTTCTCGGCCTTGTCTCGGCCGAGCGTTCCACGGCCTGCATCGTGCTGGCCGCACGTGGCATCGAGGTGCAGGACGTTACAGAAGGAGTCGTCAGATCCGCAGGGCGTGCCCCCCGGTGCAGCCTGACCCCCGAGGACCTGACCCCCTGCTGCCGGAGAATCCTCGAGTCAGCCGTCAGCGAGGCCAAGGAATGTCAAGCGCCTTCGGTGGGAACCGAGCATCTTCTGCTGGCACTGCTGCGGGAGGGCGAATGCGGAGCGGTCGCATTGATCAGGGAACTCGGCGGGGATCCCGCCGCAATCTATAAGGGCCTCTGTGAAGCGATCGCCGGTTCCAGATTTTATGGCGCTGAAAAATCGATTCCCCGCGCACAGCCGCGCGCGGCCGGCAGATCGGTTCCCAAGACCCAGACATTGGACAAATTTTCCCGCGATCTCACCGCAATGGCGCGGGAGAGCAGGCTTGATCCGGTAATCGGACGCGAAAAAGAGATCGAGCGGGTGATCCGCATTCTCTGCCGGCGCGGAAAGAATAATCCCTGTCTGATCGGAGAAGCCGGCGTAGGAAAAACCGCTGTCGTCGAGGGGCTTGCCCAACGAATCGCCGGGCAGGAGGTTCCGGAGGAGCTTTGCGAAAAACGGGTCGTCTCACTCGACCTGACCTCAGTGCTCGCGGGGACCAAATACCGGGGCGACTTTGAAGAACGCATCAAGGCAATTCTCAGCGAGGTTTCATCCGCCGGCAACATCATCCTTTTCATCGACGAGATTCACAATATGATGGGCATTGGCGCCGCCGAAGGGGCGATCGACGCGGCCAATATCCTCAAGCCGCAGCTTGCACGAGGAGAGCTTCAGCTGGTGGGAGCGACCACCTTTGATGAATACCGCAAGCATATTGAAAAGGATTCGGCGCTGGAACGGAGGTTTCAAAGCGTTGTGGTCAAGGAGCCTTCGGAACAGGAGGCAATTGAGATTCTCAAGGGCCTGCGGGAACGCTATGAGGCCCACCACCGCCTGAGCATCCCCGATGAAGCGCTGGTCTCGGCGGTCAGGCTGTCGGCAAAATACCTCAACGACCGATTCCTTCCTGATAAGGCTATCGACCTGATCGACGAGGCCGCGGCCTGCGTCAAGCTGCGCGGCGCCTCAGAAAGCAGTGCCGGCGGAGAAATCCACCGGGACGCGCTGCGGCTCGCGGCACTTGGACGGCAGAAAGAAGAGGCGCTTGCGCGGTGCGATTTTGAACTGGCTTCCCGCCTGAGGGAAGAAGCCTCTATGCTGCGGGAAAACTCCCGGCGGTCGATGGAGGCATCGGAACCTCTTGCGGTCAGCCCGCAGGATATCGCCGACCTGGTTTCCCAGAGCACCGGGATCGAGCTTTCCTCCCTGACCGGAGAGGAGTCCCAGAGGCTGATCGGCCTTGAAAAAGAGCTTTCGAAGATGGTGATCGGCCAGCCGCAGGCGGTCAGCGCCGTCAGCCGCGCGATCCGCAGAGGGCGTGTGGGACTCGGCGACCCCAACAGGCCGGTGGGTTCGTTCCTCTTTTTGGGACCGACGGGAGTGGGAAAGACCGAGCTTTGCCGCGCCCTCTCCATCGTTCTGTTCGGCTCGGTCGATGCGATGATCCGGCTGGATATGTCCGAATATATGGAAAAGCAGGCTGTTTCCAAATTAATTGGATCTCCGCCCGGATACGTCGGCTACGACGACGGCGGGCAGCTTACCGAGCGCATCCGCCGAAGACCTTATTCGGTCGTGCTCTTTGACGAAGTCGAAAAGGCGCATCCCGACGTTCTCCACCTGCTGCTTCAGCTTCTCGAAGATGGGCGGCTGACCGACGCACAGGGTCACACCTGCAGCTTCAAAAATTCCGTGCTTATCATGACCTCCAACATTGGCGCGCGCAAAATTACCGAACGAACCTCGCTGGGCTTCGCGGATCCTGCGGCTCCGGCGAGGCGGGACGATACCATCCGTCGTGAGGTTATGACAGAGTTAAAAAAGACATTTAAACCAGAGCTGCTCAACCGTATCGATGAGATTGTTGTATTTCTTTCGCTCGGCGGCCCGGAAATGCTCCGTATTGCCCGGCGTCTGCTCGATGCGGTGTCCAAGCGGATGGAGGAGCGTGAAATCATCGTCGATTTTGATGATTCGGTCGTCGAGCAGGTTGCTCGAACCGCCGATTCCGACTATGGCGCACGTCCTCTTCGCCGCCGGATTCAGACTGAAATCGAAGATCTTCTGGCGGAGCAGCTTTTGACCGGACAAATCCGTCCGGGCGACCGGCTGCTTTGCAGACGCGGAGAAAACGGCGTCGAAATTTGCAGGACCGCTTTCACTTCCGGTTCCGATGTGCTATGATCGTAGGGGCGGAAATCTCCCCGTCCATACGATCGCAAGGAGGCATATCATGATGAAAATTGGAATGAGCCGGACCGTTTCGGCCAAGGTCAACGAAGGCAACACCGCCGCTGCGGTAGGCAGCGGCGATACGCGGGTTTTCGCCACCCCCATGATGGTGGCGCTGATGGAAAACGCCGCCTCCACTCTCGCGGCGGAATCACTGGAGGAGGGCCAGACCACGGTAGGAATTGAGGTCCAGGTTTCACATGTTGCGGCCACACCGGTCGGGATGACCGTTGAAGCGACCGCCACCCTGACCTCGGTGGAAGGCAGAACCCTCACCTTTTCGATGGAAGCGCGGGACGAGCACGGCGTGATCGGGACCGGCGTGCAGAAGCGCGCCGTCGTTCTTCGGGATCGCTTTGTGGAAAAAGCGTATTCAAAGCTGGAAAAATAATCTGTTCATCAACCAGAGAAGGGACGCAGAGCGATGGCTCTGCGTCCCTTCTCTGCCGTCCGCGGCAAAAGGCGAACAGGAGCCCATAGCCAAACGGATTGAACCTCATGTCTCTTTCCCTTTCTTGATGGAGGAGAATGTTGGCTTCTGTTTTGCGGAGTTTTCTTCCATGGAGATCCGTTTTTGCAGCGCGGCGGTATTGCGCTCCCAAAACACGCCTCCGCTGTAGCCCTGAATCGCGGAATTTTCCAGTGCCATTTCCAAACGCTTCTGTGCCCATGCACAGTAAAGCCCATTTTGCTCGACCGCAACAAAGCGCCTTCCCAGCTTGCGCGCTGTCACGGCGGTTGTTCCGGAACCGGCGAAAGGATCAAAAACGACCTCTCCTTCACTGCTGCTTGCAAGAATCAGCTTTGCCATCAGCTTTTCAGGCTTCTGGGTTGGGTGGTCTGTATTCTCCGGCATGGACCAATAGGGCACCGAGAGATCATCCCAAAAATTGGAGGGACAGGTATTGCGAAACCGCCCTTCCCCAGTCTCTTCCCAGTCCTTTGGCTTGCCGCCGGTTTTATAGGGGGCGATCACCCGTTTTCGAATCTTGACCGCATCGAGGTGGAAGGTATAAGACCGGGAACAGGTGGCAAACCAGATATCCTCCATGCTGTTTTTCCAGTTGGATTGGGCCCCTCTCCCCTTTTCCCTCTGCCATGTAATGCGGTTGCGGAGATAGAAATGCTGTTCGAGCAGCTCCCCAATGATGCCGCTGGAGCGCCAGTCGCAGCAGACATAAATCGAGGCGTCCGGTTTCAAAAGAGGCTTCACCAGCTCAATCCATCGCTCGGTATAGGCCCGGTATTCTTCCGCGCTTCGGCGGTGAAAACTTTTCCCATGAAAGATCTTCGACAGATTATAGGGGGGATCAACGATCAGGAGATCAACAAAGCCGGCCGGGAGATGCGGGAGGACCGCAAAGGAATCTCCGAGAATCACGCGGTTTTCTATCTCTGTAAAGCTAATATCCTTTTCAACAGAAATACATCGGCCGAGCAGCTCTTTTTCTTCCTGCGGTGTGCAGCGGAGCGTCCGATTCCGCTTGGCCTTCTCATTGGCTTCCGGCAAGACCACCGCCCCCTTTCATACATGGTTCAGAGATGAAGCCTGCGCCGAAGCTCTCCCTTCATCTTAGGCCCGTCAAAAACGAGATGCGCCGAAAAAAGCAGCAGGCTGCACGTGACGCAGAGGAAGGACGGCAGCCGCACCCCATTCCATTCGGCCGCAAGAAAAATCGCCGGAATCAGCCCAAACAGCAGCAGGAAGATCAGATAGATCAGATAGCGTTCGGCGGGCATCCTGGTGATCCTTGAGATCACGGTGATGGCCAGCATCACCGTCAGATAGGTGCAAGGCAGAACAAAATCGATCGACCACCGGTGCCATCCGGTGGCAATATCCCATATCACCGATAACGGGCTGATCAGGATGGAGAGATTCAGCAGCTTCTTCATGATATTGCCGCGGCCGGTAATCGCGATACGAACCGAAATCCAGACACAAGCCGCTCCCGCGACGGCAAAGCCCGACCAAAAGGGTTTATCCGGGAACACCCAATCAAGCATCACCGCAACAATCGATACCGAAATCAATCCAAACAGCAGGCACCGAAGGAGCATTCCATGCGTATGGGCAATCGTCTCAATGCGCGGAAAAACATCGGGCGACTCCTCCCCGTCGTCGGAAAGAGTATGCTGGCAGAGAGGACATTTTGAGCCGCTGCCCGTCACCGAGAGGCCGCATCTTGTGCAAAATTTCAATCTCTTTCCCCCATTCCTTCAAAACGGTTGTAGGAAAGCTCGACCGGGATTCCCATAGCGGTCAGCGTCCGGAAAAACCGACGTTCAATGTCGTTGCTTAAAAGCTGTGAGGTAAAGCTGATGCTCATTCGGTTTTCGAAGGAGCAAAGACATGCCTGAAGATCCTTGGTGCTGTTGAACACGTCAAACCGGTGAATATAAGGCGACATTTCCGGCGGCATCTCCACCTGCCCGACATTGGACAGAGTGGTGGTGTATTCCCGCTCAGAACGCAGGTAAAACCGTTTGAGAACAATGTTTTTGATAAAAAGCGGCACAACCCGGGCGATCATCCAGTGTTCGACCGCCGCCAGCGTATCGAGCCGTTCCTGCAGGTAATCGCTGTTGAGCGTTTCCGCAAGGGTGTCGCGAACTGATACGGCGATATCCTCAATCCGGTCGGATGAGCCGTCAAAACAGTAACCGATATTGACAACGCTGAAAAAATTCCGCACCGTCTGAGAGGGAAAATATTTGTGAAGATTGACCGGAATCGAAACAGCGACAATCTTTTTTTTGTCCCGCTCCCCCATTTCCTCATGGATGGAACGCATCAGGATAGCGGTTAAAAGCGCGGTGACCGAGACGTTCCGTTCCCTTGCGCAGGCGAGCATCTTGTCGGAGGGCACCATTCCCTCCACAATTTTGAGATGGTATTCCGCCGTTTTGGGGCCTTTGAGGTAATAGACGGGCGGCAGCTTTTTGAGAAGCCTTGAACGGCGGGGTTTTTTCCCGGTATAGTATTTCGCAAAGCTGTCATCCGCGCGCTGCGCGGCGGAAGCGTCAAAGTCGAGCGGCGCGCAGTGTTTCAGTTCCTCGCGGTGGGCCGCCCGGAGGTAGTAAAAGGTCAGCGCCTTCAAAAACTGAAGCGCCCCCGCGCCGTCGGTCAGAACGTGATAGAGCTCCACATTGATCCGGCATCGGTAATAGCTCACATCAAAAAGCGGAGAACGGGAATCATGATAGAGGATGCCGCAGGGCGGCGCATCTTCCTCATGAACCAAAAAGTCCGTCGCAGATTCCTCCAGATAGTACCAGAACAGTCCGCGCTTGAGCACACAGCAGAAGCCCGGGAAATCCTCCAGCGTACGTTCAAGAGCATCCTGAAGCAAATAGCGGTCAACCGGCTCATTGAGTTCCGCGGAGAAGCGGAACACCTTTGTATCCGCTTTCGAAGTAGCCGATGGAAAAATTTTGGCAGCATTGTCGAGCCTGCGCCATTCCGCCATGTGGCCGTTATTCAAAGCATATCATCTCCGGCAATAAATTGTTGGATATACAGGTGCGCCCTGCGAACCTGTGCAAACCGCGCCGGCAGCGAGAAAAAACCGTGCAGCGCGTCGGGCATCCGATGCAGGACCACGCGGTTTCCCGCGAAGGCAAGCCGGCGGGCGTATTCCTCCCCCTCGTCGCGCAGCGGGTCGTATTCGGCCGTAATCACCAGCGTATCGGGCTGCCCGGAAAAATCCCCGGCCAGCAGCGGAGCAAGGTAAGGGTTTTGCAGATCCTCGGGTCCGGAACGATAGAGCTGAAGATATTCCTCCACCCGCTTGGAGGTCAGCAGATAACCGGTGCCGTTTTCACGCACCGAGGGAAAAGGCGACGCCGGGGTATGATCGGAATAGACGGCCGGATAGATCAAAATCTGCCTTGCCGGCAGGAGCCCTCCGCGATCCCTCGCCATCAGCGAAACGGCTGCCGCCAGATTCCCGCCCGCGCTGTCGCCGATCAGGGTAATCTGATCCCGCTCGACTCCCAGCAGCCCCGGCTTTTCCAGCAGCTCCTGCGCCGCCGCGTAGCAGTCGTTAAGCCCTCTCGGAAACTTGTGCTCAGGGGCAAGGCGATAATCGACGGAGGCCACCAGGCAGCCCGTCGCTTTCGCCAATGCGGCACAGACGCCGCTGTAATTCTCAATGTTGCCGGTAACCCAGCCGCCCCCGTGAAAAAAGAGCAGAACCGGTCGTCCGAGCGGGCCGGCGTCAGGAGCAAAAATTCGCACCGGGACGTGATGGTCCCCGCAGGGAACGAGATGATCCCAGGTGCGATAGGCCAGTCCGGCACCAACCCCGCGTTTGAGCTCCTTAATTTTGCGGACCATCTCATAGTTCTCGGTCAGGTCAGGTTCGCCGTAGGAAAGCGCCTTGAGCGCCGCCCGCATATACTTGTTGATTGCCATTCAAACGTCCTTCCGCTGTCCGCCTGTATATCAAACGGTCTGCACATGGTCTTTTTTCTTCTGCGGCTGCTGTTATTCTATCAATAAATTGCACACAATACAACAAGAAACTTTGATTCTGAAAGTGTACGGAGGCTTCTTATGCGGCAAAAATCTTCCTTTCCGGACAAACTGACCGGAAACTATGCACAGGACCTCGATATCCTTGACCGCGCGCTGCGAGTCAGGGAGAGCTTTGATATCGTGGGGCGCGACCTCTCTATTGCAGGGCGGCAGGCAAAGCTCTACCTGATCGACGGCTTTGCCAAAGATGCCATCATGCTCAAAATCATCACAACCCTCACCGCGATTCAGGAGGGGGATCTTGAGAAATTCCCCGATACCAAGTCCTTTTCCGACCGGTATATCCCCTACCTTGAAGTCAGTCTTGAGACAAAAGTGAGCACTGTTATCGATCAGGTGCTGTCCGGCCCGCTGGCTCTGATTGTGCAGGGCTATCCGGAAGCCATCATGATTGACGCAAGGACCTATCCCACCCGCTCCCTGCAGGAGCCGGACAGCGATCGGGTGCTGCGCGGCGCCCGGGACAGCTTTGCCGAAACGCTGGTCATCAACACCGCACTGATCCGCCGTCATATTCGTGATTCCCGCCTTACCATGCAATATCACTCTGTCGGAAGCGTCTCCAAGACCGACGTGGTGCTCGCCTACCTTGAGGGGCGCGCCGACCCCGAAACCGTGCAGGGACTGGCAAAAAAGATTGACGCTCTCGACGTTAAAACGCTTTCCATGGGACAGGAAAGCCTTTCCGAATGCCTGATTCCCAAGCGGTGGTACAACCCGTTCCCTCGGGTGCGCTACACAGAGCGCCCCGACACAGCGGCCGCTACCATCTGTGAAGGCGGAATTGTCCTGATCGTGGACGGAACCCCTTCGATCATGCTTCTGCCCAGCTCCTTCTTCGATTTCTTTCAGGATACCAACGACTACTATTTTCCTCCCCTTGTCGGAAGCTATCTGCGGCTGACCCGCTACCTGATTTACCTGCTGACGCTGTTTTTAATTCCGGTCTGGTTTCTGATGGTCAAAAATCCTCAGCTCATCCCGCCATGGCTGTCCTTTATTCAGGTCGAAAAGCCCAACGACGTGCCGATTTTTTTCCAGCTTCTGGTCGTGGAGCTGGTCATCGACTGTCTCAAGCAGGCGTCCCTCAACACTCCGGCCGCGCTCGGCGGTTCCTTTTCGGTGGTTTCGGCGCTGATTCTTGGAGAATTTGCCGTAACCGCACGATGGTTTGTCCCGGAGGTGCTGCTCTATATGGCTTTTGTCGCGGTGGCAAACTTTGCACAGCCGAGCTTTGAACTCGGATATGCGTTTAAGCTCTGCCGGGTCGCCTTAATTATTCTGGTTCAGCTTTTCAACCTGTGGGGTTTTGTGGCGGGGGTCATCCTGATCGCGGTGCTGATTGCCACAACTCCGACCGTCCTCGGAAAGAATTACCTCTACCCTCTGATCCCCTTTGACGGTTCAAGAATGCTGCGGCTCTTCGTCCGGCGCAGCATGCACGACGACAATACCTGAGCATGAAAAACGGCCTCGCCCTATGAAGGGAGGCCGTTTTTCCGTGCGGCTACAGGTCCTTTGCCTCAAAGAAGCGGCAGGAGAGAGCATAAGAAATCACCAGCATGACGGCCAGAACAGCCGGAGCAAACCAGAGTGCTGCTCTGATTCGAGCCTCGGGAATGCGGATACCGGGCGAAATCTGCGCCATCAGAAAGATTCCTCCCATGATCCCGGCCGCCAGTATCATCATCACCACCCTTCCCTTCTCCACCCCGAAGCGGTAGAGTACCGGCAGCAGGATGATCACAATCAGAAAACCCGACACGCCAGCCCCCAGAGCGTTCGGAAGGATATCCGCAAGGCTTCCTCCCCGGCCTCCCAAAACAAAGAGCAGATGGGCCAAAATCGTCACCAAAATACCGGCCGCGGAGAGCAGGAGCGCCAGCAGATATTTTGACCGCACTATCTCGCGGCGGCTGACCGGCAGACTCGCGCCGTAGAGATTCCATCCGCAGGTCTGGTCATAGGCGTAGGAGGTAACGGTCATGACAATGCAAAGCACCCCCACAAACGCCGCGAAAAAGCTGCTGGTGCGGCTCACAAAGCCAAGCACGATATAGAAAACGAACATCACCGCCAAGGTGCGCAGATAGCTGCGCATGGTATAAAGGTCCTTCAGGAGCAGTCCCTTCACCGTTCTTCCCCCTTTGCATAAAACAACATAATTTCCTCGAGTGTTGCGCGGTCGAGCGCCCAGTCGGGATGGCGATTCCGAATTGACTCGCGGCATTCCACCAAAGCGTCGCATCCGAATTGATGGCGGCGTACCCGCAGCAGAAACTCCGGTTCCAGCAAGGCAAGGTCGCCCTCTCCGCAGTGCAGGACACCCAGACGTTCCAGAAGCGCGTCCTTTTCCTGACAGAAGACCATCCGGCCTTCGTGCAGATAGCCGATCGTATCACAGATCCGTTCCAGATCGGAGATGATGTGGGAAGACACCAGCACCGAACGGCTTTCATCCTGAATGAACTCAAGCAGCAGATCCAGCAGCTCGCTGCGCGCCACGGGATCGAGTCCGCCGGTGGCCTCATCCAGAATCAGAAAACGGGGATGGTGCGCCAGAGCGCAGGCCAGAGAAAGCTTCATCTTCATTCCCCTGGAGAGGGTCTTAATCTCTGCCCGCCCGGGAAGTGCAAACCGATCAAGCAGCGCTTTGTAGGAGGCCGAATCCCAATTTTGATAGACCTGTGAAAAAATCCTGCCCAGGTCCGCCGGACGCAGCAGGTCGGAAAAATGGCATTCGTCAAAAACGACGCCGATCTCCTCCTTGATCTCCCGTTCACAGGTAATGTTATCCTTTCCGAAAACCAGCACCTCTCCCTCATCACGACGGATCAGGTTCAAAATCAGCTTGAGGGTCGTTGTCTTTCCCGCGCCGTTATCCCCCATCAGTCCCATGATACTGCCACAGGGAAGCGAAAAATCAATATGGTCCAAAGTGAAGCGATCGTAACGCCTGGTCAGTCCGCGCACCGTAAGAAGCTCCTGCATGGTCATTCCTCCCGATATAAAAGTTCCAGCATCTCCTGCAGCTCGCTGCAGTCCACCGCGCTCTGCTTCGCGAGTTCTACCGCCGCTCCCAGACGTTCCTCGATTTGGGTCAGGGCATGTTCCCGAAGCAATTCCAGATTTCTGCCCGCGACAAAGCTTCCCTTTCCGGCCACCGTCTCGATGAACCCATCACGTTCCAAATCTTCATAGGCACGCTTGGTGGTGATGACGCTGATTCTCAGCTCTTTTGCCAGCAGGCGGATTGACGGCAGGGCGTCGCCGGGGACCAGCGCGCCCGATGCAATCTGACTCTTGATCTGAATTGTAATCTGCTCGTAAATTGGCTTGCCGCTTGAATTGCTGATGCTGATGGTCAAGCCGCCGCCTCCCATCCGTATATATTTTATATATACAATATAATCACAAAGCACAGCCTTGTCAAGATGATTCGTAAATTTTTCGGGATGACGCATCGAAAAATTGAAAGAGCCGCACAGTTGTGTTATGATAACTCTATCGATTTTCAAGGAGAGACAGTTCATATGGCAATTTCCATCATCAATCTGGAGGCCGGGATGCCCACCGTAGAGCTGGCACGTTCCCGGCTCAATCAGGGCCTGCAATCGGCTAGGATGCGCGGTGAAAAGGCGGTCAAGATCATTCATGGCTACGGTTCGACCGGACGAGGGGGAAAAATCAAGGCGGATACCCTCGCGGTGCTTGCGCAGAAGCAGAAAGCCGGGCTCATCCGGGATTTTGTGCGCGGCGAGGAATTTTCTCCTTTTTATGAAAATTCCCGGCGCATCACCGCGCGTCTGCCGGCCCTCACCCGGGATTCGGATTATTCCCGGGGAAATGACGGCATCACCATCGTGGTATTTTAAAAGTAAAGAAAGGAACCCCAAGATGGGACAAAGATCAGTCTTTCTTGCCCCCCGCCGCCGGAAACTCGGCGGGATTTTGAAGCCCCTCGTATGGTGCCTGCTGCCCTGCTTTCTGGGCCTTGGAATCATCTGGCTCTCGAGGACGGCGCCGCCTCAGATGGTGGAGACGGTTTATTCCCGGCATCTTTTCCGCTGGATTTCCGCCGTATTTGGGCTGCTGGGGCGCGCGGCGGGCCCCTTTTCTGCGGCCGGACTGATTCTGGCCCTGCTGGCTCTGGTGCTTGCCGCGGCGCTGGCCTCCCTGCCCATCCTCCTGTGGAAAAGGCCGCGGCAGCGGAGAAAAACCGCCGCATATTACCTCCGCGGCGCGGTGCTCCTCCCTTCCCTGATTCTGCTGCTGTTCGCCGTCACCTGTGCCCCAAATTACAGCCGCCCCACCTTTGCGGAGCAGTCGGGTCTTGAAATCCGCCCGTCAAGCGTCGATGAGCTTACCGAGCTTTGTCTTTCCCTGCTGCAGCGCACCAACGAGGCCCGGGATGCGCTGGGAGAACAGAACACAACCGGAATGTCCTTTTCAGAGACCTCAAAGCGGGTTCAGTCTGCCTTTCATGCCCTTTCCTCCGAGTATCCCTTTTTGGGGCAGCCTCCCATCGCGGCAAAGCCGATGATTTTTTCCGAAATTCTCTCGAGCTTTAATCTCACCGGCTTTTATTTTCCCTACACCGCCGAGGCAAACGTCAATGTGCATATGCCGGATACGGAGCTCCCCTTCACCGTCGGGCACGAGCTTGCTCATACCTGCGGCTTTATGCGGGAGGACGAGGCAAACTTCATCGGTTATCTTGCCTGCCTGAGATCCGATGAGCCTTACATCCGCTACAGCGGCCTTTACTGTGCGCTTTCTTACAGCATGAACGCTCTCTATTCCGTCAGCCCCGAGCGTTATTTCGCAATCCGCGGGCATTATCATGAGCAGCTGGAGGCTGACGCCGCCGCTCTTTCGGCTTACTGGCAGCCCTATTTTCACACCCCGGCCGCCAAGCTTTCCGATGCGGTCAACGATACCTATCTCAAAGCAAACAATTTGACCGACGGCGTGCACAGCTACGGCCGGATGGTCGATCTGCTTTTAGCTGAGGCGCGGGCGGAAATTTCTGATACGACTCTCTAAAAATATTGCCGCACAGGTCATAACCACCGACTAATCCGGTGGCCAAAACAGGTACCGACAGTGCCTGCCGCCGGAAAGCAGTCAGAACAGGCTGGGCTTTATTCCGGTTACATCAGCCTCAAACCTATAAACGTACGATTGCCGCTCCGTCTTCTCCCTGTCCGCGCACATACCTGCCCGATGAGCGGCCCGCTCGGGCGGAGGGCATCCGCCTGATCCTTGTTGATGTCCCCGTGCGGTAACTGATGAGTGCGGAGAGCGGCACCGCCCGAGCATTGTCAGCCTACCTGTCCCGTCCGGCGTTTGGAAAACGAGGGCTTCTTTACGGGACTACTCTGCCGACAGAAGAAATACTTCTCCTGCTCAAAAATCCCCCTGATGCAGCTTTTCACCGCGTCAGGGGGATTTGCCATTTTATTACTTCAATTCCGCAATGGTGACGCCATCTTCTCCCTCGCCGTAACGGCCAAGGCGGAAAGAGGCCACATCCCGGTGAGAACGCAGACGGTTAGCAACGGCAGTGCGGAGCACACCGGTTCCCTTGCCATGAATGATACAGACCGATTTTAAACCGGAAAGCACCGCGCGATCGATAAACTGATCGAGTTCCATCACCGCCTGCTCCGAGTCGAGGCCCCGCAGATCCAGCTCATTTTTAACATCCCGCGAGCCGCGTGAAATCACGCCGCTGCGGCTGGATTTGCCCGCCGCAGCTCCCTGCCGCTTTTTCTGCTCCTTTTTGGCGGGCCCCAGCCGGACATCGGAGAGCGGAACCGAAGTTTTGATCAAGCCCGCCTGGACCAGTACCGACTGACCCTCCGGCTTTTTAAGCACCATCCCCTCCTTGTTGAGAGTGGTGACAAAGACGATATCGCCCTTTTCCAACGGGCGCGGCAGGCGATATTCATCCTGTGTCCTGCTGCCGGAAACCGGATCGGAAAGCTCCTCCAGTTCCCTCATCGCGCCGCGGTAACTGAGCTTTGAACGTCCCAGAAGATCGGAAAAATTCTCTTTATCCTTTGCCTTTTTGATCTCATCAAGTTCCTCAAAGAGGATCTCCGCCTGAAGACGGGTCTCCTCAATGATCTGCCGCGCCTGGGTTCTGGCGCGTTCCAGTTCCTTTTCTGTGCTCTTCTCCAAACGCTTTGCTGTCTCCGCCGCTTCCTCACGGCTGCGCTCGGCTTCCTCCCGGAGCCGCTTGGCTGTTTCCCGCTCGGCCTCAAGCTGCTGGCGGGTGGTCTCCAGCTCCGATACAACATCCTCAAAGCGGGTGTTCTCGGTGGAAACAAACTCCTTCGCGCGCTCGATAATCTCCCCATCCAGGCCCAGCCGCTCACTGATCAGAAACGCGTTCGAACGCCCGGGAATTCCAGTCAACAGGCGATAGGTCGGCGAAAGGGTGTTGACGTCAAACTCACAGCTTGCGTTTTCCACCCGTTTTGTCTCAAGGGCATACATCTTAATCTCGGGATAATGGGTAGTAGCGGCGATTTTGGCCCCTTTGTTTTTGAGCGTCTCCAAAATCGAAACTGCCAGCGCCGCGCCCTCGACCGGGTCCGTACCCGCGCCGAGCTCATCAAGCAACACAAGGGAACATTCATCAGCCTGCCCAACGATCGAGATGATATTGACCATATGGGAAGAAAAGGTCGAAAGACTTTGCTCAATCGACTGCTCGTCTCCGATGTCAGCGAGCACCTGACTGTAAACCGAGACAGTGCTCCCGGAGGAGGCGGGTATCAGCAGACCGCACATCGCCATCAGGGTCAAAAGTCCTAATGTCTTGATCGCTACCGTTTTTCCGCCGGTGTTCGGTCCGGTGATGACCAGCGTATCGTAATCCTTCCCCACTGCGATATCGATCGGCACCGCCTTTTCATAAGGGATCAGCGGATGCCGCGCCCG
Source organism: Yanshouia hominis (assembly GCA_014385025.1). Classification (GTDB taxonomy): domain Bacteria; phylum Bacillota; class Clostridia; order Oscillospirales; family Ruminococcaceae; genus Yanshouia; species Yanshouia hominis. Next base: position 126,733 of record JACRTB010000009.1, on the reverse strand, counting down.
GCGAAGCTCTGTTACTCCGTCATCGGTCAGGGTCGGGATGTTGGCACGCATCCGGTCAGCAAGGCGGGATTTGGCAAAGCAGAGGTCCAGCTCCACCATGGCGCCATAGCCCGCGTCAATCTGTTCGGAAAAGGCCCCCACCAGGGCGGAAAGCTCCGCGATAATTCGTTCTACCTCCAGCTGCTCTTTATTTTCAAGCACCCGGATTTCATTATTCAGCTCGACCACTCCCATCGGCTCAATAAAGAAGGTTGCCCCTGAAGAAGAGGTGTCGTGCACAAGGCCTTTCACCTCTCCCTTATATTCCGATTTGACCGGGATAACAAACCGGCCGTCCCGCATGGTGACAATCGGTTCCTGAAGATACTTCTGGTAGGTGCTGGAACGAATCATCCCGTCGAGCTGGCCGCGCACCCGCAGCTGCGCCTGCCGGATTTTTCTCCGCAGGTCCGAAAGGGTCGCGGAAGCATTGTCATCCAGTTCATTTTCTGAGACAATGGCGGAATTCAGACGATTTTCCAGCGAACGTTCAAGAAACAGGCATTCAAACAGTCCGTCGAGAACACTCTGCTCCTCCATGAACTGTTTGCGCCAGCTGTCCAGCGAGCGCATGGAGCGCAGTACCAGCGAGATATCGAGCAGTTCCCGCAGAGAAAGGCTGCTGCCCAGTTGAGCACGTTTGAGCGCTCCCGCGCAGTTAACCACCCGGTAGAGGGCGGGATACCCGTAACGGGCGGAAAACGTGTTGGCATCAACTGTAAAGTTAAGCTGCCTTACAGCTTGTCCAAGGCTCTCGGCGGGCGCCACATTCAGGGCCAGCTGTTTGCTGTCTTCACAGCCGGCACATTCGGCCAGTAAATGAAGAACCTGCGTCAATTCCAGAGTATCAAGATGCTTTTGTGAAATCATGGCTGCCTCCGTCGGCGGAATTTCCGCCGGAAAATGGAAGGCCGGCTTTGGACCGGCCCACTTATAACACCGAATAGAAAAAGTCCAATGAACGCCAGGAACGCTGGAGATGATAACGCAGATATCCTTCCACCACCTGCGAAAGCTCGGAAATCCTGTCTTCTGAAAGAGAGAAGGAAAAAACTTTCTCAAACGGACTGTAAAGGATATGCCGCATTGCCGCTAAAACGCCGGGTGAAATCAATCCCCCGCACTCCGGAGATTCCTTCCCGCAGTCCTGACAGGTAATTGTTCCCGCCCCGGGTGAAAAATACATCGGACGCTCTCCGTCATACTCCCCACAGCAGGTACATCCGATCAGGTCCGGCATGAAGCCGGCCATCGCGAGCAGCCGCAGCTCAAAGGCTGCCTTGCTTTGCAGCAGGGGACGCTTATGGGTTACCGCGAGGTGAAGGGTATTGAGCAGCAGCCGCAAATATTCCTTTGCAGGTTCTTCGGGCGGTGCCAGCTCGCAGGCAAGCTCTGCTATGTACGAGGCGAGCGCCAGCGCGGCCAAATCGCCTCGCAATGCAAAAAAGCTGTTCTCCACATCCGCTGCATCGACGGTGATATGGTCGCGGTAGCTGAAAAGGGTCAGGCGGGAGTAACAGAAAAGCTCGGTGGACGAGGCCAGACGGCTGCGCGGCTTATTCGCACCGCGCGCCACCGCCTGAAGAACTCCCCGCTCATCTGTGAGCAGGGTCAGCAGGCGGTCGTCCCCGGCCGATTTCATACGGATCACGATTCCGCGTACAACAGTGTGCATCGCCCACTCCTTCCCGAGTTTCCGGCCCTCCTCGGCTTTCGGCAAGATAGCGCAGATAATCATCCACCGCGCCGGTGGCGGTAAAGCGTTCCCATGCGTTGCTGGGTGCAGACATCGTCATCGCCTCCACACACAGTCTTCCCACGCAGACGCGTGTTATCAGCGGGGAGTCCATCCTTTATCTGCCTGAAATGCTGCTCTCATTATAGTCAGATCATGCCGCAGTGTCAAATAGGGACGCCGCAGAATTTCCTTTTGCGACGCCCCTATTTCGTTGTTAACAGAAACCACCGGCTCTGCCGATGGAGATACCAGGTAAAAAAATTCCACTGCAAGCATCGAGCGAAGCGGGCTGATGTCGAAAAGCCATCGGTAAAGAAAATCTTTGATAGAATGACGATCGCCCATTCGCGGGCCGCGGGGCAAATGATGCAAGTGAAAGAAGTTTCGGTATGTCTTGAAAAATTTTCCGGAAACAGACCCTTATAAGGCCCGCCCAAGCCACCGGCCTGACAAGTGATTTTGTCTGTTTCAGCTTAGTGCAAGTCCAAATACCAGCCCACCGATCAGGATCACCACAATCGACAGCGGAGCAATAAATTTGACCATCGCGATCCAAATAGCCCGCAGCGGGAAACGGCCGTTGTGCTCGATTTCCCGGCTTGCCTCAGATGCGCCCCAACGCCAGCCCACAAACAGGCAGAGTGCCAGCGCCCCCACCGGAACCATCAGGCGATCGGTCAAGAATTCCATAAAGTCTCCAAACGGAGGGAAGATCAAGCCGTTGGCTCCGTCGAACCAAATCCCCTTGAGCGGCAGATAAGCCTGCGAGAGGGTATAAAAAATTCCCAGGGCAAACAGCGCAATGCCAAAACAGCAGGTGACCTTTTTCCGGTCGCAGCCAAAGGTTTCGACAAAATAGGCAACCGGCCCCTCAAGCAGCGAAATTGCCGAGGTAAGGGCCGCAAGGAAGAGCAGGAGGTAAAACGCAGCGCCAAACAGATTTCCCATCGGCATCTGGCGGAACACCTCCGCCAGCGAAATGAAAGCGAAACTGCCTCCCATGCCGGGCTGTACCCCCATTGCAAAGACAGCGGGGATCACCATGAAAGCCGCCATAATTGCAACCACTGTATCGAGCGAACAGATGATCGCGGTATGTTTGACCAGATTCTCCCGACGCGAAACGTAGGAGCCGTAGGTGGTGATGATTGCCATTCCAAGGGAAAGAGAGTAAAAGGCCTGTCCCAGCGCTACCAGCACCATCTGGAAGGAAAGCTTGCTCCAGTCGGGCCGCAGCAGGTAGCTCAGTCCCTCCGCCGCGCCGGGCAGGGTAACCGCACGCACAGTCAAAACGATCAGCAGCAGAAAAAGTCCCGGCATCAAAATTTTACTCATCCGTTCGATGCCTTCCTCAACGCCGCGGATAATCGTAAAAACCACCATGGCGAGAAAAATAACCGGATAAATCACCGCGCTCTGCCAGGGCATCCCCGATGAGCCGAGCATCCCCAGAAAATAACCGGTTGGGTCCGCGTAGATCGTTCCGGATTCCATCAGATAGCCCTCAATATATTTGAGCACCCATCCCCCGACCTGCGAATAATAGGATAAAATGATAAAGGCAGTAATCAGGCTGAGCTTTCCGATCCAGCCGCCCCTGCCATGACCGATCTTCTCAAACGCCGCGGCGGGATTTTTCTGTCCTCTGCGGCCGACGGCAAATTCAGCAAGCATGATACTCATTCCCAGGAACGCGACAATCAAAATATAAACGATGATAAAGGCGGCGCCGCCGCCCTCATATGCTTTTCCCGGAAATTTCCAAATATTCCCCAAGCCAACTGCGGAACCCGCTGTTGCCAGAATAAATCCGAGACTGCTCGCCCACTGTGCGCGCGGCTGCGTCCCTTTTGATTTTTCCATCTTCCTCTTCCTTTCCCTGTCACGGCCTGTTCTGTCTGATAAAGCAAACGAAGGTTATTTTAACACAGCTTTCCACATATTTGCAATCATAAAAATCCATTTCTACGTTTTCAACGATAATTCCCCTCTATTTTTTACAAAATCCCCGCGCTTATCCGCTTTTTGCTGTTGCCCCCGGCCGCGGCAAAACGTTTTCCGCAAAAAACAGCCGGGAGATGAATATCTCCCGGCTGTTTCAGCAAAACTTTTACATCGAAGAATCGGACAGGTCTCCGTCCGAAACGATCAAAATTCCCCCGCTTGAAATCCTGAAATGCAGGTATCCCTTTTGATCAAAATGAACCCCTGATACAGAAACGGGGGCGCACCGGTTGGAATCCGGATCGTAACGGTAGAAAGAAAGACTCCGTGATCCGGAAACCGGATCACCCTTCACCATCATCTCAACCGTCTGCCCATAGAAACCGTCCTGCGCCGCGTCGATCACGAGCAGACGGTTGGAGAAGGCGTTTCCAAACAAAGCTGTCAACTCCTCATCCCCAAGGGAAAGGCCCAGATCAACCGCGGAAGAAATGCGCGACGGAACCAGACTCAAACGGGTGGTCACTTTGTAATCCGCCACCTGGTCGGCATACAGACGGTCCGCCAGTCCCTCCTCCCCGATCCGGCGCGCCAAAACCGCCTGATTGGCAGGCTCTAAAACCCCGGCGTCCCGAAGGGTGACCGTACCGTTTGAAGAGGCCGCGGCTTCCACCGCGCCGTAAATCTCCCCAAGGCTCACCTTCGGCAGCGGCTTTTCCGCATCCGCCGCAGCCTGAGCGACCCGCGCCTCCAGCTTTTCGATCTGGGAATCCTTGCGTTTCGCCAACGTGTTGCTGCGCTTCCCGATCACAAGGGCAGTGGAGCCTTTGCTGTCAAATTCGCGCACAATCCGAACGGTTCCGCTCTGGGAGTCCCCCTGCTTCACATAATAATCTCCGGTACGGTCTGTTGTGATACTGTCTGTTGGGAGCAGGTTGCCGTCGGCATCCTTTTCCGGAAGCGGAATCTTTTGGTCGTTGCGGTACCAATGATAGCCGTTTTCTCCGGTGCCGCCCTCCGCCTTGAGGGTTGCCTGCTCTGCGCTGTCAACCCGACCATTTCCGCCGCCCTTGATCGAAAGCCCCGCTTCATCTCCGTCCGCCAGAACCGTCGTCGGAATGAGCGACAGGGACAGCGCCAGCAGGACCGAAAGCCATCGTTTTTGCATCATATGGGAATGCGCCTCCAAATTTCCGATTATGGAAATTATTATAGCATATTTCTCAGCCGCCGACTATGGACATTTCGTGAAATTATCGCAACAAAAGCCGCCCCGGAAAGAACTCTCCCGGGACGGCGGCAGATGAAAATTCCTTACGGCTGAGAAGAACGGTAAACCAATTCACCGAGAGGCTCCAGCCCATCCAATGAATAAGCACGGATTCTCCCCGATGCAATGGTATAGAAGGTATTGCCGATATAAACACCGCGCTCGATCGCGTTGGCGGGATCGGAACGCTGAAAGCCCTCCGCGGGATCTCCGCCCTCGCTGGGCAAAGTTCCGTAAAGCTCGAAGCCGTCTTCGTTCACCTTTACCAGCAGATAGCCCGAGAAGGTCACCGTTCTGTCTCCGCTCCACGGCTCTCCGACGCGAGCGCCGGACGCAGTGCGGATCGTGGCGGGAAAACCGGCCAGCTTCCGCTGCGGATCATACAAAAACGCCTTGTGATTGTCCAGCGCATCCGAGGAGCTGCCCGCGTTGCCGAGCAGATAGCTGCTGATTTCTTTCGGGTCAGACGGATTGCTCACATCAAAGAGGGAAAGCTTCAAACCATCTTCGCTGCTGTCACCCCATTGGGTTACAACGGTGTTGCGTCCGAACCCAAGCAGGGTATCCTCATCAATCGGATGCAGGTATTCCGAGAAGCCCGGGATTTTCAGTTCTCCCTTAACGACCGGCTTCTTTGGATTTGAGAGGTCGATGACAAAAAGCGGGTCGGTCTGCCGGTAGGTCACCAGATAAGCCGTATTTCCCAGGAAGCGCGCCGAATAGATCCGTTCGCCTGGCGCCAGATCCTCCACTCCGCCGATCTTCTCCATCTTCTGATTATAGACAAAGAGATTGTTGACCGACTCCCCTTCCGCATTGCGGGAGGTGGTCGCAATCCGCAGGTTGCCGTTGTATTCATCGAGTGCGAACTGGCTGTCCACCAACCCGGGCACCCGCCCGCTCGACAGATAGCCCAGCGTTCCGCCAGTCACCACAAAGCGGGTCACACCGGTATCGGTGCGGTCCCACCAAAAGGCATTTTCTCCCTCGGCGGGAAGTGAAGCGGTCAGGAAGAGTGCGTCAGCACTCATCATAATCTGTTCGGCCATCCCGAGCACCGCCTTTGTCTCCCGTTTTTCGGATTCGAGGTTCAGGGCGGATACCACCGCGTAGTTGAGATTTTCACGGTAGGGCGGAAGGAGGATATCCCCCGCCTCCAGCGCGGACGCCTTGCCGTTCTCGCCCATGATTGGCAGGTAGCGGGCCAGCGGGGAAACGCCGCCGTCCGGAGTAAAGCGGTATAAATCCTTATTGGTGACGAGATAGAGGGTGTTTCCGCTCAGACGGGAGGATACATAAACTCCATCCTGCTGGAAGCTCGCGGTTTCCCGTGGATTTTTCCGGTCGGAAAGATCATACACCACCGTTTCGACCATATCGATCAGCTCAGCTTCCTCTTCCTCGGAGGGCTCGATATAATCGGGAATAATGACATCCGAGAAGTCCGCCGCTCCGCTGTCAAGCGGCTGCTGTTTTATCGCGCCAAGCAGCGCGCGCACACGGTCCTCGCTCGCTGTCTGCACCAGAATCAGACGGTCTCCGCTCACATAGAGTTCGGCATCCGTATAATCGGGCAGCTGAATGGTGGAAAGGAGCTTTAAGCCGTTGGCGGCGATAATCGCCACCTCGGCCCCGCCCGTCTGCTGATCAAAGCGGTAGTGGTAAAGGTAAATCCCATCGGTTTTGACGATATCCGCCTCGTCGATTCCGTCGACCTGCACATTGGTCGAAGAAACACCGGCATCATATGCTCCGCCGCCGGCAGTGGCCGGATTCGCCTTGGGCGCCGCAAACATCACCGCGTCCTCTTCGACCGCCATCTCGGTCACAGACGAACGGTAGTCCGCCGATTTGCGCGGCGCATGGCGCTTCTCATAGATCTCGCTGACCGCGCCGTACACCTCGCTGTAATCGGCCGCCGACGGCTGGTCCGGAAGCTCAACCGCGGCCTTCGGAACAGCCGGAGCCTCCGCTTCAGCCATCTGCAAGCTTTCCAGCGGCGCGGCATCGGCTGCGGTATCCGCCGTTTCCGCTGCCGCCGGGGCAGCCGAGGCGCTCGAAGCGGCGGGAGCCGCTCCGGCGGCGCTCTGGGTAATCATCGACCCCTCCATAGAGATCTGCCGCCAGCCGAACACCACCAGCGCCAGGCAGGCCGCACAGGAGGCTAACTTGAAAAAGAGAACCTTTCCCTTATTCTTTGTCCGCGGCGCCGTATCCGGGACGGGGGCTTTCTCAGCCTTCGGCTCTTCCGCGGCGGCGTCCCTGATCTTCTCAAGAAGATGCTCTGAGCGCAGCGATTCCGGCAGCGGAATCTCTTTTTCTTCCAGTTCGAGCAGAGCGCGCATCCATAGGATTTCCTGTTCCAGCTCCTGCTGCGTAAACTCTTCCTGATCCTTTTCAAAATCCTGATTATTCTCCATGAATCTCCCCCCTTTCCGGTTATTCTAAAATTTTACGAAGTTTTTTCAGGGTTCTATGCAGCTTGCTGCTGACCGTTCCATGCGGAATTCCAAGCATTTCGGAAACCTCTCGTGTGGTGTAACCCTGAACGGTGGCCAGCATCACGATCTCCCGCTCGTCGGACGCAAGAGCTTTCATTGCCTCCCAGACCGAGACGCGCTCCGCTTCCGAAACGCCGCCCTGATCTGCCGGAAGATCCAGCATTTCGTCAATATCGACGTTTTTTCGCTCCTTTATGTAACCGCCGATCCGGCGCTTGCAGCGAATGGACAGGATGGTCATCATCCAGCGCTTGAAGCTGCTCTCATCCCGCAGGTTGCGGATTCCCTTGTAAGCCTCGACAAAGGTTTCGCTCACCGCATCCTCGGCATCCTGCGCGTTGCCCAGCGTGTAGAGCGCAACCCGATAAAGCTCCGGTGCGATCATGTCATACACCCGAGCAAAGCTTTCCGGGTCGCCCCGCTTTGCTGCCTTTACGATTTCAACGTCGATCACGTGACTATCCACCACCATTCTAAGCGGTTCGTCTATCATGTGCCGAATCCGCCGGTTTTTATTGCAGGGATTCCATCAATTTCTAAAATTTTTGTTACGAAAAGGATTGCAGATTCCTTTGTTTTCTCCTGCTTATGACATTGTACCCGGTTGGGCGCGGTCCGTCAACCGGCTTCACTGCTTTTTGCTGTTTCCACCGGAAAACAGGTAACATAGGGTTTGAAACAGAATTTTCAGATCCAGCCAAATGGAAAACGAAGCAATATATGCGAGATTTACGGCATTTTTTCGCGGCAGGATCAGGTCGGCGTAGACCCGCTCGCTCTCATCGGTGCCCAGATAACGCTCTTCGCCCGCGAAGGCGAGGGAAGCGGGACCGGTCAGACCGGCCGGAAGCAGAAGCGTCGCCAGCGCGGCCCGGTCATACCGCTCGATAAAACGGGGCAGCTCGGGGCGCGGTCCGACAAAGCTCATCTCCCCCCGCACGATATTCCAAAGCTGCGGCAGTTCGTCGAGCCGCAGCCTGCGCAGAAGCCTTCCGACGCGGGTGATCCGGGAGTCCCCGCTCCCGGCCAGCCGTCCGCCGTCCCCGGGAGAAAATCTCATCGTGCGGAATTTATAGATGGTGAAGCGCCGGCCGAGGGCGGTCACCCTCGTCTGACGGTAGATCGCTCCCCCGGGGCTGTCGAAGCAGACGGCCACCGCGATGAAGCCCATCAGCGGCAGCAGAAGCGCCAGCAGAAAAAGGGCAAGCGGCAGCTCGGCTGCACGGCGAAAAAAGAGCTGCCTTCGCTTTGCGGAAAGCAGCTCAAAGTAGGGGCTCACCGATTCATTTTGCATTTCGACGGGCAGCTCTGCAAATCGCCGCGGCAACATGGCGGATCTCCTTTCTGCTCATCCCCGGATAAAGCGCGTCCGGCTCCCCCTTCAGCCGGACGGTCAGTGCCGGACGGCCAAACGTCCGGTCAAATACTCCGCGCAGCCAGCCCATCAGCCCTTTGCGCGGGGTCTGCAGGATGGAATCATCCCTCTCGTTTGGCATCGACTAATTCCTCCAAAAAGCCTCGATATCGTTTGGCGAGCGCAGGATAACCGTAACGTCCGGCCACCGCTCTGCGTCCCCTTTCCCCCATCACGCCGCGCTCGGCAGGAGAAAGTTGCAGCAGCGTTTCCACCGCCCGCCGCGTTTCTATCTTGTCCGACGGGGGGACGGTTATCCCGCAGCCGCAGATAGAAATCGGATTTTCAAGACAGGGGGTTTCAAAAACCACCGGACGCCCCGCGCCCATATAATCGAACAGCTTGTTCATCGACACCCCGTAGCGGTACAGCGGAAGATTCTCAGTCGCAATCCAAAGAAGGTCCGCCTCCTGAAGCAGAGGAAGGAGGGCTCCCGGCTTTACCGGATCAAACAGGCGCAGGTTTTCAGGAGCGGCGGCGGCAACCGCCGCCTTTTCCACGCCCTCTCCCATTGCGGCAAAGGCGGTCCGAGGGAGCTGCCGCGCCAGTTCCGCCAGACGGCCGACCGCGTTGGCGCGCGCGAAGCCTCCGGCATAGACAACCAGCGAACCATATTCCTTTTTCAACGCCTTGAAACGACGCAGTGTCTCCCCATCCGCGCTTCTCCGCCCCGCCGGAAATGTCGCTCCATTCGGAATGCAGCTCAGCCGCTTGGGGACAATTCCGCGCTCCTCAAGATAACGCGGCAGACCCGGAAGCAGGCTCACCACCCCGTCGCTTTGCTCGAAAGCGCGGGATTCCGCACGGTCGATCAGCCGCATCAGCGGATGGCGTCCGGAAAAGCCGTGCAGTTCCATCAGCGAGAGGGGCCAGATGTCGTGCAGTTCAAACACAAGGGCCGCGCCGCTCTGCCGCGCGATTTGCCTTCCCGCAGCGAAGTCAAACGGATGAGTCGATGCGCAGATCACCGCATCGGGGGAAAAATCCCGGGCGAGCACACCACAGCGGCGCGACAGCTCCCACAAAAAACGTCCGACGTTCCGCGCCCGCCCAACCCCATTTCCACAATAAGCGGGGGTGGGCAGCATCCGAAACAAAACCCCCTCCTCCCGCAGAAAACCGCCCCGCTCCCCGGTTGGGTTCATTCGCCGCAGGTGACTGAAGCTTCCCGCCACAATCAGGGTCCGATCGCCCGATCGAAGCCATTCCCTTGCGAGGCAGAACGGGCGGTATTCCATCCCCATCTCCATCGATCCCGCATACTGGCTGATCAGCAGAATCCGCATTCTCAGCTCCTCTCAAGCCGTTCACAGAGTTCGATCAGGCGGCGCGCGTCAGGAGAAAACCCATACCGCTCATAATAAAGCTCTCTGCGCTGCGCCAGCTTTTCCCGGCTCTTTCCCGCGATTGCGTCGGCAATTGCCGCGGTGACAGAAGGCTCGTCCTCCTGGGGTACGAACCGAACCCCTTCTTCCGGCAAAAGCGCCCGCCAATGCGGAAAATCCGACGCAATCACCGGAAGTCCCGCACAGAGGTATTCAAAGGACTTGATCGGTTCGCTTTCACGGTAGGCGGCGGTATCATCCAAAAGCATCAGCCCGGCATTGGCCTGCGCATAAAGGCTCGCCACCCCTTCGCGGTCAAGACGGCCGAAATAGCGGACACAGCGGTACTCCTCCATCCGCTGAACCTGGCGCCGCAGCCCCTCGCTTTCAAAGGAACCGGCCAGCAGCAGAATCGCCCCCGCCCGGTGACAGCAGCGGACCATCCTTGTTAAGCCCCGCTGCTCGGTGAGCGCGCCCGCGTAGCAGACGGCGCGCGGAATGACCCGATAGCGGACCAGCGCGGTTTCAAACAGCTGAAAATCCGCTTCGGTAACCCGGTTGCGTACCAGCACGGCCCGTTCTCCCAGCCGCGCGGCAATCGACGGGGTGGCCGCAACGACTCCATCGGCATAAGGGAGCCAGCGACGCAACTGCTCCTCCCCGAAACGGGCCGCGGCGGGCCTCATTTTGATTGGAATCCAATCCTTTTCCAGAAGCTGCGCCGGCAGATCCTCATGCGCGTCATAAATCGTCCTGCGCCCTGCCAGCCGAAGGGGCTTAAGCAGCGGCAGAAGTTCCGGATCGTGCAGCATAAAAAGGTCCGCGCGGCTCTCAAAGAGAGCGCGATAAGCGATCGACCGTCCCCGCAGCAGCCGGATCGTCCGGGTTGAGGGCAGAATCAGACGACGGAAACGGATTCCATATTCCCCCGCCGCCTCCATTCTCGGATTGTAGATTTCCACCCGCCAGCCTGCCCGCGCCAGCGCCTTGGATTCCTTGTGGTAGATTCGGATGTCGTCATGCGGATGCAGGGTGGTCAGCATTGCAATTCGGTGATTCATCAGGATTCCCCCTTTCTGGTTTGAGAAGCAGCAGCGGATAAAAGAGGAGAAATGCGCGGTCATAGAGCAGGCCGTAGCGGTTGGAGACAAGATTGCTCAGAATTGTGAAGCCTAGGATCAGTCCGACCGCCAGACCTCTTTCCGGCTCCCGCAGCAGCAGTTTAAGACAGCCCCATCCGCAGGCGCCCAGCAGCCAGATCAGCGCCGCAGCCTTCAGGATCCCCCCGTCAAGCAGATCCGCCAGCAGTGCGCTGTGGGCCGACAGAGCACCCCGCCGCAGCTCACGGTCGGGATAAACTCCGTCAAGAGCTTCCCCGGTCCGGTCGTAGAGACGAATATTTTCTCCCCCTCCGCGTCCAAAAAACCACTCGGCGGGCGAGTAGTCAGAAAGTTCTTCGAGTGCGATCCCCCAGATCACCCTGCGTTTGGTCAGCATTGACCCATGCCCGATGGTCTCATACCGCTCGGCCGCCGCGGTCTGACCGCTTCCGCTTCCTCCGCCGGACACACGGTTGATCGCTTTCGGGCTGGAGGAAAGTCCCATGAGAGCGGATTGGAGCAGCAGGCTTGCCGCCAGCACCGTCATACCGCAGCCCAGAACCGCCGCGGTCCTTCGCCGCAGACGCCCTTTCCCCGACGAAATCAGGCGCCACGCCGCGGCTGCCGCGGCAACCGGCACCGCCAGCATAACCCTGCGTGAGCCGCTCAAAAGCAGCACCGGCAGAATCAGAGCCGTTCCCGCCAGCGCCCAGCCCGGCCTCTCTTTTCCGCACAGGAGAAAGAAGCAGCAGATCCACCCAATGAAAAGAGCCGTCGCATACATATTGTAATCGCGACGCAAAGAAAAGCGAAGCAGGTATTCCAGAGGGGCGCTGCTTCCGCCAAAATAGCGGAAAAGGGTAACCAGGACAACCGCCAGCGAGGCCAACCCGGCTCCCGAAAAAACCGCGTCAAAGGCCGTCTCCCGCCTGCCTGACAGAAGCATCGCGCCCATCAGTGCCAGCAGCAGGACGGTCACACGGTATTTTTCCCAAAGCATTCCGAATTCCCCCGAGCGGAGAAAACCTGCAACATCCAAAATCAGGTAAAACAGAAGTGGGAGCAGTCCATCCCGCATTTTCCACAGGCGTGCGGACCAGCTTCTGAAATTTCGCATGGAAGCAATCTGCCACCCGCATGCTGCCCCGGCGAAGCAGATCAATCCCAAATCGGCCGGAGCGGTCCCACCGGCCGCCAATCCCCAAAACAGGAAAAAAACGCTGCCCAAGAGTCCTGTTTTCCAGCCTGCTCCGTTCATACAATCCTCTTCCTCCGTTCCAAGACGGCACGCCCCCAGCACCAGAGAATAAGGTATCCGGCGGTCATCAAAAAGCCATAGGCGGCGAGGTAGGGCAGCAAAGAAAGCCCCCGAAAATTTGCCAGCAAAACCGCCGAAGAGGTCAGCAGCAGCATCAGAAGCTGCCAGCAGGCCAGCGCGCGTCTTCCATCCGCCGCGATCAGTCCCGAGGCCACCGGTGCGACGGCAAATCGAACAGCAAAAAAAGGGAGCAATACACGCATGATTTCCACCGCTTCCTCCCATCCCCCGCCGAAAATCCGGGGAATCAGCGGTGCGGCGGGATAAAGGCAGAAGCATGCCGCTCCGCCAATCGCCAGCATGGAAAGGCTCACCCTGTCGTATAGAGGCCGGCGCCCCGGTTCGGGAAGACCGCAGATCCATCGGAGGAAAAGCTGTCCCACCGCCGAGGAAAGCATTGCCATCGGCGCCGCCAACAGCCGTTCGACGACCGCATAGCATCCCAGAGAGGCGGGATCATAGCGCAGCACCGTTCCCTGATGCAGCCAGGCGGCGCAATGAAAAGCCAAAGCTCCCGGAAGCAGCAGAAGCGGATACTCCCGAAACTCCGCCGCGGCCCGCGCGGCGGAGCGCCAGCCTATCCGCCGCGGCGGAGAACGCTTCAGGAAAAGCACCGCACATCCTCCGCAATAGGAGATCAGGTAGGCGGCCAGCAGAGCGGCCGTCTGGTCTTCCCAGCCTGAAAACGAAAGCTGTGCCGCGGCCTGCAGGGCGGACCGCAGCAGGACGGCACGTCCGAGAAGACCGGGACCGGGACCGCGCAGACAAACCGCCGATCCTATGGTGTAACATCCCACTGCCGCGGCGGCCAGAATCATCAAGAGGATATGAGTGCCCGATGTTCCAAAGATGGAAACAGCCGCCCCCATCAGCAGTGCTGAAGCTGCAACCGAAACAAGGGCCGCTTCCAGAAGGGGGCCTTCCTCTCTCTCCCGCGGCAGCGACAGGAGGGCCAGGTCATATTTCAGGCAGGACAACTGACCCACTGATCCGGATACCGCAATCAGGATCGATGAAACGCCAAATGCCCCCGCGCCGTATCTTCTCAGCACGGCCGGTGAAAATGCCAACGCAACAGCCTGTGCCGCGGCGCTCGCCAGTGAAAGCTGTATGGCCTCCCGAAAAAAAGGACGCGCCAATTCAAAACGCCGCAACCACTCCCCCCCAGTCCTTTTTCTTCTAGTATCTGGTGGAAAAAGCGGGTTATTCATCTTGACGAAATGCCTGAAACGCGATATAATAATTTTTGTTTCCGCCCTACCGTTGCTGGAGTGGCTCAGTTGGTAGAGCAGCTGATTCGTAATCAGCAGGTCGTGGGTTCGAGTCCCATCTCCAGCTCCAAAAGCAAAAGGACATCCGCAAGGATGTCCTTTTGCTTTTGGAGCAAGCTTATCCGTGCGGCGGGAATGAAACATTCAAGACAACCCTGACGGTTTTCCCGCACACATTCTTTCCCCCTGAAGCCTGAAAACCAAATATCTGTTTTAAACGCCAACGACAAAAAGAAAAGACACCCGATCGGGTGTCTTTTCTTTTTGGTGTGAGCCGCTTCACGACTTTCGCCACGGCGGGCGATGCAACGCACCGGACGACCCTGAGGCTTTTCCCTGCACATATTGCTTTCCTCCAAACTCTAAAATGGGTATCTATTTTAACCGAATCAGGCAAATAAATGATGCAGTTTTTGGCTTGTTTAAGGGAAAAATTGGATCTATTATTTCAATTTAAAAAATTTCCGCCATTTTATGATTACAGCGTTCCTGCTTTATACCGTCTGAGGAAGCGGTGAAGCGATAGGAGTGGCAGACATTTTGGGACTCCTGTAGTATTCAGAAAAATCTTGGGCGGTCTTTTCGACAGAGACATCCTTTTCCCGGCAAGGAGGCCTGTCAAACCGAATCGGAAAATCTCCTTTTGCAGGAAAAACAGAATTTTTGTTCTGTGTCACAACGCGATTGAAAATTTTTTATAAACAGGAAATTGCAGAAAAAGAATATTACCGGTCGAATCCTATCTTTTTTAGCGCATTGCACAATAATATATTGACAAATCGTGAAGTTGCGTATAAAATAGTCAATGTCAAAGGGGTTATCAGGAGGACATATGGCGGACTTTTCTACAATTGACGGCGATCTGCCCGACGGCCGCCCGCTTGACGAAAGTGTTCGGATCGAGTCTTATCTGCCTTTGGTGCACAGCAGGGTCAATGCGTTTCGGCACTGTGGAATCGAACCTGATGACCTGTTCCAGGAAGGAATCATCGGTTTGCTGAATGCCGTCCGTTCATACCGCCCGGAATTTGGCGCATCCTTTGAAACCTTTGCTTATACCTGCATTACCAACCGCCTGCGTTCGGCTGTCACCGCAGCGGGACGCAATATTTATGCGGTTAGTTACGACGAGTGGCAGGACTCTGATCATCCCCTCTCTGAGGAACCGGAAGGCGGCGCCGATCCTCAGGAAATTGTGGCCGGACGCGAAGAGATGGCGCGGTGGCGGCAGGTGGTTTCACAGCGCTTGTCTGATTTTGAACGAAGAGCCATCGGGCTTTTCCTTAACGGGTATTCCTATGAAGAGATTGCCGCCGTACTGCACCATCCCGTCAAGGCGGTGGATAATGCCCTCCAGCGGGCAAGACGCAAGCTGCGTGAATAGCGGCGCGCCCATTTTCTTTTGTATGCATGCCGTACGGCTGCAGAAATAATACCCTTAGGTTACACTGTCGATCCATTTCGGTCTCAGGTTGCTGCGGGTAAATCAATCCATAAGTGAGGTAAAAAACTATGTACGCTGACAAAACCCTCAAATGCAAAGAATGTGGCGCCGAGTTTGTGTTCACCGCCGGTGAGCAGGAGTTCTATGCGGAGCGCGGCTTCGTCAATGAACCCCAGAGATGCAAGGCGTGCCGCGATGCCCGCAAGAACGCATCCAGACCTGACCGTGAGATGTTCACCGCTACCTGCGCCGCCTGCGGCAAGGAAGCCAGAGTCCCCTTCAAGCCCCGTGAGGACCGTCCGGTTTACTGCAGCGAGTGCTTCGCAAAGATGAAGGAAGAGCAAGCCTGAGAACCCATATTCAGCCTGAAAAGCCGCCGCAAGACATTTTGTTTTGCGGCGGCTTTTATTGACAGCAGTTTTTGCGGATGATATACTGCTAACCAATGAACGGCGTCCCAAGCGGAAAATGTTCGCCTGTTTGATGAAAACCTGCGAAGGAGTATAAATTCATGCGTACAATCGGAATCGATTTGGGCGGAACCACTCTATCGGCCGGCCTGGTCAATCACGAGGGAAAAATCATCCTGCGTCGCACCGTCGATACAGAGCATTCCAGCGGGGAAGCGATCATCGGGCAGCTCTGCGAATTGGTACAGTCCCTTTGTGCCGGTCCCGCTTCGGCAGAGGCGGTTCAGGTGGGAATTGCCATCCCCGGTTGGGTGGATGCGGCTCGTGGTCGTGTGGTCACCTGCCCCAACATACCGCTTCAGGGCGTTTCGCTGGCGGAACGCCTCTCTTCCCTGCTCGACTGCGAAGTCAAAATTGAAAACGACGCCAACTGCGCCACTTTGGGAGAACAGAGGTTTGGCGCGGCAAAGGCCTGCCGGAACGTAGTTCTCCTGACGCTGGGTACCGGACTCGGCGGAGGCGCCATGGTGAACGGGCAGCTGCTCAGCGGCGTCGGCTCCACCGAGTTCGGGCACATGCTGCTGGTGCGCGGAGGGCTGCCCTGCGGATGCGGCAGGCACGGGTGCCGAGAGGTTTACTGCTCCGCAACCGCATTGATCCGGATGGCCAACGAGCACAGCGGAGGCGGATTCCGCCGTGCAAAAGAGGTTTTTGATGCGGTCGCCGCAGACAATACGCAAGCAAAGGCTGCATTTGCAGAATATATCAGCTGCCTTGCAGATGTGATCGTCGATTTCATCACTGCGTTCCGCCCTGAGAGGATTCTTCTCGGCGGAGGGATCACCGGCGCGGGAGATGACCTTTTTCTTCCTCTGCGCGCGGAAATCGAACGCATCTGCCAAAGCTATATCGGAGGCTTTGATATTCCTCCCGTCCTCCCCGCTCAAAATGGAAATGACGCGGGAATCCTTGGGGCCGCCGCCCTATTCTTCTGAGCACATAAAACCAATCCGGGCCGCAGGCTTCTGCGGCCCTTTCATTTTGAGGTTCGAAAATCTCCGGTCATGCCGGAAGAGCAAACCTGCAAAATAAGCTTCAGGCGCCGGGCGAAGTGAGCCGTTAATAAACAAATCCAACGATTCGCACAAAACGTATGATCGGGAACTTTGTCTGTTTGCGGGCATCAGGACGTGCGATGCAGGCGGTGAAATTTGATGTGTCCCGAATGCGCCTGCCGCGGTCAGGCCCTTATAGGGCCTGATTGCGTCTCCGGTTAGTCCGGAGATTATGACGGTCAAAATTTCCTCTTCTTCGGCTG
Source organism: Yanshouia hominis (assembly GCA_014385025.1). GTDB lineage: Bacteria > Bacillota > Clostridia > Oscillospirales > Ruminococcaceae > Yanshouia > Yanshouia hominis. The sequence goes on along the minus strand of JACRTB010000009.1, from coordinate 109,641 downwards.
CGCGGCAGCTGAAATCCTACAAAAAGACGCCAAAGGCCCGCGCAAAGGAAATTTCCTTTACGCGGGCCTTTATCCTTCGGGATTATTACTCCTGACCGGAATCAGAAGACGGATCAGAAGGGGGTGCCTGCTCCTCCGCGCTGGCGGCGGCTTCCCCGCTTTCCTCCGGAACAGCGTCAGGAACGGCTTCCTCCTGCTCCTTTTCCGCATCGGCGGCGGCAGCATCAAATTCAACCGCGCCCGTCGGAGCATCGGCCACCCGAATCTGCCGGTCGGCCATCCTGCCGGTTGTCATCAGGCTTTCGAAGTCAACCGCATCGATCTTCTCCTGCTCCATCAGCGTTTCGGCGATCAGAATCAACTGATCCATATGCTCCTGCAGGGTGTGCTTGGCAAGCTCATAGGCCTGCTCGACAAGATTGCGGATTTCGTTGTCAATCTCGGTTGCCACGCCCTCGGAATAATTTCGGGACTGGTTAAAATCCCGTCCCAAAAACACTTCGCTCTGGTCATGGCCGTAGACGACCGGGCCGAGCTTATCCGAGAAGCCATAGCGGGTCACCATGGAACGCGCAAGGGCGGTCGCCCGCTCAAGATCGTTGGAGGCGCCGGTGGAGATGTCATCAAGGACCAGCAGCTCGGCGACCCGCCCGCCAAGCAGCGTAATGATATTCTGCTGCATTTCCCGGCGAGTGTGGTAGCTCTTGTCCTCTGATGGCAGGCTCATCGTATATCCGCCGGCCATCCCGCGCGGGATAATCGAAACCTGATGCACCTTGTCGGCGGTATCCATGTAGAAGGTGACCACGGCATGGCCGGCCTCGTGGTAGGCCGTCAGTTTTTTATCCTTCTCGGTGACCAGACGGGATTTTTTCTCCGGTCCGGCAATCACCTTAATGGTCGCCTCTTCGATGGCCGGCATGGTAATCGCCTTGAGGTTGCGGCGCGCCGCAAGGAGTGCCGCTTCATTCAGAATATTTTCCAGATCAGCACCGGTGAAGCCGGCGGTGGTGGAGGCGATTACCTTAAGGTCAACGTCAGGCCCCAGCGGCTTGTTGCGCGCGTGTACCTTCAAAATTGCCTCACGGCCCCGGATATCGGGGTATCCGACAATAATCTGACGGTCAAAGCGCCCCGGACGCAGCAGCGCCGGGTCAAGGATATCGCGCCGGTTGGTCGCCGCGATGATAATTACCCCGGAGTTGGAGCCGAAGCCGTCCATTTCCACCAGAAGCTGGTTGAGCGTCTGTTCACGCTCGTCGTGACCGCCGCCGAGACCGGCGCCGCGCTGGCGGCCGACCGCGTCAATTTCGTCGATAAAGACGATGGCGGGCGCATTTTTCTTTGCCTGGTCGAAGAGGTCGCGGACACGTGAGGCGCCGACGCCGACAAACATCTCGACAAAATCGGAACCGGAGATCGAGAAGAACGGAACGCCCGCTTCACCCGCGACCGCGCGGGCCAGCAGCGTCTTACCGGTTCCGGGAGGGCCGACGAGCAGAATTCCCTTGGGAATCCGCGCGCCGAGGGTATTGAACTTCTCGGGATTCTTCAAAAATTCGACGACCTCGACAAGCTCGGCCTTTTCCTCATCCGCGCCCGCGACATCTTCAAAGAGGACCTTGCGGCCCTGATCGGGGGTGCGCGCCTTGGCTTTGCCGAAGCCGGAGATGTTCCCGCCGCCGCGCGACTGCTTCATGGTGAACCACCAGAGCGCCCCCATCGCGACGATCAGAAGCAGGGTCGGCAGATAGGAAACCCAGAACGGCATCGTCTGAATCGGGATCAGCTCATAGGGAATCTTATTGGCGGGGTCGGTCTGAGCGCGGTTTTGCTCCTCCACCTGCTCCTGAACGGTCGAGACAAAGAGGTTGACATTCGGAACCGTATAGGTTTCCTCCTGGGTGCTCCCCTTCAGAGTAAAGGTCAGCTCACCGGTACCGAGATCAAAGGTATACTTTTCAATCTTCTGCTCGTCGAAAAAGGCAACGATCTCAGAGTACTGGTAGGGACTCTCTGGTTTTTTCATGCCGAACGAGCTGCTGGCAATCAGGATCAGCGCGAGCAGAACCGCCAGATAGATGAAGATGCCCCGATTCCCCCTGGAAGGCACCGGGGGCTTGTGCTGATTTGGATTGTTCAAACATTTCACTCCCTTGGATTGGAAATCGGGCTCCCCGGCCCGAAGCAGGAATCAATTGTCAGGCAGGCGCGTTTCCAAAGGAAAACGCGGATGGGACAATAATCGAAAAAAGGCGGCGCCTATTTTTCGTAAACACAGGGCTTCAAAATCCCCACATAGGGCAGGTTGCGGTACTTCTCCGCATAGTCAAGGCCGTATCCAACCACAAATTCATCCGGAACCGAAAAACAGCTGTAATCCGGATGGATGTCAACGCGGCGGCGCTCCGGCTTATCAAGGAGGGTCGCAATCCGGATGCTGCGCGCGCCTTTGGCCATGATATGCTCCTTGAGGTAGGAAAGGGTCATACCGGAATCGAGAATATCCTCCACGATTAGGATGTCCCGTCCGTCCAGCTCTTCATCAAGGTCTTTGATAATTCTCACCACGCCGCTCGTTTTGACGCCTTTTCCATAGCTGGTCACCGACATAAAATCGATCGAGGCGGGAACGCTGATCGCCCGCATCAGATCGGCCATAAAAACGACCGAGCCCTTGAGGACGCTGACCATCATCAAATTCCGATCGGCATAATCCCGGGAGATCTGTTCCCCCAGCTTTTTAACCGCATCGGCGAGCTGCTGCTCCGAAATGAGCACCGACTGGATATCATCCTGCATCATGTTGCGTTTCCTCCCGAATTTCTAAAAAGATCGCCCTTCGGGTTTTCTCCGAAAAGGCCGCCCGTTCCCCGGCGCCGAAACCCTCCGCCCAGAGAAGGCCCTGCTCATCCTCAAGCAAAACCAAGCCCTGACGCAGAAACGGCGGGATCGCCGCCGCATTCATCAGCTTTTTCAGCGATTGGGTGCGGCGGCCGGCAAGCCGGATCACATCCCCCTCCTGCCGGGAACGAAGCCTGATAATCTTATACATTCTATCACAATCCAGAAGATTTTCAAATTGAAAACCGGATTTATTTACAAAAAGTTTTATCTCCCGTCCGGTAATTTGATGAATGCGCAGGATTCTTCCGCAGGGAAGGGCTATTTCCTGCAATTGAGGGCCATCAAGATCGATGGAAAGCGGCGGAATCGGTTCCAACGGGACCTCGCGCAGCAGCGCGGCCCGCGAAAAATCCACGGCCATCCGCCAATAGGGAGCGAGCTGAAGCGTTCCGGTTGCAGCCAAGCAGCGGTCAAGGCGGAGCAGCCGCTCCTGATCAAAGTCCAGCCCAAATTCACCGCAGACAAGCTTGAATGCACGCAGCCGCAGCGGCCGCGGCTGCGCCAGCAGAGTCTGCCGGTCCCAAGAGGCGGCCTGAGCGGAATCCGGCAGCCCGGTCAGCCGGACGGAGGACCTTCTCCGGGGCGGGAGAGCCGCGCGTTCCAGCAGCTCCCGGGCGGATCGCTCCAGCAGGCCGCGGTCCCCGCGAAGGCCCTCGGTCATCCTCAGGATACCCTGTGAAAAATCGGGATTCTCCTTTCGCAAAAGGGGGATCACATGGTGCCGCAGCCGGTTGCGCAGCTGCGCGTCCTCCAGATTGGTGCGGTCGGTCCGGTAATCCTGACCGATTCCGTTCAGATAGTTCTCCAGCTCCGCGCGGGTGACCCCCAGCAGCGGCCGGATGATCTGCCCGCGCACCGGAGCGATTCCGCAGAGCCCGTCGAGCGCGGTTCCGCGCAGAAGGTTCAAAAGCACCGTCTCGGCATTGTCATCCGCATGGTGTGCAGTGGCAATTTTGTCGGCGGAAGCCTCCCGCAGCGCACGGTAACGCAGCTCACGCGCCCCCTCTTCAATGGAAAGCTTATTCGCTTTACAGTAATGCCGGACGTCTATTCGCCGCACCGACAAAGGAATTTCCAGTCTTTCACAGAGGATACGGCAGAAGCCCTCGTCCCCATCCCCCTCTTCTCCCCGAAGCTGATGGTTGACGTGACAGGCCGTCAGGGTCAGACAATAGCGGGGCGTCAGTTCCCGCATCACATAAAGCAGGGCGACCGAGTCCGCCCCGCCGGAAAGCCCGACGGTGACACAGTCGCCCTGCTGGAGCATCCGATGCTGTTCCACAAAAGAAATGATCCGATCAATCATCGCGTCCAAACTCCGGGTTGGTGAACTTGGTGTGCTCGCCATCCCATCCGAAAGCCACGGTTCCGGTTTCGCCGTGGCGGTTTTTTGCGACAATGCACTCAGCCGAGCCGGGGCTGTCGCTTTCCTTGTTGTAGTAGGCGTCCCGATAAAGGAAAAGCACGATATCGGCATCCTGCTCGATTGATCCGGATTCGCGCAGGTCGGAAAGCATCGGCCGCCGGTCCTGACGGGACTCCGGACCGCGGGAAAGCTGCGACAGGACAATCACCGGGACGTTGAACTCCTTGGCCATGATCTTGAGGGCGCGGGTCATCTCCGAAACCTCCTGCACGCGGTTATCCGAACGCTTCTTCCCATCCCCGCCGGTCATCAGCTGAAGGTAGTCGATCACCACCAGCGAAACGTCACGCAGGCGGCGCAGCTTGCCCTTCATCTCTCCGATGTGGATTCCCGCCGTATCGTCGAGATAGACCGGCAGCGGCGAGAGCTTTTGTGTGGCAACGGCAATCTTTTCCCAATCGTCGGTGCTGATGGTTCCGCGCCGCAGATGGTCCGAGGCGATCAGCCCTTCCGAAGCGATCAGGCGTTCCACCAGCTGCTCCTTGCTCATTTCGAGCGAGAAGATCGCTACCTTTTTATCGAGCTTGGCCACATTCAGGGCCAGATTCAGGGCAAAGGCGGTTTTTCCCATGCCGGGACGCGCCGCCAGCACCAGCAGGTCGGATTTGTTCAGGCCGGTGATCACGTTATCGAGCAGCGGATAGCCGGTCGAAATCCCGATATAATCGGCCCGGTCCTCGCCGCCCAGCCGCTGGAGCCGGTCGTAGGTCCCGATGATCACATCCTTGATATGGACAAATCCGGAGCTGTCTCTTCCCTGCCGGATGTCATAAATCCCCTGTTCCGCAAGATCCATCAGCAGATTGGGATCGGTGTTGCCCTCGCGCGACGCGCCGATGACCTCCTCAAAGGTTGAGATCAGGCTTCGCAGGCAATACTTCTCCTTCACGATCCGGGCATATGCCTCGACGTTCCCGGTCGTCGGAACAATCTGCACAAGCTGCGTCAGATAAATCTTCGCATCCTGATCGGTCGGGAAGATTTCCTCGCGGCACACCTGCTCAAGAATCGTGACAAAGTCGATTGACTCGGAAGCAATAAACATCCGCACGATAATCGAAAAAATGTCCTTGTGCTGCTGACGGTAAAAGCTCTCCGGCTTCAGGTACTGCAGGACGGTCGGAATGCACTGCGCGTCGATCAGAAGTGCGCCGAGCACCGACTGCTCGGCCTCCAGATTATAGGGCAGGTCCTGCGGAAGGTCGCCGAGATAGGGGGTCAGCTTGGTTTCCTTTTCGATGGCGGAGCCCTCCTCCCATTCGGTGCGGACGATTATTCACAGACGGTCAGCTGAACCTTGGCTGAAATCCCCGCATACAGCTTGACGGCCGCCTCATAGTCGCCGTAAGCTTTGATGTCACTGCCGATCGAAATCTTTTTCTTATCGATCTCGGTGCCGATCTGGGCGCTGATCGCCTCGGCAATCTCCTTGGTGGTTACCGCGCCGAAAAGCCGTCCCGCAGATCCCGCCTTGGCATGAACCTGTATTTTCAGCTTCGAAAGCTGATCGGCAAGCTCCTGAGCCGCTTTCCGGTCCATCTCGTCGTGATAGGCTTTCGACTCCTGCTTGGCCTTCATCTCCCCCACCGCCTGCGTGGTGGCGGGCTGCGCCAGTTTTCTGGGGAGCAGAAAATTGCGGGCATATCCGTCCGAAACCTCGTGCATTTCACCCTTCTTGCCGGTGCCCTTTACGTCGGATAACAAAATCACTTTCATTTGGTATTCCTCCCAATCGATATCTGAATGCCGCCGTTATTCCTGCGGCTTGTTGTGCTGATCATAGCTTTCAATGGCTTCCAGCAGCTTCTGGCGGGCGTCCTCAAGCGAGATGTTGGGAATCTGGGTTGCTGCCATTGTCTGATGGCCGCCTCCGCCGAGCGCCTCCATTATTACCTGGACATTGATTTTTCCCATCGAGCGCGCCGACATGGAAACGGTATCTCCGTACTCATACAGCACGAAGGAAGCATCCACCCCGCTGATCGACAGCAGCTCGTCGGCCGCCTGCGGCGCCACGAGCTTAATATCCTCGCTGACCGTCGTGTTGATGGCGATCGCGCAGCGGTGATAGATTTCAGCCGAGGAAACCAGCCGGGAACGGCTCTGGTAATCATCCATTGTCGAAGAGAACATCTTGCGGACCTCTACGGTATCCGCCCCCTGGCGGCGCAGGTAGGCGGCCGCTTCAAAGGTCCGCACACCGGTCCGAATGGTAAAGTTGCGGGTATCAAGCATGATGCCCGCGAGCAGCGCTTCCGCCTCAATACGGGTCACATGGCACTGCCTGCCAAAATACTGAACCAGCTCGGTCACCATCTCGGAGGCCGAGGAAGCATACGGCTCATGGTAAAAAATCACCGCGTTGTCAATATAGCCGACCATCCGGCGGTGATGGTCAATGACCGCTACGTTTTTGCAGAGATGATACAGCTCGGCCGATTCCAACACATGTTCAAGATGGGTGTCCACCACGATCAGAAGCGTTCGCGCGTCGATCCGGTCAAAGAGGTCGGACGGATTATAAAAGCTGTTTTCATATCCGTTTTTCTCCAGCCGTTCAAGCAGAGGACCAACCAGATTTTTTGTGCGGTTGATTGCCACCGCGGCGGATTTCCCCATCTGACGGGAGGCTCGCAGCAGACCAACCGCCGCACCGAGAGAATCGAGATCAGCGAACTTGTGCCCCATGATGATAACATTGGAGCTGGTTTCGATCAATTCCGAGAGCGCGGTAGCCACAATGCGGGTCTTGACCTTGGTGCGCTTTTCGATTCCCTTGGAAAGCCCGCCGTAAAAATCATAACCGTTGGGGGTTTTGACCGCGACCTGATCCCCGCCGCGGCCCTGTGCCATATCGAGCGCCTGACGCGCGGCCTGTTCGCCATCCGGATAGGAGGAAACATTCCTTGCCACACCGATGGAAAGGGTCACCGGCAGCTTATCAACCCCCGAAAGGGCACGCACCCGGTCTAGCAGCACAAAGCGCTTTTCCACAATTCCCTTCATGTAGCGTTCTTCGATCACCGCGAAGAACTTGTCGCGATCGGTCTTGATGACAAAGCCGTTATTCTCGCTGACAAACTGCTCAATGACATATTCCACCTGGGCGATCAGCTGGGACCGCTCGTTTTCCCGGGCATCCTGAAGCACTTCATCGAGACTGTCGATCATGATCGCGAAAAGGCTGGGCCGGGAAAGCCAATACTGCTTGGCGTCATGCTTGAGGGCGGTATCCTCATGCAGGTAATAGGTATGCATTCCCTCGTGCGCTCCCAGCCCTTTTACCGCATAAACGCTGTAGTCCCTGCGATCGATGACCGCGGGAAAACAGCCGCTTTCAGGAATCGTTTCCCCGAGCAGCCCCGCGACCGGCATCCCGTACCAGTCCCGTTCGCCGAGCACCTTCTGATAGGCATCCTCACTGTACCAGACAATCTCGCTTTTTTCATCGGTCACCAGCACAGGCATCGGAATCTCCGTCGGCGTTTTGGCAAGCAGGTCCTCAACGCGCTTGCCGGTGTCCTGCGCGAACCGTTTCAACGCCTGATCGGCCCGCATCAGCACCAGCAGAGAAAGGAGAACCACAGCGGCGGAAATAGGAAGAAAAACGCGGTAAGCCGTCGGATTCCAATAAAATGCGGCTGCGGTCAGCACCACAAGCGCGACCAGCGGGATGCGTATCGCAATGCGATAGAGTTTTTCATGCTTTCGCATAGCAGCCCTCCTGTATCAAACAAGCCGATGAGTGAATCTGCACTCCATTATAGACCATCACCATAAAATTGTAAATAAAATAACTGAGGATGAATTCCCTCTGACGTCGAATTTCTTCGACACCGGACGCAAAGGGAGCGGACACACCGCACCGGCGCCCATATATATCCGTACAGGGCGGCCGTCGCAGGAGACAGCCGCCCTGTTTGATGCGCCGCACTTCTTTGCGCCGCCTTTGTCGAACCGAACCGGGGCGGCCGGACGACCGCTGCGGGGTTCCGCCGCGCGGGATCAGACCTCCTGAATAATCGGCAGAATGATCGGGCGGCGCTTGGTTTTATTGAACAGATAGCCGCCAAGCTGGTCACGCACCGCCTGCTTGAGGTTGGACCACTCGCGCCCCCCCTGCCCATTTCCGGCGGAAGCAAGCGCCTGACGGCAGACCTGACGTGCCCCCACCAAAAGCTCCTCTGATTCCCGCACATAGACAAAGCCGCGGGAAACGACATCGGGACCCGCGAGAATCGCGCCGGTCTTGGAATCGATCGTTGCAACAGCGATGATCAGGCCCTCTTCCGAGAGCATCTTGCGGTCGCGCAGCACGATGCTGCCGACATCCCCGATGCCGCTGCCGTCCACCATCACTGCGCCGGTCGGAACAGTGGTCACGGATTTGATCGAATCGGCGGTCAGCTCGATCACCTGTCCGATTTCGGAAACCATGATGTGATCGTCCTGCATCCCCATCTCAAGGGCAAGCTCCCGGTTTTTGGCAAGGTGCTTGTATTCCCCATGGACCGGGATGAAGTATTTTGGCTTGGTCAAGCCGAGAATCGTGCGGATCTCCTCCCGGCAGGCATGGCCGGAAACATGGATTCCCATGCTGCTTTCATAGATCACGTCGGCCCCGAGCTTCATCAGGTCGTTGATAACCCTGCCCACCAGCTTTTCATTGCCTGGGATGGGGTTGGCTGAAATAATGATGAAGTCATGCGCCGTCACGCTGATTTTCCGGTGCTCGCCGCGGGCCATGCGGGTCAGAGCGCTCATCGGCTCCCCCTGGCTTCCGGTGGTGATGATCACCAGCTTGTCATCCGGAATTCCTTTCATATGATCGACATCGAGGATGGTATCCTTCGGCGCCTTGAGATAGCCCAGCTCCAGCGCCTTGGCGGTCACATTCTCCATGCTGCGTCCCGAGACCACGACCTTGCGTCCATGCCGCACCGCCACATCGATGACCTGCTGGATGCGGTGGACGTTCGAGGAAAAAGATGCGACGAGAATCCGGCGGTCGCCCGCCTTGTCAAAAAGCATCTCAAAGGCTTCGCCCACACGCCGTTCGCTCGGCGTCATGCCCGGGCGCTCGGCGTTGGTGGAATCGCTCATCAGCGCAAGGACTCCATGGCGCCCCAGCTCGCCGAAACGGGCCAAATCGATCATCTGTCCGTCCACCGGCGTATAGTCGATCTTGAAGTCCCCGGTATGCACCAGCGTGCCCGCCGGTGTAAAAATGGCAAAGGCACATGCGTCGGGAATCGAATGATTCACCGCGATGAACTCTACCGAAATGCTGCCGCAGCGGATGGTATCCCCCGCCTTGACCACATTGAGCTTGGCACTCTTGAGATTTCCGGCTTCCTTGAGCTTCCCCTCGACCAGACCGATCGTCAGTCTCGCCGCATACACTGGAATATTGAGCTCCTTGAGCAGGTAGCTCAAGCCGCCGATATGGTCCTCATGACCGTGAGTCAGAAAAATTCCCCGCACCTTTTCACGGTTCTGCACCACATAGGTAAAATCGGGGATGACCAGATCGATACCGGGCATATCGTCGTCCGGAAAGGCAAGTCCGCAGTCAACAATGACAATATCCTGCTGCGTCTCGATCACCGTCATGTTTTTGCCGATCTCTCCGAGACCGCCGAGCGGAATGATGCGAACCGGATTTTTCGCTTCCGCTCTGTTTTGGCGGGGGCGGCGTCCGCCCTTTTTGGGAGCGGACGGCTGCGCCGCGGCAATTTCCGCGACGGCGGGCTGCGCCGCTTCCTGAACCGGCGCAGGCTTTTTTCTAGGCCGTCCGCGCCGCTGCGCGGGCTTGGCCGGCTGCTCCGGTTCCTGTTTTTCCTTGACCGGCTGCGGTTCCGTCTGCGAGGCGGGCGGCTTTCCGCCGTTTCTTTTTTCCGAACGTTCCGGCGCTTTCATCGACGCTTCAGCCTTCTCTTTCTCCGGGAAAAGCTCGGTGATGCTGCCGACCAGTCGATCCGCATCCAGCTCGACCTTCCCGTACAGGCCCGTTTCGCTCAGGACAGTCGTTTCAGACTCCTTGCTCTGCGAATTGGGCGCACCCTTCGAACGCCGCGGGAAAAAACGTCTTCCCCCGGCTCCGTTTTTATTGTTTTCTGGCACGAAATAACCCTCCAAATTTAAGTTTTCATGAATTACACCGACAAATGAGCCGGCAATTTATGTAAGTTCCACCGCTTATTTTCCGGTCCGCGATGGAAAAAAACAAATCAAATTTTAAGCAGGGGCTCCCAAAAAGCGCCCATATATTTGATTATTATAACTTCATTTCCCGAAATTGTCAATCTCCGCCTTAAAACCGCTGCATTTATCTCACCGATTCTCTTTGCGGTCCTATTGTGCCCCGGGAAGGAATGGTCTATAATAAAATTAACACAGCAACGGAGGATTTTTATGTCGATCGTACAGGAACAAAACGGAATGGTTTCCATCTTTACCGACGGAGCCTGTTCCGGAAATCCGGGGCCCGGAGGCTGGGGCGCAATTCTGCGCTACCATGGAACCGAGCGTGAGCTTTCAGGCGGCGCCGCACAGACCACCAACAACCGTATGGAGCTGACCGCGGCGATCGAAGCCCTTTCGGCTCTGAAACGCCCCTGTTCGGTGGTTCTTTACAGTGATTCCAAGTATCTGATTGACGCGGTGGAGAAGGGTTGGGCCAAGGGCTGGAGGGCGCGAGGCTGGGTCAAAGCCGATAAAAAGCCGGCGTTGAATTCCGACCTCTGGGAGCGGCTGCTCGGGCTGCTTGAAATTCATGAGGTCCGCTTTGTCTGGGTCAAGGGACATAATGAACACCCTGAAAACGAGCGCTGCGACCGGATGGCGGTCGCAGAAAGCAAAAAATTTTAAAAGCCTATTGCATTTCTCTACTGTTTTGGTATAAAATAATAATCGACCAATTTAGTCGTATTTAGGCAGTGAGGACTTGAACCGAATACCCGGTAAGCCGGCGAAGCATTCCCTTTTCTTTGCGCCGTTCCCTTGACGTAACTAAATTTTCAGACGCGGCCCTGTTGTGCGCAATTAATGTCTACCAAATTGGTATACGTCAATAACCCGACCGCCGCTGACAACCACACAATGAGGACGGCGGTTCCGCCGTCCGGGAGGTATCATCATGGAAAAACGCTTTGTATACGCGGATCATTCTGCAACCACCCCTATTTCCAAACCCGTTCTCAACGCAATGCTCCCCTATCTGACCGAGGGGTATGGCAATCCCTCGAGCATCTACTCGAAGGGGCGCGAGGCCAAAAAAGCGCTGGAATCCGCCCGCGAGCAGGTCGCCGAAGCGCTCCACGCCAAGCCCTCGGAAATCTATTTTACCTCCTGCGGTACCGAGTCGGACAACTGGGCGATCAAAGGCGCGGCGGCGGCGGGAGCGAGGAAAGGGAAGCGGCATCTCATTACCACCAATTTTGAGCATCACGCGGTGCTGCATACCATGCAGATGCTGGAAAAGGAAGGCTTTGAGGTTACCTATCTGCCGGTCGACAGCCAAGGGCTGATCACCGCCGCTCAGGTACGGGAGGCTATCCGGCCCGATACCGCACTGGTCAGCATCATGTATGCCAACAACGAGATTGGCACCATTCTTCCGATTCCCGAGATCGGGGCGGTCTGCCGGGAGGCCAGGGTCCCATTCCACACCGACGCGGTACAGGCGGTCGGTCAGGTTGCCATCGATGTCGGCGTTCAACAGATCGATATGCTTTCGCTTTCCGGCCACAAGCTCAACGCCCCAAAAGGAGTCGGCGTCCTCTATCTGCGCAGCGGCCTTGCGATCGATACCTTTATGCATGGCGGCGCACAGGAACGCGGACGCCGCGCGGGAACCGAGAATCTCGCCTCGATCATGGGGCTTGCCGCGGCCATCACCATTGCCTCCTTCCAAATTGAAGAGCGCGCGGCGCGCAGGACCGCGATGCGTGACCGCCTGATCGACGGAATTCTTGCTCAAATTCCCCGCTGCCGCCTCAACGGCAGCCGGGAGCACCGCCTGCCGGGAAGCCTTAACATCTCTTTTGAAGGGATCGAGGGAGAATCGCTTCTTCTGCTGCTTGATATGAAGGGAATCTGCGCCTCCTCCGGCTCAGCGTGTACCTCCGGCTCGCTTGATCCGAGCCATGTGCTTCTTGCCATCGGCCTCCCCCATGAAATCGCACATGGGTCGCTGCGTCTCTCCCTCGGAGATGAAAACACGATGGAGGACGTTGAATATATTCTTGAGATTCTTCCCCCCATTATCGAACGGCTTCGTTCCATGTCCCCTGTCTGGGAAAAGCTGATGGCCGAACAGCGCGCACAAAGCGTTGGCTGACGGCGGAAAGGACGGTCAAAGCAATGCTGTATTCTGAAAAAGTTCTTGATCATTTTTCCAATCCCCGTAATGTCGGAGAGCTTTCCGACGCAAATGGCGTGGGCGAGGTGGGAAACGCCGTTTGCGGCGATATCATGAAGATGTACCTGAAAATCGAAAACGGGATGATTCAGGATGTAAAGTTTAAGACCTTTGGCTGCGGGGCGGCGATCGCAACCAGTTCGATGGCCACCGAACTCATTAAAGGAAAGTCCCTCGAGGATGCCCTGAAGCTGAGCAATCAGGCCGTAATTACCGCTCTTGACGGGCTTCCTCCCGCCAAAATCCACTGTTCTGTTTTGGCGGAGCAGGCGGTACGGGCAGCGCTGGCCGACTATTACCGCCGTCAGGGAATCGATCCCGAACCGATCGTCGGCAAGCTGGAGGATGATCCTCACCACTGTGAGAGCTGCTCCTCCTGCGCTAATCACTGAAAAATCAAAGGCCTTTCCCCCTGAATGGCTCGCCATTCAGGGGGAAAGGCCTTTATTGGAGAGGAAAGGTCCGGCTCTGCCGGTGGAAACGCTCCACAAAAAGCTTTCGCTTCAAGCTTCGTGCTTCGAGCGACGTGAATTTCTAATGGCAGATTTTCAACGATAGAAATCTGCCGTCAGGACAACAGCTTCCTGTTCACGGGCCACGAGCAAGCGATACAGGTGAAATAACTTTCATGCGGCTTGGGCCGCTGGCCGGTAACCGCCCTGACGGGCCATTCAGTCCACCGGCTTGGCCGGCGGTTATGACCCCTGCGCAGCGATCCATGCAAGAAGTTCCTCCAACTGATTCTCGGAAAAGACGGTAATTCCGCTGCGGCGCAGCAGCGCGGTGGTAACTCCTTCTCCCGGGATGCGCTTCCCGGTGAAGCTTCCATCATAGATGATGCTGCTCCCGCAGGAAGGGCTGCGCTCCTTGAGCAGGGCACAGCGGCACCCCTCCCGCCGCGCAAGATCCAGCGCCGCGCCAGCTCCGGCAAAAAAATCGGCGGTTACATCGGCGCCCTCACGGTTTCGCACACGCTCCCCCACTCTTTCAGCAGGACTGCGCGGGGTGGGCAGCCCGCCCAACTGTTCGGGACAAACAGGGATCAAGGTACACTTTTCCAAACGGTTTTGTAAAACCATCGAATCATAAGCGCCGCCGTCATATCGGCAGCGTGTGCCCATCAGACAGGCGCTGATCATCAGCTTCATTTTTCTCCTTCATTAGCACTCCAATAATCAGAGTGCTAAAATTAAAAAATTCTTCACTTTTCATCGCACATTTTTTCGATTTTATTTGGTATCTTATAGTTGTTGAAAGAAAGAGCCTCCCAAAACACAAAGAGGCCTTCTTCCGACGGCAACATACCAACAACGATCAAGCAAACAATGAATGGAGGTTTTTTGTATGTTCGATCTTATGCCTTATGGACGCAGAAATCAGGTTTTTAACCCCTTCCATGATCTGGACAATTTGGAGAAGCACTTCTTCAGCGGATTGGGAATCAGCGAATTCAAAACGGATATCACCGAAAAGGATGACGCCTATCTGCTGGAAGCAGACCTTCCAGGATTCCGCAAGGAAGATATCCATGTTGACGTCGAAGATCATTTCCTCGTAATTCGCGCCGAGCGTTCGGCCAAAGAGGAAAAGACCGAGGAGGGCAAGGTGGTCTACCGCGAACGCAGCTACGGCTCGTTCAGCAGAAGCTTTGACATCTCCAACGTCGATGCCGGCAAGATTACCGCCAAGTACGCAGACGGCGTGCTTGCCCTGACCCTGCCGAAGAAAGCGCCGGACGCTCCGTCCGCACGCCGTCTTGAGATCCAGTAAATCCGTCTATCCTCCCCTTTCTTCATAAGGCGGGGGCGGAGCGGTTTTTCCGCTCCGCCCCCGTTTTTGTCAGAAAAGCTCATTCCTCCTGCGCGTCAGAAAGGGTTCCCTGGTTGGCAGCCTTGAGATAGGCATTGATAAAGCCGTCAAGATCGCCGTCCATGACGGCGTTGATATTTCCGCTCTCGAATCCGGTGCGGTGATCCTTGGCCAGCGTATAGGGCATAAAGACGTAGGAGCGGATCTGGCTTCCCCAAGCAATCTCTTTCTGAACGCCCTTGATGTCGTCGATCTTCTCCAGATGCTCCCGTTCCTTGATCTCGACCAGCTTGGACTTGAGCATATTCATTGCCATCTCGCGGTTCTGGAACTGGCTGCGCTCGTTCTGGCAGGCCACCACGATACCGGTCGGAATATGGGTGAGCCGCACGGCCGAAGAGGTCTTGTTAATGTGCTGCCCGCCCGCGCCGCTTGCGCGGTAGACATCCATTTTGATGTCCTCGTCGCGGATTTCGACATCCATCGAATCGTTGATCTCGGGGATCACTTCCAGCGAAGCAAAGGAGGTATGCCGGCGCCCGGAGGCGTCGAACGGTGAGACACGCACCAGCCGGTGCACCCCATTCTCCGATTTGAGGAAACCATAGGCGTTATGGCCGTTGACAAGGACCGAAGCGCTCTTGACCCCTGCCTCATCCCCTTCCAGATAATCGAGAAGCTTATAGGTGAAGCCGTGGCGCTCGGCCCAGCGGGTGTACATCCGGTAAAGCATCTGCGCCCAATCCTGCGCCTCGGTGCCGCCCGCGCCCGCGTGGAAGGTCAGGATGGCATTGTTCGCATCGTAGGGGCCGGTCAGCAGCGTGGCCAGCTTCATCTCTTCCAGTTTCGCCTTTGTGCGCTCACAGCCCGCCCTGATCTCTTCCGCCAGGCTCTCGTCCTCTTCTTCCTGAGCGATTTCAATCAGCGTGGCGGCGTCGTCGTATTCCCGCACCAGCCCGTCGTATTCCGCCAAGGTGTCCTTGAGCTGCTTGGTCTTGGTCACGATTTTCTGCGAATTTTCCAGATCGTTCCAAAAGCCCGGCATGGCAGCCTTTTCTTCCAGTTCCTCCACCTGCTCGGCGATCTTCTGGTATCCGATCGCTTCCGCAAGATCATCAATATCGGGCCGCAGCGCCTGCAGAGAAAGTCGCAGTTCTTCTATTTGAAGCATGATATCCATCCTTTATATTGGTGTCGTGTCCGGTATGCGATCAGGCCGCTCCGGCAGCTTCCCGGCTTTTCAGCCGCCGGATTTTATTATACGTGGATTGCTTCGCTTTGTAAAGCCAATATCCGGCCTTTCGTTCATAAATTATAATATTGTGGTTTCCCCAATCCTATTGTATAATATTTTCAAAAGATCCTGTAAAATGCCGCCGGTTCCGGCAGACAAGCTTCGGCCGGCGGAAATGAGGTGTTCTATTTTGAGTAAATATACTGGTATCCCATGCTCCCGCTGCGGCCACACTTTTACCGATCAGGACGACGTTGTAGTATGCCCGGAATGCGGTGCGCCGCACCACCGTTCCTGTTTTCGCGAGCTGGGACACTGCGCGCTTCAGGAACAGCATGCCCCGGATTTTTCCTGGAGCTACCATTCTGCCCAATCCGAATCCGAGGGGACGTCCCAGACGGTGATCTGCTCCCGCTGCGGAGCGGCTACTCCCGCCGAGCTTCCCAATTGCCAGATGTGCGGCTCGCCTCTCTCCTCCGACGCGCAGGAGCCGCCTTCCCTCTCCGGTCAGGGACAGTATGCCCGGCATTCCGCTTCCAACTTCGAGACCTACTTTGATGACTGGGAATATGACGGCGTAACCGCCCGCGAATTCTCTGCCTATACTGGAACCGGCTCCTACTATTTCCTCAGCCAGTTCAAACGCCTAGTGCATTCCCGGCAGAATATCAGCTGGAACTGGTGCGCTTTCTTTTTCGGATTTCTTTATTTCTTCTATCGGAAGATGTATCGGCTCGGCGCTGTCCTGTTGGCTTTTTATATTGCGTCCTCGCTCCCAACGATGCTTTGCTTCTTTATCGGACCGTTTGATCAGCAGATGGTTTTCTATGGAATGCAGGTCAGCTACAACGCACAGCTTTTGGATCAGCTGGCAATGCTCGGAAATATCATGGGATTTGCACAATGGGCCCTGATGATCCTCTGCGGTTTATTCGCCAATAAGTTCTATCTGCAAACCGCGCTGCGTACCATCACACAGTTTCGCCAAGGACGCCAAAACGATCCACAATATTATACCGATCTTTATCTGCTCGGTCGCCCCAATCCGCTCATCATCGCACTGCTGTTCGCCGCCTTTTTTATCACCACTGGATTTCTCGGCACCTTTATGCAGATCGTTCCTGTTGCTTAAAGCGCATTATCGTCAGGAGGCGCGCCCAATCGGGTGCGCCTCCCCGTTTTTTCTCTAAAGAGCCAATACAAAAAGTCCGCCGCATCAAAGCGACGGACTTTTATTCTGGAGGCGCCACCCGGAATCGAACCGGGGATGAAGGTTTTGCAGACCTCTGCCTTACCGCTTGGCTATGGCGCCATTGCAATATCGCTAATGCGAGACAGCTTTTATATTATACACAAGAACACCGTCTTTGGCAATACCTTTTTGAAATTTTTTGCGGGTTCCTACATTTTTGAAATCTTTTGCAGGTTCTGCAAATTACCCGCAGGAGCTTGCATACCAGTCCCGGGGCGTCCCTGTCGATCTCATCGACCCGGGAAAGGTGCCCGCCGAGGCGGCCAAACAGCTCCCGCAGGCGCTCCGGATGAAAGGCGTCAAAAAAGGGGTCCAGTGGGACAGCCCGCCGCCCGACTGCGGGCCACCGCAGATCTCAAGCGTCAGTCCGAGCGCCCGGCGCGGCATAGTGCCCTAGGGCAGCACCTCCGCCCGCCGGATCACCGTCAAATAATCCCCTTCGGGGATCAAATTTTTTTGCATAAATTTCTCCAAAACATTTGACTTTTACACAATATCGTGTTATAATTAAACCATAGAAAGGAGGTGAACGGGTGGGGAAAAAGAAAAAGCCCTCAAGTAAGCTAGACACCATAGGAACGATCGTCGGAATCCTGGCCGGAATCGCAAACATCGTCCTAGTGATCTACACAATACTCAAGGGCTGAGAGGCAAGGGGGAGGCAACTCCCCCACTCTCAAAACCATTGTACCCCATCCGTATCATAATGTGCAACAGGAAATTTGCGAATCTCGCGGTGTACCTGCTCTTTTGCGCCAATACTGCCTATGCCGTCCGGCACGGCTTTAGCTGGCTGTTTTGGGTGGCCGCAAGCCTCACAGCGGCGTGCCTCTGTCTGGACCTAGCTGCGCTGCTCCGCAAGAAGGGGGGCCACCGCAATGGGTAAACTGCTGTCGGTATCAGAATACGCCGCCAAAACCGGCAAGGACAGCGGCAACCTGCGCAAGCTGATCGCACAGGGCCGCCTGCCCGCACAGAAGATCGGGCATCAGTGGGTCATCGACGAGGACACGCCGCTGCCGCCCGACAAGCGGGTAAAAAGCGGAGAATACCGCGGCTGGCGAGAAAAGTACAAAACACAGTCCGAGGAATAACGAAGCCGGGGCTTTCCAGCCCCGGCTTCCGCTAATTCTTTGGCAAAAAATTCTCAACAAAAAAATCCTCAAAAACCGCACCAACAAGCGATTTTTGAGGATTTCTTCTGGAGCGGGTTACGAGGCTCGAACTCGCTACCTCCACCTTGGCAAGGTGGCGCTCTACCAGATGAGCTAAACCCGCGGAAATGGTGCCTTCGGTCGGAATCGAACCAACGACACGCGGATTTTCAGTCCGCTGCTCTACCAACTGAGCTACAAAGGCAAATTGGCGACCCGGATGGGGCTCGAACCCACGACCTCTAGCGTGACAGGCTAGCGTTCTAACCAACTGAACTACCGGGCCAATTTTGGTCACAAACGATTTTCTGCACTGCAAAGCCGCGCTTTTAAAGCCATCGTTTCAGCGACTTTTATATTATAATACAAAGAAATCTGCTTGTCAACGTTTTCCGCATAAAAATCTGCGTATTATAAAATTTTCGGCAGATACTAAACAAGACCGCAGCATTGCTCTCCAAGCCATATGAAAGGAGTCATTTATGAAGCATCAACGGATTATCAAAGGAAACAGCACCACAATTCCAAGCCACTCGGAAGTCATCAGCGATTACCAAACCTATGCCGTCACCGAAAAAGAACGGCCCGGCAGGGGAAATATCCCTCTGAGCAGCGAAGCATGCGTCGTTGCCAGCAGAGAGTTTATGATCGAAAATAAAAAATAATCAATCAAGAGAAATCAGCGGTCGAAGCTGTTCCAAGGTTTTCTCTCCGATTCCGGGCACTTCCAAAAGCTGTTCCACCGAACGGAAGGGTCCATTCTGCGTGCGATAGTCGATGATTGCCTGCGCCAGCACCGGTCCAATTCTGGGAAGTATCTGCAAATCAGCCGCTCCCGCGCTGTTGATTCCCACCAAATAAATGTCCGGCGAAGGCTGAAGATCCTGATAAGCGGAAAGCTCCAGCGCGGTCTCTTCAGCACAATATTCCATCAACAGAAATCCGAGCAGGACCAGAAAAAGCGCAACACAATAAACGCCCATGCAGCGCATCCACAGGCGTTCCCGACGTTTTTCCGTACCGGATTGCTCGGACATCTTTCCTCCTATTCCCTCTCCAGCATCTCAATCAATGCCGCCACCGCTCCCCGCTCCACACGGCAGAAGGAACGCTCACAGAGCGCTTTCAGGTCCTCCGGCGTGTTTTCGGGACAAAAACGCCGGGCGCCCGGCAGCACAAGCATCTCATAATCGTTATAGTAATCTCCCATCGTCAGGATGTGATTCCGCGCAATTCCCAATTTTTCCGCGAGGGTCTCAATTCCTGTCGCCTTTGAGACATTCCACGGCATCACCTCCACAAAACTGTCACAGGACGTAACAACCCTCAGACCTTCCAGCCGCATCCCCTCCAGATAGCGGACCAGTCCGGCCTGTTCCAGCGGCGTGGTGCGGATGACCAGCTTGCACCAGGGATCGGGCAGCACATCACATTTCGTATAAAAGGCCGGGAATCCCGCCATCTTCGGATGCTCGTAGCCGACCTCATATTTTCCCTCCGCCCGCCAGATGGAAACCGAGCAGTCGGACACCTCTGCCAACAACCGTTCGACCATTTCCCGTGCGGACGGCGGCAAATAGAAGCATTCCAGACGTTCCCGCTTCTCCCCGTCATAGAGCAGCGCCCCATTAAGCAGTACGCAGGGTGCATTGACCGGCAGACTTTCCAGCAGATCAAAGGTACTGCTCGAAACGCCCCGCCCCGTGGCCAAGGCAAAATGCCCGCCTTCCCGGGTAAAACGCCGCAGCGCATCAATATTTGCCTGTGGTATCGTATATTCCGAGGTCATGAGCGTTCCATCAACATCGGAAAACAGGTAGAAGCTGTCAAACCGACCCATATGTCTCTCCTTTGCGAAGCCTCGCTAAAAAATCAGAAAAATAGCCGGGCAGCGGCGTCTCGAACAGCAAATGCTTCCCGGAAACCGGGTGGATGAAGCCGAGCACCGCCGCGTGCAGACATTGGCCATGTAAGCCCTTTACTCCTCTTGCGGGGCCATAAACCGGATCTCCCGCAACAGGATGCCCCAGCGAAGCCATGTGCACCCGGATCTGGTGGGTCCGTCCCGTCTCAAGCTGGAGCCTCACCAGAGAAAAAGTTCGAAAGCGTTCCACGACGGTATAATGGGTCACTGCCCGCCTTGCATTTTTTTCGGTCACACACATCTTTTTGCGGTCATTCGGATTCCGGCCAATCGGACGATCGACCGTCCCCTCCTCCTCGCGCGGGACACCATGCACCACCGCATAATAAATCCGGTCGATGCTGTGACAGGAAAACTGTTCGGTCAGCCCCTCGTGGGTCCGGTCATCCTTGGCGACAACAAGGAGCCCGCTGGTATCCTTGTCGATGCGGTGAACGATTCCCGGCCGAATCACTCCATTAATCGATGAAAGCCGCCCCCGGCAATGATAAAGAAGCGCATTGACCAGCGTGTGGTCAGGATTTCCCGGCGCGGGGTGCACCACCATCCCCTGCGGTTTGTTGACCACGACAAGATACTCATCCTCATAGACGATTTCAAGCGGAATATTTTCCGGAAAGGCATCCAGCTTTACGGGATCAGGAAGAAAAAAGCGCACCTCGCCGCCCGCCTTCAAGCGGAGGTTTTTTGCCCCCGGCTGTCCTCCGCAGAGCACCTGCCCCGCCTCACAGAGCTGCTGTGCGGCGCTGCGGCTTAATCCCTCCGCGCTTTCAGAGAGGAAAATATCCAGCCGTTTCCCTTCGCAGTCGGGCGGGACAGTCAGTACATATTCCTGCATTCCTACTTTTCCTCGGGCGGCTGCTTCTCCGGGTCAGGGGATTCCCCCTCAACGGAAGGAGCGGCTGAAACAGGCGGCTGCTTCCCTTTCTGTCCGGATTCCTCAAGAAAGACACCCAGCATCAGCAGGCAGGCCCCAACCACAACAAAGCAATCGGCAAGATTGAACATGGGATAAGAAAACAGCGCGTTGATATCGATAAAATCGACAACAAAACCGCGCGTCAGCCGGTCATAGAGATTTCCCGCACCGCCCGCAATGATCAGGGAAATGCAGGCCTTTTCCAGCGGGAGCTTGACCTTTCCCGAAAAGAGCAGCCAGACGGCGCCGCAGAGAATCGCCATCGTCACCGACGCAAGCAGGGCGGTCTGCCCCTGAAAGATGCCAAAGGCCGCGCCGCGGTTTTCTACATAGGTAAACTTCAAAAATCCCGCAACCGGAATGCTGCCGATCGGCGCAAGATCCCGCAGCGCCCAAACCTTGGCAAACTGGTCGCAGATAAATAAAACGGCCGACAGCAACAGCCACAACAAGCCGGACATAAGCTCCCCCTTTATCAGCACAACGGCGCATCATTTGGTCTGATGCGCCGTTTGTGATTCAATTTTTATTGAACAATCGAAGCGCAGCGCGCGCAGAGGGTAGGATGGTCATGATCGGCGCCAACCGTGCCGGAGAAACTCCAGCAGCGCTCGCACTTGGTGCCTTCCGCGGACAGAATCTCAACACCGAGTCCTTCAATTTCGCCGGATTCTCCTCCGGCGGCCTTCGTGATCTCGACCTGAGAGACGATCAGAACCGCAGGCATCAATTCCTGCACCGAGCAGAGGAAGTCATACAGTTCACCGTCGGCGTGGAGAACGACCTTCGCCTCCAGCGACTTACCGATCTTTTTCTGTCCTCTCGCGGCCTCCAAAAATTTATTGACCGAATCGCGCAGCGCATGGATGCGGTCCCATCTGGCCATGAATTCCTCGGTTGCCAGCGCGCCCTTTGCCTCGGGCATTTCATGGAGCATCACCGATTCGGCGCTGTCCCCTTCGAGCTTGGGCAGGTAGCTCCAGATCTCTTCGCAGGTGAAAGGAATGATCGGCGCGATCAGCAGAGTCAGGCCGCGCAGGATCTGGTAAATCGTGCTCTGCGCCGCCCGGCGGGAAACCGAACCGGCGGCCTCAACATAGAGCCGGTCCTTGAGCACGTCGAGGTAGAAGTTGGACATATCAATGGTGCAGAAATTGTGCACCGAATGATAAATTGTATAGAACTCGTAATCATGATATGCCGCGCGCACACGTTCGGTGAGCTGCTCAAAGCGCGCCAGCGCCCAGCGGTCGATGTCGGTGAACTGCTCTTCCGAAGCCATATCCTTCCTGGGGTCAAAATCGTAGAGATTTCCCAGAATATAACGGGCAGTGTTGCGGATTTTGCGGTAAACTTCGGAAAGCTGCTTGAGAATCTCCTTGGAAACGCGAATATCCGAGTGATAGTCGGAGGAAGCCACCCAGAGCCGCAGGATATCGGCGCCGTACTGATCGGTGATATCCTCCGGCATCATGCCGTTGCCCAGCGACTTGGACATCTTTTTGCCTTCACCGTCAACCACCCAGCCATGGGTGCAGACCTCCCGATAGGGAGCCTCCCCTCTCCAGGCCACCGCGGTCAGCAGGGATGACTGGAACCAGCCGCGGTACTGGTCGGCCCCCTCCAGATAGAGGTCGGCGGGCCAGCTGTGGTGAGGACGGGTCTCAGGATCGAGGACCGATGCATGGGTCACGCCGGAATCGAACCAGACATCCATGATATCGGTTTCCTTGGTGAACTCATGGCAGCCGCAGTGCGGGCAGACGGTGCCCGCGGGCAGAATCTCGGAGGCGTCCTTCTCATACCACGCATCCGAACCCTCAGTTCGGAACAGCGCGGCAACCGCCGCAATGCTCTCGTCGGTAATATACTCCTTGCCGCAGTCCTTGCAGAAGAAAATCGGAATCGGTACGCCCCAGGTGCGCTGGCGGGAGATGCACCAGTCGCTGCGCTCCTGTACCATGCCGATCATGCGGCTTTCGCCCCAGCCGGGAATCCAATGGACCTTTTTGACCGCTTCCACGGCCTGATCTTTGAATTTCTCAACCGAGCAGAACCACTGCTCGGTCGCGCGGAAGAGGATCGGCTTCTTGCAGCGCCAGCAGTGCGGATACTGGTGGATGACCTCCTCATAGGCAAAAAGTGAACCCGTTTTCTGCATATGATCAAAAATCGCCACATTCGCCTGATCGGTAGTCAGCCCGGAAAACTGTCCGGCCTCCTGCGTCATAAAGCCCTTGTCGTCAACCGGAACGACGATCGGAATCTCCGGGTAATGGTTCACGCAGACCTCAAAGTCCTCCAGGCCATGTCCGGGAGCGGTATGGACGATGCCGGTACCGCTCTCAAGGGTCACATGATCGCCGACGATAACCAGCGAATCACGATCGATGAAAGGATGCCTGCATACCATGTATTCCATATCCTTGCCGGTGAAGCGGCCCAGAATCTCATAATCGGTGATTTTCGCGGCTTCCATCACCGAGGGCAGAAGCGCCTCGGCAACAACGATATACTCGTCGTTCTCCCGGACCAGCACATAGTCATAGCGCGGTCCGACACAGAGAGCGAGGTTGGCCGGCAGGGTCCATGTGGTCGTGGTCCAGATGATGATGTAGGTCTTGGCAAGATCGGCGCCGAGCTTGGTCAGCAGGCCGCCTTTGTCGTCGCTGACCTGAAAACGGACATAAACCGTTTTGCAGGGGTCTTCACGGTACTCAATTTCCGCCTCCGCCAGAGCGGTCTGGCAGTCGGGGCACCAATGAACCGGTTTGAGTCCCTTGTAGATATAACCCTTCTTGGCCATGGCGCCGAATACCTCGATCTGCCGGGCTTCAAAATCCTTGGTCAGGGTCAGATAAGGGTGTTCATAATCCGCAACGGTACCGAGGCGCTTAAACTGCCCCATCTGAATTTTGACGTGCTTTTTGGCAAACTCGCGGCACTGGCGGCGCAGCTCAACCGGAGTGATCGAACGGTCGATCCCCAGCTCGGCGAGGGCCTTGAGCTCGATGGGAAGGCCATGGGTATCCCAGCCGGGAATATAAGGGGCACAGTACCCCATCATATTCTTGGAACGGACAATAATATCCTTGAGGACCTTATTGAGGGCAGTGCCCATGTGGATCGAAGCGTTGGCATAGGGAGGGCCGTCGTGAAGGATGAAGGTCGGCTTTCCGGAATTGTGCCCGATCATCTTTTCATAGAGGTCGCTCTTTTCCCAGTTCTCGATCATGCCCGGCTCCTTTTGAGGGAGGGAGGCGCGCATCGAGAAGTCGGTCTTGGGAAGGTTCAGGGTGCTGTTATAATCGTTGGCCATTGGATTTATTCTCTCCTTAACACGATCTTGCCCGATCGCGGGATTTACTTAAATTTGGGCTTTTTGTCATTATGCGGAATCTTAAAAGCACTGCCGAATTTGAGTTCTCCAAACTTCGAGGTGACGACAGGCTGCTCTTCCTCCTCGTCATCCTGTGCGAAATCCGGCTCCTCGGGTTCGTCCTCGCCGAAAAAGGGCGGGACAACCTCCTCATCGGGCGCCGGAGATGCCGGCTCAGAGGAAGGCGGCGCAAAGGAAGACTCGGGCTGCGCCGGCGCGGCCGGCTCGGGAACCGGAGGCTCGGGCACCGGCACTGCGGGTGGAATTTCCGGCTCGGACGGGGCGGAAGTCTCCGCGGACTGCACGGCGGCGTCGGCCTTTTCTATCTGACCGGGCAGCGCGCTGATCAGCTCGAGATGCTGCTTGTAAAGGTCGAGGAGCCGGTTCTTAAAGGAGGCGACCTCCTTCTGGATGCGGGTCAGTCCCTCCTGTTCCCGCTCGATCTGACGCTTGGCATTGTTGACCATCGCTTCCGCCTTGATGGTGGCGTCGCGCATAATGATCTCCGCCTTGGTCTTGGATTCCCGGATCACGCTGTCACCGAGCTTCTGTGCGCCGAGCAGGGCGGTGCGCAGACTCTCTTCATCCTCCCGGTATTCGGTCAGTTTGTCAGCGAGCACCTCGAGCTTTTTTTCCAGATCGGCGTTCTGCCCTAGCAACTCGGTCATCGACTTCGCCGCCTCGTCGAGATAGGCGTCCACATCGTCCATGCGGTACCCGAAGCCGAAGGTTTTGTCAAAGGTCTTTTCTGAGATTTCCTTTGGAGTCAGCATGCCGTTTTCTCCTTTAACAATATTTATCATAGGCGAGACGGAGCCTTCCCTTCTTTGTGGGCGCCCCAATCCCGGCGATTTGAAACTTTCCAACACCCCGCACCGAGATCTTATCCCCCGCCGCGATCTCCCGCGCGGGGGCACAGATGACCTGAGCATTGCAGCTCACCAGCCCCTGCGCAATCAGGCGTGCGCTTTCGGCGCGGCTGACATTGGCGGCCATTGCCACAATGCAGTCGAGCCGCATCGAGGATACAACACCGTCGAGCCGCTCCAACCGGTGCGCCTCGGGAAGTTGTTCCGGCAGTCCGCGGCTGCAGCGGACCCCCACTCTGCCGATCTGGCGCAGTTCCCCGAGAATCAGCAGAGCGGCCGGACGCAGGGCGAAAACAACCGCAAGGGAATCCCCGACCAGGATATCTCCGAGCGTCTCCCGCTTGATGCCCAGCGCCATAAAGGAGCCGAGGGCATCCCGGTGGGAAACCGAATAACCCCTCGGCATCAGGATGGTCAGCGCGTCGAACGGATAATCGATTTTCTCCGGTGAAATTTGATCAGGAACGGCGGCGAAGATTCTGCGCTCCGCATTCGGGTGCCCACCCTCCAAAGAAAAGGAAACCCCCGGCACCGGATGCATCCGCCGCGCTACCGCCTGTTCGTGTTCGGTCAGGAAAGCGGAGAAGCAGGGCTTCCCCCAGCGGCCGGCTGATTCCGCGAGGTCCGCGAGCCGCGCCAGAAGAGCCTGATCCTCCCCTTCGCATTGGTTGGCAAGCTGCTTCATCCCTTAAAAGTAAACTCCATTGTTCTCCAGCTCGTCGAGAAGATCCCCAACAAAATCGACATTATAGGGGGTGATGATAAAGGTGCTGTTTGCCACCCGCTTGATCTGTCCATCGTTGGCATAGGCCACGCCGCTGAGAAAATCAACCAGCCGCCGGGAGACGTCCTTGTTAGTCGACTCGAGATTGAGAACCACCGTGCGCTTGGCATTGAGATGATCGGCAATCGACGAGGCATCGTCAAAACGTTCCGGCTTCACCAACACGACCGAAAGCTGGGTAGTCGCCGCGATGTTGACCACCTTATTGGAACGCGATTTGGCGGCGGCATCGTGCTCAGGGCCGTAACTCAGAGGTTCTGTGGCCGGAACAGTCTCCCGCGCGGCCGCGCGTTTGCCCGCTCTCGACGCCCGGTCCTCCCGTTCGTCCTGCTGATCCTCTTCATATTCGTAGTCGTAATCGTCCTCGTCATCCTCATCGGGCATCCCCATGAAGCTGCGAAACTTATCCATCATACCCATTGATGATCCCTCACATTCTTTCTCCGAACAACGCCCGGCCAATCCGTACCACATTACTGCCGTGCCGTATGGCCAGCGGATAGTCGTGCGACATTCCCATCGATAGAATCGTCATACTGACATTATCCAATTTTTTTGCCTTCATGTCAATAAAGTGGCGGTACATCTGCTCAAAATATCCTTCTTTTTGTACGGTATCCTCGATATTTGGCGGAATCGCCATCAGACCCCGGACGCTCAGGCCCGGAAGCAAGGAAACTTTTCCCAAAAGTTCCGGCAAAGCTTCGGGCAGAACGCCGGATTTACTCTGCTCCCGTCCGATGTTCACCTCGATCAAAACCGGCATCACCAGTCCATGTAACTGCGCACAGCGGCTGATTTCCTGTGCCAGAGAAAGACGGTCCACCGATTCGATCATGGACACCTTATCAACGATCGAACGCACTTTGTTCGATTGCAGATGTCCGATAAAATGAATGCCGCAGCCCGCACGGTCATAGCCGTCATACTTTTCCAGCAGCTCCTGCGCACGGTTTTCCCCAAGCAGGGTGACGCCCGCGGCGATCGCCTCGTTGACCCGGGCGGCGCTCTGGGTCTTGGTCACCGCCATCAGGCGAATCTCAGAGGGATCGCGCCCCGCCTCGGCGGCAGCCCGGCCGATCTGCTCCTGAACCGCCTCGACATTGCGGCGTATCTCAGATGATTTTTCCATCATACAAATCAACTCCTTCCACAACGACCTCGTCAAAGAGGCGCAGGGGCTTTTCTCCGTCCGTGGCATCAGAACAGAGGATAAAATCCTCCCCGGTATAAATCCGTTCGATCGGCTTAAAGGTGATCAGCGCACCCTGCTTAACATAAACCCCCTCGGTCTGTCCCTGATAGCGGAGGGCCTCCGCGCTGATTCTAAGCCCCGTATACGATTTAAATCGGACGGTCAGATTGGCCTGCCGCAGCTCGATCAGCACATCGCTGATGTAATTGGTTCGAATCACCACCACCCCATCCCCGCTCTCCTCATCCTGCAGGATGCGGTTGATGGAAGCGGGAATGTTGGTGCAGCCCGGCAGTCCGAAATCCAAAAAGACCGAGGCGCCGGGAGTGAAGCGGGCAAGATTCTGCTCGGGTACCACCATTGCCAGATACCAGTTGTGGCCCTTCTGAACCTTCCCGATTCCTGAGACAGCTTCCGGCTTCATCGTTTGGTTGATTGCCCGGCGGTAATCCTCTGTGGAAAGACGCTCAAAATCGGTGGTCAGGATTGTCTCGTACCCATCCAGAGTCGAACAGAAATAACCGCCCGTCTGCGCCCGGATCTCCTGCACGCTCTGGGACATCTGCTCCTTCGCATAGCGGTACTGTTCCTGCAGGTAGGAAATCCGCTGGGAGAAATCCTTCTCCCGCCCGGTCGCAACCTGATGCTTTCCCATCAGGAGCGACAGGCGGTCCCGCCGGTCGGAAAGCTTTCCGAGCTGTCCGCGGTGCACGGTGTCGATGATCAGACCGAGCGCCTCGTTGATCTGTGAGGAAAGCACATCCGTTGCCAGAAACTGTTCCGGAGTGCTCTGCGCTTCGTTGAGCAGCCGGATTTCATTTTGGTACTGATTCATCATCGTCTGCCAATAGAGGTCCTCCTCGCCGGAATAGACCTCCGCGATGGTCATGCCGGGAATAATCACCTCGCCGTCGGCGCAGACATAGCTGAGGACGCCGTCGGCCGTCCCGTCCAGCAGAGCCTCATCCCGAACCGCCACCGCGCCGCCGGTGTAGCTGTCCGATACCGTATAGGAAAAGGCCGTCATCGTCTGGTAGGGAGAGTAAAAATACCGAACGGCGGTATAAAGGCTGTAGGAGGCCAGCAAAACAACCAGCAGCGCCCCCAAAAGCAGATGGGTCATCCGTCCGTAGCTCTGTGACAACTTTCTCTCCCCTTCCTATCGGTCATTCTTCAGGAGCCATTCCCGCGCGAGACGCACCGCCCGGGCGGTCAGCGCCTGAACGCCCTCCTCGTCGCGCAGAAGCCAGACGGTGTCGGAATTGCGGCGAAACCAGGTCATCTGCCGCTTGGCATAACGCCGCGTCTCCTGCTTGAGCCGTTCGACGCAGGACTCAAGCGGCTCCTGTCCGCTGAGAAAGGGCAGAAATTCCTTGCAGCCGATCGCCTGTGCCGCGGTCCCGGGATCGTAGCGGCGGTAAAACTCCTGCACCTCGTCGAGCAGGCCGTCACGAAGCATCTGATCCACCCGAAGGTCAATCCGTTCGTAGAGCTTCCGCCGGTCGGAAAAGCCGATCCCCAGCCGCAGGCAGCGGTAGGGGGACGGCCTTTCCCGGGAAATACGCAGCTGTTCGCTCATCGTCACGCCTGTGCCGTAAAAAAGCTCGAGCGCCCGCAGAATCCGCCCCCGGTTGTTGGGATGCAGGGTTTGGGCATATCCGGGATCGATGGCCGCCAGCTTTTCCAGCATCGCTTCGTTCCCGAGACGGTCGGCCTCCTCGGCAAGCATACGGCGAAGCGATTCATCCTGACGCTCCTCGCGAAAGGTAATCCCGTCAAGCAGCGAATCCACATAAAGTCCGGTTCCTCCCACCAGCACCGGCAGCCTGCCCCGCCCCGCCGCCTCGCGGATGGCCGCTCCCGCGTCCTCAAGGTAGCGGGCGACACTGTAGCGGTCCTGCGGATCGACAAAACCAATCAGGTGGTGTGGGACGCCACGCATCTCCTCTTCGGTCGGGCGGGCTGTCGCGATGCGCATACCGCGGTAGATCTGCATCGAGTCAGCCGAAATGACCTCGCCCCCGAGGGCAAGCGCCAGCTCGATCCCCAGGCCGGTCTTGCCCGAAGCGGTCGGCCCCACCACCGCGAGCACCGGTATCCTGTTTTCTTCCAGTCCCTTCAATAGGTTATCCCAGCCTTCCAAACATCTTTCCGATTTCCCGCTTGGTGAGGGGCAGAAGCACCGGCCTGCCGTGCGGACAGTAACGGACGGCGTCATCCTCGAGAACCATTGCGGCGATCCGCTCCAGCTCGGGACGGCCGAGTGCATTCCCCGCTTTGACTGCCGCTTTGCAGGACACAGAATAAAGCAGCTCATCGAGGGCGGAGGGGGTAAGGCTCGCTTTGCAGGAAAGCACCCGCTTGGCCGTTTCCTCCAGAAGCTCCTCAAGCGGCATGTCGAGCAGCAGCAGGGGGACCTCCCGTACCAGCAGGGCTCCCTCTCCGAAATCCTCCGCCACGATCCCCAGCGCCTCCAGCGCCTGCGGATTCTCAGAGAGAGCGAAGTATTCGTCGTGCGGCAGGGTTACCGCCCGTGGAGTCAGCAGAAGCTGCCGCTCCTCCCCGCCCTTCTCCCCGAGGCCGCGGATCCGGTTGTAGATGGCCCGCTCATGGGCGGCATGCTTGTCGATCAGTAAAAGCTCATCCCCGCGTTCGATCAGAACATAGGTGTCAAAAAGCTCACCGATCACACGATAGGATGCGGATTCCTCCCTCTGGGAAGAGACAGGAACCTCTTCGGAATACCCAGACTGTCTCTTTTCCTCAGAAGCGGGAGGCGCAGGCGGCATAAAAGGACGCACAGCCGGGGAGTCCTCCACGTCAACCGGTGCTTCAAATGTTTTCGGGCACCGAGCTTCAGAACAATGTGCCATTTCCTCTGTCATGGTGTTTTGCTTTACAGTTGAAGGCGCCGCGGCCGAAGGTTCCGTTCTTTCGATATCGACCGAAAAGCGGCGGTGTGAAGCAGGCGGATCACTCCAATGAGAAACCTTTTCCGTATCAGAAGAACCGCTTTGCTCCGGCGGCGGATTCCAAGCAGGGACGGACCGTCCGGTGTCGTCCCGCAGGGTCAGCAGACTGCCCGCCGGATTCTCACGCTTCGGTGAAAGGGGCGCCGCCGAGGGTTCCTCCGACGCACGACGCGGCACAGTTCCGGCCGCGCCCACCCCCTGCAGACTGGTCTGCCGGTCGGAGTGATCGAAATCAGAAAGGCTGAACGGCGTAACCGGTTTGCGGAGAATAACCTCCCGGCGCTCCCCCTGAGACAGCGCCGCAAGGCAGGCCGAATAGACGACGTTATAGACGGTCCGTTCGCTCGAAAAGCGTACCTCGAGCTTGGCCGGGTGAACGTTGACGTCAACCAGCGAGGAATCAAGCTCCAAATTCAGAACGCATGCCGGGAAACGCCCTGTCATCAGGCGGTTCTTATAGGCTTCCTCCACCGCGCCCGCGCAGGTGCGGGAACGGATGTAGCGCGAGTTGATGAAAAAGGTTTGCAGGGAACGGGTCGAACGGGCGACGGAGGGTTTTGAAATCATTCCGCCGACCGTCACGCCGTCCTGAGAATAGCCGACGGGAATCATGGCGGCGGCGACGTCCGCCCCGCAGACCAGACGGATCACCGACCGCAGATTTCCATCGCCGGGGGTTTGCAGCACCCGCCTGCCGTCCCGGATCAGCTCGAAGGAAACGGCGGGATTGGCAAGAGCCAGACGGTCAAGCAGCGAAGCGACGGCGTTGCCCTCGGTGATATCCTTTTTGAGAAACTTCATTCGGGCCGGTGTGTTGTAAAAAACGTCCCGGACCTCAAAGGTGGTGCCCACCGCACAGCCTGCGTCCTCCAGCTCCCCCTCATCTCCGCCGGTTACGGTGTAGCGGCAGCCAGAAGGGTTCCCGGCGGTTCGGGTCGTGACACAGACCCTGCTGACCGCCGCAATCGACGGCAGCGCCTCGCCGCGGAATCCCAGCGTCATGATGGCGTCGAGATCGTCCGCCGTCGCAATCTTGCTGGTCGCATGGCGGACAAAGGCCACCGGCAGATCCTCGCGGCCGATCCCGCTGCCGTTGTCGGTGACCCGCAGATAGGTGATTCCTCCGTTCCGAAGCTCGACGGCAATTCTGTTTGCCCCCGCGTCGAGGGAATTTTCCACCAGCTCCTTGACGATCGAGGCAGGGCGGTCAATGACCTCTCCCGCCGCGATCAGCTCGGCAACCGAGGGGGGCAGCAAATTGATTTTTCCCATTGCAGTTCACCTCCTTGTCGGCGGAAACGGGCTTGTCCGAAAGACGCGTTCCCGTCAAAGCATGGCTTTGAATTCATAGAGCTTGTTGAGCGCCTCAAGAGGCGTGAGGGTGTTGAGATCAAGCCTGCGCATCGCATCCTCGACCGGGGAATCATGCACCAGTGCGAGCTGTTCCGGCTGGTCCTGCCGCTCCGGCGCCGCTTTCATCGTCGCGCGGCGCTCGGAAATCGGCCGGTCCGCCTCGAGGTCGGCCAGAATTTCATGCGCGCGCCTGATAATCCAGTCGGGAATCCCGGCCAGCCTGGAAACCTCGATGCCGTAGCTGTCGTCCACCGCGCCCGGGACGATCCGCCGCAGGAAGGTGATATCCTCCCCGCGTTTCTTGACGGCGGTATTGTAATTTTTTACGCAGGGCAGCAGCGACTCCAGCTCGGTCAGCTCGTGATAGTGGGTTGCGAAAAGCGTCTTGGCTCCGAGCTTTTTGCGGTCGGCAATGTATTCGAGCATCGCCCGGGCGATGCTCATCCCGTCAAAGGTTGAGGTTCCGCGCCCGACCTCATCGAGAATCAGAAGGCTGTCCTTCGTTGCGTTCTTCAAAATCTGGGCCACTTCGTTCATTTCGACCATAAAGGTGGACTGCCCGGTGGAAAGGTCATCCGAGGCGCCCACACGGGTATAGATGCCGTCCACCACCCCGATCACCGCCCGGCGCGCCGGAACAAAGGAGCCGATCTGCGCCAACAGCACAATCACCGCAATCTGCCGGATATAGGTCGATTTTCCCGCCATATTCGGGCCGGTGATGATTGCAATGCGGTTCTGATCGCCGTCCAGGGTGCAGTCGTTGGCGACAAAGCGGGCGCCGCCGCCCAGCATCTCCTCAACGACCGGATGGCGCCCATCCTCAATGATAATCGAGCCGTCTGTCGTAATCTGCGGACGGGAATAGTCCTTTTCGGCGGCCAGCGCCGCAAAGGAAGTGAATACGTCAAGTCTTGCCAGCGCGTCGGCCGTCTGCTGAATCCGGGAGGTTTCGGCGGCAATCCGATTGCGCAGGTCCTCGTAAAGCCGCAGCTCAAGGACGACCAGCCGCTCCCGGCCCGAGAGAATCTTATCCTCAAGATTTTTGAGCTCCTGAGTGATGTAGCGTTCACAGTTGGCAAGGGTCTGTTTGCGGATGTATTCCTTCGGAACCAGCTCCTTGTAGGAGTTGGTGATCTCAATGTAATAGCCGAACACCTTATTGAAGCCGATCCGCAAATTTTTGATGCCGGTGCGCTCCCGCTCGGCCGCCTCGGTCTGGGCGAGGTATTCCTTGGTGTGGGTCAGCATCCGGCGGATTTCGTCAAGGCCGGCGTGATAGCCGTCCCGGATAAACCAGCCCTCCTTGGTCGAAACGGGCGGATCATCCATAATCGCCTCGGAAATCAGTGCCGCAACCTCCTGCAGCGGATCGATCTGCTCATAAATCTCCGCCAGCAGCTTGGCCCTGCAGCCGGAAATCCGCTGCTTGACATCAGGAAGTTTTTTCAGGGTGGCGGCAAAGCTGCACAGCTCCCGGGGGTTGGTTGCTCCGCAGACGATGCGGGTCAGCAGCCGTTCCAGATCATAGATTCCCTTGAGCCGCTCGGTGAGATCGAGCCGCAGCATGCTGTCTGAAAAGATCTCATCCACCGCGTTGAGCCGCTTCTCGATCATCACGGGATGAGCAAGCGGCTGCTCGAGATAACGCCGCAGAAGGCGCTTGCCCATCGCCGTTTCGGTCTTATCGATCACCCAAAGCAGGCTTCCCCGCTTTTCCCCGCTGTGCATCGTTTGGGTCAGCTCAAGATTGCGCCGCGCCGTCGCATCGAGCAGCATATACCGCTCCTCGCTGTACCGTTCCAGCGACACAAGCCGTTCCACCCCGGTCTTTTGGGTTTCATGGAGATAGTGCAGCAGCCCGCCGAGCGCGTAGGCGACCTGCGGCTCGTCCGCGGCGCCTCCCGGCGCACAGGCCGCCGCACCGAACTGGCCGGTGATCAGCCGGTTCGGCAATTCACCGAGATAGGCAGCCTCCCCGAGCACGTCGGCGCAGCAGCGCAGGCGGTCCTTGAGAAAGCCGCCCATTTCAGCGAAGGAAAGAAGGGCGTCGTTGAAGACAACCTCGCTCGGAGAAAAGCGGGTCAGCTCATTTTTCAGAGCGGAGAGATCCCCCAGAGGCAGCGCGGTCACGAAGACCTGGCCGGTGGAAATATCGGCAAAGGCAAGGCCCACCCGCTCCTTCTCGACATAGATGGAGGCGATATAGTTGTTGGCGCCTTCATCCAGCATATTCGCCTCGATCAGCGTCCCGGGGGTGACCACGCGGATCACCTCCCGCTTGACCAGCCCTTTGACGAGCTTGGGGTCCTCCATCTGTTCACAGATGGCAACCTTGTAGCCCTTTTTGATCAGCCGGGCAATATAAGCGTCACAGCTGTGATAAGGGACGCCGCACATCGGCGCCCGCTCCTCCTGCCCGCAGTCCCGGCCGGTCAGCACCAGCTCAAGCTCGCGGGAAGCGGTAACGGCGTCGTCAAAGAACATCTCATAGAAATCGCCGAGGCGAAAGAAAAGGATCTGGTCCTTATGCTGTTCTTTGATTTCAAAGTACTGCTGCATCATGGGGGAAAGCGGCGCCATCTTTGATCACTCCGTCTCTAAAGTTCTGTTCTGCCGGGGAATGCCTTATCGGGAAAAGGGCGGCGGATGCGCTTTGCGGCTCAAAAGGGCCTTCCTTTGGAGCCGCAAAGCCCCGGCACGCCGGAAATTCCCCATCGGCCGCGGGGAACAGCCGACGTCAGTGGCAGCCCCCGCAGGAGGAGCAGGAACCGCTGCAGGAGACCTGCTGCTCGATCAGATCAGGGTCCTGTCCGTTCGCGCTGCCTGAAACGATCTGGGAGATAAAGTTGAGAGCCGATTCCAGCTCGGCCTTCGCCTGATTGTAAGCGACCATCTCCGGAGCGGTGGTGATCGCCTCATAGAGGGTGCGAAGCTCCTCATCAAGCTTGTTGATCTGGTCCTGGTCCCTCTCCTTCTCGTCCTTGACGATCTCGCGGTTGAGCTCGTTTCTCAGCTCGCTGAAGCGGGACATCCTGGTGCTCAGCTCCGGGGATTTCTCGGTTGCCGCAGAGGCGGCGAGCATCTTGATATAACGCTCATCCTTCTGAATCGCGCGCCCCAGCTCACGTGCCATTTCAATAATATCCATTTGATCATTCTCCTCTTGTATTGTTTTATATCGACGATCCGTTCCTCAACGGGATTCCAGAATCGTTCCTACCATTGCCCAGTTCATCGCTCTGGTGATTTTCACCGGCAGAAAGCGGCCGATCAGGGAGCGGTCGCCCGGCGCTTCGACGATGACATTTCCCTCGGTTCTGCCCGCGAGGAAGCCTTCCCCGCTTTTTCCGGGAGAATCAAACAGCACCCGCTGGACGCTGCCGACCATCGCCTCGTTGAGCTCACAGCAGATGCCCTGCTGAACCTCAAGCAGTTCTCGAAACCACTCCGACTTCTCTCCGGCGGGGACAGGGTCGGGCATTTCGGCAGCGGGGGTTCCCGCACGGCGGGAATAAATAAAGGTAAAAAGCGCATTGTAGCGGACCTTTTTGATCAGAGCAAGCGTCTCGAGAAATTCTTCCCGCGTTTCACCGGGAAAGCCCACGATAATATCGCTCGAGAATGTCACATCCGGCATCTTTTCCCGGGCATATGCGATCAGCTCGAGATAGCCATCGATGTGATAATGACGGTTCATCGCCTGCACCACGCGGTCCGATCCGCTCTGCACCGGCAGGTGGATGTGACGGCAGACGTGACGGCTCTGCGCGATCACGTCGATTAATTCCCGGGTGCAGTCCTTGGGGTGAGAGGTCATGAAGCGCAGCCGGTACTCCCCTTCGACGCGGTCGAGCCGACGCAGCAGTTCCGGAAAATTGTATGGCTTGGCCAGTCCCCTGCCATAGGAATTGACATTCTGCCCGAGCAGGGTGATCTCCCGGTAACCGCGTCCGACCAGCTCACGCGCCTCCTGCTCAATGCGCTCCGGCGCGCGGGAAACCTCCCGGCCGCGCACATAGGGGACGATACAGTAGGTGCAGAAGTTGTTGCAGCCCTGCATAATCGGCAGCCATGCCTTGACCCCTTCCTCGCGCACCGCGGGAATCCCCTCAATGACATTCTTTGCAGGCTGGTCCCAAAATACACGCTTGCCGCCCTCAAGACGCCGGATCAGGAACTCCGGAAGCCGGTGCATTGCGCCGGTACCAAAAACAATATCGACATAGGGGAAGCTCTTTTTAATTCGTTCGGCAACCTCGGGCCGCTGCATCATACAGCCGCAGAGGGCAATCATCAGCTCGGGACGCTCCCGCTTGATGTTCTTCAAAGCGCCGACGTTGCCGAACACACGGTCCTCGGCGCTTTCGCGTACCGCGCAGGTGTTGAACAGGACAAGGTCGGCATTCTCGGCGGAATCGGTAAAGCCGAACCCCATTTCGGCAAGCAGCCCTTTGAGATGCTCTCCGTCCGAAACGTTCTGCTGGCAGCCGAAGCTGTGGACAAAAGCCAGCGGCGGGTGGTCGTAGCGTGCCGCCGTCAGGGCCGCCGCCCGCTCAAGCTGGAGCTTGTCCATCTCCTCCTCCAGCCGCTGGGTAAGATTGTTGATGATCAAGGCTTTCTCCTTTGAAACGAAAAGTAGAGATACGGAAACTAATTTAGTATAGCACAAAAGTTCCAAAAGGAAAAGTCCCTCTCCGTCCTGATTTCTCTGTCAAAAAGGAAAAGATCTTCTGGCGTATCGTTGACAGGCCGGGGCAAAAGCGGGTATGATGGGAGCGAAACGCAGACATCAAAAGAGGAGCGTGTGGAAATGAAAGAGAGAGAAACCTTCGCATCGCGGCTCGGCTTTGTGCTGATCTCCGCCGGATGCGCGATCGGGCTGGGAAACGTGTGGCGCTTTCCCTTTATCGTGGGACAGTACGGCGGGGCCGCCTTTGTGCTGATCTACCTCTTTTTCCTGTTTGTAATGGGGCTGCCGATCATGGCGATGGAGTTTGCGGTTGGACGCGCCAGCCGCAAAAGCATCGCCGTCTCCTTCCATGCATTGGAGCCTGCCGGCAGCAAATGGCACTGGTACAGCCTGTTCGGCATGGCGGGCAACTATATGCTGATGATGTTTTACACCACCGTAGCCGGCTGGATGCTCATCTATTTTGCCAAGATGGCGTCCGGAACCTTCACCGGCCTTGATGCGGCCGGCGTGGAGGCGGTTTTCGGCGGGATGCTGGCGCGGCCCGGTCTGATGCTCGCCGGCATGGTCCTCGTGGTGCTCCTCTGCATGGGAATCTGCTCCCGCGGACTCCAGAACGGCGTGGAACGGATCACCAAATACATGATGCTTGCACTGCTTTTTCTGCTCTTTGCTCTGGCTGTCCGGTCGGTGACTCTGCCCGGCGCGGGCGAAGGCCTCGCTTTCTATCTCAAGCCCAACTTCTCCAAGCTTGCCGAGGACGCTTCCGGATCGTTCAGCTTTGCCCGGCTGGGCGAGGTGGTTTTCGCCGCGATGGGACAGGCCTTTTTTACCCTGTCGCTCGGCATCGGCGCCATGGCCATCTTCGGCAGCTACATCGGCAAGGAACGCCGCCTGCTCGGTGAAGCGCTCAATGTCACTCTGCTCGACACCTTTGTCGCGTTTGTCTCAGGGCTGGTCATCTTTCCGGCGGCCTTTGCCTTCGGCATTACCCCCGACGCGGGGCCTTCGCTGATCTTTGTCACCCTTCCCAACGTTTTCAACGCCATGCCGGGAGGGAGGCTGTGGGGGGCGCTCTTCTTCATCTTCCTGTCCTTTGCCGCCCTCTCCACGGTCATCGCCGTCTTTGAAAATATTCTCTCCTGCTGCATGGACCGCTGGGGCTGGAGCCGCCGCCGGGCCGCGGCAGTCAATCTGGTCCTGATTTTTGTGCTCTCCCTCCCCTGTCTGCTCGGCTTCAACCTGCTCTCCGATGTGCAGATCATGGGCGGCGGGATCATGGATTTCGAGGATTTCATCCTCAGCAACAACCTGCTGCCGCTCGGTTCTCTGATCTATCTCCTGTTCTGCGTCTCAAAGCGCGGCTGGGGCTGGGAGAACTTTCTGAGGGAAGCCAACGCCGGCGAGGGCCTCCGTTTCCCCTCCGCGATCCTTTGGTACGCCAAATGGGTGCTTCCTTTTGTCGTTCTTCTGATCTTCGTCATGGGCTACTGGCAGAAACTTTTTGCATGATCTGAAAATACGGCGCCTCTATCGGAAGAGGGCCAAGGGATGCTGAGGTGAAACAGCTTGAAAAAAAGCCGGAAAGTGATCGGTCTGGCAGGGTGTCTCGCTGTGCTGCTTCTGCTTCTTTGCGCCCTGCACCGGAGAGAACAGTGGATGAGTCTCGCGCGCGACCCCGATCTGATCCGCCGCTTTACCGGATGGGTCGGCTCGATCGGCTCCGCCGGTATTCCTGTTCTGCTGCTTTTTCAAATTTTTCAGATCGTCGTCGCCATTCTTCCGGGAGGACTTGTAGAGCTGGCGGGAGGGATTCTTTACGGCCCTCTTTGGGGATTTGCCGTTGCCCTTTCCGGGATCCTGCTCGGCACCCTCTGCGCCTTCTGGATTTCCCGCCGCTTTGGCGAGCCGTTGGTTCGCAGGCTGGTAAACGGAGAGCAATTCGACCGTTACAAAAAGCTCTGCGCAAGCCGCCGGTTTGAAGCCGCCGCTCTGCTCTTTTTCTTTCTGCCCGGCGTTCCCAAGGATATCCTGATCTATACCATTGGCTGTTCCGGTGTTCTTTCGCGGCGCTTTATTCTGTATGCCACCCTTGCCCGAATTCCGTCGGTCGCCGTCTCCTGCTTTGCCGGCTCGGTGGCCGGGAAGGGAGACTTTCTGATGTTCGCAGTCATCTACGCCGCATTTCTTGCAGCCGGAGGAATCGGCGCGCTGGTGCACCGCCGGATTCTGCGGCGGCTCGAGCAAAAGGAAAAATAGCGTACTGTTGGGGCAATGTCATTCAGTTAAGCATTTGAGCCGTTAAGATAGGAGTGAATTTTAGAATTTGCTCCTATCTTTGCTTTTTCATCGTTAAGTTAAGATAATCTGGCCATATGACGAAAAAATAGAGGGTGACTTTTACGGAGGTCGTTCACTACACATTTGCTTTTTGAAAGGTGCTGTTTTAATTCCTAAACACGAATTTCTGAAAACATTACGTGGAGATAAACTCGTAAAGCTTAAACGGACGCAAGATAATGAACGTATCTCACAATCTTTACTAACAATCAGAGGAATGATGTAAAAATTGTACCGCAGCTAAAATATTCGGAATACTGCCGAACAAGTTCTATACACATGCAACCAGTCTGTAAGATGTATAAAATATTGGGTGATAAAATGTTTATGTTGCACAGTGTGTTTTTGTATGATAAATTGAAATGGTAAAGTTAAATAATTAGTTTTAGCACGTCTTTGATACATAGTATTGTCTAATATAGGCAGCACGACTAACTGGCAGTCGGTGAGGGTATGAGATTATGATAGAAATCAGCACAAGTAGAGAAAATGCTTTCAATTACAAGACGTTGATATCAGAATTAAGGCCAGAGTGGCCTTTAAGCATTGTTGATGGAGATGTTAACTTATTTAAGTTGGGGTTTATCTCTTACTACCCGTGTATTCTTCAAATAGATACCAACGAAAAAAGCATGTGTGATTTGGACGATGAAATACATGAAATGGAAATAGATGCATACAACATTAATGAATCGTTGCATAAAAAGCCAAGATGGAAATTAAATGAAGAAGAGCGAAGAATAGTTAATATAGATAATGAATGTATAAAAAAATATGACAGATATAGAGAGCTATACGGGTTCTGGCGATAAGAACTATGCATATATAAATACCGATTGAGATTTCACCTGTTTTAAGAAATTTAATAACTGTTATATTTTATTATTAAATTCTTCGCAACCCCTTGAAAACACTGGATTTGTCGCAGGTGAGCTTTCTCTTATTATTTCCCTTGTGTTATATCGTCCCATCAGTGTTTATGCACTCTGATAAGGGCAAATACAAGGGCAAGAAAAATCTATAAGACAGTATAACACAAAATAAAAGTGACATGGTGAACTGATTGAAATGCTTCTTAATTTTTGCTACTACTGATTGATTAAATGATAAGGAGATGGGATACGATGAGAACAATATTTGCAGAATACAATCCACAGTGCAACAGCATTGATGTATATACTAATACGGGCTATATACTCCGTATTGATTGTTGGGAAGCAGAAAAAAATTTAAGAACCACACCTGGATCTGATTGTGCTTTGACATCGCTTGCAATCGATGAGCCATTAGAATATGCAAGGTTATATCTTGATGGGAATTTACAGATGTGGGTAGATGCTGAAGATTCATTAGAGTTATGATTATTCCAATCAAAATCTACTAGAATTTATTAAAAATTAGCTTCATAATTTTAAAAGGACAGCCCTATTGCTATGAGGCTGTCCTTAAAAATACAATAGATAAACCTAGATTATTCTTGCTACTATCTGATTGTTAAATTTTCTGTATTCCATATTGCAAATCTCCCTTTTCGCAATATTTTATTAGTATGAATGCCAGAATCGCTGAAAAAACACGTGCCAATACCGTACTCCACCATATCATAATCTGTCCACCAAATAAAGGTGGTAAAACAAGCATAAATATCAGCATCAATACTGGTTCAATGAATGTAAGAATGTATGACAATCCACTTTTTTCAGTAGCATAAAATCCAGCTGTCGCTATTCTGGTAATCGCAACAAATGGTAATGACACTAAAAATATAGGTACAATTTTAGAAATCTCAATACTTACTTCATAAGAAGCTCCGAAAACCCCTCCAATATTTGCTCTGTTTACATACATGATAATTCCACCACAAACAGCAAGAATTATTGCAAAAATGTATGCCATTCTCTGAACTCCTCTCAGGCTTTCTTGATCCTTCTCACCATAAAAACGGCTCATTAAAGGTTGACTTCCATCACCTACGCCCTGCAATATGAGATATATGATACAGATAATATAGGATACACATGCATAAGTTGCAATAGCTTTTTCTCCCCCATAAGAAGCGGAGAATCGGTTTATAAACACCAATGAAATATTAGGAGTCAATGCTAGCCCAAATGGTGCAAGACCTACTCTGAATATAGCGCCACACATTTCTTTTACATTTTTTAAGGATACATACACATAAAACTTTTTATTATATAATGCGTATATGATTGCAATTGCTGCAGTCACACCCTGTCCGGCTATTGTAGCTGTGGCTGCACCTTTCATGCCCATTTCATATATCCATACAAAGATAAAATCCAGAACAATATTGGTTATGAATCCACCAACCATCGCAAACATTGACCAGAAAGAGTTTCCATAATTTCTAATGAATGGCATCATTCCAGTTCCAAGAATCTGCAATATTGCTCCAAGTGCTATAATTTTGATATAATCTGTCGCATTTGTTAATATAATTCCATCTGCTCCAAGCAATCCTAAAATTTTAGACGAAAAGGAGTAAATAATTATGGTACTGATAACACTTACTATTACAAGAAGCCACCAGCTTGTAGCAATAAATTCTTCTGCCCGTTTTCCTTTCTTTTCTGCTGCATTAATTGAGTAATAAACAGCTCCTCCCATACCAATTCCTGTTCCAAGAGCCTGAATCAAAGCCACAATCGGATATGCAATATTAATAGCCGAAAGTCCAGCATCTCCTATGGTATTGCCTACAAAATATCCATCCACTATCGCATATATTCCTGATAATGCAAATGCTATAATAGATGGAATAACATATTTAAAAAATAATGATTTATGATTCATTTTTCTTACAATCTCCTTCCTTGAAAAGTCTGATAAACAACTCTGTATTATCATTAAGACTTTCTATATTCTCTAATCCCATTTTTTCGATTACATATATTTCTTTTGAGTGCAGTTTTTCTATGATATCTTTCGTATATTCCATTCCTGATTCTGTGAGGCATATCAGCTTATTTCTCTTGTCTGAATCATCAGATACCATATTGATGTATCCTTTTTTCTGAAAATCTTTTAGTATCGTATTTACCGTTTGCTTAGGTATATTCCATTTTTCACTTATCATTTTCTGCGTGCATCTTCCATTACTTTCATAAAATGAATACAAAGCAAAAACTCCATTTGAAGACAGTCCCTGATCCTTTGACCATTCCTCATACATTGCTGTACATTCTTTCCATAAAGCATAATATCGTTGCAACTGTATTATCATATTATTATCTTTTCTCATCTTTTTCCTCCTTAAATTAGTACGAATCCAGACTTTTATATTATAGTCCGAGTTCGTACTAATTGTCAAGATTTATTTATATACTTTTTCTTTATATAAACAATCAATAGTCCCTTACTAAGGACAGGAAGATTATGAAATTTCCCTGTCCTCTTTTAATAATATCCTCGTTCTTCCATCCAGTCTTTCACATAACATCTGATTCCAATATAAATAATATGCGACAGTAATAGCAATACAATAAGATTTATCGGATTAGCGTTTTTAATCCATTCTCCAAAGTAAATTACAACAGCTGTACTCGTTATCGCTACCACGATACTGATGATATCCCAACAATATTTCCGGTAGATTTTTCCTACCTGATAACCAATCCCGATTATCAGCCACCCGGTTATTACGAATAAAATTGCCATGACAGTACCGGCAATCAGCCAGTACACAATCCCGGAAAGAATACTGTTAGGTATTCCACTGCTTAACTGTCCGAAAGAGTCTGCACCTGTCACAAACTCCCGAAATAAACTTCCCATTCCTTTTCCTAACGCACCGAAAAAGACGATACAGTCGTTAAGGAAAACCGGCGAAAGAATCGCAGTAAACAGTGTTGTTGTTATGCTGTACCATGCCAGTAGAAACAAGATACTTTCATAA
This sequence comes from Yanshouia hominis, assembly GCA_014385025.1. Classification (GTDB taxonomy): domain Bacteria; phylum Bacillota; class Clostridia; order Oscillospirales; family Ruminococcaceae; genus Yanshouia; species Yanshouia hominis. Next base: position 67,093 of record JACRTB010000009.1, on the reverse strand, counting down.
CCAATCGTCATATTTTTATATTTCTTTTCTAACTGGCTTTTACGGCTATCGCATTTTTCTTTTGCTTTCCGGTAAGCAGTACGGTCACATTTTTCACATTTCTCATAAGGCACTTTTTTCTCAACAGCTACCTCTACCGTCTTTTGGTGTGTCTGTGCATAAAGTTTTTCCTGCTCTGCTTTTTCATACTTAAATTTCCATGCCACGGCTTCTGCGTCGGCTCTTTTCCTGCTGTCTGTCTCGCTGGTCAATCGTTCCTCTGTTTGCCTTAATCTTGTCCGCAATGCTTCGATATTCTCGGCTCTGTTTTCGCTGTTCAATTTCTCGTTCAAGGTCAGCGATTCGCTTAGCTGCCTGTTTAGTTCCTGGATTGTCTGGTCTTTCTGATCCAGTTCGTCCTGCATCTGTTCGGTCATCAGCAGAAGTTCTTCCACCTGCCCGACGTTCTCTAAGTTTCTGCATTCGCTCATCGATCTCCCTCGCTTTCTCTATCTGCTGTTTAAGGTCAGCAATTCGCTGTTCTGTTTCTGCAATAAGCTGTTCTCGTTGTTCAGCTTCTGCGTTAATTCCTGCCATTGCTGATTCTCGTTTTCCAACTGTTCGATTCTGGTTTTCTGTTGCTCGATCTGTGAGAGCAGTTCTTCTGTATCTGGCAAAAGATTTAGCAGCCTGGATAATTCGCTGTTTAAGCTTTTTAAACTCTGGTTCTGCTCCTGAAAAGACAGGAGCTGCCTGTCCCGTTCCTGCAATTCCTGTACCATCTCTGCCATAAGATTCTGCTGTTCCTCGATCTGGTTTATCATTGTCTCCATCATGGGAATGACTTCCCGGCTTTCTTCTAATGTCACGCAATCGCTCCTTCCATTGTGTTAATGCACTGGATACTTTTCCAAAAGAAATCTGTATTTTATCCAGCAGTGCATTTTGTCTTTTTATGATCTGGTTTTCCTCTACTTTCCATGAAGTAGAGGATGTCTGTCCGTTTTGAAATTTCTCGTCAATTTTTCTGGCATCTGCGCCCTCATGGATCGTCGGTATCTCTAATTTTCCCTGCCTTGCATAAGAACGGTGGTCAATGTGATTTTCCGTTTTCAAATGTGCATTACAGACGTTTGCCCATTCGCTCCGCCATAGCTCACAATTTTTCGGATTGTTCCACCCGGTAGCATCGGTTAATACACGTTTCCACTGTTTGCGGTTCCTTGTCCCGACTTTCTGGACTCCATTTTCATCAAGTACGGGGATTCGGATTCCATGACGGTCAGGGTTCTTTTTATCCTGCCACCAGTCCGGATGGGATTCATCCACCACAATATTTCCATTTTCATCTCTGACAAACTCCCAATCCTTGATTTCTTTGTTACCCCATGAGTGGTCTGAATTGAATGGTCGCATCGTCACCAGTAAATGCACATGGGGATTACCATCTCCTTTATCGTGGATACTCCAATCCGCACACATTCCCTTATCTACAAAGGTCTTTTGAATATATTCAGTTGTATAATCAATCTGTTCCTGTCGGCTCCATTCTTTCGGAAGTGAGAACTCAAATGACCTGCCGAGTTGTGCATCTGAACTTTTTTCTATCCTCAAGACTTCATTCCATAAACGCTGCTTCTGAAAAGTAAGTTTGAATTTTTCCAGTGCAGCATTTTGGTTATCTGCCCTTTTATATCGGACAGATTTCTGGAACCGTCTGATATTTTCAGCAGGTACATTCTGCCATTCCTGTGGTGCATTTTCACACATCAGCAGGCTGGTATAAACGACTTCTTTTTTTGAAGTATAGTAGCTGATCCTGCCTGTTTCTTCATTTTTCATCACATCGCCATTGAGATAAGCAGACGCCGATATGATGGATTTTCCTTTGCTGCGTCCAACAATCTTTACTGTATAATGAAAAATCGCCATGCTCCGTTTCCCCCATTCTGCCGTATCCGGCTTTGATTTCCGGCAGGTAACGTTTTTCCTAAAAGAAAATGGTATCTGCCGGAGCACCCTCTGCGTAAGAGTGCCCTGTGCATAACAGCCTGCATGGAATGTGCCCCTCTGGCGAAGAGTGCCTCCTGCGGCATGAGCAGGTCTGGCTGAAAGCCCCGCCGACGGAACGAGCCCGGCAAGCGTAAGCGCAGACCGGTTGCCACCTGTGGCAAACTTATACGGACGACCTCTGGTTGTCCATAAGTGCGCCCTTCATAAAAAAGCAATGAAGGGAATGGAAACTCCACTCCCTCCGGCATTACACTTCCTCCGTATTTGCAACTGGCTCTTTCTGCATTGCCTTTGAGAAGAATTTCCCATTTGCTTCCTGCCTTTTTAAGAAGCCGATCAGCTTTGGGATATCATCTTCCTCAATCGCAGAACCCAGTACCGATTCCACTGCACCGCCAATCTGGCAGAGCCTGTGTGTCCGTTTTTTGGTTTCCACATCTTTCTGACGTTTCTTCAGTTCCCGTTTCTGTGCTGCATACTGTTTTGCTTTCTCAAGGCTTTCCTGTTCTTTCTTTTCCAACTGGAGCATACGCGCCTCATAACTCTTTGTTGATCTTGCCATAAATATCATCGTCCTTTCTTTTTTTCCAAACATAAGTTTCCTGTTGTCTGTCAGACGAAGTACATGGTATAATCTGCTTGCGTGTAGGTATATCATGACTCCGGTCTGATAGAACCTTTGGCGGTTTCTTCGGGAACCGCTTTTTTAAGTTGAACCGTTTCTTGTGACTGCTTTCACATTTCCCTTATCCCTCAAGTCCCTGCCCTCGTTGGCTTCCATAAAAAGTTCCAGCATATCCGTTTTGATCAGGACTTTTCTCCCAACCTTCAATACCGGAAGTTTCTTCCACTCTACCAACTTTCGCAGGGTGTTCCTGCCAATTCCCGTATAATCAGCAGCTTCCTCAATAGATAAGGCAATCTTTCTTTGCGTCATATGACCACCTCCTTTCGAATTGCATTATGCAATTTCATTTGTGCTGTCAGTATAGCGTGTTTATATTGCTTTGTCAAGCATTATGAAATTTTGCTGCTTTTCCCAAAATTGCATATTGCAATATATTTTGTTGCGTGGTATAGTAATGACATACCGAAAAAGGAGGCACATCAGCATGAAAGATAAAGAACTACGCAAGCTGATCGGCAGCAGGGCAAAACAGCGCCGTCTGGAATTAAATCTGACACAGCCTTATGTCGCAGAGAAGATGGGAGTTACCGCTTCCACAATCCTGCGTTATGAGAATGGTTCGATTGACAATACCAAAAAGATGGTACTGGAAGGTCTTTCGGAAGCACTTCATGTATCGATTGAATGGCTCAAAGGGGAAACCGATGAATATGAAACTGATATTACGGATAAGAAAGAATTGCAGATTCGTGATGTGATGGGCGATATTCTTAAACAGTTACCTCTTGATCTTAATAAAACAGAAGACGCTTTTTCTAAAGACTTACTGCTGTTAATGTTAAAGCAATATGAACTGTTTCTGGATTCGTTTCAGTTCGCCTGTAAAAATTACAAAGGCAGTACTAAAGATGCGGACATTGCTAAAGTAATGGGATTTGAATCGAAAGATGAATATAATGAGATTATGTTTCTCAGGGAGATCACACATACTGTCAACGCATTTAACGATATGGCAGATGTTGTAAGGCTCTATTCAAAGAAACCGGAAGCGGCAGAACAAAGGCTTGCAAATCTTTTATCCGAAGTTATGTATGACGATTCTGAATCGGTATAGTAAGGCAACCGGAGTTGTGATACAATGAGCACAAGCGAATCAGGCTGTTTACAGATTTGACGAGCGGCGAATTGGCTTATGGACTTGTCCATAAGATGCCTACACGCAAGAAGCATTTCAACAGTTCCGATTGTCTGATATCGAAAGGAGACATACGATTATGGCAAAAGGATCTGTTAGAAAAAAAGGAAAGAAATGGTACTATCGCTTCTATGTAGAGGACGCAAGCGGAAAAATGGTTCAGAAAGAATATGCCGGAACCGAAAGTAAAAGTGAGACGGAAAAGCTTCTCCGCAAGGCACTGGAAGACTACGAAGATAAGAAGTTTGTTGCAAAGGCAGATAATCTTACCGTAGGGGAACTTCTGGACATGTGGGCAGAAGAAGAACTGAAAACTGGGACACTCAGCAACGGTACAGTGGAAAATTATCTTGGTGCAATCCGATGTATCAAGAAACACCCGATTGCAGACCGAAAGCTGAAAACAGTTACTGCCGAACATTTACAGGGTTTCCTCGACCTGCTTACATTTGGTGGTGAGTTTCCAGATGGGAAAGTAAGAAAAGGATACAGCAAAGATTATATCCATTCTTTTTCCGCAGTGTTACAGCAGTCATTCCGTTTTGCAGTATTTCCAAAACAGTTAATCAGTTTCAATCCGATGCAATATATCAAGCTGAAACGACAGGCAGAGGAAGTTGACCTCTTTTCCGATGATGAAGTGGAAGAAAGCACACAGCCGATTTCACACGAGGATTATGAGCGACTTATCAAGTATCTGGAAAAGAAAAACCCACCTGCCATTCTGCCGATTCAGATTGCGTATTATGCTGGACTCCGTATCGGGGAAACCTGTGGTCTTACATGGCAGGACATTAACCTTGAAGAACAATGCCTGACCATAAAACGCAGTATCCGCTACGACGGCATGAAACACAAAAACATTATTGGACCAACGAAACGGAAAAAAGTAAGAATTGTTGATTTTGGAGATACTCTGACTGAAATACTGAAAGCTACCAGAAAAGAGCAGCTCAAAAACCGGATGCAGTATGGCGAACTCTATCACCGCAATTACTACAAAGAAGTGCATGTGAAAAACAGGGTCTATTATGAATACTATCATCTTGACGGTACACAGGAAGTCCCGGCAGATTACAAAGAAATCTCCTTTGTCTGCCTGCGACCGGATGGCTCCCTGGAACTGCCGAGTACACTCGGCATTGTATGCAGATCAATGTCAAAGAAACTGGAAGGATTTGAAGATTTCCATTTCCACCAGTTACGTCACACCTACACCAGCAATCTGCTTTCCAATGGGGCTGCACCGAAAGATGTACAGGAACTGTTAGGACACTCTGATGTCAGTACCACAATGAATATTTACGCTCACTCAACAAGAAAAGCAAAACGGGATTCCGCAAGACTTCTTGATAAAGTAGCGAGCAATGCTTAAATCAAAATTGGTTCACTGAACCAATTATTGATATGCAATGCAACAAAAATTCCCCTTATTTCCCTTGCGGATTCCGCATAAGGGCAAAAATAAGGGAAAATACATATCATTTCACTATTTAATGGGCTGAAAAGCCTGTAAAATAAGGAAAGTTCAGGAAATCTCTCCACAAATCCCGATTTGTCGAGATATTTAGTCTTCATTATTATTTTAATGCATACTATGCAGTTTTCTATATGCTTCAAAAAGGAGACCCCCACCCATTTTACAGTGAGATGAACGAGAGCCTTTTGATATGCGGCTGTTAGAGCAGCAATGCATCCTGATTGGCCCTTCTGTTTCCCAATGATTTGTCATTTCACCGCGCTCATTGCCTGAAGTGAAAATTTTTTCATTGCCGCCAGCCCAGCTGTCGGCTGGCTTGGGTACAACAGCAAAGCAGGACGAAGCGGGCAGAAACGCCTGCTTCGTCCTGTTTTTCATTTTTGCAGCGCCGGAAGCATCTTTTTCAGATATTGGCCGGTATAGGAACGCGGGCAGGCCGCAACCTCCTCGGGGGTGCCGCAGACCACAACTTCTCCGCCCCGGTCGCCTCCTTCGGGGCCGAGGTCGATGATGCGATCGGCCACCTTGATCACATCGAGGTTATGCTCGATTACCACCACTGAGTTTCCGGTGTCAACCAGTGCCTGAAGCACCTCAATCAGCTTGCGCACATCGTCGGTGTGCAGACCGGTGGTCGGCTCGTCGAGGACATAGATGGTTCGCCCCGTTGCCCGCTTCGAAAGCTCGGTGGCCAGTTTGACCCGCTGCGCCTCGCCGCCCGAAAGGGTGGTGGCGGGCTGCCCGAGCTTGACATAGCCGAGACCCACATCATAGAGGGTTTGAATCTTCCGGCGGATCTTGGGCAGGTTTTCAAAAAACCCCAGCGCCTCTTCCACCGTCATCTCGAGCACATCGTGGATACTCTTCCCCTTGTATTTGATCTCGAGCGTTTCACGGTTATATCGCTTGCCCTTGCAGACCTCGCAGGGTACATAGATATCAGGGAGAAAATGCATCTCTATCTTGATGATGCCGTCCCCCTCGCAGGCCTCGCAGCGCCCGCCCTTGACATTGAAGGAAAAGCGTCCGCTCGTGTAGCCCCGCAGGTTTGCCTCATTGGTCGAGGCGTAAAGCTCGCGAATATCGGTGAATACGCCGGTATAGGTCGCCGGGTTGGAACGCGGGGTGCGCCCGATCGGCGACTGATCGATGTCGATTACCTTATCGAGCGTTTCAAGCCCTTCGATCGCATCATGCTGCCCCGCCTTGATTCGTGCGCCGTTGAGCGCGGAAGCGAGGGTTTTGTAAAGCACCTCGTTGATCAGCGAGCTCTTTCCCGAGCCTGAAACACCGGTGACTGCCACAAACATTCCGAGGGGAATTTCGACGTCGATGTTTTTGAGGTTGTTCTGGCGCGCGCCCCGGATGATCAGACGGTTTCCGTTTCCCGTCCGGCGATGTTCCGGGACAAGAATCTGCTCCCGCCCGCTGAGGTATTTTCCGGTGATGGAGGCGTCGCTTTCCATCAGTCCCTTGACATCCCCGGCGTAGACGACCTCTCCGCCGTGGACTCCCGCTCCGGGGCCGATATCCACCACGAAGTCGGCCGCGCGGATGGTATCCTCATCGTGTTCCACGACGATCAGGGTGTTTCCGATATCCCGCAGCCGCTGCAGCGTCGCAATCAGCTTGTCGTTGTCCCGCTGGTGCAGGCCGATGGAAGGCTCGTCCAGAATATAGAGCACCCCCATCAGAGAGGAGCCGATCTGAGTCGCAAGGCGGATTCTCTGACTCTCTCCCCCTGAAAGGGTGCTGGCCGCACGTGCAAGGGTCAGGTACTCCAGCCCGACGCTTTTGAGAAAGCCCAGCCGTTCACGTACTTCCTTTAGGATGGCGTCCGCGATCTTGTGTTCCCGTTCGGTCAGAACCAGCGAGTCGAAGAAAGCCAGCTCCTCACTGACCGACATGGCGGTGAGGCGGCTGATATTGATTCCCCCCACCGTCACGGCAAGGGAGGCCGCTTTCAGCCGTTCCCCATGGCAGGAGGGGCAAAGCACCGAGCTCATCCACCCGGCAATCTCTTCCTTCATCCACTGGCTGTTCGTCTCGCGGAAGCGGCGTTCAAGGTTGTTGACAATTCCTTCGAAATCGGTATGATAGGCGCCCTTGACGCTGTCCGTCTCGCGGCGGACGGTGATTTTTTCTCCGTTGTTTCCGTAAAGCAGAATCTGCTGCGCCTGTTTGGGCAGCTTTCCGAACGGCTCGTCAAGAGAAAAGCCATAATGCTCGGCCAGCCCTTCGTAATACATCTGAGCAATGCCGCCCTCCGCATAATACCAGCCGCTGGCCTTGATCGCGCCCTGCCGGACGGAAAGCTTTTTATTTGGGACAACCAGATCGGGATCGACCTTCATGAAGGTCCCCAGGCCTGTGCAGGTTTCGCAGGCGCCGTAGGGGTTGTTGAAGGAAAACATCCGCGGGGTAAGCTCCTCGATTGAAATATCGTGATCGGGACAGGAGTAGCTTTGTGAGAAGAGCAGCTCTTCCCCGCCGATCACATCGATCAGCACCAGGGAACCGGTCAGGGCCAGGGCCGTCTCAATCGAACCCGCGAGCCGGGAACGGATCGAGGGGGAAACCACAAGACGGTCAACAACGACCTCGATGGTGTGCTTCTTGTTCTTCTCCAGCTTGATCGTCTCGGAAAGATCATACAGGTTTCCATCGACCCGCACCCGGACATAACCGGAACGCCTTGCCGAATCGAACTCCTTCTGATGCTCCCCCTTGCGTCCGCGCACCACCGGGGCCATCACCTGAATTTTTGTCCGCTCCGGCAGAGCCAACACCCGATCAACCATCTGGTCCACCGTCTGCTGTGTGATCTCCCGTCCGCAGACCGGGCAGTGCGGAATGCCGATCCGGGCATAGAGCAGCCGCAGATAGTCATAAATTTCCGTGACAGTGCCGACCGTTGAGCGCGGATTGTTCGAGGTCGATTTCTGATCAATCGAAATCGCCGGCGAAAGGCCTTCGATGCTTTCGACATTCGGCTTTTCCATCTGACCCAAAAACTGCCGCGCATAGGATGACAGGCTTTCGACATAACGGCGCTGGCCGTCGGCATAGAGCGTGTCAAATGCCAGCGAGCTTTTTCCGGAGCCGGAAAGTCCTGTAAAGACCACCAGCTTGTCACGCGGAATCGTCAGATTAATGTTCTTGAGGTTATGTTCCTTTGCGCCCTTGATGATGATTTGATCCTTAGCCAATGCTTTATTCCTCCCGCCGCGCCGCGCGGCGCTGTCTTTTATCAATTCAGGCAGAGAGCTGCCGCTTCAATATCATACTGCCAAAGTATGATTATTGCAAGTGCCCCGACGGCTGATTTGTTTTGATATGGAAGCTTCCGAAGCACAGTCTGCCATCTTCGGCCCGCCGCACCTCGACCTCGGCGCGCTGCGCCTTGTCCGCCACATAACCGGGAAGCTCCTCCTCCGTCAGTGTGCGCTCCATCCCCCACGGACCGATGCCGCCCATCGATTCAAAGAGATAGACGACCTCGGCACAAAAGCCGTCCTCCGTTTCCTCATAGGAAAGAATCAGCGGAATGGTATCGTATCCGCCCCCCATGTGCGGAGGAGTAATCACCCCTTCGAGAGGGAAATACCGGTATTTGAGGCCCTCTCCCCGCGTCAGGTCCAGCTCAAAATCATCTCCACAAAGGATTCTGGCGGTTTGACGAACGTGCTCCCCGATCCAGAACATCGATTCGGACATTCCAAGCTTGGCGGAAACCGAATCGGCAATCGGGATCAGGCCCGGCTCATAGTTTTCCTCCCCCGAAACGGTGTAAAAGGCGGGGGTATTCCAAACGCAGCTCAGGTAGAGACGCGACGGTTCCAGCTCCTGCGGAGAGGCGGCGTCGCGCTCCATCTTCCCCACCCTCGCAAGCAGGCGCGCAATTTCCATCGCGGTTTCGTCCATCGCAACGCCGAATCGGTCTGTGATCTCGCCCGCTGTGGGAAAATACAGCCTGGTCATCCCCAGATAAGGAATAGAAGCGCAGATTTTCGCGTATTCCTCCGGCTTTTCCTGTGCGACGGCGAGAGGCATGACCTTCCATAAATCTCCCAGCAGGCCAGTCTCCCCTTCCACTGTATAGCGAAAGGAACCGGCGGCTCCGTTCTGCATCAGGGTCATCGAGACGGTGTTCAGCAGTTCAAAAATCTCCCTCTTGGAAAAGCGGTCGATAAACTCTTCTGACAGATCGACCGTCACAAAATCCTTTTCTCTCGTGACGCCGAGAACCGGCAGCGGCTCGTCGGCAAACGGCAGGGAGGAAACCGCGAGGCCGATCATGGCGAGGAGGGTCTGCTCCCCCTCAAATGCGATCCGCTCATGACTGTAAATTTCGCCGTCACCCCAAAAGCGGTAGACCTCAAGCGTTTCGATTGGCTGTAAGCCGCATTCCGCAAGGGTTGGGGAAGGCGGCGCGGGGCGATCCTCAGATGACTGTGAAGAGGAAAAAGATGTCCGCGGCGGTTCGTCCGCCCGCAGCGGTCCGGCCGTTTCGATCCCGCTCTCTCCTGAGGAGCGGGGGATTTCAGCTGAATCCATTTCAGCAGCTTCATGCGAGCATCCTAAAATCAGCAGCAGGCAGAGCAGAAAAATACCGCGTTTCAGCATGATGTTTCCTCCTGTCAGGCGCCTCGCCGCATTCATTTTCCATCCTTCAGCGCCTTGATTTTGTCACGCAGGTAGGCGGCGTGTTCGAATTCCAACAACTTGGCCGCATTCTTCATCTCGTTGGTCAGGCGGATGATCAGCGCCTGACGGTCCTTTTCGCTCATCCGCTTGCGCTTGGTCTGTCCTTCCACCGTTTCTTTGGTGGAAATTTCCAAAATTTCTCGGATATCCTTCCTGATGGTGGTCGGTATGATGCCATGTGCCTGATTATACTCCTGCTGGAGTTTTCGGCGGCGGGCCGTCTCAGTAATGGCCCGCTCCATTGACGGCGTAACCGAATCGGCATACATGATGACCTTCCCCTCGGAATTGCGGGCAGCGCGTCCGATCGTCTGAACCAAAGACGTCTCAGAGCGCAGAAACCCCTCCTTATCCGCATCCAGAATCGCCACCAGCGAAACCTCGGGAATATCCAGCCCTTCGCGCAGCAGGTTGATTCCCACAAGGGCGTCAAACTCGCCCGCACGCAAATCCCGGATAATCTCCATCCGCTCCATCGTGTCGATGTCGTGGTGCATATAGCGGATTCTGACTCCGGCATTCTCAAAAAATGTCGTGAGATCCTCCGCCATTTTCTTGGTCAGGGTGGTAATCAGCACACGTTCCTTGCGGGCGGCGCGGGTGTTGATTTCGGAAAGAAGATCGTCAATCTGTCCCTCCACCGGACGGACATCAATTTCCGGGTCAAGCAGGCCGGTCGGGCGGATCAGCTGTTCGACCGGAGGCCCGCTGTGGGAAAGCTCAAACTCTCCGGGCGTGGCGCTGACGAAAACCACCTGATTGACCTTGCTGTACATTTCCTCGAAGGACAGCGGGCGGTTATCCAGCGCGGATGGCAGCCGGAAGCCGTACTCAATCAGGCTCCCCTTGCGCGCGCGGTCCCCGGCCAGCATCCCGCGCGCCTGCGGCAGCGTGACATGCGATTCGTCGATGAAGAAGAGAAAATCCTTCGGAAAATAATCGAACAGGGTATACGGAACGCTGCCGGGCGCGCGTCCCGAAAGCACCCGGGAGTAATTTTCGATGCCCTTGCAGAAGCCGATCTCCGAGAGCATCTCAATATCATAATTGGTGCGCTCCGCAATGCGCTGCGCCTCAATCAGTTTGTTGTTTTCCTGAAAACAGCGCACCCGCTCATCGCATTCCCGCCGAATCTCCTCCAGTGCCGTCATCATTTTATCCCTTGGAACGATATAATGGGACGCCGGATAAATCGCCGCGTGGCTGACAGTATTCTTGATCTCCCCTGTCACCGTATTGATCTCGCTGATCCGGTCGATCTCGTCGCCAAAAAACTCCACCCGGACAGCGGTATCGGTGTAATAGGAGGGGAATATCTCCACAGAATCTCCCCGCACACGAAATTTATTCCGGACAAAGTTGACGTCATTGCGCTCATACTGGAGCTCCACCAGCTTTTTGAGCAGCTCATCGCGGTCCTTATGCATTCCGAGGCGCAGGGAGATCACCATGTTTTTGTAGTCGATGGGGTCCCCAAGGGTGTAGATGCAGGAGATGGAGGCGACAATGATGACATCCCTGCGCTCCCCCAGCGAGGCGGTGGCGGAATGCCGCAGGCGTTCGATTTCATCATTGATCGCGGAATCCTTTTCGATATAGGTGTCGGTGGAAGCAATATACGCTTCCGGCTGGTAGTAGTCGTAGTAGGACACGAAATACTCCACCGCATTGTGCGGGAAAAACTCCCTGAATTCGCCGCAGAGCTGCGCGGCCAATGTCTTGTTATGGGCCAGCACCAGAGTGGGACGGTTCACCCGCGCAATGACATTCGCCATTGTGAAGGTCTTGCCCGACCCGGTTACTCCCAAAAGTGTCTGTTCCTTTTTCCCCTGCTCAAGCTCCCTCACCAGCCGCTCGATCGCCTGCGGCTGGTCGCCGGTCGGCGCATAAGGGGATACCAGCTCAAATCGCTCCGGCATTGCATCGCCTCCTGCACAATTCCGCAAATCAGAACATAGGTTCCAAATCCATTCCCTACTATATCACATTTCCGGTCCGGTTACAATCCCCGCAGGACTGAAAAACTTTTTAACGCTCTGCGGCATCCCTCGCCATATAAAAACAGAGAGACGCCCTGTCTGCAAAACAGCGGCGTCTCTCTGGACCAGCGGCGAACCTTATAAGGAAGCGCCGCGGCAGGACAGGTTTTCTGTTCAGACCAAATCGCCCATATAGCCGAGGGTTCTGACCAGCTGGCTGACATAGCTCATCTCATTGTCATACCATGCGACCACTCTGACCTCGTAGATCTTGGTGCCGCAGCGCTGAGCAAGAGTCTGGGTCGCATCGAAGAGCGAGCCGTAGCTCATCCCGATGGTGTCGCTCGAAACCAGCTCTTCGTCCGAATAGCCAAAGGATTCGTTAGCGGCAGCTTTCATCGCGGCGTTGATTCCTTCCACCGAGACGGTTTCGGTCTCATCCTTGAGCGTTGCATCGAGGATGGTGATCGAACCGGAGGGAACCGGCACCCGCTGAGCGGAGCCGATCAGTTTGCCGGTCAGTTCGGGGATGACAAGGCCGATGGCCTTGGCGGCGCCGGTGGAGTTCGGCACAATATTGATCGCGCCGGCTCTCGCGCGGCGGAAATCGCCCTTGCGGTGGGGTCCGTCCAGAATCATCTGGTCGCCGGTGTAGGCGTGGATTGTGGTCATGAATCCGGTTCTGACCTCGCGGTAGTTGTTGAGGACCTTTGCCATCGGCGCAAGGCAGTTGGTGGTGCAGGAAGCACCCGAAACAATCCGGTCCTCTTTCTTGAGGGTTTCATGGTTGACGCCGTAGACAATGGTCGGGAGATCGCTGCCGGCAGGCGCGGAAATCAGAACCTTTTTGGCGCCCGCGTCGAGGTGCGCCTGGCTCTTCGCCTTGGAGGTAAAGAAGCCGGTGCACTCGAGGACGATATCAACCCCCAATTCTCCCCATGGAAGGTTCTTGGGGTCGGACTCTTTGTAAACCCGAATATTTTTGCCGTCAATCGTCAGGGAATTCTCGTCGCACTCGACTGTATGGCCGGCGTAGGCTCCCTGCACGCTGTCGTGCTTCAGAAGATAGGCCAGCATCTTGGGATCGGTCAGGTCGTTGATGGCGACAACCTCAAACTTCTCGTTCCCGAAAATCTTGCGGAAGGAAAGCCTTCCGATTCTGCCGAACCCATTGATTGCAACTTTAACCATAGCTGTGATCCTCCTACATGAATATTGGTCCCTTACTCTGCTATTTCACGGAAGAACCCGAGCCTACCTGCTCCGTTCTCTGTAAAATCAAACCAAAGCCGAACGCTTTTAACGATAACGGTTTTATTATACATCAAAAATTGACATTAATAAATATCAAAATCTTCCGTTTCCCGTAAAATCTCTCGTTTTTGTGAAGAACAGTAAAATCTCACCCTTCGCGGCAGCTTTCCCTTGTGATTTTCATTGATTATTTCGCATCGCAAAGCAGGATTCCTGCCAAATTTCCGTTGGAAAACGAGCCGCTGTCAGCTAAACCGCACCGGCTTTCCCTTGATATGGGATAAATCAGAGGAGGGGGACGGCTCCGACATGCTGAAATACATCGCAGCGGCCCTATTGGTTCCGAAATCCCGGTTGGAACCGGTCTTTTGGACCTTGTTGAATGCCTCCCGGAACATGGCGTTGTGAGCCTCTTCCCGATTGAGCAGGAAATCGATCATCTCGCGGACCTTTTTATCCTCAATCTGCCGGTAAAGATATTCATAAACCACCTTGGCGCGCTGTTCCGATGCGATATTTGAAAGCAGATCGGCACAGAGGTCTCCAGTCACAGTGACGTAATCCGCCGTCCATGAATAGCCGGAAGCATTCATCAGTCCGGGATTCAGCCCCAGCAGAACGTGAGTTTCGATCTCTCCGCTTCCGGTGGCCTTGTAATCAACATCATGACCGTTCAGCATGTTGATGGCGGTGGCCACCATCTCCATATGGCCAAGCTCTTCCGCAGCGATATCCAGAAACAGGTCCTTGATCTCAGGATTTTTGATCCGAAAGCTCTGTGACATATACTGCATGGCGGCTTTCAGCTCCCCGTTGGCGCCGCCGAGCTGCTCCTGCAGCAGCGCGGCGTACTGGGGATTGGCCTTTTCCACCTGTACCGGGTGAAACAACTGCTTTTCATGTTTGAACAATTCGATCACTCTTTCCGATTATTATGCGCCTATTGTTTGACGGCGGAAAAAATTTATACACGCCGAAGTCCGGAAAGTGCCGTTTTTCCTGATAAATGAATATTTTTCGTGAAAAATCATAAATTATCACGAGGTGATTTTGTGGTGAAAAAGTATAAGCCCTATCTTTTGTCGGTTCTCTTGGCCTGCGCGGTCGGCGCGCTTTCCGGCTTTCTTTCCCGCAATGGGATGCGGGAATTCCAAACCTCCGTCCTGAAACCCCCGCTCACTCCACCGTCAATCCTTTTCCCCATTGTTTGGACAATCCTCTATGTTCTGATGGGACTTGGAGCGGCGCTCGTCGCCCAGTCGCCCTCCGGGCGCTTCCAGCGCACAGCCCTGCGGATCTATGCCCTTCAGCTCACGGTAAATTTCTTTTGGAGCATCCTGTTTTTTAACTTTTCGGCATACTTTGCCGCTTTTCTCTGGCTGATCCTGCTCTGGGTGCTTGTCCTTCTGATGATTTGGTCCTTTGCCGGCGTGAACCGCGCCGCGGCGCTCCTGCAAATCCCCTACCTGCTGTGGATAACCTTCGCCGCTTACCTGAATTGGGGGGTGTGGGTCCTCAACCGATCGATCGGCCCCGGTTCCGGAGGATTCCCATGAGAGTGTGCCGCTCGGGCATAAGCGTCAAAAATGTTCCGCATATTCCGCCGCACTGCGGAAAACAATATTCCCGGTGATGAGAATGAATCAAAAACGGAATCAAAATGACAAGCGCATTTCCGCCGCAAAGGAAGCAAAAAGTCCGGTGTCCGCTCCGGCGCGGCCGGACCCCGAGGAACAGGATGACGGTGTCATTTTGACAACCGCAGAGGCAATTGATTTTGCGCAGGGCGCCGATTCGAGGTGAAAGCATGTCCTATATCAACCCCCGGCTCCAGCCCAAATTTGAATCTCTGTCAATTGACCTGAAGAACGCGATTCTGGAGCGGAATGTCAGAATCGATACGATGCAGGATTTTATCAAGGTTCTGGGTGAAATTGCAGAGGGAAAATGATCCCCCCTTCCCTCGAGTTTTATTACCCGGCTTGAACAGGTCGGCCTTGAGAAGGGACCCGTAAGGCGTCTTAAAACCGGCATCCGAGCCATGACCGCGGGACTGCCTGAGCAAGATTCCCCGGTACCTGAGCCGGCAGGCATCCCGGAATGTGATGGGTTTCGGCCCGGCCGCACCGCTTTCTCACAGCGGGTAACCGGGTGGACGCCGCTCGCTTTTATCATCCAAGGCGCACTGCCGTCAGCCGCTTCACCCGCCCCTAAAAAGAAAGCCTTTGACAAGGCGTTCCGCCGGCAGAACCGGTAATCTTCCTCTTCAATGCCATTGATTTTTATTTTATTTAAACCGACATTCAAAAAGGCGTGCGCATCAGCTTTGCACACGCCTCTATTCGATGAATCCAGTCAATTCAATCTCATACCCGAGCCGTTGATAACCCTCCAGATATTGCAGCAGCTGCTCACAGCCGGACACCGCGATTTCCTCCCCGCTTTTTCCCTGAAAACCACCCACGCTTCGGCAAAAAATCTTTCTGCCGCGCTTCTCCGCCCGAATCAGCAGAATCTCCCGCTTGGGATTTTCCCCGCCACCCTTTTTGAGACGGAAAACCAATCGGGCAAACTGCCGCTCGAAATCCGCCGCTGAGAAGCGTTCCACCGTTTCCCGGGGCCAAAGGGACCTGCTCCATCTGCCGCTGTCAGGGGATATCACCGAAATTTCCACTACATCCTCGCGTTCGGAAATACGGCGTACATATCGGCTCCCCTGAAAGAAAAGCGAGTAGGGACGTCCGCCATGCGCCTCTGCGATACATCGCGCAAGCCGTTCGGAGAACGGCTCCCTCGCGTCAGCGTCATCCCCGCCCGAATCATCAAATTGCAGAAGCTCATCATAGGAAGCCCCATAAATTTCTTTCAGGCACCGCAGCTTCAGCAGCGTGAGGACCGTTGAGCGGCCGCACTCCAGATCAACCAGACCCGCGCCATGCTTTCCGGTCTTCTGCCGGTAAAGCTGCGCCGCCTGGCCTTGGGTAAACCCATGGGACTCCCGCACCGCGCGCAGATGCCTGCCCAGTGCCAACGCGTACCTTTTTTCCCCGTCTGTCATCTTGTTAACTCATTTCATCGGTGGTATTTGGGCCGGCAGCCCGATTCCCGTTTGGGATCGCCGCCTTTGTGGAGAGTCCACCGGAGAGGCCCATAAAAGGTTCAACCGGATTCTCCCGTTTTCAACCTATTCAGGCACGCTGCACAGACTTTTTTCCCGTTATACTCCCTCAATTCTTCGTTCCCGCCGCAGAAGGTGCAGGCGGGAGCATAACGCCTCAGAAGCAGCGTCTCCCCTTCGACAAAAAATTCAAGCGGCTCCTCCGTGCCCATCTCCATTTTCCTGCGCAGCTCAATCGGGAGTACAATCCTGCCCAAATGGTCAATTCTCCTTACGATTCCAGTAGCTTTCATCCAATTCCCCCTTGTCGCCATTATCCTACCTGATTCGACATAATTTGTAAAAATCCTCCAATTCAAATTGGAGTTGTGGTTTTACACAAAGTCGAAGTGATTTTAAATAATTTATATCTTCTTCTTTTACACTTTTGCTATTTTATTTTCTAAAAATAAGCTTGAACGCCAAATATTATTTTTATTCATTGTGCAAATTGTAAAAATGGAAATTTTGATAATTTTAGGAAAATTTAACATTTTTTAATTCACGATTCCGCCGGAACCGAATGCCGCGCTTGCCCTATACAAGAAATTGTGATAAAATAAAAAAACATTCCTTTACAGCAGGCAGACGCTCTCTGCCGCTGCGACTTCCGGCCCGCTCCGGCGGCTGTCGCGTTTGACAAAAGGAGGCCCGCGTAATGAAACGCAATGAATCGGTCGAAGATTATCTCGAAACAATTTTGATGCTCCGCGAGCGGAACGGTTTGGTGCGCTCCATTGATATTGCCCGCCAGCTGGATTACTCCAAGCCAAGTATCAGCCGGGCGATGGGCCTGCTTCGGGAAAAAAACTATATTGTCATGGACCGGGAAGGCTGGATTACCCTGACCGACGAGGGATACGAGATGGCCAGGCGGATCTATGACCGCCATCAGCTTTTGACCACATGGCTGACCGCACTGGGCGTCACACCGGAAACTGCCGCCGAGGACGCCTGCCGGATCGAGCACGACATCAGCGATGAAACCTTTGAAAAGCTCAAGGATCATATTGGACTCCATAAAGGATAGGCTCAATCAAAACTGTAAACGGCGCGCCGGAATTCCGGCGCGCCGTTTTTCTAAAGCTGTTCCCCAGATGGTTTGACTGTTATGCTCCCCGCTCCGGGATGGCAATGCGATCCCGCTTTTCCCGTCCGTATTTTCCCGGCTGCTTTGCCGTCTTTGCTCCGCATGACAACAAATCCTTTCTTTTTCCCGTCTGAATATGAATCTTCTGATTGGGTAACAATTTTTCTTTTCGCTCTTGACAGAGGAAAAAATTTCTGATATTCTTCGGTTAGCAATCGCTAACTTAGCTGATTTTTATGGAGGAGGTTTCATCATGAGTATTGTCATCGTCGGCGGCAACGAATGCATGGAGAGCCAATATAAACAGATCTGCAAAAGCTATGGATGCCGGGCAAAGATTTTTACCAAAATGCCCTCGAACTTTAAGCGGCAGCTGGGGTTTCCGGATTTGATCATCTTGTTCACCAATACTGTTTCGCATAAAATGGTGGGTTCCGCCCTGCAGGAAGCCGGACGCCGCAATACCCGGGTAGCCCGCTGCCACTCCAGCAGCTCCTGCGCGCTGAAGGAATTGCTGGCCGCACATCTTCCCTCCGGTTGTGCCGGCCCGGAGTGCTGAGTTTTCATCTGCGCAGAGGTTAGCCAAGGACAACTGAAAGGGGGAATTTTTATGAACCGCAACTTCGACCGCGAGCTGGGACTTCACTGCGCCCCCGCTCTCGCAGGAATCAAGCCAGCCAATCTCCTCTGCTGCCGCTTCTCCAGGTATCCCGATTTCGACCGGGTGATCGAATGCTATAACAGGATTTTTGCTTCCGGAGAAATCCGCTTTGAGGTCCTCTGCCGCTGCCCCGAAAGCTGCCTCCTGCTTGTATACCGCCGTCGCACTCTTGCACAGCAGCTGCAGCGGCCGGAAATCCGCACCTTGCTGGAAACGGCGGGATATTTCCGGGGAAATACGGTCGAGGAGGACCTTGAGCGTCTCTCGCAGAGGCTGTGCCGGTCGGAGGGAATATTTCCTCATGAAATCGGCCTGTTTCTCGGGTATCCGCCCGAAGATGTCACGGGGTTTGTACGGCATCGGGGGCGGAATTTTAAATTCTGCGGCCACTGGAAGGTCTATTCCGACGAGCAAAAGGCCCGCCGGATTTTTGAACGCTATGACCGCTGCCGCGGCGCCGTCTGCAGCCGTCTCGCCGAAGGGATGTCCATCCCACAGATGTTTGGCGCCGCATAAATAAAACCATTCAGTTCAGGAGGTAACCATCATGGCAAACACCGCGGTAATCTATTGGTCTCAGACAGGAAACACAGAAGCAATGGCCCGCGCGATCGCGGAGGGAGCGGATGCGGATCTCTTTTCCGTTTCCGAGGTTACGCCCGAACAGGCTCTGACCTACGGCCGCCTGGCCCTGGGTTGCCCCGCCATGGGCGCCGAGGTGCTCGAGGAGGAAGAGTTTGAACCCTTCTTTGCCGCCATGGAATCCAAGTTGTGCGGAAAGAAGGTCGCCCTCTTCGGCTCCTATGGCTGGGGGGACGGCCAGTGGATGCGCGACTGGCAGGAACGGGTGACCGCTTCCGGCGCCTCACTCTATCGGGAGGCCGGACTGACGATAAATGACGCCCCGGGGGACGGCGATCTGGCGGTCTGCCGGGAGTTCGGCGCGGAGTTCTCCCGCTTTTGATTTTACAGACTCCTCTTCTTTCATTCCATCGCGGCAAAGGGGGCGGATACTTGCGCATCCGCCCCCTTTGCCGCACCCTTATTTCTTTTTCAGCTGATCTTCCCGCAGAGGGGAGATTCCGTTTTCCATCAATACCTTGACGGCGGCTCCGGGCAGATTGGCACGCAGCGCCACCACACCGTCACCCTCCAGCCGGCGCAGGAAGGAATAGAGGTACTCGATGCTGATATTGTGATCCCGCAGCAGATCAAGCAGCTCCGCCAGCGCGCCGGGATGGTCCAGCAGCGGTACCGCGATCACATCGGTGAGCGAGACGGCATAGCGCTTCTCGCAGAGAAGCTCGTATGCCCTCTGCGGATCGCTGACAATCGCCCGCAGCGTCCCGCGCTCTCCAATATCCGCGATGGCGGCGGCGATCAGGTCGATGTTGTTTTCCGAAAGGAGCAGCGCCCAATCGGCAAAGGCGCCCTTTTTATTTTCGATGATGACACTGAGCTGCCGGATAAACAATTCTTTGGTTTCCATGCTCCTACTCCTTTTCAATCGGGCAGGCCGTCACCACCGGACGGGCCGCGTATTCATGCGCCTGCTCCTCCCCGGTCAGAACGCGCAGCGCGCCATGGGCCAGAGATTCCATCTCATTTTCGCCGGCAAAAATTTTCACCGGAGCGATCCATTTGACCCGCCCGGTGACGAGGGCGGTGAACTTTTTGGAATAAGCGATCCCGCCGGTCAGGATGATTGCATCCACCTCGCCGGAAACAACCGCCGCGAGACGTGCGATATCCTTCGCAACATTCAGCGCCATCGCCTCATAAATCAGTTCGGCATGCTCATCTCCCCCGGCGATCCGCTTTTCCACCTCCCGCAGGTCGGTGGTGCCAAGATGATCAAGCATTCCGCCGGTCCGGCGCAGCATTCGGGAAAGCTCCTCATAGCTCTTGCCGCATTTGGCACAGACCGCCACAAGCTGCTGCCCGGGAAGAAGACCCGCACGCTCCGGCGCGAAGGCTCCCTCGTCATCCGAAATCATGTCGATAATCCGTCCCTTGCTGTGCAGCGAGGAGGTGATTCCGCCTCCCAAATGGGAAATAATCAGGTTCTGATCATTATAGTCGAGGCCATTCTCCCGCGCATAGCGCAGGGCAGCGGCTCTCATGTTGAGGTTGTGGCATTTTCCAAAGCGGCTGATAATTTTCCATCCGGTCACACGCGTAATGTCAATCATCTCATCCACGGTCACCGGGTCATAAATATAGGCCGGAATCGAAAGCTGCTCCGCCACGCGGTAGGCCAGCGGCGCCCCGAGGTTGGAAGCGTGCTCCCCCACCGGGTCAAATTCCAGCTGTTCGAGCATCGCCTTGTTGACAAGGTAAGTCCCCGCCTGTACCGGCGGAAGCATCCCACCGCGCCCCACCACCGCCGAAAGATCGGTCAGCGGAATATCATGGTAGGTAATGGTGTCGATAATCTTTTCATAGCGCATCATCAACTGATCAAAGAGGGTGGGATAATTGAGCAGCTCCTCAGTGGAATGGGAGATGCTTCGAGACCAGACCTCCTGCTCGTCCTCATAGACGGCAATTTTGGTGGAAGTGGAACCGGGGTTGATGGCAAGAATTTTGTAGCTCACAGGGCGCCTCCTTCCCGGTTTTCGGCACTGACCGCCGCAAGAGCCAGCGACAAAACCTTTTCCGCAGCGCTCGAACCGCGGGAGTTGAGCACGACCGGAACCTTCGCGCCGACCACCAGCCCTGCCATCAGCGCGCCCGCATTGAGAATCAGCGACTTCGCAAGAATATTGCCGCAGGCCATGTCGTGCGAGAGCAGAATATCAAAATCTCCGCAGCGGGGGCAGTCGTAATGCTTAATCCGGGCAATCTCGGCGCTCATTGCCAGATCATAGGAGATCGGTCCCCAGACCTCCCCGCCCGTCAGCTGCCCCTCGCGGTTCATCGCGGCCAGCCGGGACGCGTCCAACGTCTCAGGCATCTTGGAATCCGGATGCTCCACCGCGCAGACCGCGGCCGCCGCCGGATTCTCATAGCCGATCCGTCCGAGCAGCTCAAAGGCATTATGCAGAATATCCCGCTTTTCCTCCAGAGACGGATGGATTACCATCCCCCCGTCGGTGATCACAAGAAGATGGTCGATTCCCGGAACCTGCAAAAAGGCCATATGCGAGATCGTCCGCCCCAGGTTCAGCCCGTTCTCCCTTTTCACCAGAGGCCGGAGAAGATCGCGGGTTTCCACGAAACCTTTCATGAGGAAATCAGCTCTGCCGTCGCGTACCAGCTCCACCGCAGTTTGCCCGCACCCGGCCTGTCCAGCGGCCGGGACAATTGTAAAGGCATCCGCCTTTTCATTGTATTTTGCCAACAGCGCGGCGATTTCCCCGGGGTTCCCAACCAGCACCGGCTCCGCGATTCTGCGGCGTTTGGCATCGAGCACCGCCTCGATTACATGGGGATCGGCGGCGCCCGCCACCGCCGCCCGGCGCGGGCGGGGGTGGGATGCGGCGCGCGCAAGCACCTCATCGAAGTTGGAAAATCGCATCGTATCCTCTCCTTTTTTCGGGCCTCAGCGGGGCCTATTCGAAATCATCATCCAAATCATTGTCATCGTGGGGCCCAATTTTCACCGACAGAACCTTTTCCTCTCCCGCTCCGCAGCAGGGACAGGCGAACAGCCCCGAACGGCTTGCACTCAGAAGAAAATAACTCTCACAGGCAGTGCACCGGAACAGACCGATCCTGCGCATCCGGCCTTCGAGCGCACGCGCCTCTTCCTCGGATATTCTCACAGACTTCCCTCCATCCACATTCCCCGGGTACTGGCCATTGAAACAAACTCTTCCCGCGAAATGACGATGTGATCAATCAACTCAACCGAGACCATCTGCAAAGCCTTTGCCACCTGCCTGGTCATCTGGATGTCATCACGCGAAGGAACCGCAAAGCCCTGTGTATGGTTGTGGGCAAGCACCACGCAGGAGGCGCTGCAGCGCAGAGCCGTCTCAACAATGCTTCGTAGATCAACCGCCACCTGTCCCAAACCTCCCTCGGAAAGCAGTGAACAATTGAGCAGCTTGCGCTTTTTGTCCAGACAGATCATATAAAGATGCTCGTTGTTCAAACCGACAAAGCGGGGCAGAATGTATTTCCCAAGCTTTTGAGTGGTGTCCAGCACGACTCCCATACCGTTTTTATCCTGAAGGTAACGGCGTGCAAAAAGTGGAATGCTCGAAAGGAGCGCGGCACTGGCGGGCCCCACACCGGGAACCTTCAGCAGCTCGGCGGGCGGAGCCTCCAGCACGCCTGAGAGGGACCCGAACCGCTCCATCAGCCGGTGTGCAATCGGGTTGGTATTGGCACGGGGAACTGAATAAAAAAGAATCAGTTCAAGAACCTCATGGGGCGCAAAATGATCGATTCCTTCCCGTTCAAGCCGGGCGCGCAGCCGTTCCCGGTGCCCGTCATGTTCTCCCAAATCCAGCTCTCCTTTCGTCAATCCTCTGCGGTTCATTATAACGCAAGCAGCTAAAAATGAAAAGCGGAAAATGGAAAGGAATTCTCTGACTGCCCGCTGAAAACAGTCATACCGTCTCTGCGAAGGACGGTATGTCGCATGGCCTAAAGAGAACCTGGTCAGACCGAAAGCTAAACAGGCTCCTATCGGGAACCGATGCCGCCAGACATTGAAGAGGTGTTATCAAAGGGTCGATGTAAGCAGGCCTTGAATCGGTGCTATCAAAGAGCCGATGCAGGAAGGCCTCGAAGCAGCGCTATCAGGAAATCGATGCCGCCGGACATCGAAGCGGCACTATCAGGAGTTCGGTGTAAGACAGGCGTATGAAACAGAAGTGAAAGGGCGGCTTGAAGCCGCCCTTTCTGCCGTTTTCTCTCCCCGCCGACCAAACTCCGACTGGTACGCGGCGTGCCCGAGCGGATGATGGAGCCACGTCCTTCCGCTGCTCAAGCGGCGAAGCTTCTCCATTCGTCATGTGATCCCGAGGAAGCCAGCCCGTCGGCTGGCTTCGCTTGCGGACCTAAGCGAAGACTTTCTTACCCTCAACCAAAGGAGCAGGGGGCCTTGTTTTCCACTGTACTGTCAAAACGCCGCCGTCCAATTCGGACGGCGGCGTTCGTCAGGCATCGTTTTCTTTTCTCATCTGCTCCAGCTCCGAAAGGCGGGCTTCCAGCTGTTCAATCCTTGCCAAAGCCTTCTGCAATTCGATGGCCACCGGGTCGGGAGTATGGGTGTGATCGAGCTTCGAAGGGTCGATTTTCTCCCCTGCCACCCGCACTACCCGCGCCGGTACGCCGACTGCCGTAGAATCTTCCTCAAGATCACGCAGCAGCACTGCATTTGAGGCGATTTTACAGTTGTCGGCCACCTTGACCGGTCCAAGAATTTTAGCGCCGGAACCAATCATGACATTACTGCCGATGGTCGGATGCCGCTTGCCTTTTTCCTTGCCGGTGCCCCCAAGGGTCGCGCCCTGGTAGATGGTACAGTTATCACCCACCTCCGCCGTTTCCCCGATCACCACGCCGGAGCCGTGGTCGATCAGGATTCCGTGGCCAAGCTTTGCGCCCGGATGAATTTCAACTCCGGTAAGAAAGCGTGAGAACTGGGAGACCAATCGGGCTGAAAAGAACATTTCATGCTGATAGAGCCAATGCGCGGGACGGTGCAGCATAATCGCATGAATGCCGGAATAAAGCAGCAGCACTTCCGCGGTGTTGCGGGCCGCCGGATCACGTTCCTTGACCGCTTGAATGTCCCGTCTGATTCCTTCAAACACTCCTGTAAAACCTCCTTTTCTTCAAAATTTCAGAACGTTTTTTATCATATCACATTTCATTCTGATTTGCAAAACTTTATGAATGGCAAAAAGCTGTCTTTGAACATCCTATGCCAGGTCAGAGAATACGGTTCTGTATCTCTTTACTTTCGTCCTCTGATCAGTTAAAATAGTGAAAACAAAACAGTAAGGCGGGTGGATCTCAATGACTGAGCAGGAAAAGATGCTGTCCGGACGGCTCTATTCCGCATCGGACCCCTTTTTAACCCAGCAGCGCCTGCGCGCCCGGGAGCTGGTACGGGAAATCTGCCAAACTCCGGTGGATGCCGGCGCCCTTCGCGAACGTCTTTTTCGTACGCTTTTGGGAGCGGCGGGAAAAAATTTGATGATCGAGCCGCCCTTCCGCTGCGATTATGGCTCCAATATTTTGATCGGCGACAATTTTTATGCGAACTTTGACTGCATCATCCTCGATGTCTGTCCAGTCACAATCGGGGACAACGTTCTGTTCGGGCCAAGAGTCTGTCTCTTCACCGCAAGTCACCCGGTTGACCCATCGGGGCGCTCGTCCGGACTCGAGTTCGGCAAACCGATTACCATTGGAAACGACGTATGGATCGGAGGCGGTTCGCTCATCAATCCCGGCGTCACGATCGGGAACGCCAGCATCATTGGAGCCGGAGCGGTTGTGACCCGCGATATTCCGGATCATGTGATTGCCGCGGGGAATCCCTGCCGGGTGGTGCGCCCGGTCACCGGCGAAGACCGCGCCAAATGGGAGGCAATGGCCGCACAATACCAATGTGGAAGATGTAGCAATGGAAATCAGAATTCTGCGGGACAGTGAACGGATCGAGGCGCTGCGGCTGGCACGTGAGGTTTTTCTCGCATTTGAGGCCCCCGAATACTCCGAGGAAGGGGTGCGGGAATTTTTGGGCTATCTCGACGGGGAGGCGCGGATTCACAGTCTGCAAATGTTCGGCGCCTTTCTGCGGGGCGGGATGGCCGGAATGCTCGCCATGGCCCCAAACGGGCACATCTCTCTTTTCTTTGTGGCGGAGCGGTTCCACCGTCAGGGGATCGGAAGGGCGCTCTTCCATGCCGTCCTGAATGAATATGCGGGACAACGGCTGACAGTGAATTCCTCCCCCTATGCTGTTCCGGTTTACCGGCGCCTCGGATTCGCCGATACCGATTGTGAGCAATGTGTCAACGGCATCCGTTATACTCCCATGACCTATCCGGGAGAAACCTTTCACAGCTACCTCTTCGAATCCGGCAAATGGTGTGCGGAGGGCACCTATTTCGACGCACATGGACAGAGCTTTCCCCTTTCCGGCGAGGTTGAGCTGGTCCGTGAAGAGGGGCGCTGGATTCTCGGCGGGTGGATGGAAGTCCGCACCGCCCCTCCCCTTCGCTTTACCAACGACTACAAAATTCAAACGTCCTCTCATTCGGGCACCCTGATCTGGGAATCCTTCAACCCAGCGCTCGGCGCCATGCGCGGCACCTTCGAGCTGATCGGGAAATATGTCCTTTCAAGCTACCGCTCGGAGGACGGACGTTACAGCGGGGCCGAAACGCTGATTCGAACAGGTGAGGCTTCCTACGAGAATTTCGGCGCCGCCTTTGACGGTAAAAGCAAAATGTCCTCCTGGATTGTCCGAATCAAAAGGGTATCATCATAATAGACCGGCATGCCGGTTTCCGGCGGTAAAAGACTCCGCCGGCATAAAGCACAGCACCCGGATGCAAAGCATCCGGGTGCCTTTCATACGAAGCCGTTTTTAATAGCTCTCCCGCTTCTTTTTCCTTGCCTTGCGCACCACAACGGCGACGCTGGCGATCACTGCGACCAGCAGAAGCGCGGGCACCAGCCAGAAGGTGAAGCTCTCATCATCCGCGAGCAGCTCTTTCCAGCCTGCATCCAGCGCCTTATTGAGGTCGTCGGACAGCGCGGAGAAATAGGTTGCATTGGAGATGACCTCCCGCGAGGGATAAGCGGTGGGGTTGGAGGTGATCTCCGCGTCGAGCAGCTCCAGCGAGGCGGTGTTGGGGGTGGAATATCCGATATACTCGCAGTTTGCCGCGCCCACCTCAGGCTCGCACATAAAGTTGATATACATCTCGGCGGCTTCCTTCTGCTTGGCCCCCTTGGGGATGCACATGCCGTCGACAAAGATATTGGTTCCTTCGCGCGGGAAGGAGGCGGCCAGATCAGGGTTGTCATCGATCATAGTCAGGGCATCGCCGGCGTAATAAGGGGCGACGGCGGCTTCCCCGGCGGCCATTTTATCGAAGATTTCATCCATCACATACGCCTGTACCAGCGGCTTCTGCTCTTTGAGCAGGGCGGTCGCCTTATCGATCTGCTCCTGATTCTCGGGATTCAGCGGAAATCCGAGCTTTTTCAGAGCGATTCCATAGGCGTCGCGGGGGTTGTTGAACATCAGGATATTACCCTTATAATCCTCGTTCCAAAGCAGGTCCCATGTTTCCACATCGGTGTCGGGCGAAACGAGGGTGGTGTTATAGATCAGTACCACCGTTCCCCATGTGTAGGGGATCGAATAGGCGGTATCGGGATCATAGGGCATCCCGAGAAGAGAGGGATCAATATATTGCAGGTTGGGAATGTTCTCCTTATTGAGCGGCTCGAGCATATCCTCCTTAACCATCCGTCCGATCATATAGTCGGAAGGGATGATCACATCATAGTTGGAACCGCCGGCACGCAGTTTAGCGTATAGTTCCTCATTTGTCGCATAAAAGGTATAGTTGACCTTGATTCCGGTCAGCTCCTCAAATGCGGCGTTGACGTCGAGGGAATCATCCTCGCCGTTGGAGATATACTCCCCCCAGTTATAGACGTTAATGCTGATGTCCTGCCCCTGAAAACGGGTGTAGTAATCGGCGTCCATTCCCTCAAACATCGCCTGATGATCGAAGGCAAGAACGGAAACCGAGCCCAGCAGGGCGAGCGCCGCGGCCAAAGCCGCCGCAAAGATTTTTTTCATTTATCTATCTCCTTTTCTATCCCGCCGGACGGCGGGTTTCTTACTGTCAGTAGGAGGTTTTTGCCTCACGTTTGGCCTCCACATAATTCGACAGGGTGAGCACCCCGAGCACCACAAGAAAAACGATGGTTGAAAGAGCATTGATCTCCGGGGAGACCTTTTTGCGGGTCATCGCATAGATGGTGATCGGCAGGGTCGAGAAGGTCGGCCCTGAGACAAAGTAGCTGATGATGAAATCATCGAGCGAAAAGGTAAAGGCCATCAGAAAGCCCGAGATGACTCCGGGCATAATCTCGGGAATCACGACCTTCAGAAAGGCCATGGCCGGATTACAGCCGAGATCAAGGGCCGCGTCATAGATATTCTTATCCATCTGCCGCAGCTTTGGGATGACGTTCAGGATCACATAGGGGATCGAAAAGGTGATGTGCGCAAGGATCAGGGTCAGGAATCCCATCTCAAGCGGAATCCCCATCCGGTCCCGGATAAAGACAAAAAGCAACATCAGCGAAACGCCGGTGACGATCTCGGGATTGATGATCGGCATATAGGTGGTATTGAGTACCAGAGACTTCATCCAGCGTCCCATGGCGTTGATGCCGATCGCGGCCAGCGTACCGATCACCGTTGCAATTACTGCCGAAATAATGGCAATCAGCAGCGTGTGGCCGAGGGACGAGAGAATCACCTCGTTGGTGAAGAGCTTTTTGTACCAGTCGAGGGTAAAGCCTGTCCAGAGGGCGCGGGACTTTGATTCATTAAACGAAAAGACCGCCATCACGACAATCGGCGCATAGAGGAAAGCCATCACCAGTCCAATGTAGCCGGTGTTAACCCAGGAACGCTTTTTCATATGATCATGCCCTCCTTATCCTCCTCGTTGAGCTGGTTGAGCATGCTCATGCAGAACAGGATGAGGATCATCAGTCCGAGCGAGATCGCTGCGCCGAGGTTCGGGTTATAGGCATTGCCGAGGAACTGCAGCTCAATCAGGTCGCCGATCATCATGTTCGAGCCGCCGCCGAGCATCCGGGAGATGATAAAGGTGGAGACAGCCGGAACAAAGACCATCGTGATGCCGGTCATGACTCCGGGCATCGAAAGAGGCAGCACCACCGAGGAAAAAACAGTGGAGCGCGGAGCGCCGAGGTCCTGCGCCGCCTCGATCAGGCCGTTTTCGATTTTGGTCATCACCGAGTAGAGCGGCAGAATCATGAACGGCAGGTAGTTATAGACCATGCCGAGCACCACCGCCCCCTGTGTGTTGATCATCGCCAGAGGGCCGATTCCGAAAATACCGAGCAGCCGGTTGATGATTCCGGTGTTCTCGAGCAGGGTCATCCACGCGTAGGTGCGCAGCAGAAAATTGATCCACATCGGCAGCATGACCAGAAGCAGATAGGTCCGCTGCCGGCGCTGGGGCGCCCGCGAGATGATATACGCGAGCGGATACGCGATCAGGAGACACAGCACCGTGGCGATGAAAGCCAGCCAGATCGACCGGAAAATAACCGCCACATACTCGCGAACCGCCGAAAGATTTGCCATGGTAAGGGCGCCTGTCTCGTCGGTAAAAGCGAAGTAGGTCACAAGCAGCAAGGGTATGACGGTAAAAACCACCATCCAGATGAGGTATGGGACGGAGGTGAGGACAGTTTCCGCATGATTACGCTTCATCGGCACCTTCCGCCTCCTGTTCCTCCGCCAGTTCACGATCCATGATATGGATGTCATCCGGGGTGAGCTTCATGCCGACAAAGGTTCCCGGCTCACAGTAGTCGGTGGAATGAATAATCCAGTGATGTCCGCATCCCTCGACGGCGATCTCGTAGTGGACCCCCTTGAACACGACCGATTCGACCACGCCGGTCCACATCCCCTCTTCCGCGGGGACGATATCGATATCCTCGGGCCGGATCACCACATCCACCCGCTGGTCGGGGTCAAAGCCGAAGTCAACGCAATCAAAGCCGCGGCCCGCGAACTCCACATAGTAATCGCGCCGCATGACTCCCTCGACAATATTGCTTTCTCCAATAAAGTCGGCAACAAATGCGTTGATCGGTTCATTGTAAATATCCTGCGGCGTACCGATCTGGAGAATGTTCCCGCCCTGCATCACCACCACGCGGTCGGACATGGTCAGAGCTTCCTCCTGATCGTGGGTGACATAGACGAAGGTGATGCCCGTTGACTGCTGAATCCGCTTAAGCTCAATCTGCATTTCCTTGCGCAGCTTGAGATCGAGCGCGCCGAGAGGCTCGTCCAGCAGCAGGACCCGCGGATGACAGACCAGCGCCCGGGCAATGGCAACACGCTGCTGCTGGCCGCCTGAGAGCTGGTTGATATTGCGGCGCTCAAAGCCCTTGAGTCCGACGAGCTCAAGCATTTCCTTGACCATCGTCCGGCGCTCCGCTTCCGGAATTTTGATGAGATTGGCGGAGCCTTCCGATTCCGGCACCCGCTTGATCTTGAGACCGAACTCCACGTTCTCGAAGACATTCAGGTGCGGAAAAAGCGCATACCTTTGGAATACGGTGTTCACCTGACGCCTATAGGGCGGCAGGTCGTTGATCCGAACACCGTCAAAAAAAATATCACCCGCGGTGGCCTCGACGAATCCGCCGATGATCCTCAGGGTTGTGGTTTTGCCGCATCCCGAGGGGCCCAACAGTGTGATAAACTCCTTGTCGCGGATTTCGAGATTGATCGAGTTAAGCACCCGTTCTCCGTCAAAATCCACGGCAATGTCCCGAAGGACGATTAAATTTTCCATAAATGCATCCCCCTTTGCGGATTTGAAGTCCTGTGGCGGCTTTCCCGCCAGTACGACCCACAGCCCTTTTCATACCGCTACCCGCAAAAGGTTTTTTCCTATCCCGTTTTCTGATCCGGAATGTTAGTCGGTACATACGACACTGTGTTATGATTGTCCAGATGCCAGACACAGCTATTACTATAACACATTGTGGATATTTGTCAATCGTTTCGCCGTTTTTCTGAAAATTCCGGGGATTTTAGAGTTTTTTCCTGATTATCTCCAAAAAGTGGCCGTTCCTTTCAGAATCCTTGCGCTCTCTTTTTCCTCCTGCTTTATTCTTCCGCATTCTCTCCAGACGGATCTCCTGCGAGCGGTCAAAATTCTTCCGGATGCAGCCCCCCTTCGGATGCACCCGGAGGGGGGCTGCCGGTTCTCAATAATATTCCAGCTTATAGAAATTGGGATAATCCGCAAAGAGGTCCGAGAGGCGGCTCCTGCTGCCCGATCCCGGATCGTTGATGGAAAAGCCGGAAGCTCTCAGCTTCTCCCCGCCGTCGTAACCGGTTACCACCACCCAATGCGCTTTCCCCGAGGAGTTTTTTGCGCCCACGATGGTAGGCTTTCCGTTTTTGAGATTTTGCAGAATGACGGACAGATAGTCGGATGAAGTATCGCTTTGGTAATGGTCTGGCCAGTAAACCGCGCCTCCCTTGGTGTAGGTGAGCTTATTTTCCATCTGTGCCGGGGTAATGGCGCTGCCGGTACGGTAGCTCTCGGTATCGGCCAGTGCAGAGGTGGTACAGCCGATCCTCTTCATCGTCTGCCCGGAACCGCCCACCAACACTCCCGCCCAGCGGGAATCGTATTGCTTATAGTCCGGAACCGCCAGAGAAACGGCGGTGTGTCTCCCGACGTCCTCTAAAACGGTGATGTATCCGGCGTGGCAGTAGCCGGTCCTTCCCGCCTCATATTCCACATGCCACCAGTCCCCGGTGCGGGAAATCAGCGTCACCGTGCTGCCCCTTGCAAGGCTTCCCAGCTTCTGTGCTTCGGTGGAGGCCGATGCCCGTACGGTCAGCGGGCTGGTTTTTGTTGTCACCTTCCCCGTCATTTCCCCGGCCGCCGAGACGCCGAGGCTCAAAAGGCAGCAGGCCGTCAGGACCGCGGCTGTCCCAAAAATTCCTTTTTTGAGAAGCATCTCAATCATCTCCTTTTTCTTCTTGTGTTTTTGCATCCTCCTTTCCTTCGATTTTATCATATCTTCCCTGCACAAAGCTCTGTGAAATAATTCCATTTTCCCGTTCGGAGAAATTTTCCGAGTAAATCTTCCTGCTTCTTCCCCGCAGAACGGATGGTGTTTCCAAATTCGTCGGACTCTGTTATAATAAGAACACTAACCGCGGCACGCCCGCAAAGGAGAGGATTGGATGAACACTCTTTTTAGCCCAATGGTGATTGGCAGATGGTCCTTCCCCAACCGAATTGTCATGCCCCCCATGGTGCGTTATACCCTTAACGGCCGCGACGGCCGGGTGACCAACCGCTCCATTGAGCATTACCGCGACGCCGCCGCCTCGACCGGCTTGGTGATTGTGGAGGCAACGGCAGTGGCAGAAAATGCGAAACTGCATGCCAATATGCTCGGGCTTTGGTGCGATGAACAGATCGATGGAATGCGAAGGCTTGCCGAAGCGATCCATGAAACCGGAGCGGCGGCAATGATCCAGCTCTGCTATGCCGGACTTTGTTCCCGTGATCCTTCCTCGATTGCTCTGGGCCCCTCCCCCGAATACTTTGACACCACCCGTCTCTCGCGCGCCGCAGCCATAGAGGAAATTCAGGAAATTGAAGCCCTGCACGCCGCCGCCGCCCTGCGCGCGATGGAGGCCGGCTTCGATGGAATTGAGCTGCATGCAACGCATGGCTACTTCAACTGCC
This sequence comes from Yanshouia hominis, assembly GCA_014385025.1. Taxonomy (GTDB): domain Bacteria; phylum Bacillota; class Clostridia; order Oscillospirales; family Ruminococcaceae; genus Yanshouia; species Yanshouia hominis. Next base: position 35,463 of record JACRTB010000009.1, on the reverse strand, counting down.
GCTTCCTCGACGCGGTAAGCAACCGGCGCACCGACCGTTATGCGGGCGGCAGTGCACAGGGGCGGACACGCATCGTGACCGAAACGCTTGCGGCAATCCGAAAAAAGGTCGGGGATCAGATGCTTCTTTCCGTGCGCATCGGCTGCAACATGCCCGATTTTTTCACCGCGCAGGAAAACCTGCTTGAGATCGTCAAAGCTCCTCTGGACCTGATTCACTTCTCCCGCGGCACGGTGATGCCTGCGGCCGACCCCTCGATTCCTCCCGACTTTCCCTGCAATACCGTCGTTTACCACAGCGCAAAGCTTGCACGCCTCTCTCCGGTACCGGTGATCCTCTCAAATGAGATCCGTACGCCCGGTCAGGCACAATACCTGATTCAAAACGGTTTCTGCGATTTTGCCGCCGTCGGCCGGGGAATTCTGGCCGACCCCCACTGGGCGCGGAAGGCGTCCTCCGGCGATGAGGGCACGATCGACCGCTGCTACAGCTGCGCCGACTGTCAATGGAGGATTGATCCCAGTCGCTGTCCGGCGGCGCTGCGCCGCAACGCCCACAGGAGATGAACACCGCCCGCTTCTCCTCTGCCTCAGCGACGCTTTTCATATCCCGGTTATACGGGGAAACCATCCGGTTCAGAGCGGCAATTAGGGGCACCCTTTAGGGCAAAATCATCAGATCTATTCGAACAGCTCAGCCGATGGGCTGATTAAGGCGATTTTTTCAAAAGTCATGACCACCCCTAAAAGGGGTGGTCATGACTAAAGCATTGCGCAAAAAGGGAGTCATCCATACGGATGGCTCCCTTTTTCATTATGCACAGGAGATCATTACTCAGCCGCTTCAGGGGCTTCGGCCTCCGCTTCCGCCTCAGGCTGCTCTTCGAGCAACGCCTTGATCGAAAGGCTGATTCTGCGGCGTTCAAAATCCAATTCAGTGATCTTGACGTCGACCTGCTGGCCAACCGACAGAACATCGGAGGGCTTACCCACCCGCTCGCGGGAAATCTGGCTGATATGGATCAGCCCATCGATGCCGGGAATCAGCTCGGCAAAGGCACCGAACGCGGTCAGAGAGACAACCTTGACCGGAACAACCTGTCCAACCGAGTAGTTGTTCTGCAGGATGGTCCACGGATTATCCTCGTCCTTCTTATAGCCAAGGGAGATCTTCTTCTTCTCAGGATCAATATCCTTGACATAGACATCGATCACATCGCCGACCTTGACAACCTGAGAAGGATGCTTGATTTTGCCCCAGGAGAGCTCGGAAATATGCACCATACCATCGACGCCGCCGAGATCGACAAAAGCGCCGTAGTCGGTCAGAGACTTGACTGTTCCGGTGTAATGCTTGCCGATTTCAACCTCCGCCCAGAACTTCTCTTCAAGCTCCTTGCGCTGATCGCGCAGCACGGCGCGGATCGAGCCAACGGCGCGGCGGCGCTGACGGTTGACCTCGAGAATCTTGAACTGAACCTGCTTACGGAGCAGGCCTTCCAGCGGCTCACTGCGGGACATGGTGGCCTGCGAGGCAGGGATAAACACCTTCACACCGTTGGTCAGAGCGAGCACGCCGCCCTTGATGACCTCGGTAACAACGCCGTCAAGAACCTCTTCGGTCTCGGCCGCACCCATGACCTTCTCGAAACCGGCCTGGGCATCGAGCCGCTTCTTGGAAAGCATCACGGTGCCTTCAACATCGTTGACACGAACAACCAAGAGTTCGAGCTCGTCCCCCTTATGCACAATATCTTCAGGTTTGGCAGTGGGGTCGTCAGTCAGCTCGCTGAGCGGCACATAACCGGCATGCTTGGTGCCGATATCAACAGCGATCTCGTTAGGGGCGATGCTGGTGACAACGCCGGTAACCTTCTCACCGTTGTATGTACTTTTAAAAGACTGATTGAGCATCTCTTCGAAGCTAAGCTCTTCCTGATTCTGATTTTCCAAAATCTCACTCATGGTTTCGTGTACCTCCTTAATTATACGGGCTGGCGTTGAAGCACCCGCCGTGATTGCGATCGACCGGGCACCCACAAAGTCCGCCGGGTCAAGCTGCGATGCAGTCTCGATTTGTACCGTCCTGCAAAATGGACGGCAGATCGCCGCAAGCTTGGCCGTATTGGAGCTATGCGATCCGCCGATGACGATCATCACGTCGGATTTCTCTGCCAGTCTGGCTGCCTCCTGCTGACGCAAGGATGTAGCATTACATATTGTATCAAAGATTTTTGCGTTTGTACACACTTTTTTTGCGATTCCCGCGCATTTTTCCCAGACATTTTTTTGAAAGGTCGTCTGGCACACAAAAAACAGGCTGCTTTTTCGTGCAAAATATTCATTGGGAATCGCCGAAATCTCCTCCGGAGATGAAACCACCCGTACCTCTCCCCTGCAATGGCCCACGATCCCCTGCACCTCGGGATGGGTTTCATCCCCCACAACGACCAGCATTCCGTCCTCCGGGACCGAAGCCGCGATCCGGTGAATCTTCCGCACAAAGGGGCAGGTCGCGTCGGTATAGGGAATGCCCAGCGCATCCATCTCGTCGTAGACCGACCGCGCCACCCCATGGGAACGGATTACAATCCGCCTCTTGTCGGCATCCTCCGACGGATTTTCCACCACAGCGACTCCGCGCGCGGCAAGCTCTTCGACAAACTGCCGGTTATGAATCAGCGGTCCAAGGGTGCAGACCGGCTCTCCGGCATCCAGACAGGAAAAGACAAGGTCGGCGGCCCGCTGCACTCCAAAGCAGAAGCCCGCCGTTTCCGCGACAATCAGCTCAGCCGGCATCTTCCGGTACCTCCAGCAGCTTTAAGATTTCGCCCCAGACCTGTTTGGTGCAGCGGCGCAGCGCGCGGGGGTTATCGTCCCCGACGAGATCAAGCTCCGATGCCGGGATGATACGCCCGTAGCGCACCAGAATTCTGCCGCGGAACCGAAGCGGGCGCTGATACCGCACGGCGCAGGGCAGAACGTCCGCCCCGGTCATCTTCGCGATCAGGGCCATCCCCGATTTCGGTTTTCCGGGCGCTTCCTGCGGATAACGGGTTCCCTCCGGAAAAATGCCGAGCACATGACCTTCACGGGTCAGCGCGGCGCAGCGTTCAATGGCCGAAAGGTCTCCGCTTCCCCGGTCGATCGGTACAATGCCGAGCGCCGAAAAGAGTCGCTTTCCCCAGAAACCCTTTTCCAGCTCGCCCTTGGCGAGAAAGCGGACCCATGGCCGCACCGGAAAGACAAGAACGACCGGATCGAGATAAGAGGTGTGGTTTCCCGCCAATATGTACCCGCCCCGGCGCTGTGGAATATTCTCCCGCCCTTCGTATTGGATGGAAAAGGCGAGTGAAAAAGCCGCCCAGACAACCGAACGGGCAAGCAGATAGAACCAGCGCATCAGAGTTTTCCCTCCACCCTGTGCTTCATTGCGGCGACGGTCTCTTCCAGCGTCATCGCGGTATTGTCGATGCGAACCGCATCCGGCGCCTGAACAAGCGGCGCAATCGCGCGGTGGGAGTCGTTGTAATCCCGCTCCCGGATCTCGGCAAGCAGGGCGTTGTAATCGACCTTCCGTCCCTTCTGCGCAAATTCAAGCATCCGCCGCCTCGCGCGTTCCTCAGGGGAAGCGGTGAGAAAAAATTTCACCGCGGCGCCGGGCAGAACGACGGTGCCGATATCCCGGCCATCCATCACGACGCTTTCGGTTCGGGCAAAATCGCGCTGCAGCTCGAGCAGGTAGGCGCGAACCGCCGGAATTGCCGAAACCTTCGAGGCGGCCATCGACATTTCAGGCAGGCGGATCTCTTCGCTGACGTCCTTTCCGCCGAGCAGAATACGCTGGACTCCGCCGACATATTTTATAGCAATATGGATGTCGGGCAGCAGTTTTTCCACTCCGGCGGAATCTCCGGGATCGACGCCCCGCGAATGGGCGCAGTAACCAATGGCACGGTAAAGCGCACCGGTATCGACGTATAAAAATCCGAGTTCGGCGGCAAGCCGGCGGGCAACGGTGCTCTTCCCCGCGGCGGCTGGACCGTCAATGGCAATTGCAATGGGACGGTTCATCCTCTGTGTTCCTCATTTCCTTGGTTTTGCATCTCCAGAATCGCTCCGGCGGCCGAAATTCCGGCCAGATATCCGGTGGAAAAGGCTATCTGGAGGTTAAATCCGCCCGTGACCGCGTCAAGATCGAGCAGCTCACCCGCAAAGTACAATCCCTTTACAAGCTTGGATTCCATCGTTTTGGGGCTGACCTCGGAGGTTTTGACTCCGCCTCGGGTCACGACCGCTTCCTCCACCGGACGCAGCGAGCAGACGGTCAGCGGCAGGGCCTTGAGCAAAGCGGCCAGCGACGCACGCTGTTCACGGGTCACTGCGTTGACCTGCGTTTTTGCATCGATCCCCGACAAAGAAACCACCACCGGCGCCAAAGCACGGGGCAGCAGCCGGTCGAGGGAATTGATAAAAGCCCGGTTTTTCATTTCATCCCAGTCCCGCAGCAGCCGCGCGTCGAGACGGCCCGGATCAAGCCCCGGCTTCAAATCGATGAACAGCGCATAATCGCTGCAATCCCCATCGATATAGCTTGAAGCGGAGAGCACCAGCGGGCCGGAAATTCCAAAATGAGTGAACATCAGCTCCCCCAGCTCGGAAAAGAGGACCTTTTTCCCCTTCTTCAGCGTCAGGGTGACATTTTTCAGCGAAAGTCCCATCAGTTCCCCACACCACGGCTCTTCGGTAATGAGAGCGGTGAGGGAAGCGGCAGCAGGCAGCACGGTGTGCCCGGCCGACTCGGCCAGACGATATCCATCCCCGGTGGAGCCGGTCAGCGGATAGCTCAATCCCCCCGTCGCAAGCAGCACCGTCCGGGCGGAAAAGCGTCCGCCGTCGGCGGTGGAAACCCCCGTCACCACGCCTTCCCGGGTCAGCAGCGACAGAACCCTGTTCTGCCGGAAGCGGACCCCGTTTGCGTCGTCGAAGCGGCGCAGGGCGTCGACGATATCCACCGCCCGGTCCGAGACAGGGAAAACCCGCGCGCCCCGCTCGGTTTTCAGAGGAACCCCCTGCTCCTCAAAAAAGCGCATGACCTCCTGCGGCGGAAAGGCGTCAAAGGCACTGTAAAGGAAGCGCGGATTGCGGCGCACCGCCTCCAGAAAGCGGTCGCGGCCGCAGTTGTTGGTAACATTGCAGCGTCCCTTTCCAGTGATCATCAGCTTACGGCCAATCCGGGCGTTCTTATCGAACAGCAGCACCGATGCACCGCGCCGCGCCGCCTGTCCGGCGGCCATCGTTCCGGCGGCGCCCGCGCCGACCACAAGCAGATCGCAATCGTACCCCATCAATGCTCCCCGTCGTCGGCCTTGGTATAGACCTCATAGCGGTCCCAGATCCGCTCGAGTTCGGCATAAGCGCGGCTGGTTTCCTCTTTGCGCTTGATGCCGATCGCCACAATCAGGGCATTGATCAGCGAAAGCGGCGCGACGAGCGAATCGACAAAGGACGCCATCTCGCTGCGTGCATAGAGCCGCAGGTCGGCGATTTCGGCAATCGGCGCAAGGGAGGAATCGGTCAGCGCAATGGTGGTGGCGCCCCGCTCCTTGGCAAACTTCATCGCGGTAAAGGTACGCTTGCTGTACCGCGGGAAGCTCATGGCGAAGAACACATCCCCCTCTTGAATGCGCAGCAGCTGCTCAAACACGTCGGAAGTGGAAGCGGAGGTCACCAGCCGTACATTGTTGTCAAAGACATGATTGAAGTAAAAGGCCATGAAGCTGGCCAGCGAAGCGGAGGAACGTATTCCGATCAGGTAGATGGTCCGGGCGTTGAGCAGAGTATCGACGATGCGGGAAAAATCCGCGCGGGAAACTTCCTCGAGAGTGCGGCGGATTTTGTCGATATCCATTGTCAGAACACGATCGACGATGTCCCCGCCGCCGAGCTGCTCGTCGGTCAGTTCCATCCGCTGCACAGTGGTCAGGCGGTTGCGGATCAGCTCCTGCAGAGAACGCTGCAGCTGGGGATAGCCCTCGTAACCAAGCTCCGAAGCAAAGCGGACGACGGTCGATTCACTCACCCCGACGGCCTGCCCCAGACGGGCGGCGGTCATAAAGGCCGCCTTATCATAATGCTCCACGATATAGCGGGCAATCTGCTTCTGTCCTTTGGAAAGCTTGGGCATCATTCCGGTAATCAGTCCGATTAAGTCCTTATGCATAAAAAGGTCCTCCTTATTGAAATTCCTGCACTCATAGTATAGCAGAACCGGTCGAGAAATCAAGCAAATGCAGGCTTTATTTGCATGACCTGCATCAATTTTTTCAATTTCTTCAAATTAAGGACCTTCTTTCCGCCGTTTCGGCGGCTGCCCGCGGATGGAATCCGTTTAAAACCCCGCGGTGGATATCACCCGAATCCGGCGATAGTGCAGCGACGGATCGTGGATAATCCATTCGGAATTCTTCTCCCTGCAGGCGTCGATCACCAAAGCGCCGGGACGCGCAGCCGCGCCCAGACATTCCGGGTCCATTCCCCGCAGCAGCAGGATCAGATCATAGCTCTCCCCTTGGGCGGGAAACACGTCGGTAAGCGTGACCCGCGCCGTTCCCATGTTTTTCAGCTCCTCCGCGAGCGCGGCGGCGCAGGGCGTCTGCCCAAAGACCAGGGCCACCGTGCGTTCGAACGGCTGACCGCATTCAATTCGGACGATTCGAACGAGCTGACGCGCATCCTGCACAGCGGTCCCGTCCGGTGATCGGTTCATAGCGATACCCCCATTAGATGAAAATTACTTCATCCTATGGGGGCGTCGCTTAAATCGTTCCGGTGCTCCTCCCTTTCAGGCCGGTGGCGGGACGCTTCCTCCAGATGTTCCCGATAGGCGGCGAGAATTTTGTCTTCCATCGTCTGCCTGGCCTCCGCAGTGATCGGATGGCAGATATCCCGAAAGCCGCCCTGCTCGTCCCGGCGGCTGGGCATGGCGACAAAAAGCCGTTCCGACCCCTCGATCACCTTGATGTCGTGCACCGCAAAATCCCCCTCAAGGGTGAGTGACACAAGGGCGCGCAGCCGGTTGTCCTCATAGGTTCTCCTGATTTTAATGTTGGTGATGTTCATATTTTTCCTCCTGACGTCGTGATGGCAAATTTTTGCACCCGCTCTAAAGTATCCGCCAGTCGGAAAATTTTTATTCAGCCTTCGAAAATCTTCGTATTCCTTCTGCTGCGTTTTTTATTTTCATCCCCCGGATTTCGTGATATAATATCCGCAGAGCAGCCATGAATGCGTTCGGAGTCCCGCCCCGCGGACGCGGTCCGGCGGTTCTTGCCGGCGATATGATCCGCAGGCTGCGTTTAGCCGGTCCGCAATATGCCAACACTTGACAACGTATTGTCTTTTCCCTCAAAGAAATGCTCGGAGGTGGCCATGATGTCCACATTTTCAGAAGATCTTCTCCATTCCTGCCGCAAGCTTCATTTCATTGGAATCGGCGGTTCCGGGATGTTCCCGATCGTACAAATCCTGCATGCACAGGGCTATGAAATCAGCGGTTCGGATAACAACCCGGGCGACACCATCGACCAGGAACGCGCGATGGGAATCCGGGTCGCCATCGGCCACGATCCCGCCAATCTGGCGGACGCCGACGCGGTCATCTATTCGGCCGCCATCATGGCCGACAACGTCGAACTCGCCGAGGCCCGCCGGCGCGGGATTCCGACCGTCGAGCGCAGCGAGATGCTCGGGCTGCTTTCGCGGCGCTATTCCAACTGCGTTTGTATCGCGGGCACCCATGGAAAAACCACGACCACGGCGATGACCACCCAGATTCTTCTGGAAGCCGGATTCGATCCTTCCGCGGTCATTGGCGGCAAAATCAACGCCATCGGCGGAAGCGGACGCGCCGGAGCCTCGGATACCATGACCGTCGAGGCCTGCGAATTTGTGGACACCTTTCTGCATCTCTCGCCTGATATTGCGGTCATTCTGAACATCGATGACGACCATCTTGACTATTTCAAAACGATGGAAAACCTGATCCGCTCCTTCCGGCGGTTTGCGGAAAACACCTCCAGGACGGTGATTTATCACGGCGATGATCCGAACAGCCGCAGGGCGGTGGAGGGACTGCCGCAAAAGCTGGTTTCCTTCGGTTTTTCGGCGCAGAACGATTATTATCCTGCCGATATTGTCTGGAAGGACGGAGCGCACTGCGCCTTCTCCCTCTGTTCCGGCGGCAGAAAGCTGGCCGACCTTTCGATCTGCGTGCCCGGACGGCACAACATCCTCAACGCCGTAGCCGCCTGTGCCGCCTCGCTCGAGGCGGGGGCGCCGCTCTCCTCCCTCGCGGGGGGGCTCGCCGCCTTTACCGGCGTTCACCGCCGGTTTGAAATACTCGGAAAAATCAACGGCGTCACCGTCGCCGACGACTATGCCCATCACCCCACCGAAATCGCCGCCACCCTGCGGGCGGCCAAGGAACTGGATTTCAAGGCGGTCTGGGCGGTATTTCAGCCCTTTACCTTCTCGCGTACCGCGCTGCTGCTCGACGAGTTTGCCGCGGCGCTCCCCATCGCGGACCATGTGGTGATGTCCGCCATTATGGGCGGACGCGAAATCAACACCTATGGCGTCTCAACCGCCGATCTGGCCGTCAAAATTCCGGGCAGCACCTGGTTTGAAACCTTTGAGGAAATACGGGAATATATCCTCGCCCATGCCCGGCCGGGGGACCTCGTCCTGACGCTGGGGTGCGGCGACGTCTATAAATGCGCAAAAATGATTTTGGGACTTCCGGTTCCACAGTGAGCAGGCGGGCGCCGCGAGAAACGCGGCGCCTGTTTTTTCAAAAAAATATGTCCGAATTGCGACAATTTTATTGCTTTTTCTCGGTTCATGGAGTATTCTAAAACAGTGTTGCCATCCAATTTGAAAGAAGTGAAAAGGAGAATCAGAATGAACGGCTGGCTGGAAAAACGATTTGAGCTTTCCAAAAACAATACGAATGTAAAAACCGAGATCATTGCCGGGCTCACCACCTTTATGGCAATGGCCTATATTCTCGCGAGCAACCCTAAAACGCTGGCGGACCCCGCATATATTATCGGGGATGCCGCGCTGGGCGCGCAGATCGAAAGCTGCGTCTTTATCGCCACCTGCCTCGGCGCCTTTGTCGGCACCACGCTGATGGCTCTGCTGGCCAACCTGCCCTTTGCGCTTGCCCCCGGCCTCGGGCTGAACGCCACCTTTGCCTATACCGTGATGCTCGGCATGGGCTACAGCTACGCCGAGGGTCTTGCCATCGTCTTCATCTCGGGCGTTCTGTTTCTGGTGATTTCGCTGCTGGGCCTGCGTGAGGCGATCGTCCGCTCCCTTCCCCACAACCTTAAGGTGGCGATTTCCGCCGGTATCGGCCTTTTCATCGCCTTTATCGGGCTGGTGAACGGCGGCATCGTCATCAACAATGACGCCACTCTGGTCGGCGTGGTCAATTTCTCCGACTTTTCCGCCGGTTCCGGCGCGCGTTCTGCCGTGGTTGCGCTGCTCGGCCTGCTCATTATCGCCATCTGCAACGCCAAACGGATCAAGGGCGGCATGGTCATCGGCATTCTTGCAGCCACCGCCGCGGGAATTCCGCTGGGAGTTACCGTTCTTCCCGAAAGCTTCTCGATGAATATCGGCCCGATGTTCGCGGAGTACGCCTCTTTCTCGCTCGGTGCAATGTTCTCCGGCTTTTCCTCCATGTTCGCGGGACAGGGCTTTTTTGCGGTGCTCTCAAAAATTTTTGTGGTGGTCATCTCCCTTTCGCTGATCGACATGTTTGATACCATCGGCACTTTGGTCGGCACCGCGCAGGGCGCCGGAATGCTTGATGAACAAGGCGACGTCAAAAACATGAAGCAGGCGCTTCTCTCCGACTCGATCGCCACCATGGCGGGCGCTTTTCTCGGTACTTCGACCGTCACCACCTTCGTGGAATCGAGCTCCGGCGTATCGGAGGGCGGCCGCACCGGCCTCGCTTCGGTTGTCACCGCGCTGCTCTTCCTTGTCTCCCTTCTGCTCGCCCCTTTCATCGGAATCATTCCCCTTGCGGCGGCGGCTCCCGCTCTGATCTATGTCGGCGTTCTGATGATCGGATCCTCGCTCAAAAACCTCGACTTCTCCGACCCCACCGAGGCGATCCCCGCATTTCTGACCATGGTGATGATGCCCCTGACCTATGGCATCTCGAACGGCATCGCTTTCGGCATCATGGGCTATGTCGTGATCAAGGCCCTCACCGGCCGGGCAAAGGATCTCAACCCCACCCTCACCGTGCTTGGAATCCTCTTTATTCTGCGGTACGCACTGATGGTGTGACTCCGCGCCGCCCGCCTTTTCTTTCGAAAATCCGCGGACAGATTTTCCGGATGAGCTGCAAAATGCTGATGGATGCGTTTTGCAGCTCATCTTTTTGATGGCAAAGCAGCACCATTTTGACCGTCCTTCCATAGTATGGAACGAGCCGTTCATTCGGCGGTTGCAAAAGTTTGATATTTATGAGATAATAGCTCCAACGAAAGGAGGAACCCCAATAAAATCTTAAAATTCTCCAAAAGGAGGCGGTCAAATTTCTTCGCGGCCTCTGTATCAACAAGCGCCAGAACCACTTTCGGCTTTTCGGAAATGGTTGACGAGGTGGGAGGTCATCGACAATTCGGCGGATGCCTCTCCGTCCTTTTCTTTCGGACGCAGCGGACGGCAAATCCACCGGGCAACCGGTGGGACAAATACGGACGCGGAAAGAAAAAAACAAACAAAGGAGCACCTTTTATATGTGTGGTATCATCGGCTATTCCGGCCACCGCGAAGCATGCGGCATTCTGCTTGACGGACTCGAGCGACTGGAATATCGGGGCTACGACTCGGCCGGCATTCTGGTCAGCGACAACGGGACCTTTCATACCGTCAAACGCTCGGGACGCCTTTCCAATCTGCGGGCCGCCGTCGAAAGGCATCCGCTGAAAGGCTGCTGCGGCATGGGTCATACCCGCTGGGCAACCCATGGAGGCCCGACCGACGAAAATGCCCATCCGCATGGGACCGAACGGGTCATGCTGGTCCATAACGGCATCATCGAGAACTATCTCGAGCTGCGCGGCCTGCTGACCGAGCAGGGCTATTCCTTCCTCTCCCAGACCGACACCGAGGTGGCCGCCTGCTATCTTGATTACTGCTATCATGGCGACCCGATTGACGCAATCAGGGAAGCGCTCAATAAAATCGAGGGCGCCTATGCCTTCGTTATCATGTTTTCTGACCACCCTGACACCATCTATGCCATCCGCAAGGACGGCCCGCTGCTGGCCGCGCTCGGAGACGGTGAAAATTTTGTGGCGTCGGATATCACCGCCGTCATCAGCTATACCAACCGATATTTTGTTCTTGATGAGGGCGAAATCGCCGTCGTCACTCCGCGGCGGATCCGCATCCTCGGCATGGACGGAAAGCCCCGCGAAAAAGCAGTGCAGACGGTCACCTGGGACATCGAGCAGGCCCAGAAGGACGGCTATGAACACTTCATGCTCAAGGAAATTCACGAACAGCCCGACGCGCTGCGCCATACCATCTCCCCGCGGGTAAAAAACGGTCTGCCGGATTGGAGCGGAGACGGGCTGCCGAAGGACTTTTTCTCCCGCTTCGAACGGATTCAAATCGTGGCCTGCGGCACCGCGATGCACGCGGGGATGATCGGCAAGACGATCATCGAGAAGCTCGCGCGGATTCCGGTGGAAGTCGATATCGCAAGCGAATTCCGCTACCGCGACCCCATTCTGACAGGGAACACGCTGGTGATCATCGTCTCCCAGTCCGGAGAAACGGCCGACAGCCTGGCGGCGCTGCGTCTTGCCAAGCAGATGGAACTTTCCACCCTTGCCATCGTCAACGTCGCCGGCTCTTCGATTGCGCGGGAGGCAGAGCACGTCCTCTACACCTTCGCCGGGCCAGAAATCTCGGTTGCAAGCACCAAAGCCTACTCGGTGCAGATTTCTCTGCTCTATCTCATTGCCTTTACCCTCGGGCAGGAAAAGGGTCTCCTGTCGGAAGAACAGGTGCGCGTTCTCACGAGGCAGCTCTTTGCAAGCGCCGAGGCGGTACGCGGGGCCCTGCGTCTTCAGGAGAGAATCGAGATGTCGGCAAAGTCTCTCGCCGGAGCGGAGCACCTTTTCTTTCTTGGCAGGGGGCTTGACTATGCGCTGGCCTGCGAGGGTTCGCTCAAGCTTAAAGAAGTCTCTTATGTCCACTGCGAGGCCTATGCGGCAGGCGAGCTGAAGCACGGCACCATCTCTCTGATTACCGAGGGAGTTCCAGTCATCGCCCTCTGCACCCAGACCGCTTTGCTGCCTAAAATGCTCTCCAACATCAAAGAGACGACCGCCCGCGGGGCCAAAGTCTTTGTCATCGCCAAACAGGGGGAAACCATCTCTCAGGATGTGGCGGATACCGTCCTGCTTCTCGATGACTTCGACGATCTCTTCATGCCCTTCCCTGCTGTGACGGTCCTGCAGCTCATCGCTTATTTTACCGCCAGACAGAGAGGCTGCGACATTGACAAGCCCCGCAATCTGGCAAAATCAGTTACTGTCGAATAACCGCTGTTCAAAACGGGATGTGCCCCTCTGCGAGGGGCACATCCCGTTTTGGGACTCGGAACCGCCGCGGGGAGTAGAGACATCACATCATGCCAAAGACCTTCTGCTACAGGAACGCTGCAGTCAGCCGACCGCGGCAAAAAAGCAGAAGGTCTTTCCATATGAGAAAGTATCAAAGGTTTAGGGCCATATACCGAAAAGACGCCGATATGCGCTCAGCCGGACGCCGGCAAAAAACCGGAAGGTCTTTCTATGTGAGAAAATGTCAAAAGTTTACGGCCATATACCGAAAAGGCACCGATATGCGCTCAGCCGGACGCCGGCAAAAAGCCGGAAGGTCTTTCTACGTGAGAAAGTATCAAAGGTTTAGGGCATATGCCAAAAAGGCGCCGATATTCCGAAGGATATAATACGCATTGTGATCTTCCGCGGTCCTGACCGATTTCCCGGCTTTGCTTGAGGACCGAGTCTCTGCATCCTCGGGCGGCATGGCCGACAGGAAGCCTTTTTCTACTCCTCTGCCTCCGTCTGGTGCCCCAGAAAGGAGATATCCCGCAGCTTCTCCCCCATCAGGGATGCGAGCACCGCACGGTAAACAACGGTCGGATCACTGACAAAGTTGCCCCGCATCGTTTCACAGACCTCCCGGGTCGGTGCATAGAGCGACAGACGCAGCAGATCGTTTCCTACATCCCGAATTGCGAGGGTCAGGCAGAAGCCGTCCTCGGTTTCAGTGATTTCCGCAAGATTTTCCCGTTCAAACCGTTCCAGAAGGATACAGCGGCGCAGCGACTCGGCGGCCTTGTCCCGCACCGTGCGCGGGATATCCCGTCGAAAGGTCTCCGCGGTTTTGGAACCCAGCTCGCTGAGCGAGAGCAGATGGACCTTTCGGTCCTGATGCTCTTCAAACGATTCCGTCAGGTGCCCGGTCGAGACAAGCTGCCCAATCGCACCGGCCAGCTCAAAATAGTTGACCAGCCCCTCCCCCGTCAACGCCGCATTGAGCTGTTCCGGCGTGACCGGCGCGCCGATCTCCTGAAGCAGCCAGCAGATCAGAATCCGCACCTCATAATCGGTATTGGGCGCGCCGGGGATTACCCCCGCCATAAACGCTTCGCTTTGCATCTGCTTCGACCTCCCTTCGACGGCGGCGGCTTCCCTATTCGAGATACCCTGCCGAAAGCATTCTCTGGGCGCATCCGCCGAGGAAGCGCGCGTAGCCGCACTCCCCGATCATATTGCAGTCGGAACCTTCCCCCGCCTTGCAGAGGCCGGCAAATGTTTTACCGATCTCCGCGGCCGTCTCCTTCCCCGAACGGTGCAGGTAGAGATAGAGGGAAAAAGCGGCGCTGTCGTTGATCTCCTCATAAACGGCCGGATCGGCTTCCTCCAGATGTTCGTAGAAGCTGCCGAGCGCCGCATTCGCGACAATGTGGTTGGGGGAGTAGTCCTCAATGATCCGGTGCACCACATAGGCGAAAAGGAGCTTCAGCTGAAGCTCAAAATCCGCCGGATCGACATCCTCGGGCGCGCGGGTCCAGACGCTGTCGATCAGGTCGCTGACATACTGCGCGCCGAGCTTCCGGGCGCGGGCGGTGTTTCCGTTGGACCGCTGGCGCAAAAACAGATCAATGTTGTCGTCCGCAACGGGATTGCCCCGGTCAAAAAGCTTGGAAAGGTCCTCGGGTGCGATCTTGACATCGTCATCATTGTAATGATCGAACATTTCTATCACGCCTTTCGGTTTCTGTGGAGGCCCTGCGGCCGCTGCGGTCATTCCTTGGAGGCCAGTGCCTTTTCCAGCGCAATCGAGAGCTGATCCGGACAGGAGGTACCCTTGCCGCCGCAGGTGGTTCCGCGCAGGCGCTCGATTACCTCCCGCGCCTTCATGCCGGTGACCAGCTTGGAGATTCCGGCGGTATTGCCGCTGCAGCCCCCGGTGAACCTCACCGAACGGATCACGCCGTCGTCGGCCAGATCAACCTCTATTTTACGGGAACAGACTCCGCGGGGAGTATATGCATAGTTCATGTATTTTCCTCTTTTCGGTCGTGATTTCCGCCGCCTGCCCGTTCGAGCAGCCGCTGAAGCTCTCCGGCGCTTGTGGTGCAGCTCCCCAGCGGGCGCGGATTGGTGGTGTAGCAGCCGTGAAAGTCGGTTCCGCCGGTCGTTAAAAGATGGCGGCGGGAAACCAGCTCGTCATGCAGCGCCGCATCCTCCTCCCGCTTGCGCGGATATCGGTATTCGATTCCATCGATCAGTCCCATTCCGGCAAGACGGTCCGCGACCGCAAAGGAGCGGTAGACTCCCGGATGGGCCAGCACCACCGCGCCGCCGCTTTCCCGCGCGGTTTGAGCCGTCTCATAGACGTCGGGATATTCCACCTGACGCAGGCATGTTCCATCCGGCTTGCCGAAAAGCTCTTCATAGAGAGGACCGTAGATGGTGTTGGCATAGCCCAGTTCCATCAGCGCGCGCAGAATATGCACCCGGTAAATAGTGCCGCTTTCCCGCGCAAGTTCATAAATCCGCTCCGCCTTGACAGGGTAAAGGCGGCAGACCAATCCGATGATTTCTTCGCCGACACGCCGGCGCCGCCCGGCAAGCAGCCGGAAATGCGGCTCCAGCACCTCGGGACACGACGGCGCATACACAAGCAGGTGCACCTTCCGCCCGGTATCCGGGTCGACGCAGGAGAGTTCGGCCGCCGGAATAACCGTCAACCCGAGTGAAGCCGCCCGCCGGCTCGCCCGGCCGACCATCTCCATCGAGTCATGGTCCGAAACGGCGAGGCCGGCAAGGCCACGCCGGGCGGCGAATTCGACCGTCTCTTCGACCGGCATCGAACCGTCCGACCAGTTGGTGTGGACATGAAGATCGTATTGCTCCAGCCTGTTCACCCTCCATTGCGCAGTCGTGAAAACGGACGGCCGCCGCCGATTTTCGGCGAAACCGCCGTACATGGATATTATACCCACCTTTTTGCAAAATGGCAAGGTTCGCGCAACGGTTCTCCTCAAAATAACCGAAAAAGGTTATTGCCAATCCGGCAGAAATAGGATGGAATTTTTTTAAGAATCATGCTATACTAAAACGCACAAAGATGTATCTTTTCGTCGATTGTGCGAATCCCCGCATTTTTCTTCACCGGCGCGGCATCTCCCTGCCGTCCGATTTCGAATGTATGATACAGGAGGCCTATCCTTGCAGTTTACCGTCAATTCCGCCCTTTGGCGGCAGGTCTTTGCCGTTCCCGCCGAGATCACCGACCGGCATATCAGAATGTGCAGCGGCGTAGCCCTCAAATGCCTGCTTCTTCTGCTTCGGGATCCGGACGTTTTCGGAGACCCGAAGGCAATCGCGGACCGGCTCGGACAGCCGGTTTCCGAAATTTCGGACGCGCTGAGCTATTGGCTGGAAACAGGGGTTCTCTCCTCCTCCGGCCCCGATGGACAGGCCATTCCTTCACAGCCTCCCCGTCCTGCTTCGGAACCGCCGCCGGCGGTTCCGGTTCCCGCCCCGCCGCGTTCCGCCGTCTCCGCCCCGCCCGCTGTCCGGCCTCATTTTCCGCGTGAGGAGGCCGTCTCAATCGTCGATTCAGACAAGACGCTCAGCGGGCTTTTACAGGAGCTGCAATCGATGATGGGCAAGCTCTTCACTTCGGCCGACCTTGACGCCCTGATCGCACTCTACTCCTTTTACGCGCTGACTCCGCATTATATTATCACCGTGGTTAGCTACTGCATCTCAATCGGGCGTTCGAGCATGGCCTACGCCGAAAAGGTCGCCGCCTCCTGGATTGGGGAAGGAATCGACGACGAGGGAGTGGACCGTCATCTTGATACCCTCGCCCAGCGCCGCAGCAATGAGGGACGGGTCCGCTCCGCGTTCGGAATCAGCGACCGCAGCCTGACTCCCCGCGAGCGTGAATACATTGCCACCTGGTTTGATACCTATCAGTTTGACCTCTCCCTGATTGAATATGCCTATGAAATCACCGTCGAGAGGACCGGCAAGCTGGCGTTCGGATATCTCAACAAGATTCTTGCAAGCTGGTATCAGAATGGCATCCGCACCATCGAGGAAGCAAAGCAGGAATCCAAGCCTTCCTCCGCCGCGGGAGCCAAGCCCTCCGGAACGGGCAGCGAACTGAACCGCAAAATTCTCGAGCAATTTATGAAGGATTAGGAGAACGAGTATGCCATACCCGCTGGAAATTGTAAAAAAGAGCCGCGAGCTTTTGGCCGAACGCCGTGAAAAGGCAACTTCTGAGGCGATCGAACGGCGGATGGCCGTTGCCAGACGCGCTCCCCGCGCCCTCGAGATCGAGCGGGAAATCTCCACTACCTCGGCGCGTCTGGCCTCCGCGGTTCTTTCGGGCGAGGATGTCGCCGCACAGGTGCGGAAGATCCGGGAGTTTAACCTGCAGAAGCAGCGGGAGCTTTCCGAGGCTCTGCGTTCCGGTGGATTTCCTCCCGATGTTCTGGAACCCCGCTATCACTGCGCCCTCTGCCGGGATACCGGCGCTTTTCAGGGACGTCTCTGTTCCTGCGTTGTTCAGCTCGAAAAGGAGCTGATGTATGAGCGTCTCGGCGCGCAGGCTTCGGTCGATCTCTGCGGCTTCGAACGTTTCGACCTTCGATACTACTCTGAGAAAGGCTCTCCCTCCGCCGCCGTTTCCGAACGGGCGGTGATGAGCAAAACCCTCTCGGAATGTGTCAAATATGCCCAGAATTTTTCTCTCGACTCCCCAAGCCTGCTTCTGATCGGGAAGCCCGGCCTCGGGAAAACCCACCTCTCCCTCTCGATCGCCTACACTGTGATCGAGGGGGGCTTCGATGTGCTTTATCTCCCGTTTCATACCCTGCTGACCCGGCTTGAATCGGCGCGCTTCTCAAAGGGCAGCGCCGAATATCAGGATTACCTTGACCCGGTGCTCAACTGCGAGCTGCTGGTTCTCGACGACCTCGGCAGCGAATTCACCACCGCCTTCTCCACCTCGGTGCTTTATGATTTGGTCAACACCCGGCAGCTCAGAAGCCTGCCCACCGTCATTAACACCAACCTGAACGAAGGAGACATTGCCTCCCGCTACGGCGAACGGCTGCACTCCCGCCTGCTCGGCTGCTTTCGGGTCATCCCCTTCGTCGGAGAGGATATCCGGCTGCAAAAGCTTTATTCCAAATAGAAAGGGGTCCTTTCCATATGACGCCCGCCGACATTCTCTCCCATGTCGATCATACCCTGCTCAAGCCGGAGGCCACCGCCGCGGACATCGAAGCCCTCTGCGGCGAGGCGCTGCGCTGTTCGGTTGCATCGGTCTGTGTCAATCCCCGGTTTGTTCCCCTCTGCGCCGGGCTTTTGGGCGGCAGAATCCCGGTTTGTACCGTGATCGGCTTTCCGCTTGGGGCATCGTCCGCCGCTGTCAAGGTCTTTGAAGCAAGAGAAGCCATCTCCTCCGGCGCGGATGAAGTGGATCTGGTCATCCCAATCGGCGCACTGCGGTCGGGGGCGCTCGGTGAGGTTTCCCGCGAGCTGTTCGCCGTGCGGGAGGCGTCGGCCGGAAAGGTGCTCAAGGTAATCGTGGAGACCTGCCTTCTCAACGAGGAGCAGAAGCGTACCGTCTGCCGGCTGGTTGCAGAGTCGGGCGCGGATTATATCAAAACCTCCACCGGATTTTCCACCGGCGGTGCAACGGCGGAGGATATTTCCCTTTTTGCGCGGGAAATCGCCTGTCACCTCTATCCGCTGAAGATCAAAGCGTCGGGCGGTATCCGCACCCGCGCCGATATGGAGCGTTTTCTTGCCCTGGGGGCTGATCGTTTGGGGTGCAGCGCGGCAGTTTCACTGCTCGGGCCGCTGCTTGACCGGTAAATTCGCTGCGCTATGCGGCTGACATCAGAAAGGTGTGTGATTCGATGTTCTTTCACAAAAAAGAAAATTCCACCCCGGCAAGACCGTATTTTGTTATCTGTGATACCCCCAACCGTCCTTTGTGCATCGAAAAAATGAGCGAGGCCATCCAGACCTCCCCCAAGGCGAAGGGCGCTTTCGTCAAAATGTATATTGAAAATTTCAAGACCTTCAACAACGCCTTCGGCTATGAGTACGGCGGAATGCTCCTCAACGAGGTAGCGCACTACCTCTCGGAAGAACTGTGCGCCGACGTCTACCGCTATGGCGGCGTGGAATTCATCGCCGTCATGGAGGAGGCATCCTTTGTGCAGGCAACCGAAGGGGTTGAAAAGGTTCTCGAGCGGTTTGAGCGTGCCTGGCGGATCAACGACCTCGACTGTATGTGCAGCGTCGATATGGGAATCGTTTTTTACCCTGACCATGCGCCGGATGCCGAAACGGCCGCCTCCCACCTCGAACAGGCGGTCTCCGAGTCGGCCGAGCGGGGACAGAATCAGTATACCGTCTACAATCAGGAGCTGATTCAGAAGCTGCAGCGCCGCCAGACCATTGCCAACGATCTGAAGGACGCGCTGAAATCCGGAAAAGGGATTGAATTCCGTTACCGGCCTACTTACTGCGTTGCAAAGAAAATGTTTACCCGCGCGGAAGGATACCTCTGGCTTATCTCCCCCACGCTGGGGCGGATCAGCGCGCAGGAATTTCTGCCCATCGCCGAACAGCTTGGTCTCGTCTGCGCCGTCAACCAGCTCGAGCTGCGCCACACTTGCGGACTGATCCGGGAGCTGCTTGATGAGAAAAAGGACTTTGAATCGATTGCCGTCTGCATTTCACCAATCCTCTTTTTGCAGGAATCCTTCCCGGAGGACGTCCGCGCGCTGCTTGCGGAATACGGCATTCCTGCCGAAAAGCTGGCCTTTGAGCTTTCCGAAAGCATTCTGATCGACTCGTTCTCACAGGTGAACATTGTCATGCAGGAGCTTTCCGAGCTCGGCGTCGAGTTCATCCTCAATGAGTTCGGCACCGGCTATTCGGGAATCACCAACATCCTCGATCTGCCGGTTGATGTTCTCAAGCTCGAACGCCTCTTCATATGGCAGCTTGAGGATAACGAGCGCAGCGGAATTCTCATTGAAGGGCTGATCTCCATTGCCGGAAAGCTCGGGCTCAAAATCATTGCCGAAGGGGTCGAAACCGAAAACCAGCTTCAGAAGCTCGCCGCTTATGGCTGTCCCTATGAGCAGGGCTTCTACTACTCCCCCACCGTCGAGGCGGAGGGACTCAAAGAGCTGCTTCAATCCCTTTGAGCCGATCTCGGGGACCCGAAGAATAATTCGGGTCCCTCTTTTGCAGAAGAAAGCCGCCGGCAATGCCAGGTACCTGAGTCGGCCATGAAAAAATTTGTATCGAAAAACCATTCGGGAGACACTGAAATTTTTTCACTTGCATCGCTTGTCCTACAGCCCATAAACGGAAAAATCTCCCTGTCATCCAAAATTTTGTTTTCAGCTCGCTTTGCCCGATTCTTGAAGCGGAAGTTTCTACCCTTACCAGCAGAGCTGATGGTTCCATGCACTAAAGCTATGTAAAGAAAAGCCGCCGGCAATGCCCGGCGGTCGAAAAAACTTTCGTTGCGTCCATCGTCCCTATCCGGGCGCGGCGTGAAACGATCACCGAAAAAAGCTGTAATCGCCGGCACCCGCCACCCTCATCCGCGCGCAACATAAAACGACCACCGGAGAAAGCCGTGAGCGATGGCGCCCACCACCCTCATCCGGGCGCAGTGAAGAACCCCTCATAAAACATTGCAGAAGTGATTGCTTGTGAAAAGCCGGGGAAATGCGCTGTTTTAATAGCAGTGGGACCGTCTTATGCAGGCGAAGGAAATCAATGTACCAGCAGGCACGTCCGATGGCAGGCCCTGCGCGGGACTTGTGCAAAGCACCGGCCAACCGGTGGATTCATGAAATGGAGGAACCTGATGATTTCTTTCCAATGTGATTATCTTGTGGGAGCACACCCCAAAATTTTGCAGAGACTCAACGAAACCAACTGGGAGGCGACGCCCGGCTATGGCTGTGACCGCTACTGCGAAAGCGCCAAAAAACGGATTCAGGCGGCTTGCGCGGCACCGGACGCGGACGTACATTTTCTCGTTGGCGGAACCCAGACCAATACGACGGTGATCGCTTCGATTCTGCGGCCTCATCAGGGCGTTCTGTGCGCGGAAGAGGGACACATCGCCTGTCATGAAACCGGCGCAATCGAATCGACGGGACACAAGGTGCTCCCTCTGCCTTCATCGGACGGCCGGATCACCGCCGGTCAGGTGGAGAAAATTTTGCGGGAGGACCGCAGCTGTGAAATTCGTGAGCATATGGTTCAGCCCGGAATGCTCTATCTCTCCTTCCCCACCGAGTCGGGGGCGATTTATTCCAAAAAAGAGCTTGCCGATCTTTATAACGTCTGCCACCGGTACGGAATTCCGCTTTATATCGACGGCGCCCGGCTGGGCTATGGTCTTGCCAGCCCCCGGAACGATCTGACTCTTCCGGAGCTGGCCGCTCTCTGCGACATCTTCTACATCGGCGGCACCAAATGTGGCGCCCTGTTCGGTGAAGCGGTGGTCATCCGCAGGGAGGCACTCAAGCGCGACTTCCGCTATTTCATCAAGCAGCGCGGCGGCATGCTTGCCAAGGGCAGACTGCTCGGAATTCAATTTGATGTTCTGTTCGAGGACGGGCTTTACTTTTCCATTTGTCGCGAAGCGGTGACGCAGGCATTGAGAATCCGCCGGGCCTTCGAGGAAAAAGGAGTCGGGATGTACGGCGGTTCCACCACCAACCAGCAGTTCCCTGTTTTGAAAAAGGAGCAGCTCGCCTTTCTCAACGAACGCTATCGCAGCGAATTCTGGGCGGATGCCGGGGCTGGACGCAGAATCGTCCGCTTTTGTACAAGCTGGTCAACTCCGGAACAGGATGTGGAGGCGCTGCTCACCGACATCGCCGTCATGCCCGACTGATTGCGGGAAAATTACGTTCCTGCCTGAAACGGGCCGTCAAAGCGGCAATAAGCACCAAATTCCTCCGATCGAAGCAAACCAGTCAAAAATAGGCAGCAGGAAAATCCCACTGACGTGGAATAAGCCGCCCCGGATTGCGCGGACAACGCAATCCGGGGCGGCTTATTCCACGTCGTCTTTTTTGACAGCCTTACTGTTCCTTGGCCTGCTCGATCATGGCCCGAATCTTTGCCTCGGACTCGTCGAGCATTGAAGATTTGAGGGTGTAAAGCGCTTGGGAAAGATCAACATAATAGCGGTGCGGATTCTCAAACCGCTTGACCTCATCCCAAGTCCGGTCAAGCTCTCTCCTGCAATACCGCTGAATTTCGGCAAGACTCGGGGAGGTATAGACCCGCTTTCCCTTTTCATAGATGGGAGTCAGCAGTTCGACCGCTTCAAAATTTCGAAGGGTCTTTTTCTTCCAGACGGCGTTGGGGTCAAATATGGTCAGCGGACGGGTATCGTCCACCTTTTCCTCAAAAAGAGTGATATAGTCCGCGATGGCCTGCCCGCTCTTGCGGTCGTAAAGGCGATAGAGCTTTTTGAAGCCGGGGGTGGTGATCTTCTCGGGGCTTTCGCTGATCTTGATGCGGGGGGCAAGCCTGCCATCCTCTTCCTCGACCGCGACCAGCTTGTATACGCCGCCGAACACCGGCTCGGAACGGCTGGTAATCAGGTTTTCACCGACGCCGAAGAGATCAACCTTGGCATCCTGAAGGATGAGATCGCGGATGATATACTCATCGAGCGAGTTGGAAGCGACGATCTTGCATTCCGGGAAGCCGGCTTCGTCGAGCATCACCCGCATCTTCTTCGAAAGATAAGCGATATCTCCTGAATCGATGCGAACCCCCTGGGGACGGAAACCCTTCGGGAGCAGCACCTCGTTAAAGCAGCGGATCGCATTGGGAATTCCTGAATTGAGCGCGTCATAGGTATCGATCAGCAGAGTGCAGTTGTCAGGATAGATCTCGGCATAAGCCTTGAACGCCTCATATTCATCCGGAAAGAGCTGTACCCAGCTGTGAGCCATTGTCCCCACCGCCGGAATGTTATAGTACTGGTCGGCAATGACGCAGGCAGTCGAGGTGCATCCGCCGATATAGGCCGCACGGGCGCCGAGCATCGCGGCATCGTAGCTTTGCGCGCGGCGGGAGCCGAATTCCATGATGGCCCGCCCCTCGGCAACCCGGTTCATCCGGGTGGATTTGGTGGCGATCAGCGACTGGTAGTTGAGGGAAAGCAGCACCATCGTCTCAACAAGCTGTGCCTGAATCACCGGCCCTTTGACCACGACCAGAGGCTCCTGAGGATAGACGGGGGTTCCCTCCTTGATCGCCCAGACATCGCAGATGAATTTAAAACGGCGCAGATAATCGAGAAATTCCTCCGAAAAGGTGTTTTTACTGCGGAGAAATGCAATATCCTCCTCCGAAAACTGAAGGTTGTCGAGATACTGCATCAGCTGTTCAAGACCGGCGACGATCGCATATCCGCCCCCGTCGGGAATTCTCCGAAAAAACATGTCGAACACAACCTGCCGGTCCTGCATTCCCTTGTGCAGATAGCCGTTGGCCATCGTCAACTCATAAAAATCGGTGAGCATCGTGAGATTTCGCTCGTTTTTGATATCGATCATGGAAGTCGGCCTCATTTCGAATTTTTTGCCCCATGGGGCGAATATTTTCCCGGCGGCATTACGCCGCCGTTTTCAGGACAATACCGTGACGGTCAGCGGCTCGCTGACCCAGCCCAGCTCCGCAAGACTCACAGGATCAATGGCATAGAATCGGGCGGTCGCCGCATATTCCCCCGCTTCAAGCGTGGTATCAAGCACCGCCGACCGGATCTGGCGGCCCGGCAGCAGCAGGCCGCTCGAAAACAGAACCGTGCCGCTTTCATCAAGGCGGATCTCCGCCCGGAGGAGGAAGGAATTACGAAGCGGATTTCCAAGGCAGAGTGCCGCGGGTCCGCCCGGCTCAAGCTCAATCCGGCGGTTGATCCGGTAAGAGAGTCGGTCCCGGTCGTTTTCGCGTCCAAAGGCGGCAAAGAAGCCCTCATAGAGACTCTCCGCCCGGGAATCAAGTCCTTCGGCGACAGAAAATTCCCGGCCGCATAAGCCCAGCCGGGTGGAGGCCGCCCACAGAAGGGCGCCGCAGGTCGTCAGCACAAGAAGAAACAAAATCAGCGGGACGGTATGTTCCGTTTTTCTTGCGCGCCTTGCATTCTGACGCTGTGCGACCCTGAGCGACATATTCTTCTCCCATCTTTCCGGTTCCGGCAAAAATGCCCGACCATAACGCCGTTATTATACACCATTTACACAGGGATGACAAGACACCTTTTCTTGCCGGATGAAATCCGCGGCGAAGAGACATCCTGTATAGTTGTGAATTTTCTATAAATTGTTACCCCTTTTCTTGACAAGACGGATGCCTCTTTTTATAATTAGATAGACAATCTAATTATTTTGCGAAATGTTTTCCACAACCCCATCCATGAGAGGAGGCTCGGCGATGGACGAATTTTCCCGCAGACTTGATGATACTCTGCTTACCGCTTACCGCTATACCGTTAAGATTGAAAATCAGTTTTTACAGCGGATCGGGGAGCTGAATGTCACCGGAAGCGAGATGCACCTGCTCGAGGTGATCGGAAAAAGCGAGGGAAAATGCTGCACCGTCAAGCAGATCGCGCAGGCGCTCAACATCACCCAGCCCTCGGTAAGCGCCGCGGTCAACCGTTTGACCGCCAAGGGATGCGTCGTGCGGCGGCGCTCGGAAGAGGATGGCAGAGTCGTCTACATCCATATGACCCGTCAGGGACGCAAAGCTTATGCGCTTTTTGCTTACTTTCACGAAAATATGGTTCGCGCGCTCACCAAGGAGCTGTCCAGCGAGGAGCGCGGCCAGCTGCTCAAGGGGATGCAGCGGCTCAACAGCTTTTTCGAGCGGCAGTACCGCGACCATATCGCCCCGACGGAACGGCGCTATCTCAAGAAAACCGACAATCATAAGGAGTAACGTCCCATGAGCTTTTCGATTCTTTCCACAGGCCGGGCCCTGCCCAAAACGATCCTGACCAATGAGGAGCTCTGCAGCTTTGTGGATACTACCGATGAATGGATTCGTTCCCGTACCGGAATCGGTCAGCGCCACGTCTGTATGGAGGAATCCCTCACCGAGCTCGCCGCCGAAGCCGCCCGCAGGGCGATGGCCTCCGCGGGCGTCGGTCCCGGGGACCTCGACCTGATCCTCTGCGCCACCATCAGCAGCGACTACATCACCCCTTCTCTCGCCTGTACGGTTCAGGAAGCGATCGGCGCCTCCTGCCCCGCTTTCGATGTCAGCGCCGCCTGTCCCGGCTTTCTCTTCGCGCTCGATGTGGCCGACGGTTATTTTGCCCGCGGAAGAGCCAAACGGATTCTTGTCATTGCCGCCGAAGCAATGAGCCGTCTGATGGATTGGCGCGACCGTTCCACCTGCGTCCTGTTCGGGGACGGAGCGGGCGCGGTGGTTCTTGGCCCGGGAGAAGGGCTTCGCTCCCTCTCGATCCAAACCCAGGGCCGCACCAATGTTCTTTATGTTCCCGCCGCGCGGGGGAATCTGCCGGGACGCGCGCGGGGCCCCGAAAGCTATGCGGTGATGGATGGACAGGAAGTTTTCAAATTTGCCGTAACCGCGATGTGCCGCGGCCTGCGCGGCTCGATCAGGGACGCCGGACTGTCCGAAGCGGATATCGACTGGGTTCTCCCCCATCAGGCCAACATGCGGATCATTGAATTCGCCATGTCCAAAATGAAAATTCCTCGCGAGCGGTTTCTCATCAATATCGAACGGCTTGCCAATACCTCCGCGGCCTGCATTCCGATTCTGCTCGATGAAAGCCGCGAACAGGGAAAATTTAAAAAGGGAGATCTGCTCGCGATGTGCGCCTTCGGCGCCGGCCTGACGAGCGCCTCGGCGGTCATCCGCTGGGAGATCGATTAATTTTGCGCTTTTCCGCTCGGATGCGCGGTTTAGCATAGAAGAACAAACTGAAAATGATCAAGAAAAAGGAGAATTACACCATGAATAATTTTGAAACCGTCGCCAAAGTCCTTGCCGAATACAAGGAGATCGATCCCTCTGAAATCAAGATGGAAACCACCTTCGAAGAGCTGGGCTTCGACTCGCTTGACATCGTTGAGATTATCATGAACCTTGAGGAGGCCTTTGACCTTGAACTTGAAATGAACGAGAGCCTCGTCGATGTCAAAAGCCTGCTCTCCTATATCGAAAGCCTGCAGGCGAAGGCGTAACGCTATGATGAAAACACCGCTTTGCGGGCTGCTCGGCATTGAGGCCCCCATCATTCAGGGCGGCATGGCATGGGTCGCTGACGCCGATCTGGCCGCTGCCGTTTCCAACGCGGGCGGACTCGGACTGATCTCGGCAATGAACGCCGACGCCGAGTGGCTGAGAACCCAGATCAGAAAAGCCAAAGCAATGACCGACCGGCCCTTCGGCGTCAACATCATGCTGATGAGTCCCTTTGCCGATCAGGTGGCACAGGTTGTCGTTGAGGAGGGCATCAAGGTCGTCACCACCGGCGCCGGCAGCCCCGGCAAGTATATGCCCGCCTGGAAAGAGGCCGGAATCACCGTTCTGCCGGTGGTCGCTTCGGTGGCGTATGCGAAAATAGCCCAGCGCAGCGGCGCCACGGCGGTCATCGCAGAGGGCTGTGAATCAGGCGGCCACATTGGCGAGCTGACCACCATGGCCCTCGTTCCGCAGGTCGTCGACGCGGTTGATCTCCCGGTGATCGCGGCGGGCGGCATCGGCGACGGACGCGGCATGGCGGCCGCCCTGATGCTCGGAGCAATCGGAGTGCAGATGGGCACCCGCTTTCTCACCGCTCATGAATGCAATGTCCATCCCATCTATAAGGAGCGCGTCCTCAAGGCGAAGGATATTGATACCATCGCTACCGGCAAGCGGCTCGGACATCCGGTCCGCTGCCTGAAGACTCCTTTCTCCCGCGAGATTATGAAGCTTGAGGCGGATTCCAACGTCCCCGCCGCCGAGCTGGAGGCAATGGGGGTCGGCGCACTGCGCAAAGCCGTGCAGGAGGGAGACCTCGAGCATGGGACCTTTATGTCCGGCCAGATTGCCGGGATGATGCACAAGGAGCAGAGCTGTGCTGAAATCATCCGGGAAATGATGGACGAAACGGAACAGATTTTGCGAGGTGCCGCCAAATGGGTAAAATAGCATTTTTATTTTCGGGTCAGGGCTCACAGTACAGCGGCATGGGGAAGTCGCTCCGCGAAGCCTCCCCCGCCGCCGCCGCGGTCTTCGCCTGCGCGGATTCCATCCGCCCCGGCACCTCCTCCCAGTGCTTTGAGGGGACTGCCGAGGAGCTTGCCGTCACCATCAACACCCAGCCCTGCCTATACTGCGTCGATCTCGCTGCCGCGGAAGCTCTGCGGGAAGCCGGCGTTTTCCCTGATGCCGTCGCAGGATTTTCGCTCGGGGAGGTCGCGGCCCTCACTTTTTCGGACGCTTTCTCGCCGAAAGACGGGTTTTCTCTCGTCGTGAAACGTGCCGAACTGATGAACGCCGCCTCGGAGGCGAGCCAAAGCGGCATGGTCGCCCTTCTGAAGCTCACGCCCGAGAAGGCCGCGGAGGTCTGCCGGGAGGTCGGTGACAGTTACCCGATCAATTTCAACTGTCCCGGCCAGACGGTCGCCGCCACGCTGCGTGTCAAAAAGGAGGCTCTCGCCGCCGCCGCCAAGGCGGCGGGCGGACGCGGAATCCCGCTCGCGGTGAGCGGAGGCTTCCACTCCCCTTTTATGCAGAGCGCCGCCGACGGACTGCGAGAGGTTCTTCAGAGCCTGCCGATGTCCGCTCCGGCTATTCCGGTTTACGCCAACGCCACAGCCTCCCCCTACGAGGGAGCGGACCGCGAAATGCCGGCCCGTCAGCTCGTCAGCCCCGTCTACTGGCAAAAGACCCTCGAGCGGCTCTGGGCTGACGGCTTCACCGCTTTTGTAGAGGTCGGCGCGGGAAAAACGCTCTCCGGTTTTGTGAAAAAGACTCTTCCCGAGGCGTTCATCGCCAATGTCGAGGATGCGCAGTCGCTGCAAAAGACGATTGAAGCGATAAAGGGGGGCTGATCGGATGTTCACCGGAAAAACTGCCATTGTCACCGGCGGATCGCGCGGAATCGGACGCGCCGTCGCTCTTGCGCTTGCCGGACATCATGCCAAAACTGCCGTCTTTTATGCCGGGAATGAAACAGCCGCCAGGGAAACCGCCGCCTTCGCCGCCGAAGCAGGCGGAGAGATCCGTACGGTTCGCTGCGATGTTTCCGACTCAGCGTCGGTCAAACAGGCCTGCGGCGCGCTGCAGGAGGAGTGGGGCGGGATCGATTTCCTCATCAACTGCGCAGGTATCACCCGCGATGGGCTGATGATGCGGATGAAGGACGAGGATTTCGACGCGGTGCTCTCAACCAACCTGCGCGGCGCGTTCCTGATGACCCGCGCCTGTGCGGGGACGATGGTCAGGCGCCGTTTCGGAAGAATTGTCAATATCTCATCGGTTTCCGGTCTTTGCGGCAATGCCGGTCAGGCCAACTACTCGGCCGCCAAAGCCGGGATGATCGGCCTGACCAAATCGGTCGCCCGGGAGCTGGCGGGCCGGGGAATCACCTGCAATGCCATCGCCCCCGGCTTTATTGAAACCGATATGACCGCGGCGCTTCCCGAAAAGGTCCGGGAAGCCTCAATTGCCTCGATCCCCATGAAACGAATGGGCAGACCGGAGGAAATTGCCGCCCTTGTCTGCTTTCTTTGCAGCGAGCCGGCGGGATATCTGACCGGAGAAGTCATTCGGATTGACGGCGGACTGGCAATGTAAGCCGATTCCACTGAGAAAGAAAGCGAGCCGTCATGTTTGATTTTAAGCTGCCTCCCCTGATTCTCGGCGCCTCCCACGCTCCCGTCCCCATTGTGCAGGGCGGCATGGGGGTCGGCATCTCGATGCGGAACCTCGCCGCCGCCGTCGCCAGCGAAGGCGGCGTGGGGGTCATTTCAGCCGCCGGAATCGGTATGCTGCGGCGCCCCGCCGAGCCGGACCACCAGAAGGCGATCCGGGAATCGCTCGCAGAAGAAATTGCCGCCGCGCGGGCAAAAATCGTCCCGCACGCGCCGGGAATGCTCGGGGTCAACATCATGACCGCCATGTCGGACTTTGCCGAGATGGTCAAGGTTTCGGCCGGCGCAGGAATCGACGTCATTTTTTCGGGGGCCGGGCTTCCGCTTGACCTGCCGAAATACGCGTCCTCCGCCACCGCGCTGGTGCCGATCGTTTCCTCGGCCAAGGCGGTGAAGATGATTTCGCGCTGGTGGCAGGAGAAATACCGCCGTCTGCCCGACGGCTTTGTCCTCGAGGGACCGAAAGCGGGCGGTCATCTCGGCTTTTCCCGCGCACAGCTGGACGATCCCGAATTTTCGCTGGAATCGCTGGTCGGAAAGCTTCGTCCCGCCATCGATGAGCTGGAGCAAAAGGCGGGGCGCGCCATTCCGCTGATCGCGGGAGGCGGGGTCTTTTCAGGCGCGGATATCCACCGGATTTTGTCGCTCGGCGCTTCGGCGGTACAGATGGCCACCCGTTTTGTCGCCACCGAGGAGTGTGACGCCTCCCCCGCCTTCAAGGAAGCTTATGTCAACTGCCGTCAGGAAGATATCACCATTATCCAAAGTCCCGTGGGAATGCCGGGACGGGCAATCGGCAATGAGTTTCTGCGCAGGGCCAAGGCCGGTGAAACCTGCCCGAAGTCCTGCCCCTGGCACTGCATCACCACCTGCAAGGTCGAAAGCTCTCCCTACTGTATCTCGGCGGCGCTGCTTGCCGCCTGTAAGGGCAGGCTTGACCGCGGCTTTGCCTTTGTCGGCGCCAACGGCTACCTTGTCAACGGTGTCGTAACGGTGCACCAGCTTTTTGAAACGCTGCACCGGGAATTCACAGCGGCAGCCTCCGCTGTTCTGAGAGGAGAACATGAATGAAGCGAGTTGTAGTCACCGGCCTCGGCGCCGTCACCCCCGTGGGAAACGACATCCCCACTTTCTGGGAGAATCTCTCCAATGGGGTTTCCGGCATCGGGCTGATTCATCACTTTGACCCCTCCGGTTATAAGGCGAAGGTCGCCGCCGAGGTCAAGGACTTTGACATCACCCGTTATGTTGACAAGATGGCAGCCAAGCGTCTCGACCTTTTTTCGCAGTACGCCATTTCGGCCGCCCAGGAGGCCATGGAGGATTCCGGGCTCGCCTGCGACCCCGAACGGCTCGGCGTCTATATCGGTTCGGGGATCGGGGGGCTTTCCACAATGGTCCGCGAGGAAGAAAAACTTCTCAAAAGCGGACCTCACCGCGTCTCCCCCATGACCATCCCGATGATGATCGCCAACCTTGCCGCCGGAAATGTTGCCATCCGCTTCAACGCGCAGGGACCCTGTCTGCCAGTCGTGACCGCCTGCGCCACCGGAACCAACGCCATCGGAGAAGCCTACCGCACCATCGCGGGCGGCTGGGCCGACGCGATCCTCGCGGGCGGCACCGAGGCTTCAATCACCACGCTGGGGGTCGCCGCCTTTACCGCCTGCATGGCGCTGACCCAGAACGACGATCCTAAAACCGCCTGCCGCCCCTTCGATAAGCGCCGCGACGGTTTTGTAATGGGCGAGGGCGCAGGCGTCCTCGTTCTGGAGGAATATGAGCACGCGAAGGCGCGCGGCGCGAAAATCTACGCCGAGGTTGCCGGATACGGTCATACCTGCGACGCGCACCACGTCACAGCCCCCGATCCGGAAGCGAAGGGCGCCTCCCGCGCGATTCGTCAGGCGCTCGGGCAGGCAGGCCATGCCGCGGGGGAACGGGTCTATTACAATGCGCACGGGACCAGCACTCCTCTCAACGACGCCTCCGAAACCCTCGCGGTAAAGCTTGCCTTCGGCGAAGAGGAGGCCCACAAAATCGCCGTCAGCTCGACCAAGTCGATGACTGGCCATATGCTGGGCGCCGCCGGCGCGGTCGAAGCAATCGCTTCGATTCTTGCGCTTGACAACAGCCTGCTGCCGCCCACCATCGGCTACGGTGAGCCGGACCCCGAATGTGACCTCGATTATATTCCGAACACCGCCCGCAAGGCCGAAATTGACCTTGCAGTATCCGCCTCGCTGGGCTTCGGCGGCCATAACGCCTGCCTGGCCTTCCGCAAGGCGCGCTGAGGAGAACAGATGAACAGAGACGAAATCAAAGCCATTCTCCCCCACCGCGAACCGATGCTGCTCATCGACGAGGCAGAACGCCTTGAGGACGGCAGCGCCCGCGGTCGCTACACCGTCCGCGGCGACGAATGGTTCCTGCAGGGACATTTTCCGGACAGCCCGGTGGTTCCCGGAGTCCTGCTCTGCGAAATGATGGCGCAGACCTGCTGTGTGCTTCTCACCGGCGACGCGGCATGCAGGGCGGGAACCCTCCCCTACTTCACAAGCCTCGACAAGGTCAGGTTCCGCCGCAAGGTGCTCCCCGGAGAAACCCTGACCATTGAATGCAGAATCGTCAAGGAAAAAGGACCGTTTCGTTTCGCAAGCGGAACAGGCTCCGTTCACGGCGAGCTTGCCGTTTCCGCTGAATTTTCCTTTGCTTTGGTCTAACGCTTCGCGGCAGTCGGCCGGCAGTGTAGCACTGCCGGCCGACTGCCGTTAGGTTTTCTTTATAATTTTGTTAGGAAAAGGATAGCAATATCGATTATAATAAGAAAAAACCGTAAGGGAGGCCCGCCATGACCATAAAAAAACGTCTGGCCGTCTCAAATCTTCTGATGCTGCTGATCCCCGCGATGCTGATCCTGCTGATCGTGGGCGCAACGGCCGGCATCGTGATGCTCTACTACCATGGAGAGATCGGCGAGCTTGGCGAAAATCAGGAAAGCGTCGCCCTCGCGCGGGAACTGGTCGGGCATTACCTTCAGGAACAGGTGGATGACCCCAATCCGGAGGAGCTTTCTGAATTGATGGATATTATGGATGGAATTGACTTTCACATCCAGCTCGTGCAGAACGGGGTTATCGTCGAATCCAATCTTTCACAGGAAGATTACGATGCGATTCAGTGGGCGTCCGGTGTCTTCCCCGATACCGGCGAGCCGTTCATCCTCGCGGCGGGAAAAATCGCCCTTGTGCGGGACTCGGTCGTGATTGACGGCTCTCATATCACCCTGATTGCGGTCAACAGCTCCGTGGAGGAGACCGGAAGCCTCGGCATTCTTCTGCGGCAGGTTTTTCAGCGGTATTTTATCCTGGCGCTGGGTGCGTTCCTGCTGGTTATTTCGCTGAGCAATGCCCTGCTCTCCTCCCGGGTGGCGAGAAGCGTCCTCGCCCCTCTCTCCCGCTTGGGGGAAAGCGCCCGCCGGATTCGGGATGGGGAGCTGAACTTCTCACTGGACTATACCGGCGACGACGAGTTCGGCGAAGTGTTCCGCGATTTCGACGCCATGCGCGCCAGGCTGGAGGAATCGGTGC
Organism: Yanshouia hominis; assembly: GCA_014385025.1. GTDB lineage: Bacteria > Bacillota > Clostridia > Oscillospirales > Ruminococcaceae > Yanshouia > Yanshouia hominis. The sequence continues at coordinate 3,277 of JACRTB010000009.1, read as the reverse complement.
AAAAGCAGCTCCGCTATGAGGAGGAGCGACGGGAATTCATCGCTGAAATGTCCCATGATCTGCGCACCCCCCTCACCGCCATTCGGGGATACGTCGAGGGTCTGCGCGACGGAGTGGCCTCGGCGCCTGAAAAGCAGGCACATTACCTTGAGATCATCCACCGCAGGGTGTGCAGCATGGACGCTCTCGTTGACCGTCTGTTTCTTCTGTCCAAGCTTGAAACAGGGCACTTCCCCTTCCGGTTTGAGCGAGTGGAACTGGCACATTTTCTGAACCAGTATGTCCGAAGCGCGCGGGATGAGTTCGGCGCCAAGGGACAGAGTCTTTCCTTTGAAAACAGGACATCGTCCCCGCTCTGCTCCCTGTTGGACCCGGAACAGATGCGCTGCGTTCTGGGCAACCTGCTGGAAAACAGCGTCAAGTACCGTACTGGCCCTGCCGGTTCCAGCCGGATTGCCCTTTGGGCGGAACAAGGGAAAGCCGTCATTACCGTCTCGGATGACGGGCCCGGCGTGGCGCAGTCCGACATTTCCCGCCTCTTCGAAAGCTTTTACCGCGGAGACAAGGCTCGGAGCAATTCAGGTGACGGCAGCGGGCTGGGGCTGGCCATCGCCAGACGAATTGTCGAGGCGCATCAGGGAAAGATCTCCGCGGAAAGCAGGAATGGACTGACCGTTCGAATTGAACTAAAACAGGAGGGCCCAATATGAAGCGAGTTTTGATTCTGGAAGATGACGACAGCATCGCCGAACTAGAACGCGACTATCTGGAGATCGCCGGATTCGAGGCCGAGATCATCGCAAACGGCCGGGAGGGCCTGCAGTGCGGTTTAGAGGGCGGATTTGACCTGATTCTTCTGGATGTTATGCTCCCCGAAATGGACGGCTTTGAAATTTGTCGGGCGCTGCGCCGCGAAACTCAGATTCCAATCCTGATGGTCACCGCAAGGAAAGAGGATATCGACAAAATCCGCGGGCTGGGGCTGGGAGCCGACGATTATGTCGTCAAGCCATTTTCCCCCAGCGAGCTGGTCGCGCGGGTCAACGCTCACCTTACCCGCTATGAGCGTCTCACTTCCCTCGGCGAGCGGCGCCTCGAGCAGGACGGCATCTGTTACAAGGGGCTGAAAATCCAACCCGCTGCCCGGCGGGTTTTTGTCCGGGAACAGGAAATCCCCCTCACCAACCGGGGATTTGAACTGCTGTTGTTTTTGGCGCAGAATCCCAACATCGTCTTTTCCAAAGAGACGCTGCTCGAACGGATCTGGGGATTCGATTCTCTTGGAGATGCCTCCACAGTGACGGTGCATATCAACCGAATTCGGGAAAAAATCGAGGAGGACAGCAGCCGCCCCCAATACATCGAAACGGTCTGGGGCGCAGGGTACCGATTCAAAATGGACTAACGGAAAGCCTCCTCCTTCCCGGTGGAAGGGGTGCCTTCGATCTTCTCTCCTTTCAATCTTTGCAAAGGTGTTATGATGAACGTCGCAAAGCCTGAGGCCGGTCGATCTTGACGCTGCAAAGGAAGGAAAAATCTTCAATTTTATCTTGCCTGCGAGCGCAATTTGTTGTATAATATTTGCAATGCCTTTGGCGCAGATGCCGGTGTGGCGGAATGGCAGACGCACCGCACTCAAAATGCGGCGGGAAACCGTGTCGGTTCGAGTCCGACCACCGGCACCAAAGCAATATAATCCGAACCCGTACTTTCCTGTGGGAGATGGGTTCGGGTTATTGTTTTATTTTGACTATGACTTCTTCCCCAACGGCAAGAAGCAACGCATGGAATCCAAGCCTAGAGGTCCACGCAAAAAAAGAAAGTTGAATAGACAAAAAAGGGGCGAAGGCATCTTAGCTTTACGATACTGGTATTGTTGTTTTGCGACGGCAAATACATGCTCGGTTTTGGCTCGAACGGACGACTTTTCATGTTCCCTGCGCTTGATCTGTGCCTTGGAACGGGTGGAATTGCGTTTGCTCGGGGAAGGGCGACGGTTGATTTTGTAAATGAATACGCTTTCCAGATTTGTTTTTGGCCACAGCCCCGGGACGTTTTTCTGTTCCGAGATAGCTGCTGTCACCATAGACGGTCCGCTCCTCGCCAGTCAAAAGATTGGCCGTCATACTCATGGGCAAATGTGTCGCATCCCCCCTTCCTCCTACTATAAAGATTAAAGAATTCGGTATCGTCAGCCGGGAGGCTGATGATATAATACCGTCGTATGGGCGAGGATTCCTTTCCCTCCTTGCGGCAGAGTCCGCTGAATACGAGAGTGGGATCTCTCCCTTCACGGGATTTCATTGATGAACCGGATGAAGCGGCCCGATGTGAGCTGTCTTCTCATTTCGCAGTAGGGTATGACCCGTAGAGAACGAGAGGCGCAGCCATACGAAAACTGAACCAAAGGAGTGTTCCGTATGTACATCGTGGGCGTCGACATCGGCAAGCGAAATCATGAAGCCAGCATCATGAATGAAGCAGGAAAACAGGTACGGAAAGGCCATCCGTTTTGCCAACTCATGAACTGCCCCAGATTGTGCGGACAGTAGAAAAAAGCACCTGAGCAGGAAAATATTCAGTTTTAAGCGGAGTGGCGCAGCGTCAGCGGCACCACTCCTGTTTTTGTCTGGATGCGCTCATGATTATAAAAACAGATATCAGCATCGATCATTTCATCCGCCTCCCGAAAAGAACCGGGTTTATATTTGTAAATGCACTCTGTTTTCAGAGTTGAGAAGAAATTTTCAGCCATAGCGTTGTCATACGGGTTTCCCCGTCTTGACATGGAGGGATAATGCCATATTCTTGAGTCAGGTCGAAGTATGCTTGAGAGGTGTACTGAAATCCTTGGTCGCTGTGGAGCTGTAACTCCGGGAGCGTCCCGAATTCTGTGTAAACGGACAAATGCAGTGCAAATAGAGCAAATTATCTCAAGCGAGCGGTCTTGTGTTCAGGGAGGCCGCTCCCTTGGCGTCATATTAGCGGCAGAGATGCCGCGTGTCAAGGATCAACCGCTCAATCCGGCGTCCTGTCGGAAAAGAAAACTGCGAGTTGAGCGTGGATCATGCTTCAGTCCTGGCGTCTGCCGGTCCATTTCTTTGTAATATCCATCATCGCCGGATACAGCATTTTCAGCAGGCTGTCATCTGTCGGGAAAACAGATTTGGCCCTGGTTACTTTGCGAAGCTGGCGGTTAAAACCCTCAATGGCATCGGTGGTATCAATCAGCCGCCGGATTTCCTGAGGAACCTTGAAACAGGTGCTCAGATTAGGC